>NZ_JAMMIN010000004.1:0-536338 GCF_051702785.1 Salmonella sp. NW722
TGGTGGGTCGTGCAGGATTCGAACCTGCGACCAATTGATTAAAAGTCAACTGCTCTACCAACTGAGCTAACGACCCACTTTTGCGTTGCTTTCGAGTTGTTTAATATCCCGTGGCAACGGCGGCATATATTACTGATTTCAGATTTGAGCGCAACAAAAATTTCGACGCAGAGGGCTCAACTGCTTAGGAATCGCACGACGCGACCAGAAAAAAGGCGTTTTCTGGTCGCATGGTACGCATTACATCGCGTTAAGACGCTTCTGCGCCTGTTTCGCGCCATCAGTGCCAGGATATTTGTTAATCACCTGCTGATAAACCGCTTTCGCTTTTGCCGTATCACCTTTGTCCTGCATGATAACGCCAACTTTGTACATCGCGTCCGCAGCCTTCGGCGACTTAGGATAGTTTTTTACTACCGAGGCGAAATAATAGGCGGCATCATCTTTTTTACCCTTGTTGTAATTCAACTGGCCCAGCCAATAATTGGCGTTCGGCTGATAAGTAGAATCAGGGTATTTCTTGATGAAGTTCTGAAACGCCACAATCGCGTCATCCTGGCGAGACTTATCCTGCACCAGCGCAATTGCCGCATTGTAATCGGTATTCGCATCGCCACTTTGTACCGGCGCCCCTGAGGTTGCCGTACCGGCATCCGGAGCGGAGGTCGCAGCGGTTGCCGCCCCACTCTGGTCACCAGCTGCTGGCTGCGCTGCGCCGCCATTATTTAAGCTCCCCAGCTGCAGCATAATTTGCTTCTGGCGTTCCATCACCTGATTCAGTTGATACTGATTTTCCTGGATTTGGCCGCGCAAAGAATCGATATCGGACTGATTATCGGAGAGCTGCTGCTGAAGTTGGGTTAAAAGCTGGCTGTGAGCGTTAGAGATACGCTCAAGTTGAGTGACGCGGTCTTCGACCGAGCCTGAGCCGACACTACTGATTGGCGCCTGAGCAAAAGCGGCCCAGGGGGCCGCTATGCCAACCAGTAACGACAGACTCAACAGGTGATGTCTGAAGTTACTGCTCATGCAATTCTCTTAGTAAACCAGTACAGCGCGACGGTTCTTAGCGTAAGCCGCTTCGTCGTGGCCCAGTACGGCAGGTTTTTCTTTACCGTAAGAAACGATGGAGATCTGGTCAGCGGAAACGCCTTTACCCTGCAGGTACATTTTAACGGCGTTAGCACGACGTTCGCCCAGGGAGATGTTGTACTCAGGCGTACCACGTTCGTCCGCGTGACCTTCTACGGTGACTTTGTAAGACGGGTTGCTACGCAGGAAGTTAGCGTGCGCATCCAGCATTGCCGCGAAGTCAGAACGGATATCGTACTTGTCGAGATCGAAGTAAACGATGTTGTTCTGCTGCAGCTGCTGCATCTGCAGACGCGCTTGCTCTTCAGACGACATATTGCCGCTACCGTTCGAATCCATACCCGTGCCGGCGCCGTTCAGCATACCGCCTTCGCTACCGTCATTGCTGGCGTTCTTGTTGGAAGAACATGCCGCGATTGCCATAACAGGCAGGGCAATCATCAGGCCCTTCAGCACTTTGTTCAGTTGCATTTCTTTAATTCCTTTAGTAATCAATTAATTATTATCACAGATACGGCGACCAGGCAGGCGATTTCACCTGACCATCAGTTGCCGGAAGACGCGCTTTGAAACGCCCATCTGTAGAAACCAAATTCAGCACAGATCCCATCCCCTGAGAAGAGCTGTAGATTACCATCGTGCCGTTAGGTGCCAGACTTGGCGTTTCATCCAGGAACGTTGACGACAGAACCTGTACGCCCCCCGTCACCAGATCTTGTTTGGCAATGTGCTGCTGCCCGTTATTTGAGCTTACCATTACCATAAATTTACCGTCGCTGCTGACATCCGCATCCTGGTTTTGCGAACCTTCCCAGGTAATACGTTGCGCCGCACCGCCGTTAATGTTCATTTTATACACTTGCGGACGTCCAGCCTGGTCAGAGGTAAAGGCCAGAGTCTGGCTGTCCGGGAACCAGGTCGGCTCCGTATTGTTGCTACGCCCGTCCGTTATCTGACGAATCTGGCCGGAGGCGAGATCCATGACGTACAGGTTCAGACTTCCGGTTTTCGATAACGCGAACGCCAGTTTCGTCCCATCCGGCGAGAAGGCCGGCGCGCCGTTGTGACGCGGGAAGGACGCAACCTGACGCACTGCGCCGTTTGCCAGCGTCTGGATAACCAGCGCGGAGCGACCGCTTTCAAATGTCACGTAAGCCAGTTTTGAGCCGTCCGGAGACCACGCCGGAGACATCAACGGCTGCGGAGAACGGTGCACTACGAACTGATTGTAGCCATCGTAATCCGAGACACGCAGTTCATACGGGAACTGACCGCCGTTAGTCTGTACCACATAGGCGATACGAGTACGGAACGCGCCCTTAATGCCCGTCAGTTTTTCAAAGACTTCGTCACTGGCGGTATGACCTGCATAACGCAGCCACTGCTTGTTCACTTTATAAGAGTTTTGCGCCAGTACAGTCCCCGGCGCGCCGCCAGTGTCAACCAGCTGATAAGCAACATTGTAGGAACCGTCCGGATTCGGCGTTACCTGCCCAACGACGACGGCATCAATACCCAGCGCAGACCATGCGGTAGGCTGAACTTCCTGAGCGGTGGCTGGCTGCTGCGGCAGTCGGGACCGGTCTAATGGATTAAATTTACCGCTATTGCGTAAATCTGCCGCCACGATGCCACCGATATCTTCAGGCGCAGCGCCCGGTCCGGCCCATTTAAAAGGCACAACGCCAATCGGTCGCGCCGAGTCCACCCCCTGGGTGATCTCGATACGGACTTCTGCGTGCAGCACCGCCGCCCACAGCATCAGAAAACCAAATGCTACTCGTAATGCCTGCTTCATCATATCTCCCATACCTGGGCCTGCGACCCACGATAATTTAGCAGAATGTTAACAAACTCAAATACACAAAACCACCAGGACCAGTAACAACTCAACTGCTCCAACTTCCATAAAGAAAAGTATCTACAGTTTAAAGTCTAGTTTGGCATCCTTTATTTTCTCATAAACAGCCTGGCTTGGCGGTTTAGGAATTTTCGCGGTTTTTGCCGCCATTAACGCCGCCTGACAAAGCGCCGGATCGCCGCCCTCAGACGTAATGCTTTTTAATGAGCCATCCGGCGCCAGGCTAATATGCAAGACACATTGTTTGCCCTGATACAGGCTCGCATCATACAGACGGCTCTGAATGGCGACCTGAATCTGTTTCGCGTAGGCGCTGATATCAGCGCCTGTCGTCCCACCGTTAGCGCCCGATGTACCGCTATCTTTCGATGGCTGACCATTCCCTTTCGCGCCGCCGCCGGTTTTCGGCGCATTCTTACCCGAGCTGAGATCGCCAAGCAGATCGTCGACGCCTTCTGCGGCGGCCGCTTTTTCGGCAGCCGCTTTCTTCTTAGCGTCCGCCGCTGCTTTCGCCGCCGCGGCATCCGCTTTCTTCTTCGCCTCCGCCGCCGCTTTCGCCGCCTCGGCATCCGCTTTCTTCTTCGCCTCGGCATCCGCTTTCTTCTTCGCCTCCGCCGCTGCTTTCGCCGCTTCGGCCTCCGCTTTCTTCTTCGCCTCCGCCGCTGCTTTCGCCGCTTCGGCCTCTGCTTTCTTCTTCGCGTCCGCCGCCGCTTTCGCCGCTTCGGCTTCCGCTTTCTTCTTCGCGTCCGCCGCCGCTTTCGCCGCTTCGGCCTCCGCTTTTTTCTTCGCGTCCGCCGCCGCTTTCGCCGCTTCTTCGGCCTGTTGCTGCTGCTGTTGCGCCAGTTTTGCCGCTTCTTCAGCCTGCTTTTGCTGCTCCTGAGCCGCTAAACGTTCTTTCTCAAGTTGTTTCAACCGCTCCTGTTCGGCAGCCTGCTTCTGCTGCAGCTCCTCTGCTTGCTGCTGTTGCAGCTTTTTACGCTCTTCTTCCGCGCGTCTGGCGCTGGCCTGTTGATCCTGCTGACGGTTGTACTGCTGCACAACGGCGCCAGGATCGACCATCACCGCGTCGATAGCGGAACCGCCGCCGCCGGCAGAAGCCTCTATATGCTCATCAAACGAACTCCAGATCAGCACTGCAAATAAGATGATATGCAGCACGGCTGAAATAATTATCGCCCGTTTGAGCTTGTCGTTTTGTTCGGTTGCCTTTGACACTCTCGGTTCCCAAAAAACTGTTCGCCTGTTACTCGCCGTCTTTCAAGCCAACGGGACGCAGACTTCAGATTGGCTGCGTCATTAAGCCAACCGATTTTACGCCCGCGCTGTGTAACAAGTTCAGCGCTTTAATTATTTCATCGTACGGCACCTCTTTCGCGCCGCCGATTAAAAAGACTGTTTTCGGATTAGCCTGCAGATGACGCTTTACTTCTGCGATCACCTGTTCAGACGGCAGTTGATCCATTCGATCTTTATCAACCACTACGCTGTATTGCCCTACTCCGGAAACCTCAATAATGACCGGTGGATCGTCGTTACTACTGACCGCCTGCGACTGATTCGCCTCCGGCAAGTCGACTTCCACGCTCTGGGTAATGATCGGCGCGGTTGCCATAAAGATCAGCAGCAGCACCAACAGTACGTCGAGCAGCGGTACAATATTGATTTCGGACTTAAGTTCGCGACGACCTCGTCCACGCGTTCTGGCCATGGCTTACCCCTTGTTGCTTTCGCTTACGGTAAACGCCTGGCGGTGCAGAATCGCGGTGAACTCTTCCATAAAGTTGTCGTAATTCAGTTCCAGCTTGTTCACGCGCTGATTCAGTCGGTTGTAAGCCATAACCGCAGGGATAGCGGCAAACAGACCAATCGCCGTGGCAATCAATGCTTCGGCAATACCCGGCGCAACCATTTGCAGAGTCGCCTGTTTCACCGCGCCCAGGGCGATAAACGCATGCATAATCCCCCATACGGTGCCAAACAGACCGATATAAGGACTGATAGAGCCTACCGTGCCAAGAAACGGGATATGCGTTTCCAGCGTTTCCAGCTCTCGGTTCATGGAGATGCGCATCGCACGCGACGCCCCCTCTACCACTGCCTCCGGCGCATGGCTGTTGGCGCGATGGAGCCGGACAAACTCTTTGAACCCGCTATAAAAGATTTGTTCCGAGCCCGACAGACTATCGCGTCTCCCCTGGCTTTCCTGGTACAGACGCGATAGTTCGATTCCGGACCAGAATTTATCTTCAAACGCTTCCGCCTCACGCGCAGCGGCGTTCAGGATACGCGTTCGCTGGATAATGATGGCCCAGGATGCTATTGAAAAACTAATCAAAATCAACATGATAAGTTTAACCAGAAGGCTTGCCTTCAGGAACAAATCAAGGATATTCATGTCAGTCACTGCTTAAACTCCGCGACAATAGACTTAGGAAGCGCACGAGGCTTCATTTTGAGTGGATCAACGCAAACAATCAGAACCTCTGCTTCATTTAGCAGCGTGTTCTCTGCGTTGACAATGCGTTGCGTGAAAACCAAAGCGGTGCCACGCATTGACGTAATTTCTGTTTGAACTTCAAGCATATCGTCGAGCCGCGCAGGCGCATAGTATTCCAGCGTCATCTTGCGCACCACAAAGGCGACCCGCTCCGCCAGCAGCACCTGTTGGCTGAAGTGATGGTGACGCAGCATCTCCGTGCGCGCTCTTTCATAAAAAGCGACATAGCTGGCGTGATAAACCACACCGCCGGCGTCCGTGTCTTCGTAATAAACTCGAATTGGCCATCGAAACATATACTTATTCATCCCTGCAGCCTCTTTGTTGGCGTCATCCGCTTGCCGCCGTAATGCCTCAAGAATGCCGTTGTATATCGCCTTGTATTCACTTTACATCCCGGTAATGCAACAAAAGTAGAGCTTTTAAACGTTGCTACTATACGCGTGGGAATGAGGCTTGGGAATGGGGGGAAGTTAAGGGAGAGTAAAAATATATGGGCTTATGCAAGCCCCTATATTTTTAAGGAGGTTTCTTATTCACAAGAAGAAGAAAATCAGGCCGACGATAAGGACGATATCCGCAAGGAGCGGACAAAAAATCCCTTGCCAGTGTACGGATTCAGGGCGAAAACCCACGCCGTGGATTATGCCTGCGCAAACCGCCCACATCAGCAATAATCCGTGCCAGATTTCAAGCGTGCTGGTCCTGGCGGCAAACCGTGACGGGTCCCAGAACATACATCCTGCCAGCACTATCGCCATCACGAAGGAAAGCGCCCTTAAGGGGCGCTTGTCCATTACCGCATAAATATACTTCATCCTCTAAGCTGCCTCTTTGTTGGCTGCGGCTGTTAGTCGGCCCATCCCTGGGCCTCCCCCTTACAGGGCCGCTGCAAGCAGCGTTCAAATCTGTTCCTGACAGATTTGTTACCCCAGTCACTTACTGATGTAAGCTCCTGGGGATTCGCAGCCTTGCCGCCGCGATGCAACTTAAATGATTTTGTATATTGCATAGCGACAATATGAATCATTAGCTTTCTTCTTGACCGGTTTTACCCGCTTCAACGTGCTCAAGCGCCAGGGCGGTAATGATCCCGAATGCACAGGCAAGAAGCGTTCCCAGAATCCATGCGAAATACCACATTTTAAGCTCCTTACTTAGTACAGAGAGTGGGTGTTGCTTTCAATATGTTCTTTAGTGATACGACCGAACATTTTCCAGTAACACCAGCTGGTGTAGATCAGAATGATCGGTACGAACACCGCCGCAACCCAGGTCATCAGGTTCAGCGTCATCTGGCTGGATGTCGCATCCCACATGGTCAGGCTGGCATTCATCATCGTGCTGGACGGCATCACAAATGGGAACATAGCGATACCCGCCGTCAGAATAATGCAGGCCAGGGTCAGCGAAGAGAACAGGAATGCCCACGCGCCTTTCTCCATACGGGAAGTCAGGATAGTCAGCAGCGGCAGAACCACGCCCAGAGCCGGAACCAACCACAGGATCGGAGCATTATTAAAGTTCACCAGCCAGGCGCCAGCTTCACGCGCCACTTCTTTAGTCAGCGGGTTAGAGGCGGCATGATGGTCAATCGCGGATGTCACGACATAACCATCAATACCATACATTACCCAAACGCCCGCCAGCGCAAAGCACACTAATGTCACCAGCGCCGCAATCTGCGAGGTGGCGCGCGCGCGCAGGTGCAGTTCGCCAACGGTGCGCATTTGCAGGTAAGTCGCCCCCTGCGTGATGATCATCCCTACGCTTACGATACCCGCCAGCAGACCAAACGGGTTCAGCAACTGGAAGAAGTTACCGGTGTAGTACAGACGCAGATACTCATCTACATGGAACGGTACGCCCTGCAACAGGTTGCCAAAGGCCACGCCAATCACCAGCGGCGGCACAAAGCTACCGATGAACACGCCCCAGTCCCACATGTTGCGCCAGCGCGGGTCTTCAATCTTGGAACGGTAATCAAAACCGACCGGACGGAAGAACAAAGACGCCAGCACCAGGATCATCGCTACATAGAAACCGGAGAACGCCGCGGCGTAAACCATCGGCCAGGCAGCAAACAACGCACCGCCCGCGGTGATCAACCACACCTGGTTACCGTCCCAGTGCGGGGCGATAGAGTTAATCATAATTCGACGTTCGGTGTCGTTACGACCGAGGAAACGGGTGAGCATCCCCACCCCCATGTCGAACCCATCGGTGACAGCGAAACCAATTAGCAAAATGCCAACCAGCAGCCACCAGATAAAACGTAGTACTTCATAATCGATCATTTGACGACTCCTGTCTTAGCGTGCCGGCTGAGAAGTCACGGTGGACTGCTCAAAGTGATAGCGACCGGTTTTCAGGCTGCTTGGGCCAAGGCGTGCAAATTTGAACATCAGGAACAATTCTGCCACCAGGAACAGGGTATACAGGCCGCAAATCAGGAACATGGAGAACAGCAGATCGCCCACGGTCAGCGATGAGTTCGCCACGGCTGTCGGCAACACTTCGCCGATCGCCCACGGCTGACGACCATACTCGGCGACGAACCAACCTGCTTCAACCGCAATCCACGGCAGTGGAATACCGTACAGCGCCGCGCGCAACAGCCATTTTTTCTCACCGATGCGGTTACGAATCACGCTCCAGAAGGAAAGTGCGATGATCGCCAGCAGCAGGAAGCCGCACGCCACCATGATACGGAAAGCGAAGTACAGCGGCGCAACGCGAGGAATGGAATCTTTCGTCGCTTGCTGGATCTGCGCTTCGGTCGCGTCAGTCACATTAGGCGTATAGCGTTTCAGCAGCAGGCCGTAACCGAGATCTTTCTTCATGCTGTTAAACTGGTCGCGAACGGCCTGGTCGGTAGAACCGGCGCGCAGCTGCTCCAGCAGTTCATAGGCTTTCATCCCGTTACGGATACGCTCTTCATGCTGAACCATGAGATCTTTCAGACCAATAACCGGCGTGTCCACGGAACGCGTAGCGATAATGCCGAGCGCATAAGGGATCTGAATCGCCAGATGGTTTTCCTGTTTGTCCTGGTCAGGAATGCCGAACAGGGTAAAGGAGGCCGGAGCAGGTTGCGTTTCCCATTCTGCTTCAATCGCAGCGAGCTTGGTTTTCTGCACGTCGCCCATTTCGTAACCGGATTCGTCACCGAGTACGATAACGGACAGTACGGCAGCCATACCGAAGCTGGCGGCAATAGCAAAGGAGCGTTTAGCAAAGGCGAAGTCACGACCTTTCAGCATGTAGTAAGCGCTGATACCGAGGATGAACATCGCGCCGGTGACATAACCGGACGCCACAGTGTGAACAAATTTCACCTGTGCTACCGGGTTCAGCACCAGTTCAGAGAAGCTCACCATTTCCATACGCATGGTTTCGAAATTGAAATCCGCAGCGATTGGGTTTTGCATCCAGCCGTTCGCTACCAGAATCCACAACGCGGAGAGGTTGGACCCCAGAGCCACCAGCCAGGTGACGCACATATGCTGAACTTTACTCAGACGATCCCAGCCGAAGAAGAACAGACCTACAAAGGTGGATTCGAGGAAGAAGGCCATCAAACCTTCGATGGCCAGCGGCGCACCGAAGATGTCCCCAACATAGTGGGAGTAGTACGACCAGTTTGTCCCGAACTGGAACTCCATGGTCAAACCGGTAGCCACACCCAGAGCAAAGTTGATACCAAACAACTTGCCCCAGAACTTGGTCATATCTTTATAAATCTGTTTGCCGGAAAGGACGTATACCGTTTCCATAATGGCCAGCAGGAACGCCATACCGAGCGTTAGCGGCACAAACAGGAAGTGGTACATCGCGGTCAAGGCAAACTGTAAGCGCGACAGTTCGACTATATCTAACATCATGACTCCTTGCTCATCGCATGAAGACTCCGAGAGTGAACCCCCGTTAGAAAGGGTCACACGCATGCCCCAATACAAATTTATTTGCGGCCTCTCATCGTACTATCCCCTCGGGAAGGAAACAGTAATGATGAAAAGTTACAAACATGTTAATAAAAAACCCAAATTGATCCCGCAAATATATTACGCCGTAAAACCCTTACAATAAACAGGTTTTTAGTGGGTCAGATTTGCTTTTTTCGACAGCGATCAATTTATGGCTAATCTATCGCTTTTCAGGGAATTTGATCACGGACAATTTAACCAGTTTTGATGCTCTTTTCCAACATTTAAATATTGATTAAAATCAATTTTTGAAGTTAATGTTAATAATGTTTATTCATTGAATGCATGGTGAATTTTTTGTTAACTTTTTGTTTTTGCAAAGAGTAATTTCAAACTCCCTGTAAAAAGAGGCTTATTCGGTAAGGCTAAACATTTTGTGCGTTTTTTACTGCCCTGCATCCAGTAAAAAACATTCCACATTGATGTTCAATTATTGCTAAATAGCTCACAGATTTTTTCTGCAGGTTATCAACACTTATTATTTTATACATTTAGTCTATTTTTATTTTACTTATAATTAACACCGCAAAGAAACTATCTCATTGCACACGCGCCATCATCCCACCGGGATTACCCTGCCCCAACTTCCCTTTCCCGACGACTAACGGCCAGGATCATCTTGCCAGGTTATCGCCTTAATTATCGCTAATAAGCTTTCCAGATAGCCAGAAACAAACATTTTATTCGCTAATTTTTCTTTATTTCAATAACACCGTATTTGCCTCTCCATAATTATTATAGTGAAGATTCTGTTATCACCTTCACAGATTTACCCTCAATTTCTACGTCACTCATAGTAATAATTCTGTTTATTCGCAGCCATAAATACCCTTTAAACATGATTAATCACGAACGAATAGTGTCAATAAGTTCTTAATAATTTTTAAAGTTAACCTCTTTTAACCAGCAAAAGTTCATATGATTTATTAAACGATATCTTTAATACTTCATGGAAATAATGTCGGTACTCTTATGATTAAAATAGCTGTTTTATTCTGCCATTAAACAAGCAGTCTGTGTAAGCGCGATACATCTGAGGAGACATGTAGTTCGCGCTCAGGCAAACATGCGCGGCCACAGAGTCAAGCGTCAATTTACTATAGAGGTTAGCGTCAACATAGTGTAATGCTGCAATGCGTTTTTTTCATGGCGGAAAGCGCATAATCCGTCTCCAGTGAGGTCGGCAGGTCTTTCACTAAGACAGCATCTGTATTTGCTGAAAAAGAGTTAACCAGCAAACTGAGTAAATTTACTGCCGCTGCCAGACGGTTATTATCAATTATTTTTAGACTCCACCATGTTTTTTTAATGAGGCATTATTTTCCTATAGTTCAATATTTACAAAGCCAATAATTTTATATCCCGGATGCTTCACCCGTACTTTGCCACAAACAATAAAGCCATAAAAAAGGCCACCGTAAAGGTGGCCAACCATGTCGAAAACGGACATTTATCTGTTCCCGCAGGAACAGCGAGTTTTATTTTATAATTGCTTTCAGCGCTTCGCCGATATCGGCCAGGCTGCGAACGGTTTTCACGCCCGCGGCTTCCAGCGCGGCGAATTTTTCATCCGCAGTGCCTTTACCACCGGCAATGATGGCGCCCGCGTGGCCCATACGCTTGCCTTTCGGCGCGGTAACACCCGCGATATAGCCAACAACCGGCTTGGTCACGTGGTCTTTAATATAAGCCGCCGCTTCTTCTTCTGCGCTACCGCCGATCTCGCCGATCATCACGATCGCTTCAGTCTGCGGATCTTCCTGGAACAGCTTCAGGATATCGATGAAGTTAGAGCCCGGAATCGGGTCGCCGCCGATACCCACGCAGGTGGACTGGCCGAAACCGTAGTCGGTGGTCTGCTTAACCGCTTCATAGGTCAACGTGCCGGAACGGGAAACGATACCCACTTTACCCGGCTTATGAATGTGACCCGGCATGATGCCGATTTTGCATTCGCCCGGGGTGATCACACCTGGGCAGTTCGGGCCGATCATGCGCACGCCTGCTTCGTCCAGCTTCACTTTCACGGTCAGCATATCCAGCGTCGGAATACCTTCGGTGATGGTGATAATCAGTTTGATGCCTGCGTCGATCGCTTCCAGAATGGAGTCTTTGCAGAACGGCGCCGGGACGTAGATAACGGATGCGGTCGCACCGGTAGCTTCTACCGCTTCGCGCACGGTGTTGAACACCGGCAGACCCAGATGCGTGGTGCCGCCTTTGCCCGGCGTTACGCCGCCGACCATTTGCGTACCGTAAGCAATCGCCTGTTCGGAGTGGAAAGTCCCCTGGCTACCGGTGAAGCCCTGGCAGATAACCTTGGTATCTTTATTAATTAAAACGGACATTATTTCCCCTCCACTGCGGCAACAACCTGCTGAGCTGCATCCGTCAGACTTTTCGCTGCAATAATATTCAGGCCACTGTCAGCCAGTTTCTTCGCGCCGAGTTCGGCGTTGTTGCCTTCCAGACGCACCACCACCGGAACGTTCACGCCCACTTCTTCCACCGCGCCGATGATACCGTCGGCAATCAGGTCACAACGGACGATACCGCCGAAGATGTTAACCAGAACCGCTTTCACGTTGTCATCCGAGAGGATGATTTTAAACGCTTCGGTGACGCGCTCTTTGGTTGCGCCGCCGCCCACGTCAAGGAAGTTAGCCGGTTCGCCGCCATGCAGCTTAACGATGTCCATGGTGCCCATCGCCAGGCCCGCGCCGTTCACCATGCAACCGATGTTGCCGTCCAGCGCGACGTAGTTCAGTTCCCACTGCGCCGCCTGCGCTTCACGCGGATCTTCCTGAGACTGGTCACGCATTTCACGCAGATCCGGCTGGCGGAACAGCGCGTTGCCGTCAGCGCCCAGCTTGCCGTCGAGGCAAATCAGATCGCCCTGCTTAGTGATCACCAGCGGATTAATTTCGATTAGCGCCAGGTCGCGCTCAAGGAAAATGGTTGCCAGGCCCATAAAGATTTTGGTGAACTGCTGCACCAGTTTACCTTCCAGACCCAATTTGAACGCCAGTTCCCGTCCCTGATACGGCATCGGGCCGGTCAGCGGATCGAGCGCGACTTTATGGATCAGATGCGGGGTTTCCTCCGCGACTTTTTCGATCTCTACGCCGCCTTCGGTAGACGCCATAAAGACCACGCGACGAGAACTACGGTCAACTACCGCGCCGAGGTACAGTTCTTTGCCGATGTCGGTCGCCGCTTCAACCAGAATCTGGTTTACCGGTTGGCCATTAGCGTCTGTTTGATAGGTCACCAGACGTTTGCCCAGCCAGTTTTCCGCAAAGGCGCGAATCTCTTCCTTGCTTTTTACTACCTTCACACCGCCCGCTTTGCCGCGGCCGCCAGCGTGAACCTGACATTTCACTACCCACGGGCCGGCACCGATTTTAGACGCGGCTTCTTCGGCTTCACGCGGAGTAGTACAGGCATAACCCACCGGCGCCGGTAAGCCATAGCGGGCAAAAAGTTGTTTTGCCTGATATTCATGTAAGTTCATGTGTTCTGTCCATCCTTCAGGTAATCGTTATCTTTAGACCTGTAGGCCTGAAAGCTGCGCGCCATCAGGCATTACACCATCGCCGGATGGCGGCGTGAACGCCTTATCCAGCCTACAGGTAGCAGGTGATGCTCTTGCTGACTACACGTCCAACAGCAGACGGGTCGGATCTTCCAGCAACTCTTTGATGGTGACCAGGAAGCCCACGGATTCGCGACCATCGATCAGGCGATGATCGTAAGAGAGCGCCAGGTACATCATCGGCAGGATTTCCACCTTGCCATCCACCGCCATCGGCCTGTCTTTAATAGCATGCATTCCCAGAATCGCGCTCTGCGGCGGGTTGATGATCGGGGTAGACATCAGCGAACCGAATACGCCGCCGTTGGTAATGGTAAAGTTACCACCGGTCAGATCTTCTACGGTCAGCTTGCCGTCGCGGCCTTTGACAGCCAGTTCTTTAATTTTTTTCTCGATGTCAGCCATGCCCAGCGTATCCACGTCACGTAATACCGGCGTGACCAGGCCGCGCGGCGTAGACACCGCCATGCTCACATCAAAGTAGTTGTGATACACCACGTCATCGCCGTCGATAGAGGCGTTCACTTCCGGATAACGCTTCAGCGCTTCCACTACCGCTTTCACGTAGAAGGACATAAAGCCCAGGCGGATACCATGACGTTTTTCAAACACTTCGCCATACTGCTTACGCAAATCCATAATCGGCTTCATGTTGACTTCATTGAAGGTCGTCAGCATGGCGGTAGAATTTTTCGCTTCCAGCAGACGCTCGGCCACGCGCTTACGCAGGCGGGTCATTGGCACGCGTTTTTCGCCGCGCGCGCCCAGAGCGGGTTGTGCTGCAGGTTCAACAGCGGGTGCTTTAGACTCGCCTTTCGCCAGATGTTTTTCCACATCTTCACGGGTCAGACGCCCACCCACACCAGTGCCTTTAATGGCGCTGGCTTCCAGATTGTGTTCAGCCAGCAGGCGACGAATCGCCGGGCTGAGCGCATCGTTGTTTTGTTCTTCCAGCGACGCCTGCTGGCGCTGTGCCGGCGTAGACGCTTTCTCTTCAGATTTGGCGCTGGTCTCTTTACCCGCGCTGTTGCCTTCACGCAGGCGACCCAGGATCTGGCGAGAGGTGACAGTGGTCCCCTCCTCTTCCAGAACCGCATCCAGAATGCCGTCCGCTGATGCCGGTACTTCCAGTACCACTTTGTCAGTTTCGATTTCTACCAGCACTTCGTCACGAACAACCGCATCACCCGGTTTTTTATGCCAGGTGGCGACGGTCGCGTCCGCTACGGACTCAGGCAGGTCGGGAACAAGAATATCTACGCTACTCATTATTTATCCTTTATTTAATCGACGTTCAGCGCGTCATTAACCAGATCTTGTTGCTGTTTCTGGTGAACGGACATATACCCTACCGCCGGAGAGGCGGAGGCCGGGCGACCTGCATAACGCAGAGCGGCCCCAAACGGAATCACTTCACGGAAATGATGCTGGCTGCAGTACCATGCGCCCTGGTTGAGCGGCTCTTCCTGGCACCAGACAAAATCATGGACGTGAGCGTATGGTTGCAGCGCTTCCTGCACCGCTTTATGCGGGAACGGATAGAGCTGTTCGATGCGCACGATAGCGACATCTTTCTGGTCGTTTTTGCGACGTTGTTCCAGCAGGTCGTAATAAACCTTACCAGAACACATTACCACGCGTTTTACGGCTTTAGGGTCCAGCTCGTCAATTTCGCCAATGGCCGGCTGGAAGGAACCGTTCGCCAGTTCATCAAGCGTGGAAACCGCCAGCGGGTGACGCAGCAGCGATTTCGGCGACATCACCACCAGCGGACGACGCATCCCGCGCAGCGCCTGACGGCGCAGCATATGGTAGACCTGCGCCGGGGTGGACGGCACGCAAACCTGCATATTCTGCTCGGCGCAAAGTTGCAGATAACGTTCCAGACGCGCGGAAGAGTGCTCCGGCCCCTGCCCTTCATAGCCGTGCGGCAACAGCATCACCAGACCGCACATCCGACCCCATTTCTGCTCGCCGGAGGAGATGAACTGGTCAATCACCACCTGCGCGCCGTTGGCAAAATCGCCAAACTGCGCTTCCCAGATAGTCAGGGTACGTGGTTCCGCCGTGGCATAACCGTATTCAAAAGCCAGTACCGCTTCTTCAGACAGCACGGAGTCCCAGACTTTAAACTGTCCCTGACCGCTGTGAATATGCTGCAACGGCGTATACGTTGAGCCGTTCGTCTGGTTGTGGATCACCGCATGACGATGGAAGAAGGTGCCGCGACCAGAGTCTTCCCCGGACAGGCGCACCGGAATGCCTTCATCGACCAGCGTGGCGTAAGCCAGATTTTCCGCGCCGCCCCAGTCAAACAATTTCTCGCCTGCCGCCATTGCCTGACGGTCGCCATAAATTTTCGCCACGCGAGACTGCATTTCAATGGCTTCCGGCACGGTGCTGATACGTTTTGCCAGCTCCTGCAGGCGCTTCATTTCTACCTTGTTCGGGTATGCTTCATCCCATTCGTGGTTTAGATACGGCGACCAGGTGAACGAGTGCATATTCATCGGACGCCACTCTTTCACCACGCATTCGCCTGCATCCAGCGCATCGCGATAGAGGTTGACCATTTCGGTGGCATCTTCCAGCGTTGCGACCTTATCAGCTTCCAGTTTGTCGGCGTAGATTTTACGCGGCGTCGGATGCTTTTTGATTTTCTGGTACATCAGCGGCTGGGTTGCGCTTGGCTCGTCGGCTTCGTTGTGGCCGTGACGGCGGTAGCACACCAGATCGATGAACACATCGCGTTTAAAGGTGTTACGGAAGTCCAGCGCCAGACGGGTCACAAAAGCGACGGCTTCCGGATCGTCCGCATTGACGTGGAAAATCGGCGCCTGGACCATTTTACCGATATCGGTGCAGTAAGGCGTTGAACGCGCATCCAGTGGGTTAGAGGTGGTGAAACCCACCTGGTTGTTGATAACGATACGTACCGTACCGCCCACTTCGTAACCGCGCGCTTTCGACATGTTCAGGGTTTCCTGAACCACGCCCTGGCCGGTCACCGCGGCGTCGCCGTGAATAGTGATCGGCAACACTTTGTTGCTGCTCGGTTCGTCCAGTCTGTCCAGACGGGCGCGCACGGAGCCCATCACCACCGGGCTCACAATTTCCAGATGCGATGGGTTAAACGCCAGCGCCAGGTGAACCAGACCGCCTTCGGTTTCGATATCTGACGAGAAGCCCATGTGATACTTCACGTCGCCGGTACCCAGATGTTCTTTATGCTTACCGGCAAATTCGTCGAACAGATCCTGCGGTTTTTTACCCAGTACGTTGATCAGCACGTTCAGGCGACCGCGGTGCGCCATCCCCAGCACCACTTCGCGAGTGCCGCTGTTACCCGCATGGCGAACCATCTCTTTCAGCATGGGTATCAGCGCATCTCCCCCCTCGAGCGAGAAACGTTTCGCACCCGGGAATTTGGCGCCCAGATAACGTTCCAGCCCTTCAGCGGCGGTCAGTTCGTTCAGGAAGCGTTTTTTCTCGTCAGCGCTAAAGGCCGCACGACCGGATTCGATGCGCTGTTGGATCCAGCGTTTCTCTTCGGTGCTGGTGATGTGCATATACTCAGCGCCAATCGGGCCGCAGTAGGTCTGTTTGAGCGCGTCGAGCAGCTCGCCCAGCTTCATCGTCTCTTTGCCGCTGGCAAAGGAGCCGACATTGAAGGTTTCCTGGAAATCGGCCTCGGTCAAATCATGGAAAGAAGGGTCCAGATCCGCCACGCGTTCTTGTTTCCACAGTCCCAGCGGATCGAGGTTTGCATGCTGATGGCCACGGAAACGATAAGCGTTGATAAGCTGCAGGACTTTAACCTGCTTCACATTGGTGTCAGGGTCGGAAATCGTAGAAGAGTGACGTGAGCCAGCCAACGCCTGCCGCCGGAAATATTCACGTGTTTTTGAATGGAGTTGATCCGGTTTGACTCCGGTACCAGGTAACTGCTGGAACGTCAAACGCCAGTTAGCGTCTACCGAGTCAGGATCGGTTAAGAAGTCTTCATAGAGCTGTTCTATCCAGCTCTGATTCGAACCAGAGAGGTAAGAAGAGTCCAACCAGGCTTTCAAAGCGCTGTTCTGCATCGTGATCCCTTAAGCATCTTTTCTGCTTATTTAATACTCTAAATAGGTCACGTTTCAGGAAGGCGGCAAGCTTGCGAATCCCAGGGAGCTTACATCCAGTAAGTGACCGGGGTGAGCAAGTGCAGCCAACGCACATGCAACGTGAACTATGACGAGTATTTCGCCGTGGATACTAACCACGCATACGCCGTATGCGTGCCGGGGTTCACTTGTTGCGGACTGTCGTGTCATCTGCGTCCGCTAAGGAACCTTTAAAAACTGTCTAATAATCTTCGCTGTTCAGGCTACGACTGCGTTGCGGCCTTCGCTCACTCCGGTCACATAGTTAACTATGCTCCCGAAGATTCGTTCAGACCGCGCCTTGTCTCGCTCTGAACATCTCGATTATTACTAATCATATGGCAGTTTTTAGAGGTTTCCTGCACTTCTATTGCCTGATGGCGCTGCGCTTATCAGGCCTACGGGATTGCGCCTGTAGGCCGGATAAGACGGTACGTCGCCATCCGGCAACCACTACAACTACTTACGCGCTACGCTGCAACAGCATCGACTTAATATGGCCGATAGCGCGCGTCGGGTTCAGTCCCTTAGGACATACACTGACGCAGTTCATAATGCTGTGACAGCGGAATACGCTGAATGCATCGCTCATCCCTTCCAGACGACTGTCGGTCTCGGTATCACGACTATCGATCAGGAATCGATACGCCGCGAGCAGCCCCGCCGGACCGATAAACTTATCCGGGTTCCACCAGAATGACGGACAGGATGTTGAGCAACAGGCGCAAAGAATACATTCATACAACCCATCGAGTTTTTCACGCTGCTCCGGCATCTGCAGATGCTCACGAGCCGGTGGATTTTGCCCATTATTCAATAAGTAAGGCTTAATCTTCTCATATTGTGCGTAGAATTGCCCCATGTCTACCACCAAATCGCGGATCACCGGCAAACCGGGCAGCGGGCGAATCACAATCTTCTTACCCGGCTGAGTCAGCGCCGAAATAGGGGTAATACAGGCCAGACCATTCTTACCGTTCATATTCAAACCATCAGAACCACACACGCCTTCGCGGCAGGAACGGCGGAAAGAAAGGCTGGGATCTTTTTCTTTAAGCTGGATTAACGCATCCAGCAGCATCATGTCGCGCCCTTCTTCGCCTTCCAGGGTGTAATCCTGCATACGCGGAGCGTTATCGACATCCGGGTTATAACGATAAATCGAAAATTCGAGTTTCATCATCCTGTCTCCGCAATTAATAAGTACGAATCTTCGGCGGGAACGCCGGACGCAGTTTCGGTTCCATATTGACGCTTCGGCGCGTCATGGATTCCGTTTGCGGTTGATACAGGGTATGACACAACCAGTTGGCATCATCTCGCTCCGGGAAATCGAAGCGGCTATGCGCGCCGCGGCTTTCCGTTCGGAAGTTGGCTGATACAGCAGTGGCGTAGGCAGTTTCCATCAGGTTATCCAGCTCCAGACACTCAACACGCTGGGTATTAAACTCGCTGGACGTGTCATCCAGACGGGCGTTTTTCAGACGCTCGCGGATCACTTTCAACTGCTCAAGCCCTTTCGCCATCGCGTCGCCTTCACGGAATACGGAGAAGTTATGCTGCATACACTCCTGCAACGCTTTGCGGATAGCCACCGGATCTTCGCCATTGCGGTTATTGTTCCAGCGATTCAGGCGCTCCAGAGAACCTTCAACGTCAGACTCGCTGGCGTCGCGCAACACGCCCTGCTCGGCGATGGATTCCTGTAAATGCAGCCCCGCCGCGCGGCCAAAGACCACCAGATCCAGCAGTGAGTTACCGCCCAGACGGTTGGCGCCGTGAACCGATACACAGGCGATTTCGCCTACCGCAAACAGCCCCGGAATCACCACGTCTTCGCCCTGCTCGTTCACGGTCAGCGCCTGACCGGTCACTTTAGTCGGAATACCGCCCATCATGTAGTGGCAGGTCGGGATAACCGGAATCGGCTCTTTCACCGGGTCAACGTGGGCGAAAGTGCGGGACAGCTCCAGGATACCCGGCAGGCGAGATTCCAGCACCTCTTTACCCAGGTGATCCAGTTTCAGTTTAGCGTGCGGCCCCCACGGACCGTCGCAGCCGCGGCCTTCACGGATTTCGATCATGATGGAACGCGCCACCACGTCACGACCCGCCAGGTCTTTGGCGTTCGGCGCATAACGCTCCATAAAGCGCTCGCCGTGTTTGTTCAGCAGGTAACCGCCTTCGCCGCGGCAACCTTCTGTCACCAGCACGCCCGCCCCAGCGATACCGGTCGGGTGGAACTGCCACATTTCCATGTCCTGCACCGGGACACCGGCACGCAGCGCCATACCGACACCATCACCGGTGTTGATGTGAGCGTTGGTGGTGGACTGGTAGATACGGCCTGCGCCGCCGGTCGCCAGCACCGTCGCGCGGGCTTTGAAGTACACCACTTCACCGGTTTCGATGCACAGTGCGGTACACCCCACCACCGCGCCATCCTGGTTTTTCACCAGATCCAGCGCATACCATTCGGAGAAAATCGTGGTGTGGTTTTTCAAATTCTGTTGATACAGCGTATGTAGCAAGGCGTGACCGGTACGGTCAGCCGCTGCCGCGGTACGTGCCGCCTGCTCGCCGCCAAAGTTTTTCGACTGGCCGCCGAACGGGCGCTGATAGATACGTCCATCATCAAGACGGGAGAACGGTAGCCCCATGTGCTCCAGTTCCAGAATCGCTTCCGGTCCGGTCTTACACATATATTCGATGGCATCCTGGTCACCAATGTAGTCCGACCCTTTTACGGTGTCGTACATGTGCCATTCCCAGTTATCTTCATGGGTATTGCCGAGCGCCACGGTGATACCGCCCTGCGCGGAAACGGTATGGGAACGGGTCGGGAAGACTTTCGAGAGCAGCGCACAGGTTTGGCCGCTCTGGGAAATTTGCAGCGCCGCGCGCATACCTGCGCCACCGGCACCAATCACAACAGCATCAAATTCTCTGACTGGCAGTTTCATTACACACCCCACACCACAACAAATCCATAGATGACGTAAACCACCAGCGCAACAACGATAACGAGTTGCAGTATCAGACGCACTGCCAGTGGTTTAACGTAGTCGGTTAACACCTGCCACATGCCGATCCAGGCATGAATCAAGATGGAAAAAAGCGCCAGCAGGGTGAAGACTTTGGTGAAGGCCGATGAGAAGAAACCGGTCCAGGCTTCAAAGGTCAGTTCGCCGCTCGTGGCGAAAAAACCCACCATGTAGATGATGTATAACGTCAGAACGATAGCGGTAGCACGGACCAGGATGAAGTCATGTACGCCATTGCGTCCTAATGCGGAGGCGTTGCTTACCATACGAGGACTCCTGCGAGAAGTGAAAGCACGACAGTGATAACAAAAGAGATTTTGGCAGAGCGTTGACCCGCTTCGAATGTTTCTTCCAGATAGCCAAAATCCATTAACATGTGACGAATTCCCACGATGACGTGATACGCCAGCGCGGTAAGGATGCCCCACATGATAAATTTAACGATGAAGCCGTCCATGATATCGGCGGCCTGCTGGAATCCTTCCGGAGAAGAGAGGCTGGTGCCCAGTAGCCACAGTAGTATGCCGACGGCGATGAAAGTAATCACACCGGATACGCGATGGAGAATGGACGCTATCGCTGTGATGGGGAACCGAATCGTTTGTAGATCCAGATTGACAGGTCTTTGTTTTTTCACATTTCTTATCATGAATAACGCCCACATGCTGTTCTTATTATTCCCTTAAGACTTCGGTTACAGAGGTGAATCTACCTGTAGCCAGAAAGACGACGGGATTTCCTTCCTCCGGTCTGCGTGCGGGTCAGACAGCGTCCTTTCTATAACTGCGCGTCATGTAAAACACTGCTTCCAGTAGCTAAAACGACACGTTACAACGCTGGGTGGCTCGGGATTGCAGGGTATTCCGGAGACCTGGCGGCAGTATAGGACGTTCACAAAATCATTACAATTAACCTACATATAGTTTGTCAGGTTTTATCCTGAACAGTGACACAGGTCACGATAACAACATTTTTTTAATTTTCAATCATCTGATTTGACAAACATTAAACAAAATTGTTACAAACGACACCAGAAAAAGCATATAATGCGTAAAAGTTATGGGGTCACTCTTTCACCTGTTAATAAGTTATGCAACAGTACAATGATATTGACCCATTCTTTCAGGACAGTTATTAGTGATAGACAGGTTACATTACTCGGATTGCTACGTTCCTGATTTGCTGCTAATTCGAAATTAATCAAGCCGTTACCTGCAAGCGCCCATTGCTCTGTACCCAGGTCATCCCCTCTTTCACAGAGCGGCGAGCCAAATAACAAACTGGTAACGGTTGATTGATGCATACACAGAATCTTCCCTGCACTAACGACAAGGAAGATGACGTGGAGAAGGCAAGTCTGAGTTCCGGCAGTCTTAAGCAATAAGGCGCTAAGGAGACCGTAAATGGCTGATACAAAGGCAAAAATCACCCTTACTGGTGACACTGCTATTGAACTGGATGTGCTAAAAGGTACACTCGGTCAAGATGTTATTGATATTCGTAGTCTCGGTTCAAAAGGAGTTTTTACTTTTGACCCTGGTTTCACCTCTACCGCATCCTGCGAATCTAAAATCACCTTCATCGACGGCGACGAAGGCATTTTGTTGCATCGCGGTTTCCCGATTGACCAGCTTGCTACCGATTCCAACTATCTGGAAGTCTGTTACATCCTGCTGTACGGCGAAAAACCGACGCAGGAAGAGTATGACGAGTTCAGAACGACAGTCACCCGCCATACGATGATCCATGAGCAAATCACTCGCCTGTTCCATGCTTTCCGTCGCGACTCACATCCGATGGCGGTAATGTGCGGGATCACTGGCGCGCTGGCGGCGTTCTACCACGACTCGCTGGATGTGAACAATCCGCGCCACCGTGAAATCGCGGCGTTCCGCCTGCTGTCCAAAATGCCGACCATGGCGGCGATGTGTTACAAATATTCCATCGGTCAGCCGTTTGTTTATCCGCGCAACGACCTTTCCTACGCCGGTAACTTCCTGAACATGATGTTCTCCACGCCGTGTGAAACCTATGAAGTGAATCCGGTACTGGAGCGCGCGATGGACCGTATTCTGATCCTGCACGCTGACCATGAGCAGAACGCCTCTACGTCAACGGTACGTACCGCAGGTTCAAGCGGCGCCAACCCGTTCGCTTGCATTGCCGCCGGGATCGCCTCCCTGTGGGGACCCGCGCACGGCGGCGCCAACGAAGCCGCGCTGAAAATGCTGGAAGAAATCAGCTCTGTTAAACACATTCCGGAATTTGTTCGCCGTGCGAAAGACAAGAATGATTCTTTCCGCCTGATGGGCTTCGGTCACCGTGTTTACAAAAACTACGATCCGCGCGCCACCGTGATGCGTGAAACCTGCCACGAAGTGCTGAAAGAGCTGGGCACCAAAGACGATCTGCTGGAAGTGGCGATGGAGCTTGAGCACATTGCGCTCAACGACCCGTACTTCATCGAGAAGAAACTGTACCCGAACGTAGACTTCTACTCCGGCATCATTCTGAAAGCGATGGGCATTCCGTCCTCCATGTTCACCGTGATCTTCGCCATGGCGCGTACCGTTGGCTGGATTGCACACTGGAATGAAATGCACACTGACGGCATGAAAATCGCCCGTCCTCGTCAGCTGTATACCGGCTACGATAAACGCGATTTTAAATCGGCGCTGAAGCGTTAATTGACAACCGGATGGCGACGCAACCCTCGCCATCCGGTACATTTTCCCTTTTTTCTTATCCTCATTATTTTATTCTTACCCCGTTACTCTCTATGATTAATTAAGGTTTCGCTAAATATCATTCAGGGAGCATGGAATGCCGATTCTGCAGTGGTTTTTGTTGTTCCTGTTATCGCTGCTCATTTCCCTTATTTTTCTCTATCTGCACCTTCCGGCGGCGATGCTGCTCGGTCCAATGATTGCGGGTATCGTGTTGAGTTTGCGAGGTAGTACGCTACAACTTCCGCGCGGTATTTTTCTCGCCGCGCAGGCGATTCTCGGCTGTATGATCGCCCAAAATCTAACCGGTTCGATATTGACCACCCTCGCCCTCTACTGGCCGGTCGTGCTTTTAGTGTTGCTGGTGACGCTGCTTTCCAGCGCGATAGTCGGCTGGCTGCTGGTACGTTACAGCTCGCTGCCCGGCAACACCGGCGCATGGGGGTCATCGCCGGGCGGCGCGGCGGCAATGGTAGCGATGGCGCAAGATTACGGGGCGGATATCCGCCTGGTGGCGTTTATGCAGTATCTACGGGTACTGTTTGTGGCTGGCGCGGCGGTGCTGGTGACACGCCTGATACTCGGCGACAGCGCGGCAGCGGTCAGCCAACAGGTGATCTGGTTTCCGCCGCTTAGCGGTAATTTATTGACGACGCTGCTATTAGCGATCGTGGCGGGCATTGCCGGTCGCCTGATGCGTATCCCTTCCGGCACGATGCTGCTCCCCATGTTGGCAGGCGCGCTTCTCCATTCGCAAGGCATCATTGAGATTGAATTACCCGAATGGCTGCTGGCCGTGGCGTATATGGCGATAGGCTGGCGTATTGGGCTGGGTTTTGACAGACAGGTGTTTTTTATGGCGCTGCGGCCATTGCCGCAAATCTTATTGTCAATTTTCGCGCTGATGGCGATTTGCGCCGCGATGGCGTGGGGAATGGCTTACTACATGCAGATTGATTTTATGACGGCTTATCTCGCCACCAGTCCCGGTGGTCTGGATACGGTTGCCGCGATCGCGGCAGGAAGCAGTGCCGATATGGCGCTCATCATGGCAATGCAAACCCTACGGCTGTTCAGCATTCTGTTAACTGGGCCAGCAGTGGCCCGTTTTATATCAACCTATGCGCCCAGACAACCTTTGTAGGACTGATAAGCGTCGCGCCATCAGGCAATAGCCGCTCGCCGATGGCGGTTCCGGCTATTTCTGGCAATGCGGGCACCAGTAAAACGGGCGTGAGGACAGTGTTGTCTTTTCAATAATGCCGCCGCACCGCTCGCACGCTTCGCCGTCACGGTGGAAAACCTTAAAGCGAAACAGTGCGCCATGATGCTTGTTTTCATCCGCCTGACCGCGAGTCGTGTAGGACAGGCGCGGAATATCCAACAGCGCGTGAGAAAGCGCATTCAGTTGCGCCTCGTTGAGATCTTTCGCTTTATGCTGTCCGGTTAACCCTACCTGCCAGAGGATTTCAACGCGCAGATAATTCCCCAATCCCGCCAGAAAGGCCTGATCCAGCAACAGTCCGGAAAATTGTCGGTTGCGAAAACGCGGTGACAGCAATCGAGCTTTAACCTCTTCCGGAGTAAGACGCGCGTCCAGCACATCCGGACCGACCCGCTGTAAAAAAGGGTGCGTCGTGAGCTGCTCTGCTGTCAGCATTTCGATATCAGACGCGCTATAAAGCAGAATAGTTTTATCCGCCGTTTGTAGCCTGACGCGCAATATACGCGTGGTCTGCGGTATTTCACCAGTATCGATCACCCGCCATACGCCATAGAGTTGGTTGTGGCTGTAGAGCGTCAGGCCATTTGAAAAGTGGGTCAATAACGCTTTTCCCCGCGTCTCTATCCGGGTAACAAGTTGACCGGTAAGCTGCGATTCATACGGTTTTAACTGTGCAAAGGCAAACCAGACATCGGTTAAGGGTTTGCCTTTGATTGCCGCCTCCAGATTATCCGCCGCACGACGAATTTCCGGGCCTTCAGGCATGATAATATCCTTTGTTAACAGTTGATTAATGGACTACACCGCCTCTGACTATCTGGAATGCACATCGAACGCCATAATGAACATCCACAGCCGTAATATAATAGCTTCAATCGTCGGGCTCTCAGGCAATAACGTGTATATTACGCGCATTGAACGCGGCGCGTAACCTGCGAGCGAATGCAAGCGCATACTCGCCGTCGCCATGAATGCACACCGTTTGCGCCGTGACAGTCGTCCACACACCAGTAACGCTTTTCACTCTCCCGGCTTGTACCATATCCAGCGTTTGCGCCAGAGCCTGCTCTTCGTCGTGAATCAGCGCGCCAGGTTGCGTGCGCGGCACCAGGCTACCGTCGGCTTGATAGCCGCGATCGGCAAACACCTCCTGCCGCGTCACCAGGCGATGGCGTTCACCGGCCCGGATCAGCTCGCTTCCCGCCAGTCCAACCAGTATCAGTGACGGATCATAGTCGTGTACCGCTTTCGCAATCGCCTGTGCCAGATGAGGATCTTTCGCCGCCTGGTTATAGAGCATACCGTGCGGCTTGACATGGCGCATCACGCCGCCTTGCGCCTGAACAATCGCCCCCAGCGCGCCGATTTGGTACAGCGTCTGGGCGTATACCGTTTCCGGCGGCAAAACCATCGCCGTCCGCCCAAAATTATCCCGATCCGGAAAGCTGGGATGCGCGCCGATCGCCACGCCGTTTTTCAGCGCCTCGCGCACGCAGGTCAGCATGGTTTGCGCATCACCGGCGTGAAAACCACAGGCGATATTGGCGGAGGAGACCAGCGTTAATAATTCGCTGTCGCTGGCGCAACCTTCGCCCACATCCGCATTTAAATCAATGTTCATGCTGAAGCCGCCAGGTAAGCTGTTCCAGATAGCGCTGACGCTCATGGCGCGCGTTGAGCGCCTCTTCCAGCGAACATTGCACAAAATGGATCGGTTGTCCTAGCGGGATCTGCGCCAGATGGTACATATCTGCCTCGATGATGCAGGCAATGCGCGGATAGCCGCCAGTTGTCTGGGCATCATTCATTAGCACAATAGGTTGGCCGTTGTAAGGCACCTGCACGACACCGGGCAGCAAACCGTGCGACAGCAGTTCGCGATCCGTTGTCCGCGTTAACGATTGTCCCTGCAAACGATAGCCCATGCGATTACTTTGCGGACTGAGCTGCCATGGCGAACGCCAGAACGCTTCTTGCGAGGCGCGATCGAATTCACGGTATTCCGGCCCCGGCAGCGCACGGATGCGATTCCCCCACAGTAACTGCTTCACGCCCTGCGGCCCGCTAAACTGTCGCGATGGTTTACCCGTCGCCAACCGATCGCCATCTTTTAGCAGCCGTCCTTCCAGCCCACCGATACCGGACTTCAGATCGGTACTACACGATCCCATCACCTCCGGCACAGCAATACCGCCCGCCACCGCCAGATAGCTACGCATCCCGTGAAGCGGTCGATGCAGCGTAAGACGCTGACCCGCTTTTACCGGCAATCGCCAGCCGGTCCAGACCGGTTGATCATCCAACTGCGCCTCGCAGCCTGCGCCGGTAAGAGCGAACCAGGTCTCATTTTCAAATTCGACAACCAGTTGGCCGAGAGTGATTTCCAGCGCCGGGGCATTCGCATCGTTCCCGACCAGGAGATTAGCGGTCTGAAAGGCGGGTTTATCCAGCGCGCCACAGTGACTCAGCCCCGACTGACGAAAGCCGTGACGCCCGCTATCCTGCACGGAGGTATAAATCCCCGCGCGAATAATATTCAGCATATTCCCTCCTTTTGCGGCACAAAGCGTACGCTATCGCCAAGGCGTAGCAGAACCGGGGTCTCCCGCATCGGATCGAATAACTTCAACGGCGTGAGGCCGATCAGCTGCCAGCCGCCCGGCGTGGATAATGGATAAATCCCCGTCTGCGCGCCGCCGATGCCGACAGAACCGGCCGGAACCTGCAGGCGCGGCTCCGCGCGTCTGGGCATATGGAGCGGTTCTGGTAAATTCCCAAGATAGGGAAAGCCAGGCTGAAAGCCTAAAAACCAGACGACATATTCAACGGAGGCATGTAGCTCCACGACCTGCTTTTCACTCAAACCGCTGTGCCGTGCCACCGCCGCCAGATCCGGCCCGCCTGCGCCGCCATAGATCACCGGGATCTCAACCGAACGCGAGTCCGGCTCCAGCGCCTCGCTCTCTTCCCACCAGCGCTGCAGACGCTCAATCGCATCCAGCGCCAGGGTTTGCGGTTCCCGCAAGATCACGGTGATATTGTTCATCCCGGGAATGGCTTCCACCACGTTCGGCATATCGACCAGACGCTGCGTCAGACGCCAGATGCGTTTCTGGCTCGCCAGCGTAATCGGCGGTTCAAGTTCCAGGACGACCGCTGTTTCGCCTAACAGATAACAACGCGCTCGCTGCACTTTATTACCTCTCAGTTATGCCGGGTTAGGGATATCAATAAACGTCACATCCAACGCCGTGTTTTCGTTCAACCATTCGCTCAGGGCGCGAATACCGCCGCGTTCAGTGGCATGGTGCCCGGCGGCATAAAAATGCAGCCCCTGTTCGCGCGCGGAATGAATGGTCTGTTCAGACACCTCGCCGGTAATAAAAGCATCCACGCCGAAGCGGGCGGCGCTATCAATAAAACTTTGCCCGCCGCCGGTACACCAGGCGACACGCTGAACATTCTCTGGCCCGGTATCGCCGCACCATAGCGGTTTACGCCCCAGACGCGCTTCAATCCATGAGGCCAGTTCCAGCCCCGGCACCGGCATTGAGAGCTCTCCCCACGGCACCAGCGGCTCAATTTCTCCTTTCACGGTAATGCCCAATAGCGCCGCCAACTGCGCATTGTTGCCCAGCTCAGGATGCGCATCCAGCGGCAGATGCCAACCGTAAAGGTTAATATCATTTGCCAGTAACGTTTTTAAGCGACGGCGTTTCATGCCGCGAATAACCGGAGACTCGCCTTTCCAGAAGTAACCATGATGAACAATGACCGCATCGGCCTGCAAACGCACCGCCTCATCGAGCAGCGCCTGACTTGCGGTCACGCCGGTAACGATTTTCTGTACCGTCTCTTTTCCTTCGACCTGTAAACCATTCGGCGCATAATCGCTTATTGCCGCACTGTTCAGCTTGTCGTTAATCAGTTGTTCCAGCTCGGTGTTTTTCATCATCGCTCCCTTTAACCCACGTTCTACTTTCCCGTTACGGGTTCAGCCTCCGTTAACATAGCCTCCCGTTAGCCGTTCGTCGATAAACATTTGTTTGACACATCAAGAAACAATCACCCCCGGGTTTGGCGCAAATTACTTAGCAAAACACGATCGGTTTCATGTATATTTATGCAATCAGAACGCATATTGCAGAAAAAATCAGTTCTGTATCATGTTGGTAACTTTAAGGAAACACGGCGATACGGCAGGCTTAATAAGCCCACAAAGAAAGGCATTATCTGAGAATGCCGCGTTCTTGCCGCAGCGTCTCTATCCCGGAAATACGATGAATAAACAAGCATCTCAACCCCGCGCTATTTACTACGTTGTCGCCCTGCAAATTTGGGAGTACTTCAGCTTTTATGGTATGCGCGCCCTACTGATTCTTTATCTCACCAATCAGCTAAAATACGACGATAACCACGCCTATGAGTTATTCAGCGCTTATTGTTCGCTGGTCTACGTAACGCCGATTCTTGGCGGCTATCTGGCGGATAAGGTGCTTGGCAACCGAATGGCAGTCATGCTGGGCGCATTTTTAATGGCGATCGGTCATTTAGTGCTGGGCGCCAGTGAGATCGCGCCGACATTCCTTTATCTGTCGCTGGCGATCATTGTCTGCGGCTACGGCCTGTTTAAATCGAATATTAGCTGCCTGCTGGGCGAACTGTACCAGCCGGAAGATCCGCGCCGCGACGGCGGGTTCTCGCTGCTTTACGCAGCGGGCAATATTGGTTCGATCGTGGCGCCTATCGCCTGCGGCTATGTGCAAGAGGAGTACAGTTGGGCGATGGGCTTTGCGCTCGCTGCCATTGGTATGCTTGCGGGGTTAGTGATCTTCCTGTGTGGAAATCGTCATTTCACCCACACTACCGGCGTGAATAAAGCCGTGTTGTGCGCCAGAAACTACCTGCTGCCGAACTGGGGCTGGCTGTTAATTCTGCTGGTAGCGGCGCCGTTGCTGATTACCGTTCTGTTCTGGAAAGAATGGTCTGTCTATGCCTTAATCGTGGCGACCGCGATCGGCCTGGTCGTGCTGGCAAAAATTTATCGTCAGGCGCAAACGGCCAAACAGCGCAAAGAACTGGGGCTGATTGTCACCCTGACCCTGTTCAGTATGCTGTTCTGGGCGTTTGCCCAGCAGGGCGGCAGTTCTATCAGCCTGTATATCGACCGCTTTGTGAACCGCGATATTCTGGGCTATTCCGTTCCTACCGCCATGTTCCAGTCGGTGAACGCCTTTGCCGTGATGCTGTGTGGGGTCGTCCTGGCCTGGCTGGTTAAAGAGAGCGTAAGCGGTAATCGCACCGTGCGTATCTGGGGCAAATTCGCGCTGGGTCTCGGTCTGATGAGCGCCGGATTCTGTATTTTGACCCTGAGCGCACGCTGGTCCGCCGCTTACGGACACTCTTCAATGCCGCTAATGGTGCTGGGACTGGCGGTGATGGGCTTTGCCGAGCTGTTTATCGACCCGGTCGCCATGTCGCAAATTACGCGCATTGATATCCCCGGCGTCACCGGCGTATTAACCGGAATTTATATGCTGCTGTCCGGCGCGATAGCTAACTATCTGGCAGGCGTCATCGCTGACCAGACCTCGCAAAGCGCCTTCGACGCCAGCGGCGCGGTTAATTACGCCATCAACGCCTATGTGGATGTTTTTGAACAGATCACCTGGGGCGCGCTAGCCTGCGTAGGGGTTGTCCTGCTGATTTGGCTGTATCAGTCCTTCAAATTCAAAAGCCGCGCGCTGGCCGTCGAATCCTGATAGCAGAAGGCCCGGTAGTTTGCGCTACCGGGCCTGTATCACGCCCCTTTTCTCGCCGCCTCATAGGCGGAAAGCGTTGCGATTCTCGCCTGTTTGTGCTCCACAATAGGCCGAGGATAATCAAGCATGACTCCCGCTTTTTCCGCCCACCGCCACGGCTCGTGAATCGCTTTTCCAGGGATATCGCGTAATGCCGGTAGCCACTGGCGGATAAATTCGCCGTCGCGATCGAACCTCTCTCCCTGAGTCGTGGGATTAAAAATACGAAAATAAGGCGCGGCATCGGTACCGGTTGAAGCGGCCCACTGCCAGCCGCCATTGTTGGCGGCAAGATCGCCGTCAATAAGCTGCGACATGAAATAGCGCTCCCCCAACCGCCAGTCAATTAGCAGATCTTTTACCAGAAAGCTAGCGGTAATCATGCGTAAACGGTTATGCATCCAGCCCGTCGCGTTAAGCTGGCGCATCGCCGCATCGACAATGGGATAACCGGTTTCGCCTTTCTGCCATGCCTGAAAATAGTGCGGGTTCTCCTGCCACGCGACGCGTTTTGTCCAGCGGATAAACGGCTGGTGTTTGCATAATGCCGGATACCAGGTCATTAAATGACGGTAAAATTCCCGCCAGATGAGTTCATTCAACCAGACGCTTCCCGGTCCGCCGTCCAGCGCCTGCGGCTGCTCCGCCAGTAATCGGTGCAGACACTGTCGCGGCGACAGGCCGCCCGTCGCCAGGCTGGCGGAAAGCCGACTGGTGCCTTCAACCGCAGGGAAATCCCGCTGTGACGCATACCCGTCTGCGCCCTGCGCGCAAAACTGACGTAGCTGCGCGATGACCGCGTTTTCTTCCACCGGGAAAAGCGCGGCGTCAAACGCCTGTTGCGGGTAGTTAAGCGAGACTGGCGTTAAGGGTGTAGAAAGCGCGCCGCTCACCCGGATCTTCGGGGCCGGAACGCATGGCGGAATATCCTCTTTTAGCCGTTTCAACCAAGCGTTTTTAAACGGCGTAAAAACTTTATACATTTCATGATTGCCGGTCATCACCGCGCCGGGCGCCAGAATCACGCTATCGTCAAAGCCTTCGCAGATGACAGAGGGCAGCGTTTTTTCCACCGCCGCATCACGCTGACGCTCGTTAAACTCATACTGATAGTTATAAAACAGATGGCTGACGTCATGCTGTCGGCAAACGTTTTTGACCGTTTCAATACTGGCGTTAAAATCCGCCACTTCATGAAACAGCAGCGGAATGCCTTTCTCTGCAAGGGCCGTCTGTAGCGCATTGAGCTGCGCGCTGATGAATGCCGCCTGACGCGGCGCCATATCATGGGCCTGCCACTGCGCGGGGGTGGAAATATAAAGCGCCAGCACCCGCGCGGATGCATCGCGGCAGGCGGCGGCCAGCGCAAGGTTATCCTGTAAACGCAGATCGCGCCTGAACCAGACTAAATGGGTGGGCATACAACTCCTGAAAGATGAAACGTCACGGCGAATAGCGTTAAACAGTGTAGACCCTGGCGCATAAAAAAACCGCCAGCGTGGCGGCTGACGGTTTTTCAGGCTGGTCGCGATTAATAAAAGTCGCAGGTGGCTTTTTCAGCCTGCGCCATCCATACCGGTTTATCACTGGTTTTCGACCAGACACGGTGCAGATAACTATAAAAACGCGCGCGGTCTTTCCAGAAGAGCATCACTGGCAGCGCCAGCACGCCTGCGATCACCGCGAAAGCACGACGGGCAAAAATGACATGCGCCGGATAGTCTTTATAGTGTTCCATACGTTTTCCCCCTTTATACCGACGCTACCCGCCCCGGTATAGATTGAATCGGTGAATAGCACCGAAAAATTGAACCTCGTTACCTGATTAAAATAGTACCGCTTTCGGTGTAATTTTACTACTCATCCGACCACTTATTTTCACGCTTTTCCAGCAGATTTACATTCAAAGCGTAAATTAGTTACAAAAAGGTTAAATTAATACTAACCATTAGTTAAATAATGGTCTTTGCCATTTTTATACTTTTTTTACACTCCGCCCGCCAATTTTTGCGAAATCTTTGCAGCCAAAAAATTACCTTTCTCAGGAGTAAAACAATGCCACTGGAGGTGCTCTGTGAGTGCAGGCGTGATAACCGGCATCGTGCTGGTTTTCTTACTTTTAGGTTATCTGGTCTATGCCCTGATTAATGCGGAGGCGTTCTGATGGCCGCGCAAGGATTTTTACTGATCGCCAGTTTTTTACTGATTTTATTGGTACTGGCGAAACCATTGGGTTCGGGCCTGGCAAGGCTCATCGCCGCCGTTCCGTTGCCGGGCGTGGCTGGCATTGAGCGTATCCTCTGGCGGACTCTTGGCATTACCGACCACGAAATGAACTGGCGTCAGTATTTACTGGCGCTACTGACGCTCAATCTGCTGGGACTGGGCATCCTGTTTTGCCTGCTATTCTGGCAGGAGTGGCTGCCCTTAAATCCGCAGCGGCTACCGGGGCTGTCCTGGGATCTGGCGCTGAATACCGCCGTCAGCTTTGTCACCAATACCAACTGGCAAGCCTACAGCGGCGAAAGCACGCTGAGCTACTTTAGCCAGATGGCGGGGCTGACGGTGCAAAATTTCCTGTCGGCGGCGACCGGGATTGCGGTGGTTTTTGCGCTTATCCGCGCCTTTACGCGCCAGAATGTGCACACGCTGGGTAATGCCTGGCAGGATCTGGTACGCATTACGCTATGGATATTATTTCCTGTCGCGTTAATTATCGCGCTGTTTTTTATCCAACAAGGCGTACCGCAAAACCTGTCGGCTTATCAGCCCATCACCACTCTTGAAGGCGCTAAACAACTCTTGCCGATGGGTCCGGTTGCTTCGCAGGAGGCGATCAAAATGCTTGGCACCAACGGCGGCGGTTTCTTTAACGCCAACTCTTCGCATCCGTTCGAAAACCCCACCGCGCTCACTAATCTGGCGCAGATGCTGGCGATATTTTTGATTCCAGCCGCGCTCTGTTTCGCCTTTGGCGAAGCGGCGGGCGATCGCCGTCAGGGACGCGCGCTACTGTGGGCGATGTCATGCATTTTTGTGGTCTGCGTAGCGGTAGTGATGTGGGCGGAAGTTCAGGGAAATGCACATCTGTTGGCGGCAGGCGCGGACAGTAGCGTCAACATGGAGGGTAAAGAAACACGCTTTGGCGTGCTGGCCAGCAGCCTGTTTGCCGTCGTCACGACCGCGGCGTCCTGCGGGGCGGTAAATGCCATGCACGACTCGTTTACCGCTCTGGGCGGTATGGTGCCGATGTGGCTGATGCAAATTGGCGAAGTGGTCTTTGGCGGCGTCGGTTCAGGCCTGTACGGCATGTTGCTGTTTGTCCTGCTGGCGGTGTTTATCGCGGGGCTGATGATCGGTCGCACGCCGGAGTACTTGGGGAAAAAAATCGACGTGCGCGAAATGAAAATGACCGCGCTGGCGATTCTGGTCACGCCGATGCTGGTCTTGTTGGGTTCGGCGCTGGCGATGATGACGGATGCCGGACGCAGCGCAATGCTGAACCCTGGCCCGCACGGTTTTAGCGAAGTGCTATATGCCGTCTCCTCTGCCGCCAACAACAACGGTAGCGCCTTTGCGGGTCTGAGCGCTAACTCGCCTTTCTGGAACTGTTTGTTGGCGTTCTGCATGTTCGTCGGCCGTTTCGGCGTGATTATTCCTGTCATGGCCATCGCCGGATCGCTGGTCAGTAAAAAAGTACAGCCGGCCAGTCAGGGAACGCTGGCGACCCACGGCGCGCTATTTATTGGACTGCTCATCGGCACGGTACTGCTAGTCGGCGCGCTGACGTTTATTCCTGCCCTGGCGCTTGGCCCGGTAGCGGAACATTTCTCTTTACCTTGAGCGATGCGGAGTACATTGATATGAGTCGCAAGCAACTGGCGCTGTTTGAACCTGTTTTACTCGTACAGGCGCTAACGGATGCCGTAAAAAAATTAAGCCCACGCGCCCAGTGGCGTAACCCGGTGATGTTTGTGGTCTGGGCCGGCAGCGTGCTAACCACTCTGTTAACGCTCGCTATGGTAACAGGACAAATAGCGGGAAGCGCCCTGTTTACAGGGGTGATCAGCCTGTGGTTATGGTTCACCGTACTGTTCGCCAATTTTGCCGAAGCGCTGGCGGAAGGCCGCAGCAAAGCCCAGGCAAACAGTCTGAAAGGAGTGAAAAAGACCGCGTTCGCTCGCCGCCTGCGCGCCCCGCGCCATGATGCGCAGGCCGATAACGTGCCCGCCGCTGAACTGCGGAAAGGCGACATTGTCCTGGTCAAAGCGGGCGATATTATTCCCTGCGACGGCGAGGTCATCGAAGGCGGCGCCTCGGTGGATGAAAGTGCGATTACCGGCGAATCCGCGCCCGTGATCCGTGAGTCCGGCGGCGATTTCGCCTCTGTCACCGGCGGCACGCGAATTCTTTCCGACTGGCTGGTGATTGCCTGTAGCGTCAATCCTGGCGAAACCTTTCTTGACCGGATGATCGCGATGGTGGAAGGCGCGCAGCGGCGGAAAACGCCTAACGAGATTGCCCTGACGATTTTGCTCATCGCCCTGACCATTGTCTTTTTACTGGCGACCGCCACCCTGTGGCCCTTCTCCGCCTGGGGCGGTAACGCGGTCAGCGTCACCGTGTTGGTGGCGTTGCTGGTGTGCCTGATCCCCACCACCATCGGCGGGCTACTCTCCGCCATTGGCGTAGCCGGAATGAGCCGAATGTTGGGCGCGAACGTCATCGCCACCAGCGGCCGCGCCGTAGAAGCCGCGGGCGATGTCGACGTGTTACTGCTGGATAAAACCGGCACTATCACGCTCGGCAACCGCCAGGCGTCCGATTTTATACCCGCCCGAGGGGTGGACGAACGCACGCTGGCTGACGCCGCGCAGCTCGCTTCGCTGGCCGACGAAACGCCGGAAGGCCGCAGCATTGTGATCCTCGCCAAACAGCGCTTTAACCTGCGTGAACGCGATGTGCAGTCGCTTCATGCCACCTTTGTTCCGTTTACCGCGCAAAGCCGCATGAGCGGGATTAATATCGATAACCGGATGATCCGTAAAGGCTCGGTGGACGCGATTCGGCGTCATGTCGAGAGCAATGGCGGCCATTTTCCCGCCGATGTCGAGCAAAACGTCGAGAACGTAGCGCGTCTGGGCGCGACGCCGCTGGTGGTCGTGGAAGGCGCGCGCATACTGGGTGTTATCGCCCTCAAGGATATCGTTAAAGGCGGCATTAAAGAACGTTTCGCCCAGCTACGAAAGATGGGCATTAAAACGGTGATGATCACTGGCGATAACCGCCTGACGGCGGCAGCGATTGCCGCCGAAGCCGGTGTGGACGATTTTCTTGCCGAAGCCACGCCGGAAGCCAAGCTGGCGCTGATCCGTCAATATCAGGCGGAAGGACGGCTGGTCGCCATGACCGGCGACGGCACTAACGATGCCCCGGCGCTGGCGCAGGCTGACGTCGCGGTGGCGATGAACTCCGGCACCCAGGCGGCGAAAGAAGCCGGTAATATGGTGGATCTGGACTCTAACCCGACCAAGTTGATTGAAGTGGTGCATATCGGTAAGCAGATGCTGATGACGCGCGGCTCGCTCACCACCTTCAGTATCGCGAATGATGTAGCGAAATATTTCGCCATTATTCCCGCCGCGTTTGCCGCTACCTATCCGCAGCTAAACGCGCTCAACGTGATGGGGCTGCATTCGCCGAACTCCGCCATTCTGAGCGCGGTGATCTTTAACGCCCTGATTATTATTTTTCTGATCCCGCTGGCATTAAAAGGCGTGAGTTATAAGCCGCTTTCCGCATCGGCCATGCTGCGCCGTAATTTATGGATCTATGGTCTGGGTGGTCTGGTGGTGCCGTTTATTGGTATCAAAGTGATTGATGTGCTGCTGACCCTGCTGGGTCTGGCGTGAGGTGTATGATGATCGGTTTACGTCCTGCTTTTTCGACAATGTTATTTCTGCTGTTATTGACCGGCGGCGTGTATCCGCTTCTGACCACGGCGCTGGGGCAGTGGTGGTTTCCCTGGCAGGCTAATGGCTCGCTGATTCATAAAGACAATGTGATACGCGGCTCAGCGCTTATCGGACAATCGTTTACCGCCGCGGGCTATTTTCATGGCCGGCCCTCCGCCACCGCCGATACGCCTTATAATCCACTGGCGTCGGGCGGAAGCAACCTGGCCGCCAGCAATCCCGAACTGGATGCGCAAATACAGGCCCGCGTCGCCGCGCTACGCGCCGCTAACCCCCAGGCGAGTTCCGCGGTTCCGGTTGAGCTGGCGACAGCGTCGGCAAGCGGGCTGGATAATAATCTGACGCCCGGCGCCGCGGCATGGCAAATCCCCCGCGTAGCGGCGGCTCGCCAGCTTCCCGTTGAACAGGTCGCGCAACTGGTTGCAGAATATACGCACAGGCCGCTGGCGCGCTTTCTTGGGCAACCGGTGGTGAATATTGTTGAGCTTAATCTGGCGCTGGATGCGCTACAGGGACACAGAGCGAAATGAACGACGAACCCTTGCGTCCTGATCCGGATCGCTTGTTGGAACAAACGCCCCCGCCCCACCGGGGGAAGTTGAAAATTTTCTTCGGCGCCTGCGCAGGCGTCGGAAAAACCTGGGCGATGCTGGCGCAAGCGCAGCGGCTGCGAGCGCAGGGGCTGGATGTGGTGATCGGCGTGGTAGAGACGCACGGCCGTGAAGAGACCGCCGCGCTACTTGACGGGCTGACCATTCTGCCGCCAAAACGTCACTCGCACCGGGGGCGGCAAATTCGCGAATTTGACCTGGATGCCGCCCTCGCCCGGCGTCCGGCGCTGATTTTAATGGATGAGCTGGCGCACAGTAACGCGCCTGGCTCACGCCATCCTAAGCGCTGGCAGGATATTGAAGAGCTGCTGGAAGCGGGAATCGACGTTTTCACCACCGTGAACGTACAACATCTGGAAAGTCTGAATGATGTGGTGAGCGGCGTCACGGGGATTCAGGTGCGCGAAACCGTCCCCGATCCCTTTTTTGATGCCGCCGATGAAGTCGTACTGGTCGATCTGCCGCCCGACGATCTGCGCCAACGGCTCAACGAAGGTAAAGTGTATATCGCCGGCCAGGCGGAACGCGCTATTGAACATTTTTTCCGCAAGGGCAATCTGATCGCCCTCCGCGAGCTGGCGCTACGCCGGACAGCCGATCGCGTGGACGATCAGATGCGCGCCTGGCGCGCGCATCCGGGCGAAGAAAAAGTATGGCATACCCGCGATGCGATTTTACTGTGTATCGGGCATAACACCGGCAGCGAAAAACTGGTGCGTACCGCGGCGCGTCTGGCCTCCCGGCTCGGCAGCGTCTGGCACGCCGTCTATGTCGAAACGCCAACGTTACACCGCTTACCGGAAAAACAACGGCGGGCTATTTTAAGCGCGCTGCGCCTGGCGCAGGAGCTTGGCGCGGAAACCGCCACCCTGTCCGATCCCGCAGAAGAGAAAGCGGTCGTGCGCTATGCCCGCGAACATAATCTGGGGAAAATCGTCATGGGCCGCCCGGCGTCGCGACGCTGGTGGCGACGTGACGCTTTCGCCGACCGTCTTGCCAGGCGCGCGCCGGATCTCGATCAGGTGATCGTCGCGCTGGAAGAGCCACCAGCGCGCGCGTTGGCGCAAACGCCTGATAACCGACCTTTTAAAGAGAAATGGCGTGGGCAGATTCAGGGCTGTCTGGTCGCCGTGGCGCTTTGCGCCATCACCACGCTTATCGCTATGCAGTGGCTTGTCACCTTCGACGCCGCCAATCTGGTAATGCTCTATTTGCTGGGTGTAGTGGTGATTGCGCTGCTTTACGGACGCTGGCCGTCGGTGGTGGCGACGGTGATTAACGTGGCGAGTTTCGATCTCTTTTTTATCGCGCCACGCGGTACGCTCGCCGTTTCGGACGTGCAGTATTTGCTGACCTTTGCCGTGATGCTGACGGTTGGTCTGGTGATTGGCAATCTTACTGCCGGGGTGCGCTATCAGGCGCGCGTCGCCCGTTATCGGGAACAGCGTACCCGCCATTTATATGAAATGTCTAAAGCGCTGGCCGTCGGGCGTAGCGAACATGATATCGCCGCGACCAGCGAGCGGTTTATCGCCTCGACGTTTCAGGCGCGCAGCCAAATTTTATTACCTGATGCTAACGGTAAGTTGCGGCCTCTCACCCACCAGCAAGGCATGACGCCGTGGGACGACGCAATTGCGCGCTGGAGTTTTGATAAAGGCCAGCCTGCCGGCGCAGGCACCGATACCCTCCCTGGCGTGCCTTATCAAATCCTGCCGCTGAAAAGCGCCGATAAAACGTACGGTCTGGCTATCGTCGAACCGGGTAATTTGCGTCAGTTAATGGTGCCGGAGCAGCAACGCCTGCTGGAAACATTTACTCTGCTTGTCGCCAACGCGCTGGAACGACTGACGCTGACCGCCAGCGAAGAACAGGCGCGTCTCGCCAGCGAGCGCGAAAGTATTCGCAACGCTCTGCTGGCGGCGCTATCGCATGATTTACGCACGCCGCTGACGGTATTGTTCGGCCAGGCGGAAATTTTGACGCTGGATTTAGCCAGCGCAGGATCGCCCCACGCGCGTCAGGCCAGTGAAATCCGCCAGCATATTCTCAACACCACCCGGCTGGTGAATAATTTGCTGGATATGGCGCGTATTCAGTCCGGCGGGTTTAATCTTAAAAAAGAGTGGCTGACGCTGGAAGAGGTCGTCGGTAGCGCGTTACAGATGTTAGAGCCGGGTTTATTGCATCCGATTACATTGTCGCTGCCGCAACAGTTAACGCTTATCCATGTCGATGGCCCCTTATTTGAGCGTGTCCTGATCAACTTGCTGGAAAACGCCGTTAAGTACGCCGGGCCGCAGGCCAGTATCGGCATTGATGCTGCGGTTAAGGACGATCGTTTACAACTGGATGTCTGGGATAACGGGCCGGGTATTCCTGCGGGGCAAGAACAGAAGATTTTCGATAAGTTCGCCCGCGGCAACAAAGAGTCCTCCGTCCCCGGCGTGGGGCTGGGGCTGGCGATTTGCCATGCTATCGTAGAGGTACACGGCGGCACGCTTACCGCCTATAATCGACCGCAGGGCGGCGCCTGTTTCCGTGTGACGCTGCCGCAAGGAAAGCCACCTGAACTTGATGATTTTCATGAGGATATGTGACAAACGTTCTGATTGTTGAAGATGAACAGGCCATCCGCCGCTTTCTGCGCGCTGCGCTGGAAGGCGACGGCCTGCGCGTGTATGAAGCTGAAACATTACAACGTGGTTTACTGGAAGCCGCCACGCGAAAGCCCGATCTGATTATTCTCGATCTCGGCCTGCCGGACGGCGATGGAATCGATTTTATTCGCGACCTGCGTCAGTGGAGCGCAATACCGGTGATTGTCCTTTCCGCCCGCAGCGAAGAAAGCGATAAGATTGCCGCGCTTGACGCCGGAGCTGATGATTACCTGAGCAAGCCATTCGGCATTGGCGAGTTGCAGGCGCGTTTGCGTGTCGCGCTGCGACGGCACGCCGCCAGCCCTTGCGCCGATCCGATCGTCCGCTTTTCCGGCGTGACGGTCGATCTCGCCGCACGGTTGATCCACCGTGGCGACGAAGAAATCCATCTGACGCCGATTGAGTTCCGCCTGCTGGCGGTATTACTCAATAATGCCGGCAAGGTATTAACCCAACGGCAGTTATTAAACCAGGTCTGGGGCCCTAACGCCGTGGAGCATAGCCACTATTTGCGCATCTATATGGGACATTTACGCCAGAAACTGGAACAAGATCCCACCCGCCCACGCCATTTTATTACCGAAACCGGAATTGGCTATCGCTTTATGCCGTGAATAGCTATTCATTATTTTTAAATAACTTCTAATTTTTATGTCATTTATTTTCGGCGTCGCGAATAATTATTTTCGCGGCGATATTATATTTTATGGAGAATATAAAACACATATAATTAACATTTAAGAAACAATCCGTTATTTCACAGCACGATATGCATAATCGCCGACTAATTATTTTTCAAATGATCGTTTTTTGTTGATCTGGTTCACAGATCGCTGGCGCTCCCTGGATAAAATATCCATGCTTTCAATAAATCAATGAAAGGACCTCAAAATGGAAAATAATAATCGTTTTATGCCCCATATAAGGCGGACAACGCATATTATGATGTTTGCCCACCGTAATAGTTTCGATTTTCATTTCTTTAATGCCCGGTAGTTTTTCTGCTACGGGTACTTCAGCATACAGGTCTTTCCGACCCTTATGTCATTCAGGTCTATTGCCTAAATAACTCGAATTGTTAAAAGCGACAGTACGGTAATTCCTTTACGCCCAGCCAGCTAACTATGTGGTTTGACAGAAGAAATTCCGACTCAGCGCAATTTTAGTTATCGCGGTTTCTGCCTGTATATCGTAGTACTCAACTCCTTAAATCCTGAATTTCCTGCAACCGGACGGGTTGGGATTTATTACATCTAAAATAAAGCTAATTTACTGATTTTTTTATCAGCGGGATAGCTTTGATTTTTTCCGGAAGAATCAGTTTCTCATGCGAGAAATTGAGGGCCTGCTATTACCTGAAATAAAGAGATGAAAAATGTCAGAATTAAAAATTGCCGTTAGCCGTCATTGCCCGGATTGTTTTTCTACACACCGTAATATTGTAAATGTTGATGAGAGTCGTTTCATCGACGTGGCTGCCATCGTGTTATCCATCGACGACATTGAACACGGAAAACTCGATGAAATCGACGCAACGGGTTACGGTATTCCCGTGTTTGTCGCGACTCATGACGAAGGACGCGTACCGCCTGAGTATTTGCCGCGTATCTCTGGTGTATTCGAATATAATGAATCCCGTACTGCCTTCTATGGTCGCCAGTTGGAAACCGCAGCAAGCCACTACGAAACGCAGTTACGTCCGCCGTTTTTCCGCGCGCTGGTGGATTATGTCAACCAGGGCAACAGCGCATTTGACTGCCCGGGACATCAGGGCGGCGAATTCTTCCGCCGTCATCCTGCCGGTAATCAGTTCGTGGAATACTTTGGCGAAACGCTCTTCCGCTCCGACCTATGCAACGCGGACGTGGCGATGGGCGATCTGCTGATTCACGAAGGCGCGCCTTGCATTGCGCAGCAACATGCGGCGAAAGTCTTTAACGCCGATAAGACCTACTTTGTGCTGAACGGGACCTCCTCCTCTAACAAAGTCGTCCTCAACGCGCTGTTAACGCCGGGCGATCTGGTTCTGTTTGACCGTAACAACCACAAATCTAACCACCACGGCGCATTATTGCAGGCGGGCGCAACGCCAGTTTATCTGGAAACCGCGCGTAACCCGTATGGTTTTATCGGCGGGATCGACGCTCACTGCTTCGAAGAAGATTACCTGCGCGAGCTGATTAGCGAAGTCGCGCCGCAGCGCGCCCGCGAAGCACGTCCATTCCGTCTGGCCGTCATCCAGTTAGGCACCTACGACGGTACCATTTATAACGCCCGTCAGGTCGTCGATAAAATTGGTCATCTGTGCGACTACATCCTGTTTGACTCCGCCTGGGTCGGCTATGAACAATTTATTCCGATGATGGCCGATTGTTCGCCGCTGCTGCTGGAACTGAACGAAAACGATCCGGGTATTCTGGTGACGCAGTCCGTTCACAAACAACAAGCCGGTTTCTCCCAGACCTCGCAGATCCATAAAAAAGATAGCCATATCAAAGGGCAATCGCGCTACGTTCCGCATAAGCGCATGAACAACGCCTTTATGATGCACGCTTCCACCAGCCCGTTCTATCCGCTGTTCGCCGCGCTGGACGTTAACGCCAAAATGCACGAAGGCGTCAGCGGTCGCAATATGTGGATGGATTGCGTGGTTAACGGCATCGATGCCCGTAAATTGATCCTCGAAAACTGTCATCACATCCGTCCGTTCGTACCGGAACTGATTGATGGTAAGCCGTGGCAGTCATACCCGACATCAGAGATCGCCAGCGATCTACGCTTCTTCCACTTCGTTCCGGGAGAACACTGGCATGCGTTTGAAGGCTATGCCGAACATCAGTACTTTGTCGACCCTTGCAAACTGCTGCTCACCACACCGGGCATTAATGCAGCGAGCGGCGAATATGAAGACTTTGGCGTTCCTGCCACGATCCTCGCCAACTTCCTGCGCGAGAACGGCGTTGTGCCGGAAAAATGCGACCTCAACTCCATTCTGTTCCTGCTGACGCCGGCAGAAGACATGGCGAAGTTACAACAGCTTGTCGCCCTGCTGGCTCGTTTCGAAAAACTGCTGGAAGCTGATGCGCCGTTAGCGGAAGTATTACCGTCCATCTACAAACAGCATGAAGCGCGTTATGCCGGCTATACCCTGCGTCAGCTTTGCCAGGAGATGCACGATCTCTATGCGCGGCACAACGTGAAACAGCTGCAAAAAGAGATGTTCCGTAAATCGCATTTCCCGAAAGTCAGTATGAATCCGCAAGAGGCCAACTATGCCTATCTGCGCGGCGAGGTCGAACTGGTTCGCCTGCCGGAAGCGGAAGGTCGTATCGCGGCTGAAGGCGCTCTGCCTTACCCGCCGGGAGTGCTGTGTGTAGTTCCGGGTGAAATCTGGGGCGGTTCTGTCCTGCGTTACTTCAGCGCCCTGGAAGAAGGGATCAACCTGCTGCCGGGCTTTGCGCCTGAACTGCAGGGCGTTTATATCGAAGAACACGACGGCCGTAAGCAGGTCTGGTGCTACGTCATTAAACCTCGTGACGCGCAGCGCTCCCTGCTGAAGGAGGAAAAATTATGAGTAAACCTAAATCCAATAAAATGGGTGTCGTGCAGCTCACAATTCTGACTATGGTCAACATGATGGGCTCCGGGATCATCATGCTACCGACCAAACTGTCTGAAGTCGGCACGATATCCATTATCTCCTGGCTGGTCACCGCCGTCGGCTCGATGGCGCTGGCCTGGGCGTTTGCGAAATGCGGTATGTTTAGCCGTAAATCCGGCGGTATGGGCGGTTACGCCGAATATGCCTTCGGTAAATCCGGCAACTTTATGGCGAACTATACCTACGGCGTCTCGCTGCTGATCGCCAACGTGGCTATCGCCATCTCCGCTGTCGGCTATGGCACCGAGCTGTTCGGCGCCGCGCTGACGCCGCTCCAGATCGGTCTGGCGACTATCGCCGTATTGTGGGTTTGTACCATCGCAAATTTTGGCGGCGCGCGTATTACCGGACAGATCAGTAGCGTTACCGTTTGGGGCGTCATCATTCCGGTTGTCGGCCTGTGCATCATTGGCTGGTTCTGGTTTAGCCCCAGCATGTACGTAGCGTCATGGAACCCGCACCATGTTCCGTTCTTTAGCGCGGTCGGTTCTTCCATCGCCATGACGTTGTGGGCATTTCTTGGACTGGAATCCGCCTGCGCCAACGCAGACGTGGTCGAGAATCCGGAAAAGAACGTCCCCATCGCGGTACTGGGCGGTACGCTGGGCGCGGCGGTCATCTATATCGTTTCGACTAACGTGATTGCCGGGATTGTGCCGAACATGGATCTGGCGAACTCCACGGCGCCGTTTGGTCTGGCGTTTGCACAGATGTTCACGCCTGCGGTAGGTAAAGTGATCATGGCGCTGATGGTAATGTCCTGCTGCGGCTCGCTGCTGGGCTGGCAGTTCACTATCGCCCAGGTCTTTAAATCCTCCGCTGACGAAGGCTATTTCCCGAAAGTCTTCTCTCGTGTAACGAAAGTCGACGCGCCGGTTCAGGGGATGTTGATTATTGTGATTATTCAGACTGGCCTGTCGCTGATGACCATTAGCCCGTCGCTGAATAGTCAGTTTAACGTCCTGGTTAACCTGGCGGTGGTGACGAACATTATTCCGTATATTCTGTCGATGGCCGCGCTGGTTATCATTCAGAAAATGGCGAATGTGCCGTCATCAAAAGCGAAAGTCGCTAACTTCGTGGCCTTCGTTGGCGCCATGTATAGCTTCTACGCGCTATATTCCTCCGGTGAAGAAGCCATGCTGTACGGCTCAATTGTGACCTTCCTCGGCTGGACGTTATACGGCCTGGTCTCACCGCGTTTTGAATTGAAAAATAAACACGGCTGATGGCGCGCCCGGGCTGCGGTAACGGTAGTCCGGGCATTTTCACTCTTTGAATAAGATAATAGAAATGAGTAATCCAGAACGGGAAGTCACTGATATAGCAGAAATACTGGCTATTCTCAGTAAACACGAAGTGTGTCGGATAGGGTTTAACGACAATCTCTGTCCGTATGTTGTCCCCGTAAATTTTGGCTACGAGTATCAGAACGGACGCTGGATATTTTATTTTCACGGCGCACGCACCGGGAAAAAGATGCGTCTGTTACGTAAGAACCCGGCAGTATGCATTGAAATGGACGGCGACCATGCATTACTACGTGCCGATGACCCCTGTGATTATAGCTACGCCTACACCAGCGTTTTCGCCACCGGGCTGGCATCGATATTGCAAACACGCGAGGAGATGCGCTACGGCCTGGACGTCATTATGCGCCAGACCGATCCGGGAAAAACCTTCAGTTATCGGGAAGATATGATGAAAGCGGTTTGCGTGGTGCGTATCGAATGCGACGCCCTTACCTGCCGCCGGCATCTGGCGACTCAGAGCGAATAAGTCAGATATCACAAGCGCCTTATCCGGCCTGGAGGCGATTTACAGGCCTGATAAGCGCAGCGCCGTTAATACAAAAAAGGAGCCGTAAGGCTCCTTTTTCTTCCATATCGCCCATCAGGCGTTTTTCAATACTTCGCTAACGATTTCAACGGCTTCTTTCTCAATCTGCTTGCGATGTTCTTCCCCCAGGAAGCTTTCGCAATAGATCTTGTAAGCGTCTTCCGTACCGGATGGACGCGCGGCGAACCAGCCGTTGTCGGTCATTACCTTCAGGCCGCCAATCGATGCGCCATTACCCGGCGCTGCGGTAAGACGCGCGGTGATCGGGTCGCCTGCCAGCGTGCTGGCGCTGACCATTTCCGGAGACAGTTTAGACAATGCCGCTTTCTGGGCCGATGTCGCGCTCGCCTGCAGACGGTTATAGCTCGGCGCGCCAAAACGCGCTGCCAGTTCATTGTAATGCTCTTGTGGGTTTTTCCCGGTAACGGCGGTGATTTCCGCCGCCAGCAGGCACATGATGATACCGTCTTTATCGGTAGACCACGGCGTACCGTCGAAACGCAGGAACGAAGCGCCCGCGCTCTCTTCCCCGCCGAAACCAAAGCTGCCGTCGAACAAACCGTCAACAAACCATTTGAAGCCAACCGGCACTTCTACCAGCTTGCGTCCCAAATCATTCACCACGCGGTCAATCATCGCGGAAGAGACCAGCGTTTTACCAACAGCCACGTCTTTGCCCCACAGCGGACGATGCTGGAACAGATAGTTAATGGCGACCGCCAGATAATGGTTCGGGTTCATCAGCCCTGCAGGCGTCACGATGCCATGACGGTCGTAGTCCGGGTCGTTGGCGAAGGCCAGGTCAAACTTGTCACGCAGCGCCAGCAACCCCGCCATCGCGCATTCGGAGGAGCAATCCATACGGATCGCGCCGTCTTTATCAAGGTGCATAAAGCGGAAGGTTTGATCAACCTGATCGTTAACTAACGTCAGGTTAAGTTTGTAATGCTCAGCGATACGTTTCCAGTATTCAATACCGGAGCCGCCCAGCGGATCGACACCCAGCGTCAGACCGGCTTTCTGAATCGCCGCCATATCAACGATATCCGCCAGCCCTTCGACAAACGGCTGTACCAGATCTACCGCTTTAACGTGGCCCGAGGCCATTGCCGCATCCAGAGAGATGCGCTTAACGCCTTGCAGGCCGCCCGCCAGCAGCGCATTGGCGCGATCTTCTACCACTTTAGTGACGTTGGTATCCGCCGGGCCGCCATTGGGCGGATTATATTTAATACCGCCATCTTCCGGCGGGTTGTGCGACGGCGTAATGACAATACCATCAGCCAGCGGGCCGCCTTTTTTGTTATGGACCAGGATAGCATTTGACACGGCAGGCGTTGGCGTGAAGCCATTATTTTCCTGCACGATAACGTCTACGCCGTTTGCCGCCAGCACTTCCAGTACGGAAATGAAGGCCGGCTCCGAGAGCGCATGGGTGTCTTTCCCCACATAGCAGGGGCCGGTAATGCCATTCTTCGCCCGCTCTTCAGCAATCGCCTGGGCGATCGCCAGAATATGCGGTTCGTTGAAACTGTGACGACCTGCGCTGCCGCGATGGCCGGAAGTGCCAAATTTCACGGCATGTTCTGCATTCCCTGCCTCCGGTTTCAGTACATAATACTGCGCCGTCAGTTGGGCGACGTTAATCAAATCACTCTGTTGCGCGGGTTGTCCTGCGCGGTTGTGGATTGCCATTGCCTGGTCCTTCTAATGCAAGGATTAAATTGTTCCGCAAACCTTTTCAATCAATTCCGCCGGGAATTGCATTGACTGCATGATGTGTTCGATCATGCTGCATTTACGGCCGGTGTTGGTGTTGGTGATCACCCAGTACGGCGTGCCGGGAACGTGCTTAGGTTTAGTTTGATTCCCATTTTTCAGCAGCGTTTGTTCATCCGCCGCAAAATAGACGCGCGTGCGGCCATGCAACGACTCCGTCGCCTCCGCAAACGCGTGGTGATCCAGTGAATAGAGTGTAGTCAGAATCAGCATAAAGCGGTTGACCGCTTTTTTCTGCTCGGCATATTCGTCAGACAACAATAGCTCACGCATCGCGCGAACTTTGTCTTTTACCGGGTTGACCGGTTTCGCTTCGGCAACGGGTTGCGCCGCAGGCGTCCCCTTCACCGCTGAAGCCGTTGGCTGTGTCGTGGCGGAAAACTTCAACATACGCCGTAAAATGTCGGATGCGCTCTCGCCGATATGCTTGGTGTGGCTGGCAATATAGCTATAGAGTTCATCATCAACTTCAATCGTTTTCATCTTAATCCAGTGCGATGTCTTTGCTGAATACAAGTCATTGGGATTATAGGAACAAATCCCAACAGCGGATAGCGTTAAGCCCGGCTGACAAAAAAACTCGGAGTAAACCTTAGAGGTTGCAGCCCAGTGGCAGAATGGTCAACATAATACCCTAACCCGACAGAGCGAAAAAAAGAACTTTGCCATGAAATTAAACATCCGAGCGCAATCTGCACAAAACCTGCACAATAATTCCCCCATCGTTCTCGTTCATGGCCTGTTTGGCAGCCTGGACAACCTCGGCGTACTGGCGCGCGATCTGGTGACCGATCACGACATTATTCAGGTCGATATGCGCAATCATGGTTTATCGCCGCGCGATCCGGTCATGGATTATCCGGCAATGGCCCAGGATCTTCTGGATACGCTTGACGCGCAGCAGATTGAAAAAGCGACGTTTATTGGTCATTCCATGGGTGGAAAAGCGGTAATGGCGCTGACGGCGCTGGCGCCCGATCGCATCGATCGTCTGGTCGCGATTGATATCGCACCCGTGGATTATCATGTTCGCCGCCACGATCGCATTTTCGCGGCCATTAATGCCGTCAGCGAATCCGACGCGACATCCCGCCAACAGGCGGCAGGGATTATGCGCCAGCACCTCAACGAAGAAGGCGTGATCCAGTTTCTGTTAAAATCCTGGGCTGAAGGCGAATGGCGTTTTAATGTTCCGGTATTATGGGAGCAGTATCCGCATATCGTCGGCTGGGAAACCATTCCGCCCTGGGAACATCCGGCGCTGTTTATTCCAGGCGGTAACTCGCCGTACGTGACCGAAGCGTACCGCGACGCGCTGCTGGCGCAATTCCCTTTGGCGCGCGCGCATGTGATCGCCGGCGCGGGCCACTGGGTACATGCCGAAAAACCAGAGGCGGTTCTGCGCGCCATCCGCCGTTATCTGCACGATAAACGCTAACTGATTAAAAACTCATCGCCTGTGCGCGATTACGCGCGCGGGCGTTGGCGTCGCTTCCTCGCTGATGTATGATGGCGCGCTATCCATCCGGGCATAAGCCTGGCTGATTGTTTCCCCCGAAGTCACCAAAATCATGGCCAAAGAACAAACGGACCGTACGACATTAGATCTGTTCGCGCACGAGCGTCGCCCGGGACGACCTAAAACGAATCCGCTTTCGCGCGATGAACAGTTACGCATCAACAAGCGCAACCAGTTAAAACGCGACAAAGTTCGTGGCCTCAAGCGTGTCGAATTAAAACTCAACGCACAAGCGGTTGACGCGCTGAATGAGCTGGCCGAAGCGCGCAACATTAGCCGCAGCGAGCTCATTGAAGAAATATTAATGAAGCAGCTTATGGCGCTGCGCGGCCAGGGTTTAGTCTGAAAATAAGTTTTGTTTCATATTTCGTGTAGCAGAGCGTGCAGTCCCGCGTGATTGCTGTTTCCGCATATCTGCCTGTTCTGCTATGATTGCCCTTATCCGTGGGCAATTCGCCACCACCATTTCAATAAGTTTCAAGAGGTTATTTTACTCATGGCAATCACTGGCATCTTTTTCGGCAGCGACACCGGTAATACCGAAAATATCGCAAAAATGATTCAAAAACAGCTTGGTAAAGACGTTGCCGATGTGCATGACATTGCAAAAAGCAGTAAAGAAGACCTGGAAGGGTATGACATTCTGCTGCTGGGCATCCCAACCTGGTACTATGGCGAAGCGCAATGTGACTGGGATGACTTCTTCCCGACTCTCGAAGAGATTGACTTTAACGGTAAGCTGGTGGCGCTGTTTGGCTGTGGCGATCAGGAAGACTACGCGGAATACTTCTGTGATGCGCTGGGCACGATTCGCGACATTATTGAGCCGCGCGGCGCCACAATTGTGGGTCACTGGCCAACCGCAGGCTATCATTTTGAAGCCTCTAAAGGTCTGGCTGACGACGATCATTTTGTCGGTCTGGCGATTGACGAAGACCGTCAGCCTGAACTGACCGCCGAGCGTGTTGAAAAATGGGTTAAGCAAGTTTCGGCTGAATTGCACCTCGACGACATCCTCAACGCCTAATCTTATGCGGCGCAGCGTTATATCTGCGCCGCATCAATAGACAAGACCAATCAAAATAATTGCTACAAATTTGTAACTTTCGCACCCATCCCTGTACAATGTCCGGGTGTAATCAGGTGGCGCCAGAATTTGCAGGCAAAACCACAGTTTTATTAATATCTGCGAGAGACTTGCGGTTTTCATTTCGGCATGGCAGTCCTATAATGATACGCATTATCTTGAGTGCAATTTCTGTCACTTCTCTAATGAAGTGAATCGTTTAGCAACAGGACAGATTCCGCATGACTGACAACAATACCGCATTAAAGAAGGCTGGCCTGAAAGTAACGCTTCCTCGTTTAAAAATTCTGGAAGTTCTTCAGGAACCAGATAACCATCACGTCAGTGCGGAAGATTTATACAAACGCCTGATCGACATGGGTGAAGAAATCGGTCTGGCAACCGTATACCGTGTGCTGAACCAGTTTGACGATGCCGGTATCGTGACCCGCCATAATTTTGAAGGCGGTAAATCCGTTTTTGAACTGACGCAACAGCATCATCACGACCATCTTATCTGCCTTGACTGCGGAAAAGTAATTGAATTTAGTGATGACTCTATTGAAGCGCGCCAGCGTGAAATTGCGGCGAAACACGGTATTCGTTTAACTAATCACAGCCTCTATCTTTACGGCCACTGCGCTGAAGGCGACTGCCGCGAAGACGAGCACGCGCACGATGACGCGACTAAATAAGTGTAAATCTTTCGAAGAGCCAACCGCCCGGTTGGCTTTTTTATATCCTCCTCTTTCCTGCCGCTTGATGTTGATTTAATGTAAAAAAACGCTATCGCATCTCAGGAGAGCAGGAATGGAGCTTCGCCAGTTACGCTATTTCGTGCGTATTATTGAAACCGGCAGTATGGGCAGCGCCGCACAGGATCTTGATATTGGCGTTTCAGCATTAAGTCAACAGATGTCCCGTCTGGAAAACGAGCTCGCCATCCGTCTGCTGCAGCGCACCTCGCGCGGCGTAACGCCAACCAACGCCGGGCTGGCCTTTTATTCACAGGCGCAACTCGCCCTGCGTCATGCCGACGACGCAATTCTCGCCGCCAGAGAAGCGCGCCTTTCCGGTCATGTGAGCGTAGGAATGGCCCCCAGTACCGCCTCCATACTGGGTATACCGTTTATCCATGCCATGCAGGAAAACTATGCCGATGTCCGACTGCATGTGGTGGAAAGCTTGTCCGGTAATCTGGAAAGAATGATCAATACCCGCCAGATTGATTTAGCCGTTGTCTTTCAAAAAGATAAAATCCTGCGCTGGAGCGCCAGACCGATCCTTGAAGAACAGCTTTTTCTGATTGGCTCCCATGCCCTGCTGGCGGCGCTTCCTGATAACCCGATCACACCTGAACAACTGGCAGGCATTCCGCTCATTATGCCAAGCCAGGGACACGGGCTGCGCGGCAGGCTGGACGCTGTCTGCCAGGAACATGCGCTTAACGTTGAAATCGTCGCGGAAATTGACGGCCTGGCGTTGTTGATGCGCGCCGTGCGCGACGGTCTTGGCGCCACGTTGCAGCCCGGCGCGGCGATTTCTCATCTGGATAACGACGCGCTACGCGTGATCGGCGTCCATAATCCGGTACTCAGCCGCCCCAATTTTTTAGTCAGCCTGTCGGATGATGAACTGACGCCCGCCGGCCTTGCCGCCAGAGTAGTCCTTACCAAAGTTATGCGTCAGTTAGTCGACGCCGGTGAATGGCCAGGCGCAACCCTTTACGCTTACTAAACCCCTGTTTAGCGCTACCTGATAGCGCGCCGCTTATTTATCCGTATACATTTCAATTACAAATTTAACAAATAGTTAAATGGTACGGGAGTATAAGATGGTTGATGTACTGGTGATAGGCGGAGGCAATGCCGCATTATGCGCCGCCCTGACCGCACGGGAAGCGGGCGCATCGGTTCTGCTGCTGGAGGCTGCCCCGCGAGAATGGCGCGGCGGAAATTCTCAGCACACACGAAACCTGCGCTGTATGCATGATGCGCCGCAGGATGTGCTGGTAGAAAGCTATCCTGAAGAGGAATTCTGGCAGGATCTGTGGCGAGTCACCGACGGCAACACCAACGAGGCGCTGGCGCGGCTGGTCATTCGCACCTCTTCGCAATGCCGCGACTGGATGCGCAAACATGGCGTTAACTTTCAACCGCCATTATCTGGTGCGCTCCACGTTGCGCGCACCAATGCGTTTTTTATGGGCGGCGGGAAAGCGCTCGTCAATGCCTATTACCGTAGCGCCGAACGGCTGGGCGTACAGATTCGCTATAACACGCCGGTTCACGCGCTTGAACTTCATGACGGCGAATTCGTGGCAGCGCTGGCGGGTAGCGAACGTATTACCGCCAAAGCCTGCGTATTAGCGGCTGGCGGTTTCGAATCAAACCGTGAATGGCTGCGGGAGGCCTGGGGAGAAAACGCCCGCGGCGAATGGCCCGCGGATAATTTTCTGATTCGCGGCACGCGTTTTAACCAGGGCGTATTACTCAAATTTATGATGGATGCCGGCGCGGATATCATTGGCGATCCGTCCCAGTCGCACTGCGTAGCGATTGATGCCAGGGCGCCGCTATACGACGGCGGTATTTGTACTCGCGTGGATTGCGTATCGCTGGGTATTGTCGTGAATCGCGACGCCGAACGTTTTTATGATGAAGGCGAAGATTTCTGGCCGAAGCGTTACGCCATTTGGGGGCGGCTGGTGGCTCAACAGCCAGGACAGATTGGCTATTCGATTATTGACAGCAAAGCCATCGGCCACTTTATGCCGCCGGTTTTTCCTGGCGCGCAGGCCAATACGCTGGCTGAACTGGCCTGCCAGTTGGGGCTGGACGCGGAAAAATTTACCCATACCGTCACGCAGTATAACCAGGCCTGCCAACCCGGTCATTTTGATCATACCTTGCTTGATGACTGCGCCACCAAAAACCTGACGCCGGCGAAAACCCACTGGGCGCGCCCGCTTGATGCGCCGCCCTACTACGGTTATGCGCTGCGACCCGGCATCACGTTTACCTACCTGGGTCTGAAAGTCAATGAACGTGCCGCGGTGCATTTTGCCGGTCATCCAAGCCGCAACCTGTTTGTTGCTGGCGAGATGATGGCAGGAAATGTTCTGGGCAAGGGGTATACCGCAGGCGTAGGCATGTCTATCGGCACAACCTTTGGCCGCATTGCGGGAATAGAAGCCGCCCGCGCGGCGCACAAGGAGGCGCAGCATGAAACAGCTTGAAAAATTAATCATTGAGGCCACCGTGCTTACCGAACCGGAAGCCGAGGTCGAACGCGTCATGCAAGTGTGTAACGCATGTCGCTACTGCGAAGGTTTTTGCGCGGTATTTCCGGCGATGACCCAGCGGCTCGAATTCGGTAAAGCCGATATTCATTATCTGGCGAATTTATGTCATAACTGCGGCGCCTGCCTGCACGCGTGCCAGTACGCGCCGCCCCATGAATTTGCCATTAACGTGCCGAAAGCGATGGCGCAAGCCCGCCTGGAGACGTATCAACAGTATGCCCAGCCCGCCGCTTTTGGCGCGTTATACCGCCGGGCGGGGATCACCGTCGCACTGGCGCTGATAGTCGGTCTGACGCTCTTTTTATTACTGGCGATGGCGCTGAAAGGGTCGCTGATTCATCCGCCGCTGGCCGGTGACTTCTATCAAATTTTTCCGCATAGCCTGCTGGCATGGATGTTTGGCTCAGTTTTTGTGCTGGCAATCGGTTTGCTTATGGCGGGCGTAATCCGCTTCTGGCGTGAGATCTCGCCGGGGGTACCGCGTTCGGCGGAGATTGCGGAAGCGTCGCACAATGCGTTAACGCTGAAATATCTCGACGGCGGTCACGGCAAAGGCTGTAACGAAGCGGACGATGCGTTCACGCTGCTGCGCCGTCGCTTTCATCACTTTACCTTCTACGGTTTTATGCTCTGTTTTGCCGCCACGGTCGTGGCGACGGGCTATCACTACGTCACCGGTTGGGAAGCGCCCTACCCGTTCTTTAGCCTGCCGGTCATGCTCGGCACGCTGGGCGGTATCGGTCTGCTTATCGGCCCGGCCGGGCTACTGTGGCTCAATCTGCGGCGGTCGCCGTTACATGGCGATGTGCGCCAGAAACCCATGGATCGCGGCTTTATTCTGCTGCTGTTCTTAACCAGTCTTACCGGGCTGGCGCTGCTGGCAGGCAGAGACACCAGCGGAATGGGCATACTGCTGGCGCTCCATTTAGGCGTGGTGATGGCGCTCTTTCTTACCCTTCCCTACGGAAAATTCGCCCACGGATTTTTCCGCTGCGCGGCCTTACTCAAATGGGCAGTTGAGAAGCGACGCGGAAAACATGCGGGGGATACAGGCAACTGACCCGCAACATCTTACCCATAAAACAATAAAGACAGTGGAGAGCAAACCCTATGGCACAACACACACCTGCAACATCGCGCGCCGGCACGTTCGGCGCAATACTGCGCGTGACAAGCGGCAATTTTCTTGAACAGTTTGATTTTTTCTTGTTCGGATTTTACGCCACCTATATCGCCAGAACGTTTTTTCCGGCGGAAAGCGAATTTGCCTCATTAATGTTGACCTTTGCCGTCTTTGGCTCCGGTTTTTTAATGCGCCCCGTCGGCGCGATTGTGCTTGGCGCCTATATTGACAGAATCGGACGTCGTAAAGGGCTGATGGTGACGCTGGCGATTATGGGCTGCGGTACGTTGCTCATCGCCCTCGTCCCCGGCTACCAGACGATCGGCCTGGCAGCGCCTGCGTTGGTGCTGTTGGGTCGGTTATTACAAGGATTTTCTGCGGGCGTTGAGTTAGGCGGCGTCTCGGTCTATCTGTCCGAAATCGCAACGCCAGGCAATAAAGGGTTTTATACCAGCTGGCAATCCGCCAGTCAGCAGGTTGCGATCGTTGTCGCCGCGTTGATTGGTTATAGCCTGAATATCACGCTGGGACACGACGCGATATCGGAGTGGGGCTGGCGGATTCCGTTCTTTATCGGCTGTATGATCATTCCGCTGATTTTTGTTTTACGTCGTTCATTACAAGAAACAGAAGCGTTTTTACAACGCAAGCATCGCCCCGACACCAGGGAAATTTTTGCAACTATCGCCAAAAACTGGCGCATTATTACAGCCGGAACGCTGCTGGTGGCGATGACCACCACAACGTTTTATTTTATCACCGTTTATACACCGACCTATGGCAGAACCGTGCTTAATCTCAGCGCGCGGGACAGTTTGATCGTCACCATGTTAGTGGGGGTGTCCAATTTTATCTGGTTACCCATTGGCGGCGCGATTTCCGACCGGATTGGCCGTCGCGCCGTGTTAATGGGCATTACGTTGCTGGCGCTGATCACCACCTGGCCCGTCATGCAGTGGCTGACCGCCGCGCCCGACTTTACCCGCATGACGCTGGTACTGCTGTGGTTCTCTTTCTTTTTTGGCATGTATAACGGCGCAATGGTCGCGGCGTTAACCGAAGTGATGCCAGTCTATGTGCGTACCGTTGGTTTCTCGCTGGCCTTTAGCCTGGCGACGGCAATTTTTGGCGGCCTGACGCCGGCCATCTCTACCGCGCTGGTAAAGTTAACCGGCGATAAAAGCTCGCCCGGCTGGTGGCTGATGTGCGCAGCGTTATGTGGACTTGCCGCGACGGCGATGCTGTTTGTACGTCTGAGTCGCGGCTATATCGCGGCAGAAAATAAAGCCTGAAAAAACCACGGGCGGAAAACATTCGCCCGTGGGTGGCAAGGCAGGGTTTTATTGCACGTTATTATGACTGCGAATTTCCTGCCAGACCTTATCGCAGTCAGCCTTGACCGCCTGATCGTTACCCGTGCGCGTCGCCTGAATGCACTGCTGATAGTCCAGTACCCGCACGCTTTCTTCGTTAGCAAATTGCTGATGTTTGCGCTCTTTTTTAAGGACATTCAGTACGCTTTGGCAGGCCTCTATCTTCTCAGGCGAGCCCTGTGCGGTATTGATACAGGCGCTGTACGCCTCTTTCAGCCGACTATCTTCTTCCGGCGCGGGTGATGACGCGCAGGCCGTCAAACCGGCGGTCATGCTGGCGATGAGTAAAATTTTTTTCATAGGTCGTTCCTCAACAGCGCGGCAGACCGGCAGCCTGCCGCATCTGACATCAGAAAATAGTGAATGGCGCAATAACGATAAATTTCACGTCACGTTCATCCTGGAAGATGTTGCCGTAACCACCGCCCCAGCTTGGAATATTGGAGTGGTTGTCATATTCGGTGAAGTGCAGTTTGAACATGGTGCCTTTGGCACGCCCCTCCTGCAGGGTATAGACCGCATCCAGACTGTATGAGGACTCTTCGATAGTGCGGTTTTTGTCGTAGTAAGCATCCGGGTTACTTTGCCAGGTTGCCGGTTTAGCATCCCAGGCGTAAACGTAAGACGCGCCCACAGCCCAGCCCGGCAGATTCCAGTTTTTCAGGTCATACATCGCGCCGAAGAAAACCGCCTTTTCACCGTTAGCGTTAAAGTCGGAGCGGTTATCCCACCAGATATCCAGACGACCGTTTGAAGAGGCGTAGGTTGGCGTCATACGTTGCAGAAAATAGCCCTGCTGACCGTCCGCTTTCACCCAGGTGCCCTCCAGACGCAGGTCAACCACTTCCGCGACTTTGTAGCCGAAGGTCAACGCCTGCAGCCAGGCCGTACCGTCGTAAATATCATTCACGCTGCGATCGTCTACTTTGTCGCGCGCGCCGTAGAACTGGTAACTGGTAGTGAACGGATTGCCGCCTAAATCAAATTTATAGCTGGCCTTCGCGAAATATTGATCGACATAGCCTTCGGACTGACCAAACGCCGCTTCCAGCACCAGATCATTTTTGAAGTCGTACTTCGCGCCGATGGAGTGGAGGTAGTCCACATTGGTTTTTTTATCCGCCTGATAAAACTTATCCATTTCGGTATGCCACGGCGCTTTATATTCGTTAGTCCACATGTAGGAAAAACTTAACGCGCCCGCATCGCCATAGTCAAAACTGGCGCCAGCTTCCGCACCCTGATAGGTACCCGGCATAAAACTCCAGTGCGGCGCTAACAGCGTCTGACCGGTAGGCTGAATATAACCGGCGCGCGCCCAGACCGGGCCATATTTAAATTTCGCGGCGGCTTTATAAAGACTGATACCGCTCTTATCGCCGGAATAGTCTTCGTCGTAGCCTTTATTCTTTTTCGAGAAAGCAATTTCGTTTGGATGACCGCTGTCGCCGTTTTCTGCCATTTCAATCGCGGTAAACGCCGCGATATCCAGACCGAACATATCCGCAGCGTAGCCAGACTGAAAATCCAGGTTAGCGTTCCAGGTCGCATGAGAAAGGTTAGTTTTATATTTGTCGCCGTCGGTCACATCTTTGCGATCGCGTTCACGCTGCCAATAATAGATGCCGCCCGTTAACGTGGAGTCGTCGAAAAAGCCGGAGGCTTGCGCCTGCGGAACAACGATCCACCCCGACATTGCTGTGATACCGGCGATAGCCAGAGCCAGCGTACTACGTTTGCCACTAAACGTACGCATAAGTTAATCCTCTTTGACGTATAAATTGCTGCCGACAAAAGCGAACAGCGAAAAAATAAAAATAAAAAGTAGCGCTGAGAAACCTCATTTACTACGTTAAATAGACTATTTTTCGCGATGCGAATTATCAATCTCTTTCTGTAACCAGTATGTAATAATATGAGCAACCGCACATATTTAATTGCTTTCTGTTACATTCAACTGCTGGTGGGGGAAGCAGACCGCCAGAAAGAAAATTGACTTGTTTTCCATAGGCATGAAAATAATTGTCTCCTGTTGACCTGACGCTTATAACATTTAGATTAATAATCATTTATCAGATCAATAATTTTCAGAGAATAATTAATTCGCCTCGCAAAAAAGAGAATCGACTTAGAAATGCAGAGAAAAAACGCCGCAGAACGCGGCGTTGACAAGGTATTTTTACAGCATTCGCCTGTTGGCGCAGTGCTTATTCGCCCGCTTTCGCCCAGGTATCACGCAGGCCTACGGTGCGGTTAAAGACCAGCTTATCGGCCGTTGCATAGCGGCTGTCGAGGCAGAAGTAGCCTTCACGTTCAAACTGGAAAGCTTTTCCTGCTACCGCCGCTTTCAGCGACGGCTCACCATAACCCTGCTTAATCACTAATGATTCGGGGTTGATAACAGACAGGAAGTCCTCCGCGGCGCCTGGATTCGGCACGCTGAACAGACGGTCGTAGAGACGAATTTCAATCGGCAGCGCATGTGCTGCGCTAACCCAGTGGATTACGCCTTTCACTTTACGCCCGTCAGCCGGATCTTTACTCAGCGTATCGGCATCATAGGTACAGAAGATGGTGGTGATATTCCCTTCGGCATCCTTCTCTACGCGCTCCGCTTTAATGACGTAGGCATTACGCAGACGCACTTCTTTGCCCATCACCAGACGCTTGTACTGCTTGTTCGCTTCTTCGCGGAAATCTGCGCGATCGATCCAGATCTCACCGCTAAACGGCACTTCACGGCTACCCATCTCCGGTTTATTCGGATGGTTAGGCATGGTAACCATTTCGCTCTCGCCCTGCGGGTAGTTTTCGATAACCAGTTTTACCGGATCGATTACCGCCATCGCGCGCGGCGCGTTTTCGTTCAGATCTTCGCGAATGCAGGATTCCAGCGACGCCATCTCAATGGTGTTGTCCTGCTTGGTGACGCCGATGCGTTTGCAGAACTCACGAATAGAAGCTGCGGTATAGCCGCGACGGCGCAGACCGGAAATAGTCGGCATACGCGGATCATCCCAGCCTTCGACGTGTTTGTCGGTCACCAGCAGGTTCAGCTTACGCTTGGACATCACGGTGTATTCCAGATTCAGGCGCGAGAATTCGTACTGGCGCGGGTGAACCGGAATGGTGATGTTGTCCAGCACCCAGTCGTACAGACGACGGTTATCCTGGAACTCCAGCGTACACAGAGAATGAGTAATGCCTTCCAGCGCATCGCTGATGCAGTGAGTAAAGTCGTACATCGGGTAGATGCACCACTTGTTGCCGGTCTGATGATGCTCGGCGAATTTAATGCGATACAGCACCGGATCGCGCATCACGATAAACGGCGACGCCATGTCGATTTTAGCGCGCAGACAGGCTTTACCCTCTTCAAAACCGCCGGTACGCATTTTTTCAAATAGCGCGAGGTTCTCTTCCACGCTGCGATCGCGGAACGGGCTGTTTTTACCCGGCGCGGTCAGCGTACCGCGGTATTCACGGATCTGCTCCGGCGTCAGCTCATCAACGTAGGCCAGGCCTTTATTGATTAGCTCGACCGCATAGGCGTGCAGTTGGTCAAAGTAATCGGAGGAGTAGCGAATATCGCCAGACCAGTGAAAGCCTAACCACTCGACGTCGTTTTTGATCGAATCAACGTACTCGATATCTTCTTTTACCGGGTTGGTGTCATCGAAACGCAGGTTGCACTGGCCCTGATAATCTTGCGCGATGCCAAAGTTCAGGCAGATAGATTTCGCGTGGCCGATGTGCAGATAGCCATTCGGCTCCGGCGGAAAACGGGTATGGACAGTGGTATGTTTACCACTCGCCAGATCTTCATCAATAATCTGACGAATAAAGTTAGTCGGGCGGGCTTCAGCCTCACTCATCGTGGATTCCTCAAAGCGTAAACAACGTATAACGGCATATGATCTTATAAGCCGGACAGACTGACAACCTTTAGTTACTTAAAAAGTGGCTTTGCAGAAAATATTGGGGCTAATTGCGGTAAAAAAAAGCGGCGAAGGTTTCCCTCTGCCGCTTATGTTTTCTGTGATATCGCCGGATGGCGTCTTACGCCTTATCCGGCCAGGAAGCGATTATTTGCTCTTAATCTCGTACAGTGGCGTTTGACCCGCTACCACGTGACCATCCGCTTTGATGACCAGAGCGCTGAAGTCATCGCTGTTGCTGCAAACAACCGGGCTTATCATGGAGCGCGCGTTGGCATTCAGGAAGTCCAGATCCAGTTCCAGAACTGGCTGACCCGCCGTGACTTCCGCACCCTCTTCTACCAGACGCTTGAAGCCCTGACCGTTCAGCGCGACGGTATCGATACCCATATGGACAACGATCTCCGCGCCTTTTTCGGTTTCCAGACAGAACGCGTGGTTAGTGTTGAAGATTTTCACAATAGTACCCGCCGCCGGAGAAACCACGGTTTTATCGGTGGGTTTCACCGCTACGCCGTCGCCGACCGCTTTGCTGGCGAAAGCTTCATCCGGTACCTGATCCAGCGCCACTACCTCACCGGTAATCGGAGAGACCAGTTCAGCGATAGTCACCGCATTCGGCACCGCCTGGGGTTTGGCCGCCGGAGCAGGTGTTGCAACGTGAGCCGCATCAGCAGACGCTGCCGCGACCGGTCCCCGCGCCACCACTTTCTTCATTTCATCGCCAATCGATTCCGCTTTCGCGCCGACAATAACCTGAATGGTCTGTTTGTTCAGTTTCACCACGCCGGAAGCGCCGAGGCGTTTGCAGGCCGCATCGTTAACGCGAGCAGAGTCATTCACGGTCAGGCGCAGACGGGTAATACACGCATCGATCGCTTTCAGGTTGTCCGTACCGCCAACCGCAGCAATATAGCTGGTCGCCAGTTGCGTTAACCCTTCTTCAGTGTTGCTGTTGGCTTCTTCCGTTACCATCTCATCAACTTTATCTTCGCGACCCGGCGTTTTCAGGTTAAACATACGAATAACCGCGCTGAACAGCAGGAAGTAGATGATAAAGAATACAACGCCCATCACCAGCAACATCCAGACGTTATTGCTGGCCGCTGGCAGGTTATACATCAGAACATAGTCGATCGCGCCTGCCGAGAAAGAGAAGCCTGCATGGATACCCAGCAGCGTCGCGACGAACAGGCTGATACCGGTCAAAATGGCGTGCAGGAGGTACAGCAGCGGCGCCAGGAACATAAACAGGAATTCCAGCGGCTCGGTTACGCCGGTCAGAAACGCGGTAATCGCGACAGACAGCAGCATACCGCCCACCATCGGACGACGTTCTTTCGGCGCGGCGAAATACATCGCCAGAGCGGCGCCCGGCAGACCAAACATCATGATCGGGAAGAAGCCGGACATAAACATCCCCGCCGTGCCGTCGCCAGCATAGAAGCGGTTGATGTCGCCGTGGAATACAGTGCCTGCGGCATTGGTGAATTCGCCAATCTGGAACCAGGCGATGGTGTTCAGTACCTGATGCAGACCGGTGGGGATCAGCAGACGGTTGATGAAGCCAAAGATACCGGAACCCAGCGCGCCTGCGGAAACGATCCATTCACCGCCCGCATGGATGCCATGCTGTACCGGCGGCCAGACGTAACCGAAAATAGCGGCCAGCACCAGACAGAAAAAGCCCGTTGCGATCGGCACAAAACGTTTTCCACCGAAGAAACTGAGAAAATCAGGCAGTTTGATACCAGACCAGCGATTATAAACCGCGCCGCCGACCAGACCGGTAATAATCCCCGCCAGCACGCCCATGTTGATTTCCGGGTTAATCGTCACCATCGCTTTGGTCATGACGAAGTAACCCACGGCTCCCGCCAGCGCTGCCGCGCCCGCGCTATCTTTAGACCAACTGGAGGCCACGCCGATAGCGAAAACCAGCGCCAGGTTATCGAAAATAGACCCGCCCGCTTGCGCGATAAACGGCATATTCAGCAAATCTGGTTGGCCGAATCGCAGCAACAACGCTGCCACCGGCAACACGGCGATAGGGAGCTGCAACGCCCTACCCAGCCGCTGGAAAAAACCTAAAATATTCATCTTATTCCCCCTACGAGACGCCGATATGGCTTCTTTGAAGCCGTTTTTTATTGTGCTGCAAACGTTAAAAACGTGATGTTCTGTAATCGAACGGTGAGATCATCTTCTGCAGAGTGTGTGGAAAATTAATTCGCCTCGCAAATTAAACGGGTGTTTTTTGTGATTATAGTCACTAAATATCGTAATTACCCCCACCATCCACTGGCTAACACGGAAAACTTATTTTATGATTCAAAAAATCAGGACGGATTGAACACGAACCCTGGATATCCAGGTTACGCTTAATACGATCCGCCAAATTTTGACATTGATTATTGAGGTGAAGAATGAGACTGATCCCCCTGAGTACCGCAGAACAGGTTGGCAAATGGGCCGCTCGCCATATCGTTAACCGTATTAATGCGTTCAAACCGACCGCCGATCGTCCGTTTGTCCTTGGACTGCCTACCGGCGGCACGCCGCTAACGGCGTACAAAGCGCTGGTTGAGATGCACAAAGCGGGCGAGGTCAGCTTTAAGCATGTGGTCACCTTTAATATGGACGAATATGTTGGCCTGCCGAAAGAGCACCCGGAAAGCTACCACAGCTTTATGCATCGTAACTTTTTCGATCACGTTGATATTCCAGCAGAAAACATCAATCTTCTCAACGGTAACGCACCGGATATCGATGCAGAATGCCGTCAATATGAAGAAAAAATTCGTTCTTACGGTAAAATCCATCTGTTTATGGGCGGCGTCGGCAACGACGGTCACATCGCCTTTAACGAACCGGCTTCTTCCCTGGCTTCCCGTACCCGTATCAAAACGTTAACCCATGATACTCGCGTAGCGAACTCCCGCTTCTTTGACGGCGACGTAAACCAGGTGCCGAAATACGCGCTGACGGTAGGCGTAGGCACGCTGCTGGATGCGGAAGAAGTGATGATTCTGGTGCTGGGCCATCAGAAAGCCCAGGCGCTGCAGGCGGCGGTTGAAGGCAACGTCAACCACATGTGGACCATTAGCTGCCTGCAACTCCATCCGAAAGCGGTTGTGGTATGCGATGAGCCTTCCACAATGGAACTTAAAGTTAAAACATTGAAATATTTCAATGAATTAGAAGCAGAGAATATTAAAGGTCTGTAATGTTGTCTCCGCCCCGCCAGTCAATGCGGGGCGGTAAATTTTTGATATCGGGGGTCGGAATGTATGCTTTAACCCAGGGCCGGATCTTTACCGGTCACGAAATTCTTGATGACCATGCGCTTGTTGTCGCTAATGGCCTGATTGACCGCGTTTGTCCGATGGCTGAACTGCCGCCGGGAATAGAACAACGCTCATTGAATGGGGCCATTCTCTCCCCCGGTTTTATTGATGTGCAGCTAAACGGCTGCGGCGGCGTGCAGTTTAACGATACCGCAGAAGCCGTCAGCGTTGAAACGCTGGAAATTATGCAGAAAGCCAATGAAAAATCGGGCTGTACTAACTTTCTGCCAACGCTTATCACTACCAGCGACGAATTGATGAAACAGGGCATTCGCGTCATGCGCGAATACCTGGAAAAACATCCGCACCAGGCGCTGGGTCTCCACCTGGAAGGCCCCTGGCTTAATCTGGTAAAAAAAGGCACCCATAATCCTGATTTCGTGCGTAAACCAGACGCTGCGCTGGTCGATTTCTTATGCGATAATGCCGACGTCATCACCAAAGTTACACTCGCGCCGGAAATGGTGCCTGCTGACGTAATCGCTAAACTGGCGAATGCGGGCATTGTGGTTTCCGCAGGCCACTCCAACGCGACGTTAAAAGAGGCAAAAGCGGGCTTCCGCGCCGGGATTACCTTTGCGACTCACCTGTTTAACGCGATGCCGTACATTACAGGGCGTGAGCCGGGCCTTGCTGGCGCTGTTCTGGACGAAGCGGATATTTATTGCGGCGTTATCGCCGATGGTCTGCATGTCGACTACGCCAACATTCGCAATGCCAAACGCCTTAAAGGCGACAAACTTTGTCTGGTGACAGACGCCACCGCACCGGCGGGGGCCAATATTGAGCAGTTCATTTTCGCAGGTAAAACAATATACTACCGCAATGGACTGTGTGTGGATGAAAACGGTACGTTGAGCGGTTCGTCCTTAACCATGATTGAAGGCGTACGCAACCTGGTCGCGCATTGCGGCATCGCGCTGGATGAAGTGCTGCGCATGGCAACGCTCTATCCGGCTCGCGCTATCGGCGTTGATAAACATCTCGGTAGCATTGCGCCGGGTAAAGTCGCCAACCTGACCGCGTTCACCCACGATTTTAAAATTATCAAGACCATCGTTAATGGTGACGAGGTCGTTGACTTGAGTAAGTGAGAATATGACACCAGGCGGACAAGCTCAGATAGGTAACGTTGATCTCGTAAAACAGCTTAACAGCGCGGCCGTTTACCGCCTGATTGACCAGCATGGTCCTATCTCGCGCATACAAATTGCCGAGCAAAGCCAGCTTGCTCCCGCCAGCGTAACGAAAATTACGCGTCAACTCATTGAACGCGGGCTGATCAAAGAAGTCGATCAGCAGGCCTCTACCGGAGGCCGCCGCGCTATCTCTATCGTCACGGAAACCCGTAACTTCCATGCCATTGGCGTTCGCCTGGGCCGTCATGACACCACTTTAACGCTCTACGATCTGAGCAGTAAAGTGGTCGCTGAGGAGCATTATCCACTACCGGAGCGCACCCAGGAGACGCTGGAACATGCGCTGCTCAACACCATCGCCGTCTTTATTGATAGCTGTCAGCGTAAAATTCGTGAATTGATCGCTATCTCGGTGATCCTGCCAGGGCTTGTCGATCCGGAAAGCGGCGTGATTCGTTACATGCCGCACATTCAGGTTGAAAACTGGGGACTGGTCGAAGCGCTGGAAAAACGGTTTCACGTTACCTGTTTCGTGGGACACGATATCCGTAGCCTGGCGCTGGCGGAACACTACTTCGGCGCCAGTCAGGATTGCGAGGACTCGATTCTGGTGCGCGTTCATCGTGGTACAGGCGCCGGGATTATCTCCAACGGACGCATCTTCATTGGCCGTAACGGCAACGTCGGCGAAATTGGGCATATTCAGGTGGAGCCGTTGGGCGAGCGCTGCCACTGCGGTAATTTCGGCTGTCTGGAAACCATTGCCGCCAATGCGGCGATTGAACAACGGGTGCTGAATTTGCTTAAACAAGGGTATCAAAGCCGTGTTCCGCTTGACGACTGCACGATTAAAACCATCTGTAAGGCGGCAAACCGGGGCGACAGCCTGGCTTCGGAAGTCATTGAGCATGTTGGTCGCCATTTGGGCAAAACGATCGCCATTGCTATCAACCTGTTTAATCCGCAAAAAATCGTCATTGCCGGCGAGATCATTGAAGCCGATAAAGTCCTGTTGCCCGCTATCGAAAGCTGTATCAATACGCAGGCGTTAAAGGCATTTCGCAAAAATTTGCCGGTGGTACGCTCCACGCTGGATCACCGTTCTGCTATCGGCGCATTTGCCTTAGTTAAACGCGCCATGCTCAACGGAACATTGCTGCAACGTTTGCTGGAAAGTTGATGCGCTCTTATAGTATCGGATTATTCACAAATTCCCTGGGTAGTTCATGACCATCAAGAATGTAATCTGCGATATCGACGGCGTGCTGATGCACGACAACGTAGCCGTACCCGGTGCGGCGGAATTTCTGACGGGGATTCTGGAAAAAGGTCTGCCGCTGGTGCTGCTGACCAATTACCCGTCGCAAACCGGCCAGGATCTGGCGAACCGTTTTGCTACCGCTGGCGTTAACGTGCCGGACAGCGTGTTTTATACGTCAGCAATGGCGACAGCCGATTTTCTGCGCCGTCAGGAAGGTAAGAAAGCGTATGTCGTGGGCGAAGGCGCGCTCATTCACGAGCTCTATAAAGCGGGGTTTACCATTACCGATGTGAACCCTGATTTTGTCATCGTTGGAGAAACCCGCTCCTACAACTGGGACATGATGCATAAAGCAGCATTTTTCGTCGCCAATGGCGCGCGCTTTATCGCCACCAACCCGGATACCCACGGTCGCGGCTTTTATCCGGCCTGCGGCGCGCTGTGCGCAGGCATTGAAAAAATTTCCGGCCGGAAGCCGTTTTATGTCGGCAAACCCAGCCCGTGGATCATCCGCGCGGCATTAAACAAAATGCAGGCGCACTCGGAAGAGACCGTTATCGTCGGCGACAACCTGCGCACCGACATTCTGGCGGGGTTCCAGGCCGGTCTGGAGACCATTCTGGTGCTTTCTGGCGTATCAACAATCAATGATATTGACAGTATGCCATTCCGCCCAAGCTGGATTTACCCTTCCGTCGCTGAGATCGACGTTATCTAAACCTGTCCCCTGCCTGATGACGCATAGCTTTCAGGCCTACGGTTCGAACAACATTGTAGGTCTGATAAGCGAAACGCCATCAGGAAAAACATAATTCAATTAATCCACGATAAAACTGAAGATCCATCAATAAATCCGCGCAATATGTAATCATTTTTCACTAATCAACAATGACGATTGCATTTTTCATTTTTCAGACCGTAATCCCCTTGCGCCTTCCACGCCTTTGCGGCATTTTTTAGTCAAGCAAACACAAAAAGTACGACGCAACAGATTAACGGAGAAGGCTATGTGTTCTATTTTCGGCGTATTCGATATCAAAACAGATGCAGCGGAACTGCGTAAAAAAGCCCTTGAACTGTCACGCCTGATGCGCCATCGCGGCCCGGACTGGTCCGGCATCTACGCTTGCGATAACGCGATTCTCGCACATGAACGCTTGTCGATTGTTGATGTTAACGCCGGCGCCCAGCCCCTGTATAACGCCAGGAAAACCCACGTGCTGGCGGTGAACGGTGAAATTTATAACCATCAGACGTTACGCGCGGAGTATGGCGATCGTTACGCGTTCCAGACAGGCTCCGACTGCGAAGTTATCCTCGCGCTGTATCAGGAAAAGGGGCCGAATTTCCTTGACGATTTACAGGGGATGTTCGCCTTCGCCCTGTATGACAGCGAAAAAGACGCTTATCTGATTGGTCGTGACCATATCGGTATTATTCCGCTCTATATGGGCTATGACGAATTCGGCAACTTCTACGTAGCGTCAGAAATGAAAGCGCTGACCCCGGTCTGCCGCACCATTAAAGAGTTCCCGGCGGGCAGCTACCTGTGGAGCAAAGACGGCGAAATTCGTCAGTACTATCAGCGCGACTGGTTCGATTACGATGCGGTAAAAGACAACGTCACCGACAAAAACGCGCTGCGCCAGGCGCTGGAAGAATCCGTGAAAAGCCACCTGATGTCCGACGTCCCTTACGGCGTGCTGCTCTCCGGCGGTCTGGACTCGTCGATTATCTCGGCTATCACCAAAAAATTCGCCGCCCGTCGCGTCGAAGATCAGGAGCGCTCCGAAGCCTGGTGGCCACAGTTGCACTCTTTTGCGGTCGGTCTGGAAGGTTCGCCTGACCTGAAGGCGGCCCAGGAAGTGGCTAACCACCTCGGCACCGTGCACCATGAAATTCACTTCACCGTGCAGGAAGGCCTTGATGCCATTCGTGATGTTATCTATCACATTGAAACCTATGACGTGACCACTATCCGCGCCTCAACGCCGATGTATCTGATGTCGCGTAAGATCAAAGCGATGGGCATCAAAATGGTGCTCTCCGGCGAAGGTTCCGATGAGGTGTTTGGCGGCTACCTGTACTTCCATAAAGCGCCGAACGCCAAAGAGTTACATGAAGAGACGGTCCGTAAGCTACAGGCGCTGCATATGTATGACTGCGCCCGCGCCAACAAAGCGATGTCCGCCTGGGGCGTGGAAGCGCGCGTACCGTTCCTGGATAAAAAATTCCTCGACGTGGCGATGCGTATCAACCCACAGGATAAAATGTGCGGCAACGGCAAGATGGAAAAACACGTGCTGCGCGAGTGCTTCGAGTCTTATCTGCCGGCAAGCGTCGCGTGGCGTCAGAAAGAGCAGTTCTCTGACGGCGTAGGCTACAGCTGGATTGATACGCTGAAAGAGGTGGCGGCGAAACAGATTTCCGATCAACAACTGGAAACCGCCCGCTTCCGCTTTCCATACAACACGCCGTCGTCTAAAGAAGCGTACTTGTACCGGGAAATTTTTGAAGAGCTGTTCCCGGTGCCAAGCGCGGCGGAATGCGTACCCGGCGGCCCGTCCGTCGCCTGTTCTTCCGCCAAAGCCATTGAGTGGGATGAAGCATTCAAAACGATGGATGACCCGTCAGGCCGCGCGGTCGGCGTGCATCAGTCGGCGTACCAGTAAATTAACGATGACGAAAGAGCCCTTAGGGGCTCTTTTTTTATAGCAAACCACTTTCGGAAAAACGATTAATAACCAATAATTGCCGAATATTGCGCCACGCTGTTCGCAACCTAACCAAACAGACACTTTCCGACGTTTTTCGATGAAAAAGAGGTTGACGCTTCAAGGCTCAATACGCATAATGCGCCCCGCAACGCCGATAAGGTAACGCGAAAAAAGATGGCTACGTAGCTCAGTTGGTTAGAGCACATCACTCATAATGATGGGGTCACAGGTTCGAATCCCGTCGTAGCCACCATCTTTTTTGCGGGAGTGGCGAAATTGGTAGACGCACCAGATTTAGGTTCTGGCGCCGCAAGGTGTGCGAGTTCAAGTCTCGCCTCCCGCACCATTCACCGATAAGCGTTGTACGGATGGGGTATCGCCAAGCGGTAAGGCACCGGTTTTTGATACCGGCATTCCCTGGTTCGAATCCAGGTACCCCAGCCATATTTCTTCGAGTTTGCGGTTCACCGCGACGGTATTGGGGTATCGCCAAGCGGTAAGGCACCGGTTTTTGATACCGGCATTCCCTGGTTCGAATCCAGGTACCCCAGCCATCGAAGAAATCATCTGGCTACGTAGCTCAGTTGGTTAGAGCACATCACTCATAATGATGGGGTCACAGGTTCGAATCCCGTCGTAGCCACCATATTCAGAACGCGTCGAGGTATTCGACCGGTTCGAAAATAATTTGTTGGGGTATCGCCAAGCGGTAAGGCACCGGATTCTGATTCCGGCATTCCGAGGTTCGAATCCTCGTACCCCAGCCAGTTTTAAAGACGCTCTGCTAATGAGCGCAAGAAGTACGACAATTGGGGTATCGCCAAGCGGTAAGGCACCGGATTCTGATTCCGGCATTCCGAGGTTCGAATCCTCGTACCCCAGCCACCTTTAAAAAGCTCGCTTCGGCGAGCTTTTTGCTTTTCTGCGTTTATAAATTCCGAAAGAGGTTTCCCCCTCAATGCCCTGCTATCAGTAAAACGCTATGATAAAGCCTTACAGGGAGCGTTCGGTAACCTCACAATGAATTACCAGTTTTGTTGGTATCTCTTTTTGCGGCCATTAACATTTTTTATGGTCGTCTTGCTCTGCGCTTTCACCTTCATTGATATCACGGCCAGCGCCGCCTGGTTGATTATTTTGGGTCTGATTTACCCCGTGGCAGTGTCAATGAGGCTACATATACTGCACCAGAAAAAGGCCGTCATGTTGCGCCAGAATAGTGCGGAATGGATAGTGTATCTGCCAGGGATCCCTGTGCAAGAAAAACAAAGCGCGCTGATTAATGTCGCGTTTTCCTCGAAAACGGCGCTGCGCGGATTCTATATTCGCGCCCTGTCCAGCAAAGTCATTCTTCACATCATCACTTTTTATATTCTGTGGTTTGATGTCCAACATGCAACACTGACGTGGTATCGGATTCTCGCCGCATTAATCACTCTGGCGATTCTTGTAAAATCAATGAGTTCCACATTACTGATGCTACATAAAGTAGTACGTTGCCAATACAACGTATGCACAATTGAAATGGCATCACCTTGGTATGAAATTGATTTCAAAGGGAAATTAGGTTTATGTGCTTTATTTGCAGTAAAGTAAGATGTCAATACGCTTACCCGACCTGCAATTGAGCGTTTTTACAAACCGGGTAAGGCATTCAACGGGTTACAACCCCAACGCATATTTCAGCGCCTGACGTTTTAGCACGCCTGCGCGCTGCGCCGCCATCAGCCCCATATTGCGTAAAATACGCAGCGGCGGCAGTTCATTGCTGAATCCGGCATAAAACAGATCCATTCCACTTTGCATCATAAAATTATCTGCCATGCGCCGCGTCTGATAGCGTTTCAACACCGAATGGCTGGCCCAGGACTCGCCATAGCTACGGGCACTCGCCAGCACATCAATCAACGCATCAACATCCCGATACCCCAGGTTGACGCCCTGCCCGGCCAGCGGATGAATGGTATGCGCCGCGTCGCCTACCAGCGCCAGCCCCGGTTGTACATACTGCAACGCGTGACGACGGGTTAGCGGAAACGCGCCCGCCGCGACAGGCATCACCGCCCCCAGACGCGCCGGAAAGTGCTGGTTAATTTCCACCTGCAATTGCGTCATCGATAAACTCTGTAGCTGGCGAATACGTGCCGGAGCGTCATACCACACCAGCGACGCCCAATCGTCGAACAGCGGCAAAAAGGCGCGCGGCCCCGTTGGCGTAAACTGCTGCCAGGTGCTGTCGCCTGGCGCATTTTCACACTTGACGGTGATAAGCATACACGACTGCGCATATTGCCAGGCATGAATGCCAATTCCCGCCATTTGCCGAACCTGCGAATTCGCGCCGTCGGCGCCAATCACTAACTTCGGCGTTACCCATTCGCCGTCGGCCAGTTCCAGCGCATAACCATCGTGGCGGCGGTGCAATGCCGCCAGTGAAGCCGGAACGCGCAGCGTCACGCCGGGGTGCGCTTCCAGCGCCTGCCACAGCGCCTGTTGCAGGACGTTGTTCTCTACCATATAGCCTAACAGCGGCAGCTTGAGTTCAGCGGCGTCGAACACCACATGGGCGTTTTCCCACTCCCAGGTCTCCAGTCGCCGATAAGGATGGCTACGCATCCCCTGCACCGCCTCCCACACGCCCAGCCCCTTGAGCAGCGCCACGGATGCCGCGCTAATGGCCGAAATCCGCACGTCAGGCTGGCTGTCAGCCACAAACGGCGCAGGCGCGGCATGTTCTATTACCATCACCGTAAACCCTTGCTGCGCCAGACCCAGCGCCAGCGCGCCGCCGACCATTCCCCCGCCGACAATGGCAATTTCCGTTGGTTGATTTGTCATGGTCATTCATCCTGTTACGTTTTAGACAAGTTTACAGGATTTTTTACCCATTAGGGCTGACGTCAGTCATACTGGTCACAACCGCGCCAAAGCATTACACTATGCGCCCTGCTTTTCAGCCACTATTTCGCAAGAGCAAGTCGATGACTAAAAAACTCCATATTAAAACCTGGGGCTGTCAGATGAACGAGTACGATTCATCGAAGATGGCCGATCTGCTGGACGCCACCCACGGCTATCAACTGACCGACGTGGCGGAAGAGGCGGATGTGCTGCTGTTGAATACCTGCTCAATCCGCGAGAAGGCTCAGGAAAAAGTCTTCCATCAATTAGGTCGCTGGAGACTGTTAAAAGAGAAAAATCCCGATCTGATTATCGGCGTCGGCGGCTGCGTGGCTTCCCAGGAAGGCGAGCACATTCGTCAACGCGCCCATTACGTCGACATTATTTTTGGCCCGCAAACCTTACACCGCCTGCCGGAGATGATTAACTCCGTGCGTGGCGACCGCAGCCCGGTGGTCGATATCAGCTTCCCGGAAATCGAGAAGTTCGACCGTTTGCCGGAACCGCGCGCCGAAGGCCCGACCGCTTTCGTTTCTATCATGGAAGGCTGCAATAAATATTGTACTTACTGCGTGGTACCGTATACCCGCGGTGAAGAAGTCAGCCGTCCCTCAGACGATATCCTGTTCGAAATCGCCCAGTTAGCGGCGCAGGGCGTGCGTGAGGTCAACCTGCTGGGCCAGAACGTTAACGCCTGGCGCGGAGAAAACTACGACGGCACCACCGGCACCTTTGCCGATCTGCTGCGTCTGGTTGCCGCCATCGACGGCATTGACCGTATTCGCTTTACCACCAGCCATCCGATTGAGTTCACCGACGATATTATCGAGGTGTACCGCGATACGCCGGAGCTGGTCAGTTTCCTGCATCTGCCGGTACAGAGCGGTTCCGATCGCGTGTTGAATCTGATGGGGCGCACCCACACTGCGCTGGAATATAAAGCAATCATCCGTAAACTGCGCGCGGCGCGGCCGGACATTCAGATAAGCTCTGACTTTATCGTCGGTTTCCCTGGCGAAACTACCGATGATTTCGAAAAAACCATGAAGCTTATCGCTGACGTCAACTTTGATATGAGCTACAGCTTTATCTTCTCTGCGCGTCCGGGAACGCCAGCTGCCGATATGGTTGATGACGTACCGGAAGAAGAGAAAAAGCAGCGTCTGTATATTCTGCAAGAGCGTATCAATCAGCAGGCGATGGCATGGAGCCGCCGTATGCTCGGCACGACACAGCGCATTCTGGTGGAAGGCACGTCACGTAAAAACATTATGGAACTGTCTGGCCGTACCGAAAACAATCGGGTGGTGAACTTTGAAGGCACGCCGGAGATGATTGGTAAGTTTGTCGATGTGGAAATTACTGACGTCTATCCGAACTCCCTGCGCGGAAAAGTGGTGCGTACCGAAGATGAAATGGGTCTGCGCGTCGCCGAAACGCCGGAGTCCGTCATTGCCCGTACCCGTAAAGAAAATGAGCTGGGCGTAGGATTCTACCAGCCTTAATCCTGCAGGAAAGGCAATAATGCCCGATGGCGCTACGCCTGTCGGGCTTCCTGGTCATGGCCTGTCGCCCGACGGGCCTTGCAATTTTCCCTCTTCATCCCCATCTTCATTGCAATGCTTGCGCCTTTTCCCTATGGCGTGAATAATTTCCTTAGATGCCGGTAAATGTTCAGCGTCCGGCGATACAGATACAAGAGGAACAGTTTGAATATAGACACTCGCGAAATTACCCTTGAGCCCGCAGACAACGCCCGTCTGTTGAGCCTTTGCGGGCCGTTTGATGACAATATTAAACAGCTCGAACGTCGTCTCGGTATTGAAATCAACCGCCGTGACAATCACTTTAAACTGACCGGTCGTCCGATTTGCGTGACCGCGGCGACAGATATTTTGCGAAGTCTGTATGTCGATACCGCACCGATGCGCGGCCAGACTCAGGATATCGAACCGGAACAAATTCATCTGGCGATCAAAGAAGCGCGGGTGCTGGAACAGAGCGCGGAAAGCGTGCCTGACTATGGCAAAGCTATTAATATCAAAACCAAGCGCGGCGTGATTAAACCGCGTACCCCGAACCAGGCGCAGTACATCGCCAATATTCTCGATCATGATATTACCTTTGGCGTCGGCCCGGCGGGTACCGGTAAAACTTATCTTGCGGTCGCCGCTGCGGTAGACGCCCTGGAGCGCCAGGAGATTCGCCGTATTCTACTGACCCGTCCGGCGGTGGAAGCGGGCGAAAAACTGGGCTTTCTGCCAGGCGATTTAAGTCAGAAGGTGGACCCGTACCTGCGTCCGCTGTATGACGCGCTGTTCGAAATGCTCGGCTTTGAAAAAGTCGAGAAGCTGATTGAGCGCAATGTGATTGAAGTCGCGCCGCTGGCCTATATGCGCGGACGCACATTAAACGACGCCTTTATCATTCTGGATGAAAGCCAGAACACCACTATCGAACAGATGAAGATGTTCCTGACGCGTATCGGCTTTAACTCGAAAGCGGTGATCACCGGCGACGTGACGCAGATTGACCTGCCACGCAACACCAAATCCGGCTTGCGTCATGCCATTGAAGTGCTGGCGGAAGTCGATGAAATCAGCTTTAACTTCTTCCACAGCGAAGACGTGGTGCGCCATCCGGTCGTTGCCCGCATTGTTAACGCCTATGAAGCCTGGGAAGAGGCAGAACAAAAACGCAAAGCGGCGTTGGCGGCGGAGCGTAAGCGTGAAGCCCAGGAGCAGGAACAGAAATGAGCCAGGTGATCCTCGATTTACAGTTGGCCTGCGAAAACCACGCGGGCCTGCCGGATGAAGCTCAGTTTCAACGCTGGCTGGACGGCGTTATTCCGCAGTTTCAGGAAGAGGCGGAAGTCACAATCCGTCTGGTGGATGAGGCCGAAAGCCACGACCTTAATTTGACGTACCGCGGGAAAGATAAACCCACTAATGTTCTCTCCTTCCCGTTTGAAGCGCCCCCCGGCATTGAAATGCCGCTACTGGGCGATCTGATTATTTGCCGTCAGGTCGTGGAGCAGGAAGCGCAAGAACAGAGCAAGCCGCTGGAGGCGCACTGGGCGCACATGGTCGTGCACGGTAGCCTGCATTTGCTGGGTTACGATCATATCGACGATGACGAAGCGGAAGAGATGGAGTCTCTCGAAACGGAGATTATGCTTGCTATGGGCTATGAGGATCCGTACATTGCCGAGAAGATTGCAGAATAGTAGCTTGCCGGATGGCGGCGCTTGCGCCTTATCCGGCCTACATTCATGCCTTTTGTAGGCCTGATAAGCGTAGCGCCATCAGGCAAAACATGCCGTCACAGCTGAGTATACGCATGACGAGCTTTGTATTAACTAACATGAGAACCCATACGACGCCATGAGCGACGACAATTCACACAGTAGTGACACAGTAAACAGTAAAAAGGGATTTTTTTCCCTGCTACTCAGCCAGCTTTTCCACGGTGAACCTAAAAACCGCGATGAGTTGCTGGCGCTGATCCGTGATTCCGGGCAGAACGAACTTATCGATGAAGATACGCGCGATATGCTCGAAGGCGTAATGGACATCGCCGACCAGCGCGTTCGCGATATTATGATCCCGCGCTCCCAGATGATTACCCTGAAACGCAATCAGACGCTGGACGAGTGTCTCGATGTTATCATCGAGTCCGCCCACTCGCGTTTTCCGGTGATCAGCGAAGATAAAGATCACATTGAAGGGATTCTGATGGCCAAAGATTTGCTGCCGTTTATGCGCAGCGATGCCGAAGCCTTCAGCATGGACAAAGTGTTACGCACCGCGGTTGTCGTACCGGAAAGCAAACGGGTTGACCGTATGCTCAAGGAGTTCCGCTCCCAGCGTTACCATATGGCGATCGTGATTGATGAGTTTGGCGGCGTTTCCGGCCTTGTGACTATCGAAGACATCCTCGAACTGATTGTCGGTGAAATTGAAGATGAGTATGACGAAGAAGACGATATCGACTTCCGTCAGCTTAGCCGCCATACCTGGACGATTCGCGCGCTGGCGTCGATTGAAGACTTCAATGACGCTTTCGGCACCCACTTCAGCGATGAAGAAGTCGATACCATCGGCGGACTGGTGATGCAGGCGTTCGGCCATTTACCGGCCCGCGGCGAAACCATTGACATTGATGGTTACCAGTTCAAAGTGGCGATGGCCGATAGTCGTCGTATTATTCAGGTGCATGTCAGGATCCCGGATGACTCGCCCCAGCCAAAACTGGACGAATAACAGCAATAGTGGACTAAAAATGGCATTTGCCTCGTTAATTGAACGCCAGCGTATTCGCCTGCTGCTGGCGTTATTATTCGGCGCCTGCGGAACACTGGCTTTCTCTCCGTATGACGTCTGGCCCGCAGCGATAGTGTCGCTTATCGGGCTGCAGGCCTTAACGTTTAATCGCCGCCCGCTCCAGTCTGCCGCCATCGGCTATTGCTGGGGACTCGGACTTTTCGGTAGCGGGATTAACTGGGTTTATGTCAGTATCGCGCAGTTTGGCGGCATGCCGGGCCCGGTTAACGTTTTTCTGGTGGTGCTGCTTGCAGCTTATCTCTCGCTGTATACCGGACTGTTTGCCGGGATTTTGTCGCGCCTGTGGCCAAAAACCAACTGGCTGCGCGTCGCTATCGCCGCGCCTGCAATATGGCAAATCACCGAATTTTTACGCGGCTGGGTGCTGACCGGCTTCCCCTGGCTGCAATTTGGCTATAGTCAGGTCGATGGCCCGCTAAAAGGCCTGGCGCCGGTAATGGGCGTCGAAGCGATCAACTTCCTGCTGGTGATGGTCAGCGGCCTGTTAGCGCTGGCACTGGCGACGCGGAACTGGCGTCCGCTGGCTGTCGCCGTGATTCTGTTTGCTTTGCCCTTTCCGCTACGTTATATCCAGTGGTTTACGCTGGAACCTACCAAAGCGACCCAGGTATCGCTGGTGCAGGGCGATATCCCGCAGTCGCTGAAGTGGGACGAAAACCAGCTACTGAATACGCTAAAAATTTATCTCAACGAAACCCGCCCAGAGTTAGGCAAATCACAGATTATTATCTGGCCTGAGTCGGCGATTCCGGATCTCGAAATCAATCAGCAGCCTTTCCTTCGTTCGCTGGACGAGATGTTACGCGAAAAAAATAGCACGCTGATCACCGGTATTGTCGATGCGCGTCTCAATAAACAGAATCGATACGACACCTACAATACGATTATTACGTTGGGCAAGGATAATCCATACAGTTATGACTCGCCCAATCGCTACAATAAAAATCACCTTGTACCCTTTGGCGAGTTCGTTCCGCTGGAGTCTATCCTGCGTCCGCTGGCGCCGTTCTTCGATCTGCCCATGTCCTCCTTTAGCCGCGGCCCTTATATCCAGCCGCAGTTACATGCGCACGACTATAAGCTGACGGCGGCAATCTGTTATGAAATTATTCTTGGCGAACAGGTGCGGGATAACTTCCGCCCGGACACCGACTATCTGCTGACGATTTCTAACGACGCCTGGTTTGGTAAGTCCATTGGCCCGTGGCAACATTTCCAGATGGCGCGGATGCGTTCGCTGGAGCTGGCGCGTCCGTTGCTGCGCAGTACTAATAACGGTATTACGGCGGTGATTGGCCCGCAGGGCGAAATTCAGGCGATGATCCCGCAGTTCACACGCCAGGTACTGACCACCAATGTCACGCCAACCACGGGGTTAACTCCCTATGCCCGTACCGGCAACTGGCCGCTATGGGTACTGACCGCGCTGTTTGCTTTTGGCGCGGTAGTGATGAGTCTGCGACAACGACGGAAATAATCTCTCCCCAGGCCGGATAGCGCTTCATTTATCCGGCCTGAAAATCCTCCTTTTTCCCTCATTCTGGCACGTCTATTGCTTTGTTAAACATGGCAAACCTGTTCTGGCTGCTTGTGCAACCTGGTCGCACCAAAATCGATCATCGGTAGCACCTGAACGGTGCAATGTAGGATTTTTGCCTCTGAACGGTGCGGCGCACTTCGCAAAAATAAACAATATCGCAGCAAAATATTTACAACAAGCCACACTAAATGTTAACAAACACACATAACACTGCACGCGCAAGTTGCAGGCAATAACAACATCACAATAGCTATCAATGCGTCGACGGCGCAGATGATAAAGGAGTTGGATATGCAATTACGTAAGCTAACCACAGCAATGCTGGTCATGGGACTGTCTGCGGGCCTTGCGCACGCAGAAGATGGCGCGCCTGCCGCTGGTAGCACCCTGGACAAGATCGCTAAAAATGGCGTGATCGTCGTCGGGCATCGCGAATCTTCTGTGCCCTTTTCTTATTACGACAACCAGCAGAAAGTGGTCGGCTATTCCCAGGACTACTCCAACGCCATTGTGGAAGCGGTAAAAAAGAAACTTAACAAGCCCGATCTGCAGGTGAAGCTGATCCCGATCACCTCGCAAAACCGTATTCCGCTGTTGCAAAACGGAACCTTCGATTTTGAATGTGGTTCAACGACTAACAACCTTGAGCGCCAGAAACAGGCCGCCTTCTCCGATACGATTTTCGTCGTCGGGACGCGACTGCTGACTAAAAAAGGCGGCGATATTAAAGATTTCCCGGATCTGAAAGGCAAAGCGGTCGTCGTCACCTCCGGGACGACCTCTGAAATTCTGCTGCATAAGCTTAACGAAGAGCAAAAGATGGGGATGCGTATTATTAGCGCGAAAGACCACGGTGACTCGTTCCGCACCCTGGAAAGCGGTCGCGCCGTCGCCTTTATGATGGATGACGCGCTGCTGGCCGGCGAGCGCGCCAAAGCCAAGAAACCGGATAACTGGGAGATTGTCGGTAAACCGCAGTCCCAGGAAGCCTACGGCTGTATGCTGCGTAAAAACGACCCTGAGTTTAAAAAGCTGATGGACGATACCATCGCCCAGGCGCAAACCTCCGGCGAAGCGGAAAAGTGGTTTGATAAGTGGTTTAAAAATCCGATCCCACCGAAAAACCTGAACATGAATTTCGAATTGTCTGACGAGATGAAAGCCCTGTTCAAAGCACCGAATGATAAAGCGCTTAACTAACTAAAACTAAATGGGACGGGACTCCTGTCCTCTCGATTGTCGCTCAGCACGGACAGACTATAAGCCTGATGGTCGTTCCCCATCGGGCCTGAAGCCGCAAATCGCCGAGCAACAATCTTCGAGGGTAGCGCTGCTACCCTTTTTTTTCGGAGTAGATGTATGTCAATAGACTGGAACTGGGGTATTTTTTTACAGGAAGCCCCCTTCGGCAATACCACCTATCTCGGCTGGCTATGGAGTGGTTTTCAGGTCACCGTAGCCCTTTCGATTACCGCCTGGATTATCGCTTTCCTGGTAGGATCTATTTTCGGCATTTTACGTACCGTTCCCAACCGTTTCCTCTCCGGACTGGGCACGTTGTACGTAGAACTGTTCCGTAACGTGCCGCTGATCGTGCAATTCTTCACCTGGTACCTGGTGGTGCCTGAACTGTTGCCGGAAGATCTTGGCATGTGGTTTAAGGCGGAACTCGATCCCAATATTCAGTTTTTCCTCTCCTCAATGATCTGTCTGGGACTGTTTACCGCCGCCCGTGTTTGCGAACAGGTACGCGCTGCGATTCAGTCTTTGCCTCGCGGGCAGAAGAGCGCGGCGCTGGCGATGGGGCTAACGCTGCCGCAGGCTTATCGCTATGTCCTGCTGCCGAATGCCTATCGCGTTATCGTGCCGCCAATGACGTCAGAGATGATGAACCTGGTGAAAAACTCGGCCATCGCGTCAACCATCGGTCTGGTGGATATGGCAGCGCAGGCAGGCAAACTGTTGGATTACTCGGCGCACGCCTGGGAATCCTTCACCGCCATTACGCTGGCCTATGTGCTGATTAACGCCGTTATCATGCTGGTCATGAGCCTGGTTGAACGCAAAGTCCGCCTGCCGGGCAACGTGGGGAGCAAATAATGTACGAATTTGACTGGAGTTCGATTATCCCCTCACTGCCTTACCTGCTGGCCGGGTTGGTCATCACGCTGAAGATCACCGTCACCGCCGTTGTCGTGGGGATAGTCTGGGGAACCATTCTGGCCGTCATGCGCCTCTCAAGCTTTACCCCTATCGCCTGGTTTGCTAAAGCGTATGTTAACGTTTTCCGTTCCATCCCGTTGGTGATGGTGCTGCTGTGGTTTTATCTGATTGTACCCGGCTTTCTGCAAAACGTGCTGGGACTATCGCCGAAAACCGATATCCGCCTGATCTCCGCGATGGTGGCATTCTCCATGTTTGAAGCGGCCTACTATTCCGAGATTATTCGCGCCGGTATTCAAAGTATTTCCCGCGGGCAGTCCAGCGCCGCGCTGGCGTTGGGGATGACCCACTGGCAGTCGATGAAGCTCATTATTCTGCCGCAGGCGTTTCGGGCGATGGTGCCGCTGTTGCTTACGCAGGGCATCGTGCTATTTCAGGACACCTCTTTAGTTTATGTACTCAGCCTGGCGGACTTCTTCCGCACCGCGTCGACTATCGGCGAGCGTGACGGTACTCAGGTCGAAATGATTCTGTTCGCTGGCGCCGTTTATTTTGTTATCAGCCTGAGCGCGTCGTTGCTGGTCAGCTATTTGAAGAAAAGGACAGTTTAATGATTACCCTGAAAAATGTTTCAAAATGGTATGGTCACTTTCAGGTGCTGACCGATTGTTCAACAGAAGTGAAAAAAGGTGAGGTGGTAGTAGTCTGCGGGCCATCGGGTTCCGGTAAATCCACGCTGATTAAGACCGTCAACGGTCTGGAACCGGTGCAAAAAGGCGAAATTACCGTTAACGGCATTATTGTGAACGACAAAAAAACCGATCTGGCGAAACTGCGTTCCCGCGTGGGCATGGTATTCCAGCACTTCGAGCTGTTTCCCCACCTGTCGATCATCGAAAACCTGACGCTGGCGCAGGTGAAAGTGCTCAAGCGCGATAAGGCCGCCGCCCGCGATAAAGGCCTGAAGCTGCTGGAGCGCGTTGGCCTGTCTGCACATGCCAACAAGTTCCCGGCGCAGCTCTCCGGCGGTCAGCAGCAGCGCGTGGCGATCGCCCGCGCGCTATGTATGGACCCCATTGCCATGTTATTCGATGAACCGACTTCCGCGCTCGATCCGGAAATGATCAACGAGGTACTGGACGTAATGGTCGAGCTGGCGAACGAAGGGATGACCATGATGGTGGTGACGCACGAAATGGGCTTTGCCCGTAAAGTGGCTAACCGGGTGATCTTTATGGATGAAGGTAAAATCGTCGAAGATTCGCCAAAAGAGGAGTTCTTCGCTAACCCCAGTTCCGATCGCGCAAAAGACTTCCTTGCGAAAATCCTGCACTAATCTTCCCGGCGCGCACGTCAGAGTGCGCGCTATCTCACGCTTTACCGCTTCGCTTCTCGAAACGTATCCAGCCGGGCGTTAACCTTGTCACAAAGTACCGCTTACAAGGAGCCACAATGGCACTGCCCATTATTATTGATTGCGATCCGGGTCATGATGACGCGATCGCCCTCGTTCTCGCCCTCGCCTCCCCTGAACTGGAAGTGAAAGCGATCACCTCTTCCGCCGGCAACCAGACGCCAGAGAAGACCCTGCGCAATGTGCTGCGGATGCTGACACTGCTCAAACGCCCGGATATTCCGGTGGCGGGCGGCGCGGTGAAACCTCTCATGCGCGAACTGATTATCGCCGATAACGTTCACGGCGAAAGTGGTCTTGACGGCCCGGCGCTGCCCGAGCCGTCATTCGCCCCGCAAAGCGGCACTGCCGTTGAGCTGATGGCAAAAACACTGCGCGAGAGCGCACAGCCGGTCACCATCGTCTCCACTGGCCCACAGACCAACGTGGCGCTGCTGCTGAATAGCCATCCGGAACTGCATACGAAAATCGCCCGCATTGTGATCATGGGCGGCGCGATGGCGCTGGGTAACTGGACGCCCGCTGCGGAATTTAATATTTACGTCGACCCGGAAGCGGCAGAAATTGTCTTCCAGTCAGGCATTCCGGTGGTGATGGCCGGGCTGGACGTCACCCATAAGGCGCAGATTCACGCCGCCGATATTGAGCGTTTCCGCGACATCGGCAATCCAATTTCGACGATCGTGGCTGAACTACTCGACTTCTTCTTTGAATATCACAAAGACGAAAAATGGGGATTTGTCGGCGCGCCGCTGCACGACCCGTGCACCATCGCCTGGCTGCTGAAACCCGAGATTTTCACCACCGTTGAGCGTTGGGTTGGCGTGGAAACCCAGGGGAAATACACCCAGGGTATGACGGTGGTGGATTATTATTTCCTGACGGGGAATAAGCCGAATGCGACGGTGATGGTCGATGTAGACCGCCAGGGATTTGTCGATTTGCTGGCGGAACGGCTGCAATACTACGCATAAAGCGCAAAGTAGAATCCAGGGATGAACAGCGATGTTTTGGCGTAACAATAGACCTGAAATTAGCCTGCTACAGCACGATGTAGCCCATATAACGTTTTCAGTACGTAACGGAAAAGCATTGCTTCGTCCCTGCGTTATCCACGATCCCGACTCTTACGCCGGTATTCATACACTCTCCTGGCATGGCTCGCCGCTGATTCGTTTTTACACTGAAGCCTGGTGCCCAACCTGCGCAGAATTTGTTTATGCCGGTTTTAGCAATGATGATGAAGGCGCCGCGCAGTTTTTATCCTCACTTGCCGAGTGGAATCGGCCAGGAGTCGGGTTGAACGAAGCATTTACCTCCCTGACGCCGCTATTTTCACTCTTTGCCGATGGCTATTACCGGCTGGAAGAACGCGAACTTTATCCCACAGATGGCAACGGACATTTTTTCTGGGCGGTGGGTAACGAAAAACAACCGAATCCCGCGACTACAGGGCAGTGGATTGCTGACGTGGACTATCACTACCAGTCCGGCGAACCCTGTTTTTTACTGCCAGGCCAGCCCCCATCGCGATTTAACCCACAACGCGCCGGGTATTACCGCGATAAGCCAGAGAGCCACGCGCTGGCCTGGCATATGAATGACAGCTGGCTTTGCGTCCTGCTTGATGGTCACCATAAAGCCACCGCCGCCGCGCTGGAAGGCCGGCCCGTGAAAACCTGGGTCATCAGCCAGCCGGTGGCGATGACATGCTACGAAACGCGGCAGCAATACCTGCGATTTTATGACGGCGAGCGCCTGGAAGCAGCCCAGTTTCAGCGCCGCATCCCCCTGAAAATACAGTACGAAAAACTACCGCCATCCCTTTGGGAGGATTACTTTACTCGCCATGACGGACGTTATACCCGCGTCAACTGGCCGAACGCATTGGCTAACTGCGCAACGCATTATCCCGATCTTGCGGCCTGCGCAGATATTATTGCCGCAGGCGATCTGAGCGAGGCCGGCCTCAACAAAATCATGGCGCAAGGGATCACCGAAGAGGGATTTCCCGCCGTACTGTTACGCGCGCTGTTTTATACCCATTCTCCCTTGTTGATTGATTTTGTCCGTTTTCTGACTCGCGCACCCGGTTATGCCTGCCACTACCCGCTGGCGTTTCGTTTACTGGCCCAGAAACGCACGCCACAGGCCGATGCTTTTTTCCTCGATTTCGCCATCAATGATGACGGCGAGCGCCCGGAGTTGACGAACATTATGGATGAATACTTTCGCCAGGCGTGACATTGATAAAGATCACCACGCCAGAGGGTGGTGTTCTTTATTCTATAAACTCTCTTTCCCGATAAATTAAACGCAATGGATAATGCAACGTTAGCGATTGGTATCGATCTCGGTACCACCAATAGTTTAATCGCCGTCTGGCAAGACGGAGCCGCACAATTAATACCTAATAAATTTGGTGAATATTTAACACCATCCATAATTAGTATGGATGAAAATAAGCAAATCCTGGTGGGAAAACCTGCCGCAGCTCGTAAAACATCTCATCCAGATAAAACCGCTGCCTTATTTAAACGTGCAATGGGCAGTAATACTCACTGGCATTTGGGTGAAGAGTCGTTTAATGCGCCGGAATTATCTTCGCTGGTTTTACGCTCGCTGAAAGAAGATGCGGAAGACTACCTTCAGCAGCCAATCAAGGACGTCGTGATCTCGGTTCCGGCTTATTTCAGCGATGAGCAGCGTAAGCATACACGCCTTGCCGCTGAGCTTGCGGGGTTAAACGCTGTGCGTTTGATCAATGAACCCACGGCGGCGGCAATGGCTTATGGCCTGCATACGCAGCAAAACAGCCGTTCGCTGGTTTTCGATCTGGGGGGCGGAACCTTTGATGTGACCGTTCTGGAATACGCTACGCCGATTATCGAAGTTCACGCCTCCGCTGGCGATAACTACCTCGGCGGCGAAGATTTCACGCATTTGTTACTTGATGAAGTGCTGAAACGCTGGAACCTCGATAAATCAGCGCTGACGGATAGCGATCTGGCTGCGCTGTATGCCTGTGTTGAAGCCGCAAAATGCGCCAGCGGCTCCCCGCTGCGCATGAGCTGGCTTTATCAGGAGCGCGCGCTGGAAAGCACGTTTTATGACGATGAGCTGGAAGCCCTGTGGCTACCGTTGCTCAACCGGCTGCGCACGCCCATTGAGCAGGCGCTGCGCGATTCCCGACTCAAACCGGAGCAAATTGACAGCCTGGTGCTGGTCGGCGGCGCGTCACAAATGCCGCTGGTGCAACGCATCGCGGTGCGCTTATTCGGTAAATTGCCCTATCAAAGTTACGATCCCAGCACCATCGTGGCGCTTGGCGCCGCAACTCAGGCCGCCTGTCGCCTGCGCCATGAAGACGTTGAAGAGGTGATCCTCACGGATATCTGCCCCTACTCGCTGGGCGTGGAAGTCAACCGACAGGGAGTGCCTGGTATTTTCTCGCCCATCATTGAACGCAATACCACCGTTCCGGTGTCAAAAGTGGAAACGTACTCCACCATGCACCCTGAGCAGGACTCTATTTGCGTCAGGGTATACCAGGGCGAAAGCCACAAGGTGAAAAATAATATCCTGATCGATTCTTTTGACGTCATGCTGAAGCCGAACGGGCACATTCAGGCCATTGATATTCGTTTTAGCTACGATATTAATGGTCTGCTGGAAGTTGACGTGCTGCTGGAAGACGGCAAGAGTGAATCCAGAATCATCAGCCATAATGCCACCTCACTGACAACGCAGCAAATCGACGCCAGCCGCGAGCGCCTGCAGGCGCTGAAAATTTATCCCCGCGATATGCTGATTAACCGGACGTTTAAAGCACAGTTAGAGGAGCAGTGGTCACGCGCGTTAGGCGATGAGCGCGAAATGCTGGGGGAGATTATTACCGATTTCGACGCGGCGCTGCTGTCTAATGATATGCAGCGCGTCGATGACGTGCGCCGTCGCGCCTGCGAATATCTGGGTATTGACGAGCCGAAAGCGCCGTAACGGCGCTTTCACTACCCCTGTTCAGAAAAAATGGAAGAATCGATTTAACGCGCAGACAATCAACGCGATCAAACCGACAATCTTCATGATTTTCATCACCCCGCCAGATTCCGTCTGACGGGGTGCTTCGGTTTTCGCTTCAGAAGACAATTTTTTCTCAGCCGCCAGTCTGAGCTCTTCCGCCAGCTCCTTTTTGTCGCGAATATCGCCTGGCTTCATGGCGATTTTAGATGACAATGCCTGGGTTATCAGCGCCTCCAGCGGACAGGCTTGCCCCTCCTCCAGCCGGATCAGCAGGCGAAAAAAGGGCTTTTCTTTGGGAAACGCTTCCAGCACCACCTGCTCCGCCGTCCGGTACAGATCCAACAGCGGCGTTTCGGGTTCCCCCTGGGTACTCAGCCGTGAATTTGCCCACGCCATCGCTTTTCGCTTATAAAACAGGGAGTCAACAAATGAACGCCCCAGCGGTGATAACCTACCGCTGTGCAAAATATCCGCCCACAGTAAACGCGTGCGCGCGCTTTCACCGGGGACATATTCGGCATCCGCCATACAGCGCGCTTCGACCGCCATCACCGCCAGCGGGAAGAAATCAGGCCGATGCTGGCGGCACCAGCCCAGCAACAGGTCGTCCGCCTGCGTGGAGGGATAACGCTGCCAGAAATCGCAAAGATCGGCCAACAGGCTTTCCCCTTCACCGCAGAGCAAACGCTGTTTGCACAGGTAATAGTGCGCATCTTCGTTATCCGGCTCCGCGGCCTGCCAGCGACGAGCAATATCGGCCAGTTCCGCCATGCCCCACTGCTCGGCGCTAAACCAGTGTAATAGTTTACGATGCAGCTGTTTATCATCGGGAATTATCCAGGCTCCCTGAACCTGTAGAGCGTCGGCAAAATGTTCGGGATAAAAGCGCCAGATATGCTCAAGCTTAAAAAAGTAGGCGTCAGTTTGGTCTTGAACAACAAGAGGCAATTTGGCCAGACTTAGCAGATCAAACGCATCGCCCCGCTTTACGGTCTCCAGAAATGCTTCCAGCTCTTCTCCCTCAGCATCATCGTCTGCTTCCTGCGGCTGCCAGTTCAGACGCTGCGCCAACAATGCCAGGCAAGACAGCGAGATCGTTTCCGTTTTCATGGCGATGTCGCACAACTGCCAGCGCAGCTTATCTATCTCATCCATTGAACACTGGTTCAATTGCTGAATAAATTTCTGCCATGCCGAGGGCTGAAAGCGATCGCGCTCTGATGCCAGCAATTCCCTGAACGCCACCAGTATTTCATGTTCGTCGCCCACCTCTTCCGTTTTTGCGTCCTCCGCAGGCGAGGCGGCCCAGTGCTGCGCTTCTTCATAGGCCTGACGCAATCGCTTAAAACCCTGCGGATCGCTCTCAGGGTGGAATGAGGGCAACAGGGCAAGATAAGCCTGACGGATACATTCCAGATCGGTGGTGGGTTCAATGCCCAGGATTTCCCAACAGATATTCATAAATCGCTCACTCCTTTAAGCGTTTCCGGGCATGTCGGTTGTTCGTTGAGTGGTCGCCACGGTAGCAGCGCATAATAACTCTCTGTCGTAGAGGTCAGTTCATTAAACATCCGTGCGCCTGAAGCGTCGTACTTTAGGTGGGCAAAATATGCCTGCATGGCGTCCCCTTCGGCCTGCCAGTACAGCCGACCCAACGAATAGGCGGCAAAATATTGCGTCCAGCCGTCGTAAAAATAGTGCGCCCGCGCATAGATACGCGATTGCAGCCACAGACTTTCCTCTTCCGTCAGCCATTGATTCAACACCCCCATCCGGCATAAAAACCCCATACGCACATAGTCCCAGGCTTTGATACCGCCGCGACCGCAGCATAGTGCGGTTTCGGCAACAAATCGCGCATAAATCTGGCCCTGCTCGCCAAACTGCGCGGTAAATTCGCGCCATTGGCGAGGAGATAGCGTAAACCAGCGGATATAAAAGGGAGCCAAATCTGCCGCATGACCATCGTCCGTCATCCGATAGATGGTTTGAATAAGATCTTCACGGTTATCAATCCCCCATGAATCGGAGAGATCAAAGTGTGTTTTCCCGGTATACATTGCCGGGGAGAAGTGCGAAGGTTTCGCGCCAATGGCACGACTGTTTAGCACCTCCATCGGCGTGGAGAGCGCAAAAAGTAAATATTGTTCTTCCTTGTCCATATTCGATATCCCTAATGCATAAACTGGCGTAATACATGGCCGACAACGCCAATAAATAAAATGATTTTAATCACCTGCCAGAGGCCAAAGCCGCCGCCAGATTCCTCCGTACTCGGCGAAGTCACCGTCGTCACCGGGTCTTCATCTGCGACTACAGCTTCACACGGTGTGGCGACAGCCGCAGCCCGCCCCAGCAACCCGCGAATAACCAGCGCTTCCAACGGGCAGATATCCGGCGTATCAAGCTTCGTCACCAGCCTCTGTAACAATGCCGCTGACGGCTCCTCGGCGCACGCCAGGCTATCCGCCACCTGATACAACAGCCAGTATGGATGCTGGCTATGCGCCTCACTCATCGCTGGCGCGCCATAATTCAAACGCCGCGCAATAAAACTTTCGCTTAGCGGCGATAATGCGCCGCTGTGCAGCGCCTCGGCCCACAGCAAGCAGGTACGCGCGCTTGAGCCGGGAATATAGAGCAGTTGTTCAGCGTTAATATCCACCTGCTCACGCCCCTCAACCGCCATCACCAGCAGCGGGAAAAAGTCCGGCCGATGCTGGCGACACCAGCGCAGCAACAGATCGTCAAGCTGGGTAGAAGGCTGCGCCCACCACTGCGCGTAAAGTTCCGGCAGCAGGCTATCGCCTTCACCGCAGAATACGCGCTGGGCTAAGTAGTAATAACCCGGCGTTGCGTTATCGGGTTCGGCTTCCTGCCATGCCAGGGCGACAGGCAGCAGCTCCGCAATACCCCAGTGCAGGGTGCTGAACCAGCGTAACAGACGTCGTTGAAAGCGTAGATTGTCCGGGATAATCCAGGCGCCGTGCTGCGCCATAAGTTGGGCGAAATAGAGAGGATGCTCGAAAAAGGTGTTGTCCAGGGCATCATAAAAAGCAATGGTCTGGTTTTGTACCGTCACTGGCAAATGCAGCAATAGCGAATAATCAAACAGGTCGCCACGGCGGATTTCAAACAAAAGATCCTCCACCGCCTCGGCATCGACATCTCGATTATCACTCCCCTGTTCCCAGGCCAGGCGATCTGACAGCAGTTTCAGACACGAGTACGAAATAGGAAAGGTCTTCATCGCGATAGCGCACAGCCACCAGCGCGATTTTTCGACCTGTGAAATCGATAATTTATTGATCTGTTGGATAAACTCCTGCCATGCCTGCGGCTGAAAGCGCCGTTCGCCATCCGCCAGCAAATCACCGAATATCTCCCTGAGATAATTCACCCACGGGGTATCGGGATCCTCTTCAACCATCGTTATGGCGGGAGATTTCGTAAACCGCAATGCGTATTCATAGGCTTCTCGCAATAGCTTAAAACCCTGCGGATCGGTTTCCGGATGAAATGACGGCAGCAGCGCCAGATAAGCCTGACGAATGGCGTCGGTATCCGTGGTGGCCTCAATACCAAGGACTTGCCAACAGGTTTTCATAGATCGCTCACCTCCTGAAGCGTGTCCGGGCATTCAGGGTAATGGGGCAGGTAGCGCCACGGCAGCGTGGCGTAAAAACTGTCTTTTCCGGCGATCAGCTTATTCATCATACGTCGCCCCGCGTCATCAAACTCCTTACGGGCGAATGTCTCGCGTAGCAGCGGTAGGTTATCGCCATTCCGTAACTGCCAGTACAAACGCCCGGTGTAATAAGCGCTGAAATACGGCAACCAGCCGGAATAATAGTTGAGCGCACGAAGCTGTATCCGCGACTGCAGCCACAGGCTCTCCTCTTCCGTCAGCCATTCATTGAGTACGCCCATGCGGCAGAGAAATCCCATCCGCACATAATCCCAGCTGCGAATACCGCCTTCACCGCAACACACGGCGGTATCAGCGACGAATCGGGCATAAATACGATCTCCCTCATCCAGCGTGTCGGTATACTCCTGCCACTCCTGCGGCGCATACCTAAACCAGAGGCGATATAGCCATTCCAGTTGTGTGGCATGACCGTCATCCGTCATGCGGGAAATGGTCTGAAGCAGTTCATCGCGATTTTCAATACCCCACGACGATTCAAGATCGAAACGTTTTATCCCTATATACATTTTCGGTGACGAATGTGAAGGTAAACAGTCCTCGTTCAATACTTCCATTGGCGAGGAAAGTGCAAAGAGTAAATATTGTGATTCTTTATCCATAATAAATCGCAAAAATATATTCACACCACAAATAAAAACGCAATTGAAAACTAAAATAGAGTACAACAAAGCCAAATCGCAATATATTATTAATCTAAAAAACAATGGCGGGATAAATTAAAAAATGAATCATTCCATAACCAGTCATCCCTGCGACAACGTATCTTTAGCACAATTAACCGAACTGGCGCAGTCAGGAAATAGTGAAGCTCAATATATATTAGGCCGTTTATATAATGACGAACGTATAGATGGCAGCGAAGAGGATAAGCTCTCTTTTTATTGGCTACAGCAGGCGGCCGAGCAAGGGCATTGCGGGGCGCAATATTGGCTCGGCTTAAGATACAAAGACACGCCTACCGACATGAAAGATAATACACTGGCTTTATTCTGGTCAGAAAAAGCCGCACAGCAAGGACACCGCCACGCTTTCAACACATTAGGCTGGGTTCAGGAAGGAGAAACCGGGATGGCTCCAGATTATGCCCAGGCCGTTGCCTGGTATCGCAAAGGAGCAGAACAGAGCCACAACCTTGCGCAATATAATCTCGGCAGAATGTATCATTCAGGAACTGGCGTAGAGCAAAATGATACACAGGCACTCTACTGGTTTAAACAGGCAGCATTACAAGGCCATTGCGCCAGCCAGGAAAGACTGGCGTATATGTATGGCAATGGGAAAGGATGTCGGAAAAATTTATCCCTTGCCGCCCTTTGGTACAAGAAGAGCGCGCTACAAGAGAGCAGCTACTCGCAATATCAGATGGGCTATTGTTATTACATCGGAAAAGGTATCAAACAAGATTACCAGCAGGCAATATACTGGTTTCGAAAAGCGGCAGACCAGGGTGACGATGATGCCTATAACAGTATCGGCTGGATGTACAAATGCGGTCATGGCGTCGAGCAAAATTATTCGCTAGCACTGGAATGGTTCCACAAATCAGCAGAATGTAACAATTCATCGGGCTGGTACAACCTCGGATGCATGTACAGAGATGGATACGGTACCGCACAAGACCTACAACAAGCGCTCTACTGGTTCAAAAAAGCACAGCCCACGGGCAAATGGAACGTCGACGAAGAGATCCGCAAACTGGAAGCCCAACTGCACGCTTAACATGGCGGACGGCAACCGTCCGCTCACGATAATGAACCTTACGGCTCAAACGGCCTGCGCTGGAACTGATCGTGGCCACACTTCGGGCAGAGCGGCAACACATCCGGCGTGTAAACCGCCAGATGATAGTGGCATTTCTCGCACACCAGATTCCCCAACCCCACCACTTCGCCACTGTGATACACGCCGTGGTGATTCAAATCCTGGAAGACTTCACGCCATTCCAGCTGGGTTTTGTCGGTAATGTCCGCCAGTTCCTGCCAGAGACTCTCTTTAATCACCCGCAAGAAGACGCTATCTTCCTGGCTCTCTTCGTAGCTCATGGCGAACTCTTCCAGATCGCGTCTGACAGCGCGCGTCAGTTCGTCCACCTCGGTTCGCGTTAACTCCCCTGTTTGCATCACGCGCTGGCGCGCCTGCTCCACCAGCGCATCAATGTCGCGCTCGCCATTGCGTAAACGCTCGCTTAATGAGGCCACCAGTTCACGGTAATATTGAGCAACCTTGTTCATCACTTCACCTCTTGGATCGTTAACTGCCTATAATAATAGACGTTATTTGCGCTACGCTTTGCAAGGCTGCCCACAGAGTCTGTAAATTCTTGTCAGGCCGACTCACGTATCCAGCGCGTCAGCGAGGTACGATCGACATTTAACCGTTTCGCCACTAACGATTTATTATCCCTTTCCGCCTCTAATAATTTTCTCAAAATACGCAGGCGAATCGTTTTATAATCGCCAGCCAGCATCTGGCAGTCGTGGCAGGTACTTGGCTCGCGTCGGCTCCCCTCTTCCAGATCGTCCAGCAAGAGGCGGCCCTCATCCAGCGTTGCCGGGGAGTGATCAATAGAGAGCACCAGCCGTTCGATAATATTGCTTAACTGCCTGACGTTTCCGGGCCAGGCGAAGCGCTGAAGCTCTTGCCACAGCGCCGGGGTTAACGTTAGTGCCGGGCGTTTATAATGCTGGCTGAAACTAGTAAGCAGCGACAGGCCGATGGCTTTGATATCCTCCGGACGTTTGCGTAGCGGGATGGTGGTCACTTTTAATACGTTAAGCCGATAGTAAAGATCTTCGCGAAATGTCCCGTCCGCAATGAGCTTCGTTAACGTCTGATTGGTCGCCGCAATCACACGAATATCAACAGGTATCATCTGGTCTGAGCCCAGCCGCATAATCTGCCGCTCCTGCAATACCCGTAATAAGCGCGTCTGTAGCGGTTTATCCAGCTCGCTAATCTCATCCAGAAAAATGGTACCGTGGTGCGCTAATTCAAACAGGCCTATTTTGCCTTTCGGCGACGCGCCGGTAAATGCGCCGGCGACATAGCCAAAGAGTTCGCTCTCCAGAATCTGAGGGGCCATCGCGCCGCAGTTAATGGCGACAAACGGGCCGTTGACGCGTTGGCTGGCGTTATGAATACTTTGCGCCAGCACCTCTTTTCCCGTCCCGCTTTCGCCATTAATTAAGATAGTCGCGTCCGTACCGGCATAATTTTTAATGATCGCCAGACGACGCAGCATTTCCGGGTTTTCGGTAAGCAGATCGTCGAAATGATAGCGGGCGCTCAAGCCGCGGCGAGACAGTTCCTGGCGGCGAACATGATGTTCCGCCCCCTGTAAACTGGAGACGGTTTGCATCGTCAACACCACCCGACTTAACTGTCTGGCCGCAAATACCGGATACAGATTAACCACCATCGCGCCTTGCGGCGTATCGACGACTTTCGCGCTGACGGTTTTTCCCTCGCGTAATGTATGCCGCTCCTGGTGCAATACCTGTTTCAGGAAAGACGCGTCATAAATTTCACCGGAGGCGTTAATTTTAAAAAGTTGGCTCGCATATTTATTGTAATGCAGTAACGCGCCTGTATCATCAAGCGTGATAACAGCTTTATCAAACTGATCGAGAATCAGCTGCAGATGATGACGCTCCAGTAATTGGCTGCGAAAAGCCAGATATAATGAGCGGGCTTCTTCCAGAGCTTCGGTTATTGAGGCGGGGCTGGAATCAAGTAAACGGAATTGCGAGCCCAGCGGTGAAAAATAATCCTGACAAACGGTATCGCCAACAATGCAATCTAATGGCGTGGACGCTAATTGTTGCTTCAGGCAAGAAATCGTTTCTTTATCATTTCCCTGTAAGGTAAAAATTTTATAGTTAATATTTAACTGTTCCGCTACGCGCGCGCATCCTTTGATCACACTGGAAAAGCCGACAATACCGACAGTGCCTTTTTGTCCTTTAAAAGGGATAAGCGCATCAAGAATGTCGTAGCCGGACATTTTAATTTCGACTACCGGTAATTTACTGTGCTTTTTTAATATTTCCGCACAGCCGCCACGACTAATCAGTACCTGGTGCCCACGGGACTCTAATAAAGGTAGCTCATCCAGGATACGATTAAGCGTCGTTTGATGAATAGTGACGGCGTAATCCAACTGCGCGACCAGCGCCTCGGCAGCCTTTGCCAGTTGAGGGTAAGGAGAGACAAAACAGAGAGGAGATGCGGCTATATCTTTCGTCTTATTCATCACTCACCATCCTGTTGGTTTATGAACGGGCGAGACCGCCCGTCGTGATTTATTTTCCGCCGAAACGCTAACCGCCTGCGGCGGCTGGGTTCAGTTTACGATCGTAGCGTTTTTTTATCCATACGGTCAGGAAGGGGGCGCACAGAGCGGTAATAATCGTCGAGGCCGCCACCTGCGCCGCCGCCGTCGACGCCAGGTCGGTAAAATGCGGATCGAGCAGCGCGATTGCCGCTGGCGTCGCGACGGCGTTGCCAGAGGTGGTGGATACCGCCGCGCCTGCCACGCCGCTGCCTCCCGTCAGGCGATCGGCGAAAATATTAAAAAATCCGCCAATCGCCACTGTCATGAGTCCCAGTAAAATGCCTGAAGAGCCTGCCGTGATAAGTCGTGCGAAATCAATACCGTATCCTAACCCAAAGGCAAAAAAGGGAATCGTTACCACGCTGCCCTGTTTAAGAAACTTGCGCATGTCCTCATCCAGATTACCCAAAATCATGCCAATGATAATGGGAATAATAACCGCCACCAGATTCATAAAGGGTATCGACACCATGCCTGCCGACCCTAACGCCAGCATGGTGAAAAAGGGACCATCGTTCAACGATATTACCGCAATCGCGCCGCCGTCGGTTTCATCGCCGTACTCCCCCACCAACGCGGCATATAACCCACTGTTCGAGTTGGTCATCGCCGAAATAATCGCTAAAGCCGACAGACCTAATAACCCATCCGGGCCGCAAAATTTTCCGACCAGAATGCCAATAATCACGCCGCTGGCAAATTTCGCAAAGGTGATCGCAGCGCCTTTTTTCAACGCTTTCGGCGCGGCTTTAAACTGGATATCCGCGCCCATACAGACTAAAAACATGCCTAAAATCGCCATTGCGCCATGCGAAATAGAGGTGACAAAACCGCCTATTTCCAGCGCCTCCGGCGCAAAAGTTTTAAACAATGCGCCGATGATCAGCGGTACAACCATCATACCACCAGGAAAACGTTCCAGTGTTTTTTTAATTTTCATAGCTTATTCCCAGGAGATAACCGGACAGCTTGTGCTGCCCGATTTGGTATCAGAACGTCGGCGCGATCTTATAAATAGAGAATTCGTTATGACCTAAATCTTCTGATTTAGTCGTTTTCCCGTTCGCGACGCGTAAAATTTCCTGATAAATTTCCTCGCCCATTTGTGTAATAGAAGCCTCGCCAGACATAATGGCGGACACATCAATATCAATATTGTCCTGCATCATTTCCCACGTTGCTTTATTACCCGTAATTTTTATTACCGGCGCTATTGGGTTACCGGCAGGCGTTCCGCGACCGGTAGTAAAAATAACGATCTGCGCTCCACCCGCCACCATGCCGGAAATAGATTCAATATCCTGCCCCGGGGTATCCATAATCCACAGGCCCGGATGCGTTGGGCTATCGGCATATTCCAGTACGCCCTGTAACGGCGCATGACCCGCTTTATGCATACAGCCTAACGATTTTTCTTCAATGGTAGTCAACCCGCCTTTAATATTGCCCGGCGTCGGCTGTCCCCCGCGAATATCCTCGCCCAGCGCTTTTGCTCGCGCCTCGCAGCCGACCACTAAATCAATAAGCTGTTGACCAACCTCCGGCGTCACCGCGCGTTTCGCCATCACATGCTCGGCGCCAATAAATTCCGTCGTTTCAGAAAGAATTGAGCTTCCGCCGCAGCGTATCAGCTTATCCGAGGCGACCCCGCAGGAAGGGTTAGACGCCAGCCCCGATGTCGTATCTGACCCGCCGCACTCCATCGCCAGCAGCAGCTCGCTAACCGGTGCTTGCTGCGGTTTTTGCATGGAGAGTTGTTGCGCATAGTCGCGGGCCAGCGAAATCCCTCTGGCCTGACATTTAAGCGTGCCGCCCTCTTCCTGAATGGTGATGCAGGAGGTCGGTTTGCCAAATGCGGTAATCTCTTCTGCGATGCGCAGCGGCTCCGCGCCTTCACAGCCTAAGCCCACAACCACAATAGCGCCGACGTTGGGATTATTCGCCACATTAATCAATGTCTTTTCCGTCAGACGCGCATCGCCTGCCACCTGGCAGCAGCCAAAATCGTTATTCACCCATGTCGCGCCTTTTACCTGCCGGGCAATATCCTGGGCGACTTTATTCGCACAAACGCTGGTAGGTAAAATCAGTACATAATTACGGATGCCAAAACGGCCGTCAGGGCGGCGGAAACCCAAAAAAGTCTCATTGCTCATAATCATTTTCCCTTGTTTTATATTATTTCCAGTCACCACGTCCGCGTTCGCTTTCCACATTGTGGACGTGCACATAGTCGCCACTTTTTATTTCCTGAGTGGCGCGGCCAATGGATTCGCCATATTTATAAACTTCGCCATGAAAAGGCACATCGCAGATGGCGAATTTGTGGCCAAATGGCACATCCTGATGTAACACAACGCTTATCTCGCGTTCGCCAATGAACATTGTGGCGGTTTCGCCGGCCTTGAGCGCCGTAATAGCCGTCGCGACGCAATCCTGAGGGTGAATCACCACTGCATTTTTTTTCACGATTAACTCCTTTGCTTTAGTCCTGTCTTCCCTAATCAAAAGGCGTGCCATTTTTTAACTAATTGGTTTATATGGCTTTATTTTTACAGGCCGATCTGGCGGTGACAGGAACTGCGGTAATTTGCCTCAGTCGTGTCGCATTTTGCGTCACCTCCTCATGAACGCCTGGCGCGACAAATGTTCTACCCCCTGTTTTGACGTGCGTGTTTGGGCTATGCTATGCGGATCTAAACACCACCTCTAAAGCTACATTTGTAGCTGTATCGAAAACAGGACTACTGGCTGCCATGCAAGAGCAATACCGCCCGGAAGAGATAGAATCCAAAGTACAGCTTCACTGGGATGAGAAGCGCACATTTGAAGTGACCGAAGACGAGAGCAAAGAGAAGTATTACTGCCTGTCGATGCTTCCCTATCCTTCTGGCCGACTACACATGGGCCACGTACGTAACTACACCATCGGCGACGTGGTTGCCCGCTACCAGCGTATGCTGGGCAAAAACGTGCTGCAGCCAATCGGCTGGGACGCCTTCGGCCTGCCGGCGGAAGGCGCGGCGGTGAAGAACAACACCGCGCCGGCGCCGTGGACGTACGACAACATCGCGTACATGAAAAACCAGCTCAAAACGCTGGGTTTTGGCTATGACTGGAGCCGCGAAATCGCGACCTGCACCCCGGAATACTACCGTTGGGAACAGAAATTCTTCACCGAGCTGTATAAAAAAGGCCTGGTGTACAAGAAGACTTCTGCCGTTAACTGGTGCCCGAACGATCAGACCGTTCTCGCCAACGAACAGGTGATCGACGGCTGCTGCTGGCGTTGCGACACCAAAGTTGAGCGTAAAGAGATCCCACAGTGGTTTATCAAAATCACCGCTTACGCAGACGAGCTGTTGCGCGATCTGGATAAGCTGGACCACTGGCCTGATACCGTAAAAACGATGCAGCGCAACTGGATTGGCCGCTCTGAAGGCGTGGAAATCACCTTCGATGTGAAGGGTTACGATAACACCCTGACCGTCTATACCACCCGTCCGGATACCTTTATGGGCGCCACTTACCTGGCGGTGGCCGCCGGTCATCCGCTGGCGCAAAAAGCGGCGGCGAATAACGCCGAGCTGGCGGCGTTCATCGACGAATGCCGTAACACCAAAGTGGCCGAAGCCGAAATGGCGACCATGGAGAAAAAAGGCGTCGACACCGGCTTTAAAGCGATTCATCCGTTAACTGGCGAAGAGATCCCGGTCTGGGCGGCAAACTTTGTCCTGATGGAGTACGGCACTGGCGCGGTGATGGCCGTTCCGGGTCACGATCAGCGCGACTACGAATTTGCCTCCAAATACGGTTTGACCATCAAGCCGGTGATTCTGGCCGCCGACGGTTCCGAGCCGGATCTTTCCGAACAGGCGCTGACCGAAAAAGGCGTGCTGTTTAACTCCGGCGAGTTCGACGGTCTGGCCTTTGAAGCGGCGTTTAACGCCATTGCCGATAAACTGGCGGAAAAAGGCGTCGGCGAACGTAAAGTGAACTACCGTCTGCGTGACTGGGGCGTTTCCCGTCAGCGTTACTGGGGCGCGCCGATCCCGATGGTCACCCTGGAAGACGGCACCGTGCTGCCGACGCCGGAAGATCAACTGCCGGTTATTTTGCCGGAAGACGTCGTCATGGACGGCATCACCAGCCCGATCAAGGCCGATCCTGAGTGGGCGAAAACCACCGTTAACGGTATGCCGGCGCTGCGTGAAACCGACACCTTCGACACCTTTATGGAATCGTCATGGTACTACGCGCGTTATACCTGCCCGCAGTATCAGGAAGGAATGCTGGATTCGAAAGCGGCAAACTACTGGCTGCCAGTCGACATCTACATTGGCGGTATTGAACATGCCATCATGCACCTGCTCTACTTCCGCTTCTTCCATAAGCTGATGCGCGATGCGGGCATGGTCACCTCTGACGAGCCGGCTAAACAGTTGCTGTGCCAGGGCATGGTACTGGCGGATGCGTTCTATTATGTCGGCGAGAACGGCGAGCGTAACTGGGTTTCGCCAGTTGACGCTATCGTCGAGCGCGATGAAAAAGGCCGCATCGTCAAAGCAAAAGACGCAGCGGGTCATGAGCTGGTCTACACTGGCATGAGTAAAATGTCCAAGTCGAAAAATAACGGTATCGACCCGCAGGTAATGGTTGAACGTTATGGCGCGGACACGGTACGCCTGTTTATGATGTTCGCTTCTCCGGCGGATATGACTCTGGAATGGCAGGAGTCCGGCGTAGAAGGCGCAAACCGCTTTATTAAACGCGTCTGGAAGCTGGTTTACGAACACACCGCTAAAGGTCCTGTCGCGGCGCTGAACGTCGATGCGCTGAGCGAAGATCAAAAAGCGCTGCGTCGCGATGTGCATAAAACCATTGCCAAAGTGACCGATGATATCGGCCGCCGTCAGACGTTCAACACCGCCATTGCGGCGATCATGGAGTTGATGAACAAACTGGCGAAAGCCCCGCAGGAAGGCGAACAAGACCGCGCACTGCTTCAGGAAGCGCTGCAGGCCGTCGTGCGTATGCTTAACCCGTTCACCCCGCACGTCTGCTTTACCTTGTGGCAGGAACTGGGCGGCGAAGGCGATATCGACAACGCGCCGTGGCCGGTTGCCGACGAGCAGGCAATGGTGGAAAACACCACGCTGGTTGTCGTGCAGGTTAACGGTAAAGTTCGCGGTAAGATCACCGTTGCGGTGGATGCCACCGAAGAACAGGTGCGTGAACGTGCAGGCCAGGAACATCTGGTGGCAAAATATCTTGATGGCGTTACCGTGCGTAAAGTGATTTACGTTCCGGGTAAACTCCTCAATCTGGTTGTTGGCTAAGCGCGGGAGGAAGCGTGCGATATCTGGTAACACTGTTGTTATCTCTGGCGGTGCTGGTCACCGCCGGATGCGGCTGGCATCTGCGTAGCACTACGCAGGTTCCGGCTTCAATGAAAACGATGATCCTCGATTCCGGCGATCCGAACGGTCCGCTAAGTCGTGCGGTACGTAATCAGTTACGGCTGAATAACGTAGACCTGCTTGATAAAGACACAACGCGCAAAGACGTTCCGTCTCTGCGGCTTGGAACGGTGACTATTTCGCAGGATACGGCGTCAGTGTTCCAGGACGGCCAGACGGCGGAATATCAGATGGTGATGACCGTCAATGCCTCGGTATTGATTCCGGGCCATGACATCTATCCTATCAGCACGAAAGTGTACCGTTCGTTCTTCGATAACCCGCAGATGGCGTTGGCGAAGGATAACGAGCAGGCCATGATCGTTCAGGAGATGTACGACAAAGCCGCTGAACAGCTGATTCGTAAGCTGACCAGCGTCCGCGCGGCGGATATTCAGGCGACTAAAGAGGAGGCTACCGCCGACAATGAGACGGCGGCGCCCGCCTCTACGCCAGCACGCGTCTCCACTACGCTGAGTAACTAATGATCAGGTTGTATCCTGAACAACTCCGCGCGCAGCTCAACGAAGGGCTGCGCGCGGCATATCTGCTATTGGGCAACGATCCGCTGCTGCTGCAGGAAAGTCAGGACGCTATTCGTCTGGCGGCTGCGTCGCAAGGCTTCGAAGAGCACCACGCTTTTACTCTCGATCCCAGTACCGACTGGGGATCGCTTTTCTCACTCTGCCAGGCGATGAGCCTGTTCGCCAGCCGTCAAACGCTGGTGCTGCAACTGCCGGAAAACGGGCCTAACGCGGCAATGAATGAGCAACTCGCCACCCTGAGCGAGCTGCTGCATGACGACCTGTTATTAATAGTACGCGGAAACAAGCTCACCAAAGCGCAGGAAAACGCCGCCTGGTATACCGCGCTGGCAGACCGTAGCGTTCAGGTCAGTTGTCAGACGCCGGAGCAGGCACAGCTTCCCCGCTGGGTGGCCGCCAGAGCGAAAGCACAGAATTTGCAACTGGATGACGCCGCGAACCAACTGCTGTGCTATTGCTATGAGGGCAATCTGTTGGCGCTGGCGCAGGCGCTGGAACGGCTGTCGCTGCTTTGGCCTGACGGTAAGTTAACGCTTCCTCGCGTAGAGCAGGCCGTCAATGACGCCGCCCACTTTACCCCTTTCCACTGGGTGGATGCGTTACTGATGGGGAAAAGCAAACGCGCGCTGCATATTCTGCAACAGCTACGCCTTGAAGGCAGCGAGCCGGTTATTCTGCTGCGCACCCTCCAGCGAGAGCTGCTGCTACTGGTAAATCTCAAACGTCAGTCCGCGCATACGCCGTTACGCGCGCTGTTTGATAAACACCGGGTCTGGCAAAACCGTCGCCCCATGATCGGCGACGCGTTGCAGCGTCTCCATCCTGCGCAGCTTCGCCAGGCCGTGCAGTTACTGACGCGTACAGAAATTACGCTCAAACAGGATTATGGTCAGTCGGTATGGGCAGATCTTGAAGGGCTGTCGCTCCTGCTCTGCCATAAGGCGCTGGCAGACGTATTTATTGATGGGTGATATGAAATCGTTACAGGCTTTATTCGGCGGCACCTTTGATCCGGTGCATTATGGACATCTTAAACCTGTTGAAACGCTGGCGAATCTGATCGGCTTATCGCGGGTGATTATTATGCCTAACAATGTGCCGCCGCATCGCCCCCAGCCGGAAGCTTCCAGCGCGCAGCGTAAATATATGCTGGAGCTGGCTATCGCCGATAAGCCGCTTTTTACGCTGGATGAACGCGAGCTACAGCGAAACGCGCCCTCTTACACTGCGCAAACTCTGAAAGCATGGCGCGAAGAACAGGGTCCCGAAGCGCCGCTGGCGTTTATTATCGGCCAGGACTCTCTGCTTAACTTCCCCACCTGGCATGATTACGACACCATCCTTGATAACACTCACCTGATCGTTTGTCGTCGTCCGGGCTATCCCCTTGAAATGACGCAGGCGCAACACCAGCAGTGGCTGGAACAGCATCTGACCCATACGCCAGACGATCTGCACCAGTTGCCAGCCGGTAAAATTTACCTGGCGGAAACGCCCTGGCTTAATATCTCCGCAACCCTCATCCGCGAACGGCTGGAAAAAGGCGAATCCTGCGACGATCTGTTGCCGGAAAACGTGCTGAACTACATCAATCAGCAGGGGTTATACCGGTAAGCACATTGCGCAGCGCCGCCAGCAGACGCTCGTTTTGCGCAGCGCTGCGTATCGCCACACGATAATAGCGGCTGTCCAGCCCCGGGTAGTTAGCGCAGCTACGAATTAAAATCCGCTGCGTCAGCAACCGTCGCTGCAGATCAATATCCTCTCGCTCACAGCGTAACAACAGATAGTTTGCCCGCCCGGGATAAACCGTCAGCAGGGGAAGCTGACAAAGCGCCTGATAAAACCGGGCGCCCTCCTCCCGTAACCAATGCCAGGTCGCCTGTTGCCAGGCACTATCCTGTAACGCTACCTCACCGGCCAGCGCCGCCAGCGCGTTAACCGACCACGGCATTTGTTGGCGACGCATCCGCGCTACCGCCGCGTCATTGCTGTTGACGAGATATCCCAACCGCAGGCCGGGAATGGCATAAAATTTGGTCAGCGAACGCAGCACCCAGATATGCGGATTATCTTTAAGAGCAGGAATAAAGCCCGTCTCATGCGGAATAAAATCGATAAACGCTTCATCCAGGATCAGGTTAATGTTCAGCGATTTGCAGCGTTCGGCAATGGCCTGTAATAACTGCCGCTCCGGCAGCAGGCCGGTAGGATTATTGGGCGTACACAGAAACAGGCAGTCCAGATCGGGCGTCAACGCCTCAAGAATGGCATCGGTAAGCTGCCAGCCATCCGCTTCGCGTAGAGACCAGCGACGAATTTCACAGCCAATTTGCGCCAGCGCCCGGCCATACTCCGCGAAACCTGGCGTGACAATCATTGCACGACGCGGTTTAAGACCGCTCGCCACGGTAAAGATTGACTCCGTCTCGCCATTTCCCGCCAGTATCCACGATGCCGGCACCTGATGGTGACGCGCCAGCGCCTGGTGCAAATGAAAATAATCGGCGTCCGGGTAGCGCTCAATGCAGTCCAGATTGTCGATAAGCGCGCGTTTCACGCTGACAGGCATACCCAGCGGATTAATGTTTGCGCTAAAATCCAGTAACTGGTCAGGCGAGATGCCCAACACCGTCGCGGCTTCCCGAATATTACCGCCATGCGCGCTGTTGAATAACGCCATTATGCCTCCGGCCAAAAAACGCTATTTTAGTGAAAAAAACGTTGCGCAATCAGGGGCATTATCATGTTTTGCGCATTTAACCTCATGAGGAATACCATGCGATTGTGGCTGGTGCGTCATGGCGAAACCGAGGCCAATGTCGCCGGGTTGTATAGCGGACATGCTCCCACGCCGTTAACGGAAAAAGGGATTGGCCAGGCGAAAACGCTACATACTTTATTGCGCCACGCGCCATTTGACCGGGTGTTATGCAGCGAGCTGGAGCGCGCGCGCCATACCGCCCGGCTCGTACTGGAGGGCCGGGATGTGCCGCAACACATCTTACCTGAGCTTAATGAGATGTACTTTGGCGACTGGGAAATGCGCCATCACCGCGACCTCACCCATGAAGATGCCGAAAGCTATGCCGCCTGGTGTACGGACTGGCAGAATGCGGTTCCGACCAATGGCGAGGGTTTTCAGGCTTTTACCCGGCGCGTAGAGCGCTTTATCTCGCGACTCGACGCGTTCAGCGATTGCCAGAACCTGCTGATCGTCAGCCATCAGGGCGTACTCAGCCTGTTGATTGCCCGTCTGCTCGCAATGCCCGCCGCCTCGCTATGGCATTTCCGGGTAGAACAGGGATGCTGGAGCGCAATCGACATATGCGAAGGGTTCGCCACCCTGAAAGTATTAAATAGTCGTGCCGTCTGGCGGCCTGAGTGATGAATTTTCCGTTTTTTCTCGCCGCAGCGGTTTCGCCCATTGACAGCCCCCGACAGGCTGTTATTCTCCGCAGCCAGGCTTTTTTCACCTTGCAGAGCTTTGCAGAAATTGTTTTACAAAAATGGCGATGCTTTCTGTGACGTGGGATGGGATGATAATCTGGTTTTAAACGCCGATCCGGCGACATAAGTCCCGGTATCGCCGCTGATTCAGGTATACTACACGGCGTCCCGCCGGAAGGTTAGCGTTAACTCGCAACGCCTTACCGGTCCAGCCTGTTGGCCTTTTTTCTATCGTTATAACGCAATTATTCACCCAGGGGGAAAACTTGCAGGGTAAAGCACTCCAGGATTTTGTTATCGACAAAATTGATGACCTGAAAGGTCAGGACATCATCGCCTTAGATGTTCAGGGTAAATCCAGTATCACCGACTGTATGATTATTTGTACCGGCACCTCCAGCCGTCACGTTATGTCTATTGCCGACCACGTGGTGCAGTCGTCGCGCGCGGCCGGTATGCTGCCGTTGGGCGTCGAAGGCGAGAATGCGGCTGACTGGATTGTCGTCGATCTGGGCGATGTGATTGTGCATGTCATGCAGGAAGAAAGTCGCCGCCTGTATGAACTGGAAAAACTCTGGAGTTAATGCGTGAAGCTGCAACTTGTCGCTGTCGGCACGAAGATGCCCGACTGGGTTCAAACGGGATTTACGGAATATCTGCGTCGTTTTCCGAAAGATATGCCCTTTGAGCTGATCGAAATCCCTGCGGGCAAACGCGGCAAGAACGCGGATATCAAACGCATTCTCGACAAAGAGGGCGAGCAGATGCTGGCCGCCGCCGGTAAGAATCGCATTGTTACCCTGGATATTCCAGGCAAGCCGTGGGATACGCCGCAGTTAGCCAATGAGCTGGAGCGCTGGAAACAGGACGGGCGCGACGTCAGTTTGCTGATTGGCGGCCCGGAAGGATTATCTCCCGCCTGCAAAGCGGCAGCGGAACAGAGTTGGTCGCTCTCGGCGTTAACGCTCCCTCACCCGCTGGTTCGGGTTCTGGTTGCGGAGAGTTTGTACCGGGCGTGGAGCATCACAACCAACCACCCTTATCACCGTGAGTGATCGTGAAGTCTTGAGAAGATTAAGCAGCGGATGAAACGACAAAATTCTTTTCGTGACTATACGGCTGAGTCCGCACTGTTTGTGCGTCGGGCGCTGGTCGCCTTTTTGGGTATTTTGCTGCTGACCGGCGTACTGATCGCCAATTTGTATAATCTGCAAATTCTCCGTTTTACCGATTACCAGACCCGCTCGAACGAAAACCGTATCAAGCTGGTGCCAATTGCGCCAAGCCGCGGGATAATCTACGACCGTAACGGCATTCCCCTTGCGCTGAACCGCACTATCTATCAGATTGAAATGATGCCGGAAAAGGTGGATAACGTTCAGCAAACGCTGGATGCGCTACGCAGTGTGGTCGATTTAAACGACGACGATATCGCCGCCTTTAAAAAAGAGCGCGCCCGATCCCATCGCTTTACTTCTATTCCGGTGAAAACAAACCTGACGGAAGTTCAGGTCGCGCGCTTTGCTGTCAACCAGTACCGTTTTCCGGGCGTCGAAGTCAAAGGCTATAAACGCCGCTATTATCCATACGGATCGGCGCTGACCCACGTTATCGGCTACGTATCGAAAATCAATGATAAAGACGTCGAGCGTCTCGACAGAGAAAACAAACTGGCGAACTACGCCGCCACCCATGACATCGGCAAGCTGGGCATTGAGCGCTACTATGAAGATATTCTGCATGGGCAAACCGGTTATGAAGAGGTTGAAGTCAACAACCGCGGTCGCGTTATTCGCCAACTCAAAGAGGTGCCGCCGCAGGCCGGACACGATATCTACCTGACGCTGGATCTCAAGCTCCAGCAGTATATTGAAACGCTGCTGGCAGGCAGTCGCGCGGCGGTGATTGTCACCGATCCGCGTACCGGCGGCGTGCTATCGCTGGTCTCCATGCCAAGTTACGACCCTAACCTTTTCGTGGATGGCATCTCCAGCAAAGATTACTCCGGGCTGCTTAACGACCCGAACACGCCATTAGTGAACCGCGCGACTCAGGGTGTCTACCCACCCGCTTCTACCGTTAAGCCTTACGTCGCCGTATCGGCGTTAAGCGCTGGCGTCATCACCCGTAACACCAGTCTTTTCGACCCTGGCTGGTGGCAGTTGCCGGGGTCTGAGAAACGTTATCGCGACTGGAAAAAATGGGGCCACGGGCATCTGAATATCACCAAATCCCTTGAAGAGTCGGCGGATACCTTCTTCTATCAGGTGGCCTATGACATGGGGATCGATCGCCTGTCAGAATGGATGGGTAAGTTCGGCTATGGTCACTATACCGGAATTGATCTCGCAGAAGAGCGCTCTGGTAATATGCCGACCCGCGAGTGGAAACAGAAACGCTTTAAAAAACCGTGGTATCAGGGCGATACGATTCCGGTGGGCATCGGCCAGGGCTACTGGACGGCAACGCCGATTCAGATGAGTAAGGCGCTGATGATCCTTATTAACGACGGTGTAGTTAAAGTCCCGCACCTGTTAATGAGCACCGCGGAAAACGGTAAACAGGTGCCGTGGGTACAGCCGCATGAGCCGCCGGTGGGCGATATTCACTCCGGCTACTGGGAAATTGCGAAAGATGGCATGTATGGCGTCGCCAACCGCCCTAACGGCACGGCGCATAAATATTTTGCCAGCGCGCCCTATAAAATCGCGGCGAAGTCGGGCACCGCGCAGGTCTTTGGCCTGAAGGCCAACGAAACGTACAATGCGCATAAAATCGCCGAGCGCCTGCGCGACCATAAATTGATGACCGCCTTTGCGCCGTATAACAATCCCCAGGTCGCCGTCGCGATCATCCTTGAAAACGGCGGCGCAGGCCCGGCAGTAGGCACGATCATGCGCCAAATCCTTGATCACATCATGCTGGGCGACAACAACACCCATTTGCCTGCGGAAAACCCGGTGGTTGCAGCGGCGGAGGACCAATAATCATGACGGATAATCCGAACAAAAAAACCTTCTGGGATAAAATTCATATCGATCCCACGATGTTACTTATTCTGCTGGCGTTACTGGTTTACAGCGCGTTGGTCATCTGGAGCGCCAGCGGCCAGGACATCGGCATGATGGAGCGTAAAATCGGTCAGATTGCGATGGGGCTGGTGGTCATGGTGGTGATGGCGCAGATCCCGCCGCGCGTGTATGAAGGCTGGGCGCCCTATCTCTATATCATTTGTATCATTTTGCTGGTCGCCGTTGATGCCTTCGGCGCAATATCCAAAGGCGCGCAGCGCTGGCTCGATCTGGGAATCGTTCGCTTTCAGCCTTCGGAAATAGCCAAAATCGCCGTGCCGCTGATGGTCGCCCGCTTTATTAACCGCGACGTCTGCCCGCCCTCGCTGAAAAATACCGCCATCGCCCTGGTATTAATCTTTATGCCTACCCTGCTGGTCGCCGCCCAGCCGGACCTGGGGACGTCTATTCTGGTCGCCCTTTCCGGTCTCTTTGTCCTATTTTTGTCTGGCCTGAGCTGGCGCTTAATTGGGGTCGCCATTGTATTGATCGCTGCATTTATTCCTATTTTGTGGTTTTTCCTGATGCACGATTACCAACGCCAGCGCGTCATGATGCTCCTTGATCCGGAGACCGATCCGCTGGGCGCGGGCTATCATATTATTCAGTCTAAAATCGCCATTGGCTCAGGCGGCCTGCGCGGTAAAGGCTGGCTCCACGGCACCCAGTCGCAGCTGGAGTTTTTACCCGAACGCCATACCGACTTTATTTTCGCGGTACTGGCGGAAGAGCTCGGTCTGGTGGGCATCCTGATTCTGCTCGCGCTCTATATTTTGCTAATAATGCGCGGTCTGTGGATTGCCGCCAGAGCGCAAACTACATTTGGTCGCGTGATGGCTGGCGGATTAATGTTAATATTATTCGTTTATGTCTTCGTAAATATTGGTATGGTGAGCGGTATTCTGCCTGTGGTTGGAGTACCTTTACCCCTGGTCAGCTACGGGGGCTCCGCACTGATTGTGCTGATGGCCGGGTTCGGGATTGTGATGTCGATCCACACCCACAGAAAAATGTTGTCGAAAAGCGTATAAGGGGTGCGCAATGCGTAAGCAGTTGCCTGTAATCTGCGTCGCGGCAGGGATAGTACTACTCGCGGCATGTACTAATGACGGCGGTCAGCAGCAAACCACCGTCGCGCCGCAACCTGCGGTATGTAATGGTCCGACTGTGGAAATCAGCGGAGCGGAACCGCGTTATGAACCTCTGAATCCGACCGCAAACCAGGATTATCAGCGTGACGGTAAAAGTTATAAAATCGTTCAGGACCCGTCCCGCTTTAGCCAGGCTGGCCTGGCCGCTATTTATGATGCGGAACCCGGCAGTAATTTAACCGCCTCCGGGGAAATGTTCGATCCGATGCAGCTTACCGCCGCCCATCCGACACTGCCTATCCCCAGCTATGCGCGAATCACCAATCTGGCCAACGGTCGCATGATCGTCGTACGTATTAACGATCGCGGCCCCTATGGCACCGATCGGGTCATCTCCCTGTCCCGCGCGGCGGCGGATCGTCTGAATACCTCGAATAATACTAAAGTACGGATTGACCCCATTATCGTAGCGCCGGATGGTTCGCTCTCCGGCCCGGGGATGGCCTGTACGACGGTGGCGAAACAGACCTACGCTCTGCCCCCTCGCCCTGATTTAAGCGGCGGAATGGGAAGCGCCTCTTCAGCGCCTGCGCAACCGCAAGGCGACGTTCTTCCGGTCAGCAATGCCACGTTGAAAAGTGACGATACCACCGGCGCGCCGGTGAGCAGCAGCGGCTTCCTCGGCGCGCCGACTACGCTGGCGCCTGGCGTGCTGGAGAGTAATGAACCGACGCCGGCGCCACAGACAGCGCCGGTTTCCGCGCCGGTGACGGCTCCAGCGACTGCGACGCCGGTAAGCGCGCCTGCCGCCGCAGCCCCGGTATCTGCCCCGGTGAGTGCGCCAGCCGCCGCGGCGAGCGGTCGTTTCGTCGTCCAGGTCGGCGCCGTCAGCGATCAAACGCGTGCGCAGCAATACCAACAGCGTTTAAGCCAGCAGTTCAGCGTACCAGGACGCGTAATACAAAACGGCGCGGTCTGGCGTATTCAACTGGGGCCTTTTGCCAGTAAAGCCGAAGCCAGCGCGTTACAGCAACGTTTGCAAACAGAAGCACAATTACAGTCCTTTATCGCCAGCGCGCAGTAACCGATCGCAGGTATCTGTACTGTCAATTTCTGTAAATGACATTAACAAAGTCACGCGGAAAGTCAGATGCCTGCCAGTTATGCTTTTGCTATAGTAGGGCTCTTTTTTTAATTTCATCACGGACGTCGTAGTTCAGACCATGAAGACCACTTTTTCCGCTCGTTTTATGCAGCGCATGGCGCTCACCACGGCGCTTTGTGCCGCGTTTATCTCAACCGCACATGCCGATGACCTGAATATCAAAACTATGATCCCGGGCGTTCCGCAGATCGATGCGGAATCCTACATCCTGATCGACTACAACTCCGGTAAAGTTCTGGCGGAACAAAACGCCGACGAACGTCGCGACCCGGCGAGTCTGACGAAGATGATGACCAGTTACGTCATCGGACAGGCAATGAAAGCGGGTAAATTTAAAGAAACCGACCTGGTTACCGTCGGTAATGATGCCTGGGCCACCGGCAATCCGGTATTTAAAGGCTCCTCGCTGATGTTCCTCAAGCCGGGAATGCAGGTACCGGTCTCTCAGTTGATACGCGGCATCAATCTGCAATCCGGCAATGACGCCTGTGTGGCGATGGCTGATTTCGCCGCCGGTAGCCAGGATGCTTTCGTCGGGCTGATGAACAGCTATGTGAACGCGTTGGGGCTGAAAAATACCCACTTCCAGACCGTACACGGCCTGGACGCCGACGGACAATACAGTTCAGCTCGCGATATGGCGCTGATTGGTCAGGCGTTAATTCGCGATGTGCCTAACGAATATGCCGTTTATAAAGAAAAAGAGTTCACCTTTAACGGCATTCGCCAGTTAAACCGTAACGGTCTGCTGTGGGATAACAGCCTGAATGTGGACGGCATCAAAACCGGCCATACCAGCAAAGCGGGCTATAATCTGGTCGCTTCCGCAACCGAAGGCCAGATGCGATTGATTTCCGCCGTGATGGGCGGACGGACCTATAAAGGCCGTGAAACAGAAAGCAAAAAACTGCTGACGTGGGGCTTCCGTTTCTTTGAAACCGTTAATCCGCTGAAGGCTGGTAAAGAGTTCGCCTCTGAACCCGCCTGGTTTGGTAATACCGATCGCGCCTCGCTGGGCGTCGATAAAGACGTTTACCTGACGATCCCTCGCGGTCGCATGAAAGATTTGAAAGCGAGCTATGTACTGAATACCGCAGAACTGCACGCGCCGCTGCAGAAAAACCAGGTGGTCGGCACCATCAACTTCCAGCTGGACGGTAAAACCATCGAGCAGCGTCCGCTGGTCGTACTGCAAGAGATCCCGGAAGGGAACTTCTTCGGTAAAATCATTGATTACATTAAATTAATGTTCCATCACTGGTTTGGATAAAAATTGAACGCTTGAAAGTGTAATTTTCGTCCCCATATACTATGCATCAGTAAAACTCCCGCCCTGTGGCGGGAGTTGTTATTTTTTTACGTAATGCCGGAGCTGACATGAAAACCAAACTTAACGAACTGCTTGAATTCCCTACGCCATTTACTTACAAAGTAATGGGGCAGGCGTTACCTGAGCTGGTTGATCAGGTGGTTGAAGTGGTACAGCGCCATGCGCCTGGTGATTACTCTCCGACGGTAAAACCGAGCAGCAAAGGCAACTACCACTCGGTCTCTATCACCATTAATGCCACCCATATTGAACAGGTTGAAACGCTGTACGAAGAACTGGGCAATATTGATATCGTGCGAATGGTATTGTAATACATCCAGACGGTTACCCGGTCTTATCCGGGTAACTCCCCGCCTCCCCCGCTGTGATATACTTTCCTCTCTTTTTTTCATTCTCTACGGAGATGCCGTTTTGTATCAGGATAAAATCCTTGTCCGCCAGCTCGGCCTTCAGCCCTATGAAGCTATCTCTCAGGCCATGCATAACTTTACCGATATGCGCGATGAAAACAGCCATGATGAAATCTGGTTGGTTGAGCATTACCCGGTGTTTACCCAGGGCCAGGCCGGTAAAGCGGAACATATATTGATGCCTGGCGATATTCCCGTTGTGCAGAGCGATCGTGGAGGACAGGTGACCTATCATGGTCCGGGCCAACAGGTAATGTACGTTTTACTTAACCTGAAACGACGTAAACTGGGCGTGCGTGATTTAGTCACCCTACTTGAACAGACCGTGGTGAATACGCTGGCTGAAATTGGTATTGAGGCGCATCCGCGCGCCGATGCGCCGGGCGTCTACGTGGGTGAAAAGAAAATCTGCTCGCTGGGTTTACGTATCCGTCGCGGCTGCTCATTCCACGGTTTAGCGCTAAACGTTAACATGGATCTTTCTCCTTTCCTGCGTATCAACCCGTGTGGTTATGCCGGCATGGAAATGGCCAAAATAACGCAGTGGAAGGAAGATGCTACCACGGATAATATTGCGCCCCGCTTGCTGGCGAATATTTTAGCTCTGCTAAATAATCCACCGTATGAATATATTGCTGCTTAATGCGTAAAATATAATGGCCCAAGAAATTTATGGGTCATTAATCATATATGATTTGAATGCTTTACTTCTCCCCCCGCTTTCTATATTTTCGTTATATCCCTGCTGTAGCCGCCAGGCGGCATGGCCTCTTCAGTCCTCATGATGAGGAATTTTCCGTGAACAAAATCCCGGCCTTGCTGTTACTTATCTTATTGAAATGACTAAAAATACATTCATAAGAGTAATTTTAAAACCAACCCATAAATGCAAAATATACTATTTCATCTATTATTCATAATACGAATGAATTCGGAGCCAGAGCGTGAGTGATAATAATCAGGCAGAAAGACAACCGGCCGATCAACACCTACAGGACAAACCGCAAATTTTCAGAACACTGAGAAATATTGACCTCAATCTGTTGACGATTTTCGAGGCCGTATATGTCCATAAAGGGATCGTCAATGCAGCGAAAATTCTTAACCTGACGCCGTCAGCCATTAGCCAGTCCATTCAAAAATTAAGGACTATATTTCCCGATCCGCTGTTTATTCGCAAAGGCCAGGGCGTAACGCCCACGACGTATGCTACGCATCTGCACGAATACATCAGCCAGGGGCTGGAATCTATTCTTGGCGCCCTGGATCTTACGGGCAGCTATGATAAGCAACGCACCATTACAATTGGCACGACGCCTTCGGTCGGCGCGCTAGTGATGCCGATTATTTACCAGGCCATCAGGCCGCGTTATCCTCAGCTTTTGCTGCGCAACATTCCGGTAGACGATGCCGAAAGCCAGCTTAGTCAGTTTCAGACCGATCTCATTATCAATACCCATAGCTATAACAACCGGAGCATCCAGCATCACGTCCTGTTTAGCGATACGCTTGAGATTGTCTGCCGCCAGCATCACCCGTGTCTGGCGAACGCCATTACTGAAGAGAGACTGAACAGCGCGGATCACACCTTTCTGATGCTGGAGGGACAACATCTTTCCCTCCTGCGCCAGCGACTGCAGGAGACATTTCCCGATCAGCAAATCAGTTTTAGCAGCTACAATATTTTTACCATTGCCTCGCTGATCGCCAGCAGCGATCTGCTGGGACTGATGCCCACCCGCTTCTACGACTTATTTAGCCGTTGCTGGCCGCTTGAACGCCTTCCCTACGCGCCGGTGAATAGTGAACAGGTCGAGTTCTCGCTGCATTACAATAAACTGAGTCTGCGCGATCCGGTGCTGGAGAACGTCATTGATATCATCCGTGAGGCGTTCTGACAAAAATGTTGCATTCAGGTCACGGAAGATATGGGCAAACAGCACAAAACAACAACTATTTTACATTTTGCCGGGCTGTCAGGCTGCTTTATGGCCCTTATCAATGATATACTGCGTGTCACAAATTCAAAAATAGTTGATAAATACAACTTTCCCTTGAATTGAAACGCTTTCCTTCGTTATTCGCAACTGGAACACGCACGCTATGAGTAAACCCATTGTGATGGAACGCGGTGTAAAATACCGCGATGCCGATAAGATGGCTCTTATCCCGGTTAAAAATGTGGTCACAGAGCGCGACGCTCTACTACGTAAACCGGAATGGATGAAAATAAAACTTCCGGCGGATTCTACCCGTATCCAGGGCATCAAAGCCGCAATGCGCAAAAATGGCCTGCATTCTGTCTGCGAGGAAGCGTCTTGCCCAAACCTGGCTGAATGTTTCAACCACGGTACCGCTACGTTTATGATCCTTGGCGCCATTTGCACTCGCCGCTGCCCGTTCTGTGATGTCGCCCATGGCCGCCCCGTTGCGCCGGATGCGGAAGAGCCGCAGAAACTGGCGCAAACGATCGCCGACATGGCGCTACGCTATGTGGTCATCACCTCTGTCGACCGTGACGATCTGCGTGACGGCGGCGCCCAGCATTTTGCTGACTGCATCACTGCCATCCGTGCCAAAAGCCCGGAGATAAAAATAGAGACGCTGGTGCCAGACTTCCGTGGACGTATGGATCGCGCGCTGGATATCCTTAACGCGACGCCGCCGGATGTGTTTAACCACAACCTGGAAAACGTGCCGCGTATTTACCGCCAGGTTCGTCCGGGTGCCGATTACAACTGGTCGCTGAAATTACTGGAACGCTTCAAAGAAGCGCACCCGGAAATTCCGACAAAATCGGGTCTGATGGTGGGCTTAGGCGAAACCAATGCGGAAATCATTGAGGTTATGCGCGACTTACGCCGTCACGGCGTTACCATGCTGACGCTTGGTCAGTATCTACAGCCAAGCCGCCATCACCTGCCGGTACAGCGTTATGTCAGCCCGGAAGAGTTTGACGAGATGAAAGCGGAAGCCCTGGCGATGGGCTTTACCCATGCCGCCTGTGGCCCCTTTGTACGTTCTTCGTACCATGCTGATCTCCAGGCCAAAGGCATGGAAGTGAAATGATCGTGTAATAGACGCTTACATTTCAGGCAAAAAAAACCGGCAACTTGCCGGTTTTTTTACTCTGCGGAGCAAGCGCATCGCGCAATTACTCTTTGTGCGAGAGTTTTTCAGCCTGAACGCTACCGTCGACGTCTTTCTTAACGCCCGCGTCTTCATCGTTCATTGCTTTCTTGAATCCTTTAATCGCCGTGCCCAGGTCTCCGCCCAGCGTACGTAACTTCTTGGTACCAAACAGCAGAACAACCAGTGCGGCAACCACCAGCAGTTTGGTAATACTAATCTCACCCATAGATACCTTCTTCACTAAAAACAGGCTGCGTAACGCGCCGGATTAACCTGAGAATATTAACGGTCTTTCGACGCGCGCACACAATAGCAATCTGTAACAAGGTGAATCAAGCTTTGCGTAAAAAAACATCATAATAATTGCGGTGGCGCAAATCGTCGTTGCTGCAAAAGAGGAAGTTGCTCCCGCACCTGGTCTATTCGTTCTCTGAATATTTCCGCGACGATCAGCGCCGGACGATCGGCTGCCGCGGCTATCGTTACCCCCAACGGATCGATAATACGACTTTGACCAATATTACGATTACCACACTCCCCGGCCGCAATCATATAGCAGGTGGTATCCAGCGCTCTCGCCGCCAGCAGCGTCGACCACTGCTGCTCTTTCAACGGGCCGCGAACCCAGCCCGTCGGCAGCGCCAATACGTCAGCCCCCTGTAAAGCCAGCGCTAACGCCATATCCGGAAAGCGCAGGTCATAACAGGTCATAAGCCCCACCTTAACCCCCTCCACGTCCAGCACAGGCGCGATAACGGTTCCGGCATCAATACTTTGGGATTCTTGCATCAAAAACGCATCATAGAGATGCAGCTTCGCGTAACGCGCGACAATGTGACCCGCCCGTAGCGCCACCAGCATATTAACCGCCCGTCCAGACGTTGACGGGACAAGGATAGTGAATATCGTCGTCATATTATTATGAGCGCTTTCTTCCAGAAGCCGCGTCATAAACGCGCCATCCAGCGGCTGCGCGGCGCGAATCGGCAGGTCAAGGTCGATGTCATCTCGCGCTAATATCCCCTCAGGCAACACCAGAAGCGATACGCCGCGGCCCGCCGCCTGAGCCATTAACGAAACGCAAACTTGCGCATTCTCTTCCCATACAGAACTCACCACAAACTGCCCGGCTGCAACGAACATATCCCCTCCCACACCTCTGTCAGGACTCGCCAATTATGCGTGTTCGGCGTTACACTCCTCTTGTATAGCAATTAAATAAAGGATTCGGCAGTGTTACAGCTTCTTTTAGCAGTTTTTATCGGCGGTGGAACGGGGAGCGTAGCCCGGTGGATGCTAAGTATGCGTTTTAATCCGCTTCATCAGGCGATTCCCATCGGTACGCTAACAGCAAATTTGCTTGGCGCGTTTATTATCGGCATGGGGTTCGCCTGGTTTAACCGCATGACACATATCGATCCGATGTGGAAAGTGCTCATCACTACCGGCTTTTGCGGCGGCCTGACGACCTTTTCTACTTTTTCTGCTGAAGTGGTATTCTTGCTGCAAGAGGGGCGCTTTGGCTGGGCGCTGCTGAATGTGCTGATTAACCTGTTGGGTTCGTTTGCCATGACGGCGCTGGCATTCTGGCTATTTTCCGCCGCAGCGGCGCGTTAAGCGCAAAAAAACCCGCCGAAAGGGCGGGTTTTGAAATCTTGCTGTCGGACGTATGCTTACAGAGCAGTTACGTTTGCAGCGGAAGGGCCTTTGGCACCGTTAGTGATTTCGAACTCTACGCGCTGACCTTCAGCCAGAGTTTTAAAACCATTGGTCTGGATTGCAGAGAAGTGTACGAACACGTCTTTGCTGCCATCTTCCGGAGTAATGAAACCGAATCCTTTGGATTCATTAAACCACTTAACGTTACCTTTAATCTTAGACATCAAAATTACCTTTACATGAAAAATAGACACAAATGCTGTGTCGGATACCAGTACAACAATTGTGATGCATTTTGTCCAGTCGAACTTTGCGAAAAAGTGATAAATATCGCGTTAATTTTTAGCTAACTCTATCTACTTATTGTTTTTTAAGGCTTTTTAATTCACAACTGAAGAATGCCCTTCCCCGTCAAAACTGGAAACGCATCCAGGCGAAATAGACGTTTCCGTTGTTATACGAACCCGGAATGTAGGTCATCTGAAAGGTAGCGGGACCATAGCCTATCGACGCTAAAGGCAACAACACAGGGATGGGAATATAATTCCAGTTGTCGCGCGCGGTAACGCCTGCGGTAAAGCCCAGTCCCAGACGAAAATTATCGTCTTCCAGCGGTCGCCAGGTTTTTTCCCAGCCATAACCGCCTATGGGTTCCCATTTGTTAAATGAATCTTTAAAGGCCATCATATAGAGGCCATGCCAGTTGCCTTTGTCGTCCCAGCGCGACTGACCAAAACCAACGCCCCACGGCCGCTCGTTATAGCGATCCGTTTTCTCTTTATCGTAGGCAAAGCGCGCATGCCAGGTAATGGCGGGGACATACAAATCATAATGCTCAGGCTGTCGCCACGTTTCTGCGACGTTATCGGTAAACGTGTTAAACCACCCTTTATCCGCCGCAGAGACTGAAGGAATAGCCAGCCATGGCATAACAAGGAGAGCAATAATAAGAAAATACTTTCTGATAATCATCACAACAGCCATACCGTTCAAAAATTCGACCGTGATAATAACAACATTAACCTGAATAAAATCTTAACAAACTATAAACAGAGAATAATCTGAGAAAGTATCGGGTTAACGGCGTTTGATTTAGCACTCAGAACCGTCGCGCGCTCCTTAATAAGCTTTCACAAAAAACACAAAACAAAGCACAACAAATAAAACAATAAAATAACAATAAATTAATACTTATAGCGCTACAGAAAATTCGTATAAGCATATTTCATCTTTAGCGATGACATGAAAAAATAACCGCGCCGTGATTTTAATCAGTAAGGCGCCATCCTTTATTCGGTACATTTTTATACCACTTTTGTGGCTCTTATTTTTACTCTGGGTGTCGATAAGACAGGGGAAACAATGCTAACAGTTATAGAGCTCCTTATCGGAGTCGTCGTTATTGTGGGTGTAGCACGCTACATCATTAAGGGATATTCCGCCACTGGCGTTTTATTTGTCGGCGGTCTGGTTCTGCTTATTATCAGCGCACTGATGGGGCATAAGGTATTACCTGCCAGCGAAACCAGTACCGGCTATACCGCAACAGATATTGTTGAATACATCAAAATTTTGCTTATGAGTCGCGGCGGCGATCTTGGCATGATGATCATGATGCTGTGCGGCTTTGCCGCCTATATGACGCATATCGGCGCAAATGATATGGTCGTGAAGCTGGCGTCGAAACCTTTACAGTACATAAACTCGCCCTACCTGTTGATGATTGCCGCCTATTTTGTCGCCTGCCTGATGTCGCTGGCCGTCTCTTCCGCGACGGGGCTTGGCGTACTGCTCATGGCTACTCTCTTCCCGGTGATGGTCAACGTCGGCATTAGCCGCGGCGCGGCGGCGGCTATTTGCGCCTCGCCGGCCGCTATTATCCTCTCGCCAACGTCTGGCGATGTGGTTTTAGCCGCAAAAGCGGCGGAGATGCCATTAATCGATTTCGCGTTCAAAACCACGCTGCCGATTTCCATCGCCGCCATTATCGGTATGGCGATTGCGCACTTTTTCTGGCAACGCTATCTGGATAAAAAAGAGAACATTTCACATGAGATGCTGGACGTGGCGGAGATTACAACCACGGCCCCGGCGTTTTATGCCCTTTTGCCGTTCACGCCCATTATCGGCGTACTGATTTTTGACGGTAAATGGGGGCCGCAGTTGCATATTATTACCATTCTGGTGATCTGTATGCTGCTGGCCGCCGTGCTGGAATTCGTGCGCGGCTTCAACACGCAAAATGTGTTTTCCGGCCTGGAAGTGGCTTATCGCGGCATGGCGGATGCGTTTGCCGGCGTCGTGATGCTGCTGGTCGCGGCGGGCGTTTTCGCCCAGGGGCTGAGCACCATTGGCTTTATCCAAAGTCTGATCTCGATTGCCACTTCTTTTGGTTCCGCCAGCATTATTCTGATGCTGGTATTAGTGATTTTAACCATGCTGGCCGCGATGACCACCGGTTCAGGCAATGCGCCTTTTTACGCCTTTGTTGAGATGATCCCTAAACTGGCGCACTCCTCCGGCATCAACCCAGCCTATTTATCTATCCCAATGCTGCAAGCCTCAAACCTGGGGCGCACGATTTCGCCAGTCTCCGGCGTCGTGGTCGCTGTCGCCGGGATGGCTAAAATATCACCGTTTGAAGTGGTGAAACGCACGTCCGTTCCGGTCATCGTCGGTCTGTTGATCGTCATTATCGCCACGGAAATTATGGTGCCAGGCGCCTCTTCCGCCGTTACTGGCGGCTGATAGCCGGTAAGCCGGGGCGAGGGAAAACATCGCCCCGGCATCTTAAACCAGGCTTAGCCGCCGTGGTAAATACGCTGCGGCCTGCCCACTTTGCCATGAATAATCTCTGCGACAATCAGGTGCCGACTCGCGCAATATTCCAGGTAGCGTCGGGATGTGGTGCGGCTTATCGTTAAGGCCTGCGCGACCGTTTCAGCCGTATGGCGTACGGTTGGATCGGCAAACAGCTTCATCACCGCATTAAGGGTTAAGGCATCAATACCTGTCGGCAAATCCCCTTTCGGTTCGCCGCGCGCATAGGCGTTGAACATTTCATCTATCTGCTTCTGGCTTGCGCTATCCGCGCTCGCCAGCATACGTCTGCGCTGTTGATAGCGGGTCAGCGTCTGCCCCAAACGCTCATAAGCAATAGGTTTGACCAGATAATCAAACGCGCCGCTACGTACCGCTTCCGCTACCGTCTCCATGTCACTGGCGGCGGTCGTAAACACAACGCCGCCGGGATAGCGCGACTGCATTAATTCATGCAGTAGCGTAATCCCCTTCCCATCCGGCAGATAATTATCCAACAGAATTAATCCAGGTTTGAACCGGTCAATCATCATTCTCGCCTGCGCCAGATTGCCCGCCAGCCATATCTGCTTAAAGCCAGGAATATGGCGGATATATTCTGCGTGCATTTCCGCCAGCAGCGTTTCATCCTCAACGATCAATAGGGTTAATGGTTCTGTCATCGTTTTTTTTCACTTTCGGAAGGAATAAAGAAAATAAGGTGCCACAAGGATCATTGTCTTCCAGCGTAATGACCCCGCCACAGCGCCCCACATAACTTGCAATCAGATATAACCCGATACCATGCTCACCGGGTTCGTCGGTTCGGGTACTTACGCCCTGTTCAAAAATTTTTTCCCGCAGCGCTTCAGGAACGCCGCAGCCCTGGTCGGCGACCTCTATTACCACCTCGTCGCCCTCGTCGCTCAGGAAAAGTTCGATGGTATTGTCGCCTTCCTGTGTACGCAAACTCGCCTCAAACGCGTTATCCAGCAGATTCCCGACGATGGCGGCGAACTCCGTGCTATCCAGCCCCTCCGGCAGTTGATGTAGCTGGCTGCCGGGAACAATCACCATCTTGAGCCCCAGTTCACGCGCGCGCTGAACTTTGCCAAACAGCAAACCGGCCACCTGACGATCGGCGAAAGCGCCGCGTAAACTATCAATAAGTTGCTGCTGCGCCTGCGACTCACCCTGCACCATCTCTCTGACCCGATCATACTCTTTCATTTGCAGCAGGCCGTTCAGAGTCGACATCCAGTTCAGGTGCTCATGGCGTAGCGTGCGCAGGCTCTCAACATACTGTTTAATCTGGGTTAGCTGCGCGTTCAACGTCGCGATTTCATCTTTGCTGCGAAAACTAATAATAGCGCCCAGCAGCTCCTCGCCGGAACGGATAGCCTCACGATTGGCGATGACGCTCAGGCCATTGAAGTTGGCCATCACGTCCTGGCGTCTTTCTGCGATCTGGCAGGTAAAAAAGTCTGCCGGATTGACGACTTCCGCGATCAGCTTGCCCAGCCACTGACGCCCCGGCGACGGCAGCCCCAACATTTTTCTCGCATTGCGGTTAATCGCGGTGATATGTCCCTCCGGATCAACGGCGATCAGCCCTTCATAAACCGAGCTAAACAACGCCTCCTGCTGGCGTACCACGCGCGCAATCTGTTTCGGCTCCATGCCCAGCATTTGTCGGCGGATATGCGCGGCGAAAAACCAGGAAAGCAGCATTAATACCACCAGCAACAGGACAAAAACCCCCGCCATCGGTAATAAGAAGTCCAGCCGCCAGGAGTCGATTTTACTGACCAGATAGCCAATTGAAACAACGCCGATCACGTTGCCTTTGTTGTCAAAGATAGGCGTTTTGGCGCGCATCGCCATCCCTATTGAGCCCTTACCGGTAATGAAATAACTTTCTCCTCTTTCCAGCGCGCCGGGTTTCGTAAACTGCATGGGATAGCCGATTTTTTCCGGATTCGGATGGTAAAGCCGGATCGAGTGGCGATCGCCTATCACCACATAGTCAAAATCCGTCCCGCGCTGCAGTTTATTCGCAATTATCGCCAGGCGTTTATAGTCCCGGTTTTTTACGGCAGCGATAATGCTGTCGTTAGAAGCAATAATTTTTGCCTGATTCATCGCCATATCACGAACATGGGACGCCAGATAATCTTCGAAACTGGCAGACAAATATTGTGCTAACGCTGCCACGATGAAAACAGAAACCACCAGAATGAGCAGAAAAATACGTAACGGAAACGCGAGTTGCCGAAAAAAAGGAAACAGCTTTTTATTTTTCTGATAGGACATTAAGGTTCCTTATGGGCATTTTTCTTCAGATTTATCGCAAATGTAATAAAAATGTTTTCAGCATCTTGATGCATATAAAAACCAATCGTTACAGATTCCCCACATTAAATCAATTAAACAACTAAAACCCACCGCCGGAATGGTGATTAAATTAATTAAAAAACTTAAAACCATAAAACACTTAAAAACCATCTAACGCTTTGTGAAATAAATCAAAATTTACCACCAAAATACTCCTTACGATGTATACGTCAGTGAGAAAAAATAAATAACTCGTCATAAAAATACTCCCACTCTGACTGAAAAGAAAAAGTTATCAAGTTGCAACACAGCGCAACATATACAGAAAAGTGGCAACAAGCATATCACCAGGATATTTCTTACTATGTTTGGCAATAATGTATTCACCCGGGTAAAACGCTCTGAAAATAAAAAAATGGCGGAGATCGCTCACTTTCTCAAAGAGAATGATTTAAGCGTCGATACCACTGTAGAAGTGTTTATTACCGTCAGCCGTGATGACCGTCTTATTGCCTGCGGCGGTATTGCCGGAAATATCATTAAATGCGTGGCCATTAGCGAATCAGTACGCGGTGAAGGCTTAGCGTTAACGCTGGCGACGGAATTGATTAATCTCGCCTGGGAACGGCACTGCACCCATCTTTTTATTTATACCAAAACGGAATACGAAGCGCTGTTTAAACAGTGCAGCTTTTCAACGATAGCCAGCGTCCCTGGCGTGATGGTCTTAATGGAAAATAGCGCGACCCGGTTGAAACGGTATGCGGAATCGCTGGCGACATTGCGTCATGAGGGAAAGAAAATTGGCTGTATTGTGATGAACGCCAATCCTTTCACGAACGGCCATCGCTATCTGATCCAACAGGCGGCGGCACAGTGCGACTGGCTGCATCTGTTCCTGGTCAAAGAAGATACATCACGCTTTCCCTATGAAGACCGACTCGATCTGGTCCTTAAAGGGACCACCGATATCCCGCGCTTAACCGTTCACCGCGGCTCCGAATACATTATTTCTCGTGCGACGTTCCCCTGCTATTTCATTAAAGAGCAGAGCGTTATTAATCACTGTTATACCGAAATCGACCTGAAGATTTTTCGCCAGTATCTGGCGCCCGCGCTTGGCATCACACACCGCTTTGTCGGTACGGAGCCGTTTTGCACCGTTACCGCCCAGTACAACCTTGATATGCGTTTCTGGCTGGAGACGCCAACGCTTCCCGCCCCACCCATTACGCTGGTGGAAATAGAGCGGCTTTGCTTCCAGGAGACGCCGATATCCGCCTCCTGGGTACGCAAGCTGCTGGTTAAACACGATCTCACGGCTATCGCGCCGCTGGTTCCCGACGCCACCCTGCGCTATTTGCAGGGCATGGTCGAACGCCATCCGGGCAGCGCGGCAGCCCGTCAAAAGTCCCCCGTATTAGCAACAGGTGAAAAATGAAAATAAACCAGCTAGCCGTCGCAGGCACGCTTGAGTCCGGCGATGTGATGATACGCATTGCGCCGCTCGATACGCAGGATATTGACCTGCAAATCAACAGTAGCGTTGAAAAACAGTTTGGCGAGGCCATTCGCGCCACCATCCTGGAGGTACTTTCTCGCTACGACGTGCGCGGCGTACAACTGAACGTCGATGATAAAGGCGCTCTGGACTGCATTTTGCGCGCCCGACTGGAAACGCTACTGGCGCGCGCCAGCGGTATTGCCGCTCTGCCCTGGGAGGATCGCCAATGATTTCCGCCTCTCTGCAACAACGTAAAACCCGCACCCGCCGCAGTATGTTATTCGTACCGGGCGCCAACGCGGCGATGGTGAGCAATTCGTTTATCTACCCGGCCGACGCGCTGATGTTCGACCTGGAAGACTCCGTTGCATTACGCGAAAAAGACGCGGCGCGCCGTCTGGTATATCACGCGCTGCAACATCCGCTTTACCGTGACGTCGAAACCATTGTCCGCGTGAATGCGCTGGACTCCGAATGGGGCGTCAACGATCTGGAAGCGGTCGTGCGCGGCGGCGCGGACGTGGTGCGTTTACCGAAAACCGACACCGCGCAGGACGTCATTGATATCGAAAACGAAATTCTGCGCATTGAAAACGCCTGCGGTCGCGAACCGGGCAGTACCGGCCTGTTAGCCGCCGTGGAATCGCCGCTGGGTATTACCCGCGCGGTAGAAATCGCCCACGCCTCTGAACGGTTGATCGGGATTGCGCTGGGCGCGGAAGACTATGTTCGCAACCTGCGCACCGAACGCTCTCCGGAAGGCACCGAACTGCTGTTCGCCCGCTGCGCCATTTTGCAGGCCGCGCGTTCCGCCGGCATTCAGGCCTTCGATACCGTCTATTCCGACGCCAACAACGAAGCCGGTTTCCTGCAAGAAGCCGCCCACATTAAACAGTTGGGCTTTGACGGTAAGTCACTGATCAACCCCCGCCAGATCGAACTGCTGCACAACCTTTATGCGCCGACGCGTAAAGAAGTCGCCCATGCGCGTCTGGTCGTTGAGGCCGCAGAAGCCGCCGCCCGCGAAGGTCTCGGCGTCGTTTCCCTTAACGGCAAGATGGTCGACAGCCCGGTGATTGAACGCGCCCGTCTGGTGCTCTCCCGTGCAGAACTTTCCGGTATTCGCGAAGAATAAGGCAAAAAAATGACGCAGAAAAATGAATCTCAACGCCAGGATCGCGTAGCCGCCTGGAGCCGTCACGCTGAAAGCGAACTGAGCGCTTACCAAAGTGCGGCAAAATTGGATCTACAAGCGCAAAAACCGCGCGACCACAAACTGTGCGCCAGCCTGGAAGAGGCCATCCGCCGTTCCGGTTTACGCGACGGCATGACGGTCTCCTTTCACCACGCGTTTCGCGGCGGCGATCTGACGATTAACCTGGTGATGGAAACCATCGCAAAGATGGGCTTCAAAAATCTGACCCTGGCCTCCAGCTCGCTGAGCGACTGCCACGCGCCGCTGGTTGAACACATTCGTAACGGGGTGGTCAGCCGCATCTACACGTCAGGCCTGCGCGGCCCGCTGGCGGAAGAAATTTCTCGCGGCCTGCTGGCTGAGCCGGTTCAGATTCACTCCCACGGCGGTCGTGTACATCTGGTACAAAGCGGCGAACTCAACATTGATGTTGCGTTTCTTGGCGTGCCCTCCTGCGATGAATTCGGTAATGCTAACGGTTATACCGGCAAAGCCTGTTGCGGTTCACTGGGCTACGCGATGGTGGATGCCGACAGCGCGAAGCAGGTCGTGATGCTGACGGAGCAACTGCTGCCGTATCCGCATAACCCGGCAAGCATCGCCCAGGATCAGGTTGATCTGATCGTGCAAATCGAAGAAGTCGGTGATGCAAACAAAATCGGCGCTGGCGCGACCCGCATGACCACTAATCCGCGTGAACTGCTGATCGCCCGCAGCGCGGCGGAAGTCATTGCTCACTCCGGCTACTTCAACGAAGGTTTCTCCCTACAAACTGGCACCGGCGGCGCATCGCTGGCGGTCACCCGCTTCCTGGAAGACAAAATGCGTAGCCGCAACATTGTGGCTAATTTCGCGCTGGGCGGTATCACCGCCACCATGGTCGACCTGCATGAAAAGGGCTTAATCCGCAAACTGCTTGACGTTCAGAGCTTCGATCGTAACGCTGCGCAATCTTTGGCCCGCAACCCGAACCATATCGAAATCAGCGCTAACCAGTACGCCAACTGGGGCTCTAAAGGCGCTTCCGTCGACCGTCTGGACGTGGTGGTACTGAGCGCGCTGGAAGTAGACACCCACTTCAATGTTAACGTGCTGACCGGCTCCGACGGCGTTCTACGCGGCGCGTCCGGCGGCCACTGCGATACCGCCGTCGCGGCGGCGCTGTCCATCATCGTCGCGCCGCTGGTGCGCGGTCGCATCCCAACGCTGGTTGATAACGTCACCACCTGCGTCACACCAGGCTCCAGCGTTGACATTCTGGTCACCGATCACGGTATCGCCGTCAATCCGGCGCGTCCGGAGCTGGCTGAACGCCTGAAAGCAGCGGGAATGAAAGTGGTATCGATTGAGTGGCTGCGCGAACGCGCGCAACTGCTTACCGGTCAGCCCCGCCCTATCGAATTCACCGACCGCGTGATTGCTGTCGTGCGTTATCGCGACGGTTCAGTGATCGATGTGGTGCATCAGGTGAAGGAATAAGCCATGCGCCTGTTTCCTGAACTCGCCACCTGTCACGACGTTTCTATTCCTGAGCTGCTCGCCAGCCGGGATGAGAGACAAGCAAGACAGCGCGCCTGGCTAACGCGCCACGCCACTCCACTGGTCTCCTTTACCGTGGTGGCGCCAGGCCCGATAAAAGACAGCGCGTTAACCCGCCGGATCTTTAATCACGGCGTGACTGCCCTGCATACGCTGGCAGAAGAGTATGGCTGGACCATCCGGGAGCAGGCTGCACTGGCTTCCGCCAGCGGGCCGGAAGGGCTGCTGGCGATTGACGCGCCCGCTCAGGCGCTCAAACAGGCGACCATCGCGCTGGAACAGCGTTATCCACTGGGGCGCCTGTGGGATATCGATGTCCTGACGGCGGAAGGCGAAATACTCTCCCGCCGCCATTTCGCGCTTCCCGCCCGCCGCTGTCTGCTGTGCGGGCAAAGCGCGGCTGAATGCGCGCGGGGTAAAACCCACGCGCTGACTGATTTACTGATTCATATGGAGGCGCTGCTGCATGATGCCGATTCCCGCCAACCCGACTAACGCCTCCATTCAGCCTCAGTCGCTGTATGACGCCTGGGCCGATTTGGCCTGGCGCGCTATGCTGACCGAGGTAAATTTATCGCCAAAACCCGGTCTGGTAGACCGACTAAACTGCGGCGCGCACAAAGATATGGCTCTGGCGGATTTTCACCGCAGCGCGGAGGCGATTCGACACTGGCTGCCGCGCTTTATGGAATATGGCGCCAGCTGCACGCGCCTGCCGCCAGAGTCGGTTCTGGCGGGCCTGCGTCCATTGGGGATGGCCTGTGAAGCAGCGATGTTTCGCGCAACGGCGGGCGTCAATACCCATAAAGGCAGCATTTTCTCGCTGGGGTTACTGTGCGCCGCCATTGGCCGCCTGTATCAGCTACGCCAGCCGATCGCCGCAGAAACACTCTGCACTACCGCCGCCGATTTTTGCCGCGGCCTGACCACGCGCGAACTGCGCCAGAACAACCTACAGCTCACCGCAGGTCAGCGGCTGTATCAGCAACTGGGATTAACCGGCGCGCGCGGTGAAGCGGAAGCGGGCTATCCGCTGGTCATCCGCCACGCGTTGCCGCACTACCGCGCATTGCTGGCGCAGGGGCGCGATCCGGAACTGGCGCTGCTTGATACCTTACTGCTGCTGATGTCGCTTAACGGCGATACCAACGTCGCGTCGCGCGGCGGGGCGGACGGTCTGCGCTGGTTACAGCAGCAGGCAGCGGTCTTATTACAGCAGGGCGGCATACGGACGCCTGACGATCTCGTTTATCTCCACCGGTTCGATCAGCAATGCATTGAACGCAATCTCAGCCCAGGCGGTAGCGCCGATCTGCTGATCGTGACCTGGTTTTTAGCGCAAATTTCGCAAGTTAATCATTAACACAATTATAGAAAATATCCTTTCCGGAGAGTCATTTATGTCTTTATCCAAAGATAATATATGGAAGTTGTTGGCCCCATTAGTGGTGATGGGCGTCATGTTGCTAATTCCTGTTCCAGATGGTATGCCGCCACAGGCCTGGCACTATTTTGCGGTTTTCGTCGCGATGATTGTCGGTATGATCCTGGAGCCGATCCCGGCGACAGCGATCAGTTTTATCGCCGTAACCATTTGCGTTATCGGCAGCAATTACCTGCTATTTGACGCTTCAGAACTGGCCGATCCGGCGTTTAAAGCCAGTAAACAGGCGCTGAAATGGGGGCTTGCCGGTTTCTCCAGCACCACGGTCTGGCTGGTTTTCGGCGCGTTTATTTTCGCGCTGGGCTACGAAGTGACCGGACTGGGGCGCCGCATTGCGCTGTTTCTGGTAAAATTCATGGGTAAACGCACGCTGACGCTCGGCTATGCGATTGTCATTATCGATATTTTGCTGGCGCCGTTTACTCCCTCCAATACGGCTCGTACCGGCGGGACTGTCTTCCCGGTCATCAAGAACCTGCCGCCGCTGTTTAAATCGTTTCCAAACGATCCTTCCGCACGCCGCATCGGCGGTTATTTGATGTGGATGATGGTGATCAGTACCAGCCTGAGCTCTTCGATGTTTGTCACTGGCGCGGCGCCAAACGTGTTAGGTCTGGAGTTCGTCAGCAAGATCGCCGGCGTCCAGATTAGCTGGCTGCAGTGGTTTCTCAGCTTTCTGCCGGTGGGGATTATTTTACTGATCGTTGCGCCGTGGCTCTCCTATGTACTTTATAAACCTGAAGTGACCCACAGTGCGGAAGTCGCGGCCTGGGCTGGCGGCGAGTTAAAAAACATGGGGCGTCTGTCCCGCAAAGAGTGGACGCTGATTGGCCTGGTGCTGCTTAGCTTAGGATTGTGGGTTTTTGGTGGAAAAATCATCAACGCCACTGCCGTGGGTTTGCTGGCCGTCTCGCTGATGCTGGCGCTGCATGTTGTGCCGTGGAAAGACATTACGCGCTACAACAGTGCCTGGAACACCCTGGTGAACCTCGCCACGCTGGTGGTCATGGCCAATGGCTTAACCCGCTCCGGCTTTATTGACTGGTTCGCCAATACCATGAGTACACATCTGGAAGGTTTCTCGCCGGATGCAACCGTGATTGTACTGGTACTGGTGTTCTATTTCGCACACTACCTGTTCGCCAGCCTTTCCGCTCACACCGCGACCATGCTGCCGGTCATTCTGGCGGTGGGTAAAGGCATTCCGGGCGTTCCGATGGAACAACTGTGTATTCTGCTGGTGCTGTCTATCGGTATCATGGGCTGTCTGACGCCGTATGCCACCGGCCCTGGTGTGATTATCTACGGCTGCGGTTACGTGAAATCCAGAGACTACTGGCGGCTTGGCGCAATCTTTGGCGTTATCTATATCGCGATGCTGTTGCTGGTGGGCTGGCCGATTCTGGCAATGTGGAATTAAACATTACGCCAACGTAGGTTAAAAATGATGCCGTTCAGGTTCACCTGAGCGGCATTTTTTATGATTAAATGGGTAACATTCATAATGTGTATAAATTATCGAATTCATCATGAACACAATATGGCATTACAGTCCGCTGCTGGCTGTCCTCTTAACCCCAATTTTTGCCGCCAACGCCGACGAACTTCAGGCGCAACAGTACGGTGATTTCACTGACTATGTGCTGGCGCTTTCCTGGCAAACCGGTTTTTGTCAAAGCCAGCATGAACGCCGCCATCGGGAACCCGATGAGTGCCGTCTGCAAAAAGAGCCAGCCAACAAAGCAGACTTTCTGACCGTCCACGGCCTGTGGCCTGGATTACCCAAATCTATCGCCGCACGCGGTGTTGACCAGCGACGCTGGCAGCGCTTTGGTTGTGCGACGCGGCCAATCCCGAATCTGCCTGAAGTCAAGGCCAGCCGGAAATGCTCCGCCCCCGCCCCCGGACTTTCGCCTGACATCGCGGCAGCGCTTAAGGAAGTGATGCCCGGCGCGGGGGGGAATTCCTGTCTGGAGCGCTACGAATATGCCAAACATGGCGCCTGTTTCGGGTTTGATCCCAATGCCTATTTCGGCACCATGATACGGCTGGATAAGGCGATAAAAGACAGCGCGCTGGGGCAGTTTCTGGCGGATAATTACGGCAAAACCGTTAGCCGCGCTGAGTTTGATAGCGTCGTCGCACAAATGTGGGGCCAGGATAATGTCAAAGCCGTTAAAGTAAACTGCCATGGCAATCCCGCCTATTTAACAGAGATTCAGTTTTCATTAAAGGCGTCGATGATTAACGCCCCGCTCTCCTCTGCCTCATTCCAGCCGCAGCCGCATCCCGGCAACTGCGGGAAACAGTTTATTATCGATAAAGCCGGTTATTGACGAAGCAGAGGTTTAAAACCGTAGCCACATTTGAGAACACGCCCGAATGTAGACTAAAATTCACTCAGGGCTATGACGTTTGAGGATTTACCCGAATGTGAACTAAATCACTTCAAAGACGGGGTAAGTCTCAGTATCATCATGAGAGTTAAACCCTCGCCGCCAGACGGTGAGGGTTTTCTTTTGGGACCATTTACCTGCACTACTCGCAGTATCGATGACATGGAGTAAGAAATGTCCAGACCCACTATTATCATTAACGACCTTGACGCCGAACGTATTGATCGTCTTCTGGAACAGCCTGCGTATGCGGATCTGCCGATTGCCGACGCGCTCAACGCCGAACTGGATCGCGCGCAAATGTGTTCGCCACAAGAGATGCCGAACGATGTCGTCACCATGAACAGCCGCGTTAAATTCCGCAATTTGAGCGATGGTGAAACACGCGTGCGGACGCTGGTGTATCCCGCCAATATGACGGACAGCAGTACCCAGCTTTCGGTAATGGCGCCCGTCGGCGCGGCGTTGCTGGGACTGCGCGTCGGCGACACCATTCACTGGGAACTGCCGGGCGGCGCCTCCACCCATCTCGAAGTGCTGGAACTCGAATATCAGCCTGAAGCCGCGGGCGACTTCCTGCGTTAAACCATCTGCATAAGCGTTAATGCGTTTACACAGAGGATGCCTGCGCATCCTCTTTCCGTTAGCCCTTTCATTTGCCTGTTTCAGACAACGCCGCCTGGCATCGGGTTGATGACTCCCGTCGCCTGTTTCTGCGCCGCTTGTGCCGACGTCGCTCCCGGCACCAGGATAACCTTCCGGCACTCTTCTTCGCGTTTTTCGAAAATTTCGTAGCCGCGCGCCGCCTCTTCAAACGGCATATAGTGCGTGACAATCTCCTCCGGCTTCAGCAACCCTTTTTCAATAAGCGGTAATAATTCCCCCAGCCACGCGTGAACATGGGTTTGACCCATTTTAAAAGTTAGCCCCTTATCAAAGGCGTCGCCGAATAAAAAGCCGTGAATAAAACCGGCATACACGCCGGGCACGCTGACCACGCCGCCGCGTCTGACCGCCGCGATACATTGTCGCAGCGCTTTGCCGCTGCTGCCTTCCAGTTTAAGGTTCGTCAGCACCGTCTCCGTCATGCTGCCTTTCGCTTCAAAGCCTACGGCATCAATTACCGCGTCCACGCCGCGGTGTCCTGCCGTCTGCTCGATGATTTTTTCCGCCGGATCGTTCTCATCATCGAAGTTGATCGGTATCGCGCCATAACGTTCTTCGGCGAAACGCAGGCGCCAGGCGTGGTGATCAACGACGAAGATCTGCTCCGCGCCCAGCAGTCGCGCACAGGCGATAGTCAGTAATCCTACCGGCCCTGCGCCAAAAACCGCCACGCTGGAACCTTGCTGAATCTGGGCATTTTTTGCCGCCTGCCAGGCGGTAGGCAAAATATCAGAAAGAAACAGCGCCTTATCGTCAGATAACAGCGGCGGCACCTTAAATGGACCGACATTACCTTTTGGCACGCGAACATATTCGGCCTGTCCGCCGGGAACGCCGCCATATAGATGGCTATACCCAAACAGCGCCGCCGGTGGCGGGATCTGTTTTTTATTCATCGCCGCGCCGTGTCCGTCGTTAGTGTTTTCACACGCTGAATATTGCTGTAGCCGACAGAAAAAGCAGTCACCACAGGCAATGACAAACGGGATAACGACCCGATCCCCTTTCCGAATATTCTTCACATCATGTCCGGTTTCCACCACCTCGCCCATAAATTCATGGCCGAAAATATCACCATGTTTTACCTGTGGGATCTTGCCGCGATAGAGATGCAAATCAGATCCGCAAATCGCGGTGGCGGTAACACGCAAAATGATATCGTCAGGCTGCTCAATGCCGGGATCGGGTACGTTTTCAACCTTTACGTGATGTGGACCGTGATACGTCAATGCTTTCATGCAGCCTCCGGGGTAACGGTGAATGTCACGTTCGACTATAAAAGGGTAGCTATCCCGGAGAGACTGCCGGCAAAACAGGCGGCTTTAGGATTTTTCCTGGAAAATACATGACTTTTTTAACGTCAGGTTGCCGTAATATTTAAAATTGCCAGACAAATAGCAGAAAGAAACATTATTATATGCTTGAATAAATTCAGTATTGATTAACAGGGAGTAACGGGTATGTATAAGACAATCATTATGCCGGTTGATGTTTTTGAAATGGAACTTAGCGATAAAGCTATTCGCCACGCTGAGTTTCTGGCGCAACAGGATGGCGTCATTCATCTGTTGCATGTACTGCCTGGGTCCGCGAGCATGAGTCTGCACCGCTTTGCCGCCGACGTGCGTCGCTTTGAAGAACATTTACAGCATGAGGCGGAAACGCGTCTGCAAACGATGGTGGGACACTTCAGTATCGATCCTTCACGAATTAAAACGCATGTTCGCTTTGGTAGCGTGCGCGATGTCGTCAATGAGATGGGCGAAGAACTGGATGCGGATGTCGTGGTAATCGGTTCGCGTAATCCGTCCATCACGACACACCTGTTGGGGTCTAACGCCTCAAGCGTGGTGCGCCATGCGACGCTGCCAGTATTGGTTGTGCGTTAACTCTGGTGGCTAAAAACTGACACGCCCTGCCAGGTCACGCCTGGCAGGGCTTTTTACTGCATCATCGTTAGTACAAATGCCCGATATTCACAATAGTACTCACCGTGTCGCCAAAAAAGACCAGCCGACTCAGAAATACGCCGACGAATAACAAGACGAACAGGAGTTTCGGGCGCGAATCACCGTGACGGCTGGCGACAAAAGCGAGCGCAAGGCAGACCAGGCTTACCAGATAAAACGGTGAAGCCAGCCATGAACGCGCCGTCATCTGCATTATCGTTCCCCCGCTTAACCACACCAGCGGCGCCGCGATAAGTACCGCGATACACACCACAATCCCCTGGCGTAACGCAGGAACGGCAGGCCTGAGTTTTAACAGCGGAATCGCCGCGCAACCCATGACCCATACCGTAATAAAAAATAACAGCATGGTAAACCCATTAGCGATAGCCACCATCGCTGGCGCGGCGTAGGTCATCCCCTGCACCGCCACCAGTAACACGCCGAACACGGAGGCGATAAGAGCCATCGCTTTATGTCCCTTTGCCAGGAAAGTTACGCCGACCGCTGCGCCAAACAACGTGGCGCCAAGGATTTCCCGACTTAACCAGGCATGTCGCAGGTTAATCAGCGCATTATAAGCGCGATCGGGATGCGCCAGATGCAGAATCGCGGCAATAGACGCCAATGCCAGCACCAGCCCGGTGGCCAACCAATAGAAACGCTGGCCTTCCACTTCACCACGCAGCGTACGCCATGTCAGTACCAAAGCCATCCCGACAGACATCTGGCTTAATACCGTAAAAAACACCAGCGGCAGTTCATATTTTTCCATTACTTGTCCTCCGGCTGCTTAGGCTGGCGCGCCAGAATAAAGCGCGTTCCTGGATTGAGCTGTGGCATATGCGGGAACCCTGGCGGATACTGCACCGCATTATCGGGCACAGGATCGGCATCCAAATCGATAATCGACAAGGCGCCCACCGGACAGGCGTTTACGCACGCCGGATTCATACCGATATCAAGACGCTCGTAGCACATACTGCATTTTTCCGCTTTACGCGTCTCTTCATTAAAACGCGGCGCGCCATAAGGACAGTTACGAATACAGTTTTTGCAGCCAATGCAGCGCTCAGGGTTATGCACCACCACGCCATCTTCACGTTTGGTATAGGCTTCGACCGGACAGGCGGCGACGCAGGCCGGATGTTCGCAGTGGTTACAGGCCAGCGAGTAAAACGCCCGCTCTTCATGTGGATAGATGTCTTTATCCAACGGATAAACGTAGCGCCAGAAGCGATCCGGCTCCAGTTGGTTAAAGCTTTTACACGCCATAGCACAGCCGCGGCAGCCGATGCACTTATCGCTACTCACTAAAAACGCACGTCTCATGCTACGGATTCCCCTTTACCGATCAATACAACGTCAGCAAACTGACTGTGGATAGCGGCGCCCGGCGCGCCAGTTTTCATCAGCCCCATATCAGCAGGCGTATCGGCCACGACGTTTTGCACGTTGTACTGCCGTTTCGGGAACCACGCTTCATACATCACCAGAAAATCTTCCGGCACGTTGGTGGTGACTTTTGCCCGCAGCTCAACTTCACCGGTGCCATTGAAAACTTTGACCAGATCGTTCTCGCTGATGCCTTTTTTTTGTGCGGAAGAAGGATGGATATAAACGAACGGTTCCGGGTAGAACACCTGCATCCAGTCCAGGTTGATAAACTGCGAGTGCAGGCCAAACTGCACGTGCGGCGTAAACAGATGGAACGGCAGTTTGCTCTCGGCTTCCGGTTTGTATTCCGGCAGCGCGGTGTGGCCGTTTTTCTCCGCCAGTTCAGATTTAAATTCATACTTGCCTGACGGCGTTTTGAACTTGCGGTCATACCAGGCGGCAGAGCTTGGCAGGATCGCTTTTTTCGGCCCGTCCAGCAGATCGTCCCAGGAAGAGATGCCGAACATTTTCGCCATACCGTCGTTGAACTCCTGATCCAGCCAGCGCTTGTGATCGAACTCTTGCGGGAAGGTACAGGAACCCGGCGCCATCTTATTCATGGTGCGCGACAGCATGGTCGCGATTTCAAGGTCGCATTTTGCTTCATACATCGGCTTAATCGCCGGCTGATTAATGGAAAGCCAGTAGTGCCAGTAAGAAGCATCCACGTTCCACTCTTCAAACGCGGTGGTAACGGGCAGCACGATATCAGCGTGTTGCACCGTTTCGTTGAAGAACTGATCGGCGCAGACCACCATTTCCAGTTTTTCAAACGCTTTTTTCATCTTGCTGCGATCGAAATCCTGGGCAAACGGGTTTTTACAGGCGACCCACAGCATACGAACCGGCGGATCGTTGGCCTCCAGAATCCCCTGCGCCGTCTGGTTGATATTCAGAGAGCGATCGGAGTACTGCACGGCGTCGCTGCCAGCGGCAGCCCCGAATTCACTGGTGGTGCCCGCCGCTCCCGGTATGCCAATAGCGCCCACCGGCGGCTTCTGCATCATGGCGTTATAGTTAAAGCCCCAGGTATGCAGATGGCCATAACGCGCGCCGCCGCCTTCGACACCGATGTTGCCGGACATAGCGACAAAGGCATCGATAGCGCGAACGTTGGCGCCGCCGTTGACATGACGCTGCATCCCGTAACCAATCCAGACCGTGGCCGGCTTAACCGCCGTAAACTCTTCTGCCAGCTGGCGAATGACATCCGCAGACAGGCCGCAGATTTCTGCTGCCCACTCCACGGTCACATGGTTACGCAGATAGGCTTCAAATTCCGGATAGCCGTGAGCATCGTTGTTGACAAAATTCTGATCCACCAGGCCTTTATCCACCAGATGACGCGCCATCCCCAGCGCCAGCGCACCGTCTGAGCCAGGCCGTACGCGCAGGTAGAGATCGGCTTTGGCAGCAGTCTGCGACAGCAGCGGGTCGATAACCACGACCTTCGCCCCTTTCTCGCGCGCCTGATAGATGTACTTCATGCTGTGCATTGAGCACCAGGCCGGGTTGGCGCCCCAGATAATGATGTATTTCGCTTTCACCATATCTTCCGGGTCGTTACACCACATGTCGCCCATGTCGTAGTTTTGCGCGTCGATGCCGGCAGGCCAGCACGGCGTACCGGCAAAACGGGTGGTGTAGCCAAGCGAGGACATCATCCCTTCAACGGCATAGTTCAGCACGCCAAACTTACCGGAATATTTGGTCAGCGCCAGACCGAGCATAGAACCGTCTTTTTTCTTAATCTCCAGCATTTTGGCGGCAATGCGCTGCATCGCCTCTTCCCATGAGATGCGACGCCAGTTGCCGCTACCGCGAACGTCCTGCGCCATGGGATATTTAATACGATCGGGGCTATAAACCCGGCGCGGATAGCTTAACCCTTTGACGCAAGGGGTACCGTGAGTAAATGTTGATTCCGGCGCGCCTTCCACGAAAGTAATGACCCCGTCCTTTACCCACGTCTTGAGGCTACAGGTGTCATAGCAGTTACGCGGACACGCGTTACGATAAATTTTGTACGTTTTAGGGTTAAAGGGAACAGGCGGCTGCGCAAGCGCGCATCGGGAGGTCAGTAATCCTCCGGGTAAAGCCGCAACGGCGCCCAGCGCCACTATCCCCTTTAAAAAAGAACGTCTGTTCAGATGTCCCGTCTCATTACTCATATTGATACTCTCGTTTTAATTCATCAAACCAATAAAATAAGATGTCCGCCACCGTATATAACGTGGTCGTTTGTGCATGAGTTTTTATTTTTTCGATATATAATGGCACCCACTTTGTTAAATAGTTATTGATATATTGAGTGAGAGTAGAGCGGTATTGTGACGTTTGCCGGGTATTAGCCAGTAATAGTGTGGTCAACTCCAGCACGCAGGAAATATGATCGTCAGGAATATTGATCTCCTGATTAACCGACAATCCCAACGCTGCCATAAACTCCCGTATCTCCAGCGTCGCCTTTCCCATCACCAGCGCATCCTCTTCCAGATACACTGAAGCGAAAGGCGCAGCCAGCAGCTTGCCAGGACCGACGAATAGCGCATTAAAGTCATACTCCGCTTCCAGCCACGCCCGGTCGGTAAGGTTTACCGCAGCAGAGGGATTTAATCTCACGTAGGCAGATTTCAGTGAATGACTATCATGAGAATTAAAAAAATCACGCAATGTAAGCCCTGTTTTTTCTAATTCCGTCAGTGATTCATAGATTGAATCCATGAATAAATAACCTCACATACAAATGCAATATAAATCAAGAAAAAAGAATGGGCATGTTAGCGGAAGCGCTTAATCTTTCTTTGATAAAAAAACAGAAAAATTCCAGTTAAATCCGTAGAAGGCTTTTTTATTGTTTCAAAGTTTAAAAACAGAAGACCGTTGAAATAAAAAACCGTCTGTTATTAACAGACGGTTTCAGAGTATTGATAATGAAGAACGTGTTTTACCCGGCGGCGTTCCCCGGGCATAAACACCGCAGGCCCGAATAGCTTACACTATCGGGCCATTTACGATGGCCAGTTAACTGGCCTTGCAGGTGTGCTTACTTCTTTTTATGCGATTTTGGTACGAATCAGATAATCAAAGGCGCTCAACGAGGCTTTCGCCCCTTCGCCTGTGGCGATGATAATCTGTTTGTAAGGAACGGTGGTACAATCGCCTGCGGCGAAGACGCCCTTAACGCTGGTTTCACATTTGGCGTCAATAATGATCTCGCCCATGCGGTTACGCTCAAGCGCGCCTTCCAGCCAGTGGGTATTCGGCAACAGACCAATCTGCACAAAAATGCCTGCCAGCGCGACGCTATGAATATCGCCGCTGACACGGTCACGATACTCCAGCCCCACCACTTTCGAACCGTCGCCCTTCACTTCTGTCGTTTGCGCATTCAAAATGATATCGACATTTTTCAGGCTACGCACTTTGTCCTGTAGCACCTGATCCGCCTTCATCTCCGGCGCAAACTCCAGCAACGTAACGTGTTCTACAATACCTGCCAGATCGATAGCCGCTTCAACGCCGGAGTTGCCGCCGCCGATGACCGCCACACGCTTCCCTTTAAATAACGGACCGTCGCAGTGCGGACAATAGGTGACGCCTTTGGTGCGATACTGATCCTCGCCCGGCACATTCATATTGCGCCATTTCGCGCCGGTGGCGATGATGATACTGCGCGCTTTCAATACTGCGCCGGACGCCGTTTCAATCTGATGCAGGCCGCCTTCTGTCGCGGCCGGAACCAGTTTACTTGCGCTCTGGCTGTCGATAACGTCAACGTCGTAATCGCTGACATGCGCTTTCAGCGCGCCCGCCAGTTTCTGGCCTTCGGTTTTCGGCACCGAGATATAGTTTTCGATATCCACGGTATCCAGCACCTGACCGCCGAAGCGCTCGCCCATCAGACCGGTACGGATGCCTTTGCGCGCCGAGTAGACCGCCGCCGCCGCGCCCGCCGGGCCGGAGCCGACAATCAGTACGTCATACGCATCGCGTTTGTTCAGCGCTTCCGCCGCGCGTTTTTCTGCGCCAGTATCCACTTTAGCGACAATCTCGGTCAGAGTCATACGTCCCTGGCCGAACTCTTTACCGTTGACAAACACCGCCGGAACGCCCATCACGTTACGTTCGGTGATTTCGTTCTGGAAGGTGCCGCCATCAATTGCCGTATGTTTAATACGCGGGTTCAACACCGCCATCAGGTTCAGCGCCTGCACTACGTCCGGGCAGTTATGGCAGGAGAGTGAATAATAAGTTTCGAATTCAAAATCGCCGTCAATATCGCGAATCTGCTCCAGCAGCGACTGCGCTTCTTTTGACGGATGACCGCCGGTCCACAGCAGCGCCAAAACCAGCGAGGTAAATTCGTGGCCCAGCGGAGAACCGGCAAAGCGCGGCCCCTGCTGAGAACCTGGATTCGTAATCAGGAAAGACGGCTTGCGCACCGGCAGAGTATTGTCTTCTTTAAATGTGACTTTGTCGGACAGCTCGGCGATTTCAGCCAGCAGTTCCTTGATTTCCGCCGATTTAGCGCTGTCATCCAGCGTGGCAATCAGCTCAACAGGTTTGGTCAGTTTCTCAAGGTAAGCCCTGAGCTGGGTTTTCATATTTGTGTCGAGCATTCTTCTTCCCTCTCTGAAAACATCATCATGCAAGCCGACTGCGCGGGACTGCATTAATGCAACTTGCGTCATGGTGCTGAAATGAAATGGGCGCGGGTGCGCCCATGACTGAAACAATTTCCAAAGTATTTCACGTCAGAGTAAGGCGGCTAGCCTGAGAATCCCCGGGAGCTTACTGAAGTAAGTGACCGGGGTGAGCAGGCGACGCCAACGCAGCTATGGCGTGAGAGACGACGGAAATTTAGATTTTACCAACCAGGTCTAAAGATGGAGCCAGAGTCGCTTCACCTTCTTTCCATTTCGCCGGGCATACTTCGCCTGGGTGAGCGGCAACGTACTGTGCTGCTTTAATTTTACGCAGCAGGTCAGACGCGTCACGGCCGATACCTTCAGCGGTAACTTCGATCGCCTGGATAATACCCTGCGGGTCAACAACAAAGGTCGCACGGTCTGCCAGACCTTCATCTTCACGCATGTTGTCGAAGTTACGGGTCAGGGCGCCAGTCGGGTCGCCGATCATCGCATATTTGATTTTTGCGATAGTTTCAGAGCTGCTGTGCCATGCTTTGTGCGTGAAGTGAGTATCGGTTGAGACGGAATAAACGTCTACGCCCAGCTTCTGCAGTTCTTCGTAATGGTCGGCAACGTCACCCAGTTCAGTCGGGCAAACAAAGGTAAAATCGGCCGGGTAGAAGAAGAAGACGCTCCAGCGGCCTTCGGTATCTTTCTCGGTGACTTCAATGAATTCACCGTTTTTGAACGCCTGGTTTTTGAAAGGTTTGATTTTGGTGTTAATTAAGGACATCTATACTTCCTCCGTGTTTTCGTTGAGGAGTAAGTTAACGAAATTTTGCTGATTCGGCTAATGCGTTTCCATTATCAAATCAATAAGCGTTAACTAACAACCCGATTCGGGCGACATTGTGAACACTGCGCCCTGTCAGCCATCTAAAGTAAAAAGGCCGCCTGACAGGCGGCCCCATTACCTGAACTACCCGTAGGTAACTTCAGAGCCAGTACGACTCGTCTTGCAAATTACAGACGTATTGTCTGCAACTCGAAATCCATAGCGTATATGCTGGCTAAGTGTTGCGCTCTACATTACCTTAACAAAGGCTGTAACAGCGAAAAGGATTACATCACCCCAGCATAGAAAGGGCAATCCCGGCACGCCAGCTCTTACCTATGTCTGTGATAGGCATCATCATTAATACTCTTTTCGCTTTGATCTTAAAAGGAAAAAATATGATTAAACGTACATTGCTGCTTGCTATGCTGCCCATTCTCGCCCACGCGGAAGAACTGCCTGCGCCGGTTAAAGCCATTGAAAAACAGGGCATAACTATCCTGAAATCCTTCGAGGCGCCGGGGGGCATGAAGGGCTATCTCGGAAAGTATCAGGATATGGGCGTCACGATTTACCTGACGCCGGACGGCAAACACGCGATTTCCGGCTATATGTATAATGAAAAAGGTGAAAATCTTAGCAACGCCCTGATAGAAAAAGAGATCTATGCGCCGGCCGGACGTGAAATGTGGCAGAAAATGGAAAAAGCGTCATGGATACTCGACGGTAAAAAAGACGCGCCGGTGGTGCTGTATGTCTTCGCCGACCCTTTCTGCCCCTATTGTAAGCAGTTTTGGCAGCAAGCTCGCCCGTGGGTCGAATCCGGCAAGGTACAATTACGTACGTTACTGGTCGGCGTGATTAAACCGGAAAGCCCGGCCACAGCCGCAGCGATTTTAGCCGCGAAAGACCCGGCGAAAACCTGGCATGACTATGAAGCCTCCGCAGGAAAGATGAAGCTGGAGGTTCCGGCGTCCATCCCCCCGGCGCAGATGAAAGTCATTAATCAGAATCAGCAGTTAATGGACGATCTTGGCGCTAACGCGACGCCAGCAATTTATTACATGAATAAAGATAAGATTTTGCAACAGGTTGTGGGTTTACCGGAAAAAGCGCAACTGGACGCCATGATGGGGCAGCCTTAACGCAGAAATTAGCAAGGCAGAAGCTTAACCGTACCACGCCCGATAGCGCTGCGTTTGTCGGGCCAACCTCTTCCTGGCATTAACGCGACGCCAGACCAGCATGTCATCCGGCACAGCCTTTTTAGACTAACGGCGTGATTATAAAAGTGTACGTTATGTCCGCCTTTACTGTGATTATTTACTCGCTAAAATATTCATAACTGTGGTATTTTAGTTTAAATAAACTCTACATTAAGTTTAATAAACATAACTCTGGTAAATTATTGAGATTAAGTCATAATCATGAAAGATACCATGATGATGCCGGGAAGATACTATGGCTAACCTTTACGACCTGAAAAAATTTGATCTTAACTTGTTGGTTATATTTGAATGTATCTATCAACATTTAAGCATTAGCAAAGCAGCAGAAACACTCTATATTACACCTTCTGCCGTAAGCCAGTCATTGCAACGCCTGCGCACGCAATTCAACGACCCTCTATTTATTCGTTCAGGTAAAGGAATTACGCCTACCGTAACAGGCATTAATTTACATTATCATTTAGAAAATAACCTTAACAGCCTGGAACAAACTATTAATATAATGAATCAGTCCAGCCTGAAGAAAAAGTTTATTATCTACAGCCCACAATTGTTGATAACGAAACAATTACTGGAACTGATGAAATATCTGCGTAAAGACCCACAGATTGAAATTGAACATCACGACATTTTGGGAACGGAAGAATCTCCTGAAGATCTTCTCGCCTACCGTAAAGCAGATATTGTCCTCTCGATGTCGCCGATCAGTAATCGCTCCATTGTTTGTACGCACTTTTATAGGGTGGAATGCGTTCTGGTTTGCAGTGAAAACCATCCCCGATTGCGAGAGAGCGTAAGCGTTGAAGAACTGCTGAAAGAAACTTTTACTCATCTCATCGCCGCCGATGATGCCGCAGTAAAAGAGCATCAGACTTTCCTTAATCATGTATTAGCAGAAAGAACTATAGGCTTTAAAAGTAAGTCGCTTATCACTATTGCCAATGCGATTAGCGTGACAGATCTTATTGGTTTTTTACCTAAGATTATTGTGGATTATTATCAACCCACGGTTAAGCTTAGACAAATTTCCACACCTTTTTCTGTTCCTGCTAACCCCCTCTATCTTATGTATAATAGAGCTTCGCTGAATAATAGCGGATTTGCTGAGCTCATTGAGCACATCACAAAAAAGTATTAATAAGAAGGCCCAAGAGGGAGGTAATATAAATTCAATGTATATGTCTACATAATGTATTTATTTAGCAAATATAATAAAGCATTGCAAGTTCATCTAATCCGCTTATCCTTTATGTTAATTATTCGAATATACTCTAGTTAACACATCGGAGACTATCCAGAGATGTCGGTTTATAAAGTTCCGCTTGAGCAAAATGTTCTGGAAGCGGCTCAAGAGCGTATAATGTGGACCCTGGAAACCTTACCCCGGGTCTGCGTCTCATTTTCTGGTGGTAAAGATTCAGGACTTATGCTGCACCTGACGGCAACGTTGGCGCGCAAAATGAATAAAAAGATCCATGTTCTCTTCATTGACTGGGAAGCGCAATTCTCCTGTACCATCGCCTATATTGAATCATTACGTGAATATTACGCGGACGTTATTGAGCGTTTTTATTGGGTCGCATTACCCTTAACCACACAAAATTCCCTTTCACAATACCAGCCGGAGTGGCAGTGTTGGCAGCCGGGTACCGACTGGGTACGACAACCGCCAGAAGATGCGATTACCGATCCGGCCTTTTTTTCCTTTTATCAACAAGGCATGACCTTTGAACAGTTCGTTCGCGATTTTGCCGACTGGTTTTCAGAAAAACGTCCTGCCGCTATGCTGGTCGGTATTCGTTCCGACGAATCCTATAACCGATTTGCCGCTATCGCTAACTCGCATAAGCTGCGCTTTGCCGACGATAAGCCCTGGACCACGTTAGCCCCTAAGGGGCACACCTGGTATATCTATCCCATCTATGACTGGAAAACCGCAGATATCTGGACCTGGTTCGCCAAAACAGGTAAACCCTGTAACCCTTTGTATAATTTGATGTATCAGGCTGGCGTACCGCCCCGTTACATGCGTATTTGCGAACCGTTCGGCCCGGAACAACGACAGGGGTTATGGCTGTATCATGTTATCGAACCTGAGCGCTGGGCGGCCCGGCCATGTGCGCCAGAGTCAGCGGCGCACTCAGCGGAGGAATATACGCCGGACAAGACAGCCATTTTTACGGCCACCGGAAAATTTTAAAACCCGATCACCTTAACTGGGAAGAGTACGCGCTGCTCCTGCTACACAGTATGCCTGAAGTCACTGCCGAACATTACCGTAATAAAATCGCCGTTTATTTGCAGTGGTATAAGAAAAAAGGCATGCACACCATTCCACAAACGCAGCATGGCGATATCGGATCGCGCGATATTCCGTCGTGGCGACGGATCTGCAAAGTATTACTGAACAATGATTACTGGTGCCGGGCGCTGTCATTCAGTCCGACAAAACCTAAGAATTACCAGCGTTATAACGAACGTATGAAAGCTAAACGCCAGGAATGGGGGATCTTATGCAACACCGACTCACAACCGAAATAACTCACTTTCTCTCTGAACTGCCTGAAGAGGAGAGGATCGCCGCCATTAATGAATTTAGAATGGCGATACATAGCGTTAGTCCTTTTCGCGATGAGCCTGTCGATTGTGTCCTGTGGGTGAAAAACGATCATATTTCGCCTAATGACTACAACCCGAATAACGTTGCGCCGCCGGAGAAAAAACTGCTGCTTAAATCGATTGAACAAGATGGGTTTACTCAGCCGATCGTGGTGGTAAAGGCCGATGCCGAGGAGTACGAGATTGTGGACGGTTTTCACCGTCATGAGCTGGGCAAAGGAAAAGCGGCCCTGAAAAGGCGTCTGAAAGGCTACCTGCCGATAACGTGTCTGGACAGAGAACGTCACGAACGCATGGCGGCAACCATTCGGCATAACCGCGCGCGCGGGCGTCACCAGATCCACGCCATGTCAGAAATCGTGCGCGAACTTTCTCTGCTAGGCTGGGACGAGAGCAAAATCGGCCAGGAGTTAGGTATGGACGCCGATGAAGTCCTACGCCTGAAACAGATCAACGGCCTGCAGGAGCTTTTTGCAGACCGTCGATTCTCCAGAGCGTGGACGGTTAAATAACTACAGTTTACACAGGCGCTCTGCGGCGGCCAGCAGCGTTGATTCCTGTTTAGCGAAACATAAACGTATAAGCTGATGCGGGAAAGGGGCAGCGCAAAAGACAGAGAGTGGAATAGCGGCGACACCGACTTCTTCGGTTAGCCACTGACAAAACTCAACGTCATTTAGCGTCGACACTGCGCTGTAATCGATTAACAGAAAATAGGTACCTTCACAGGGCAGCACTTTTAATCGGCTTTGCGCCAGCGCGTTAACCAGCACATCGCGTTTTTTCCGGTAAAAATCGGGTAACGCGCGATAGTGTTCCGGCGCGGCGCGCAGCATATCCGCCAGCGCCAGTTGCGCCGGCGTATTGACGCAAAACGTCAGGTACTGATGAACTTTACGTATTTCGGCGCTAATGGCCGCAGGCGCAACGCAGTAACCAATCTTCCATCCTGTCATATGAAAGGTTTTACCAAACGATGAAACGGCAACCGCCCGCTCTCGTAACTGAGGGTGCGCCAATACGCTGGCATGGCCTTCGACGGCAAAACAAATATGTTCGTACACTTCATCGCTTAATACATAAATTTCCCGCTCGCCGATAGCCTGCCACAGCGCCTCGATATCCTCCTGACGCCAGACGGTAGCGGTGGGATTATGCGGCGTATTGAGGATCACCAGCCGCGTGCGCTCGCTAAGCAACGCCGAAAACGCCTGCCAGTCGACGCGAAAATGCGGCGGCGTAAGCGCTATGCGTTTTAACACGCCGCCGGAAAGCGCCACGGCCGGGGCATAGCTGTCGTAACTGGGATCGAAACAGATAACCTCATCCCTTGCCCGCACCAGCGCGGTAATCGCCGCGTACAACGCTTCTGTCGCGCCCGCTGTGACGGTGATATCACTTACGTCATCGGGTCGATAACCATATATTTCCGCCGTTTTATCGGCTATGGCCTCCCTCAGCGCCTGCGCGCCCGTCATCGGCGCATATTGATTCGCGCCCTGCGCGACATGATAAGCCAACCGCTCGTGCAAATAACGAGGACCATCAAAATCAGGGAAGCCTTGCGATAAATTTATTGCCTGATGTTTCTGCGCCAGCGCGCTCATTTGCGTAAAAATCGTGGTGCCAAGATTGGGCAATTTGCTTTTTGGAATCAGTGGGTTATTTCTCATTATCTTCGTACCCGCCAGTGATGTGGTTATTGACACACTATCACAGGGTGTTAGTATTTGGCAATCAAGACGTTTAGATGTCTAAATATAATAACAGCGGTGAGAAGACCCTAAGGACAACACAACATGAACCACACTGAAATCCGCGTCGTTACCGGCCCGGCGAATTATTTTTCCCATGCCGGAAGCCTCGGAAGACTGACAGACTTTTTCACGCCGGAACAGCTTTCCCACGCCGTTTGGGTGTACGGCGAACGCGCGATTGCCGCCGCCCGGCCTTACCTGCCGGAAGCGTTTGAACGTGCTGGCGCAAAACATCTGCAGTTTACCGGCCATTGTAGCGAACGCCATGTTGCCCAACTGGCGCACGCCTGCAACGACGATCGTCAGGTGGTGATAGGCGTCGGCGGCGGCGCGCTGCTCGATACCGCCAAAGCGCTCGCCCGCCGTCTGGCGCTGCCGTTTGTCGCTATCCCGACGATCGCGGCGACCTGCGCCGCCTGGACACCGCTTTCCGTCTGGTATAACGACGCGGGACAGGCGTTACAGTTCGAAATTTTTGATGATGCCAATTTTCTGGTGCTGGTCGAACCGCGCATTATTCTGCAGGCGCCCGATGACTATCTGTTAGCTGGCATTGGCGATACGCTGGCGAAATGGTATGAAGCCGTTGTGCTTGCGCCGCAGCCTGAAACGTTACCTTTGACCGTAAGACTGGGCATTAACAGCGCGTGCGCTATTCGCGATCTCCTGCTGACCAGCAGCGAACAAGCATTAGCGGATAAACAGCAGCGTCGGCTGACCCAGCCATTTTGCGACGTGGTGGATGCGATTATCGCTGGCGGCGGTATGGTCGGCGGCCTCGGGGAACGCTATACCCGTGTCGCCGCCGCCCATGCGGTACACAACGGTCTGACCGTCCTGCCGCAAACGGAAAAATTCCTGCACGGAACGAAAGTGGCTTATGGCATTCTGGTGCAAAGCGCGCTACTGGGACAAGATGACGTGCTGGCGCAATTGATTGCAGCGTACCGGCGATTTCATCTGCCGGCCCGGCTTAGCGAACTGGACGTGGATATTCATAACACCGCCGAGATCGATAGGGTCATCGCGCATACCCTGCGCCCGGTCGAATCCATCCACTATTTACCGGTGACGTTAACGCCAGACACCCTGCGTGCGGCGTTTGAAAAAGTTGAATTTTTCAGAATATAGCCTGGTGACATTGCGTTTATCAGGCCTGGCAACCCTCAGCAGCAACGCGCGCCGCCTTTTCCACCATAGCGCGCATCCTGCCGCTCGCGGAAAAATTCTTCATAGGTCATCGGCGTCTGATCCGGATGCGTTATGCGCATATGCTCAACATAGTTGTCGTAGTCTGGCACGCCAATCATCATTTTTGCGGCCTGTCCCAGATATTTTCCGGCTTTCGAAAGCGTATCGAACATCGTTGTCACCTGTCATCCAAATGCCCTCTCCTTATTCTGGAGAGGGCTATTGATGTAAAAAGATTAGTGCGCGCCTTTCGCCTGCGTCACGATCTCATCCACATTTTCCGGCATCGGCTCATACGGCGTTTCATTCGCCGTCGGTTTATCAATCTTCAGAGCGGCCAGCGCCGTCTTAATAGAGAAGACCGCCAGCACCACGACCACCACCATAAAGAAGATGGTTAGCCCGGCATCCAGACGGTTATTGAATACCAACTGCGCGAGCTGCGATTCGGTGTACTGCGGCGGAATATTGCCGCTGTCGATCATCGCCTGGAACTTATTGGCAATGGCCAGGAAGCCGATTTTCGCATCCGGACTAAACGCTTTCTGCCAGCCCGCCGTCAGCGTACAAATCAGCAGCCAGGCCGTCGGCACCAGCGCGACCCACGCATAACGCTGACGCTTCATTTTGAACAGTACCACGGCGCAAAGCATCAGCGCCATGCCCGCCAGCATCTGGTTAGCGATGCCAAACAGCGGCCACAGGGTGTTAATACCGCCCAACGGATCGACCACGCCCTGATGGAGGAAATACCCCCACGCCAGCACGCACAATGCCGTAGCAAGCAGGTTCGCTGGCAGCGAATCGGTACGTTTCAGCCCTGGCGACACTACGCCCAACAAATCCTGCAACATAAAGCGCGCCGCACGGGTACCCGCATCCACCGCCGTCAGAATAAACAGCGCTTCAAACAGAATGGCGAAGTGATACCAGAACGCCACATCCATCATGCCGCCCAACGCGCCATGTAAAATGTAGGCCATCCCTACCGCCAGCGTTGGCGCTCCGCCTGCGCGGGAGATAATGGATTGTTCGCCGACTTCATTGGCAATCTGGTGTAACGTATCCGGCGTGATAGCGAAACCCCAACTACTGACCACCTGCGCGGCAGAAGCCACGACATCCGCTGTCCCCGCTGGCGCCAGTACCGCCATCGGGCTATTCATCGCAAAGTAAACGCCCGGATCGATAATACAGGCGGAGACCAGCGCCATAATGGCGACGAAAGATTCCATTAACATCCCGCCGTAGCCGATAAAGCAGGCCTGGCCTTCGTTGGCCAACATCTTCGGCGTCGTGCCGGAGGAGATGAGCGCATGGAAACCGGATACCGCGCCGCAGGCAATGGTAATAAACAGGAACGGGAACAGGTCGCCCGTCCAGACCGGTCCGGTACCATCAACAAATTTGGTCAGCGCCGGCATAGTCAGCGTCGGACGCATAATCAGAATCCCGACCGCCAAACCGACAATCGTACCAATTTTCAGGAAGGTAGAGAGGTAATCACGCGGCGCGAGCAGCAGCCAGACCGGCAGTACCGCCGCGACAAAACCATAACCCACCAGCATCCAGGTAAGCTGCACGCCAGTAAAATCAAAGTACGGCGCCCAGGTTGGGCTTGCCGCCACCCATCCGCCGGAAATAATAGCGAAAATAAGAAATACCAGCCCAATGACCGACACCTCGCCGATGCGCCCCGGACGCAGATAACGCAGGTAGATGCCCATAAAAATCGCCAGTGGAATAGTGAACGCGACAGTGTACGTTCCCCACGGGCTATGGGTCAGCGCTTTCACCACGATCATCGCCAGGACGGCCAGAATGATCACCATGATCATAAAGCAGGCTACCAGCGCGATCACCCCTGCCGTCGCGCCCATCTCCTCTTTAACCAGCTCGCCAAGCGAACGCCCATCGCGCCGGGTCGAGACGAACAGCACCATAAAGTCCTGCACCGCTCCCGCCAGCACGACGCCCGCCAGCAGCCAGATCATCCCCGGCAGATAGCCCATCTGCGCCGCCAGTACCGGCCCGACCAGAGGACCTGCGCCAGCAATGGCCGCAAAATGGTGACCGAACAGCACTTTTTTATCGGTCGGGACATAATCCAGACCATCATTATGACGTACCGCGGGCGTCATACGCGTTGGGTCAACCGCCAGCACTTTTTTGGCGATATAGAGCCCATAAAAACGATACGCAATAAGATAGACACAGACCGACGCCACCACGATCCATAGCGCGTTGATCTGTTCCCCACGATTTAACGCAATATAGCCCAGGGCAAACGCACCCAATACTGAGAGCGCTGTCCAGACGAGGTATTTCCCTGATTTATTCATAGTTGTTGTCCGTTTGGGTGTTCCAGAGAGATGTTACATTTTGTTTCTATAACACCTTTACCGTAATTAACAACACAACAACATGATAAAACCGGATCGTTACCCATTTTTTACATTACAGTGTTAACCAGATCACTTCCTTTCTTCGTTGACGCTGCAATTGCATTTTACTTTGCCAGAACTATCCCATTACCGCCGTTCCCAGGCGACAGGTGCAGCAGCGCCTCCCCTGCTCGTCAAAGAGCGTAATTTCCCAGCTTTGATTCTGCCGCCCCAGATGCAGCGGCAGGCAAACGCCGCGTACTTTCCCCTGCGAGACGGCGCGGTGGTGGGTGGCGTTTAACTCGGTCCCGACCACGCACTGCCCGTCGCGGGTCATCAGATAACCCGCCATTGATCCTAACGTCTCCGCCAGCGCTGCCGATGCGCCGCCGTGTAGCAGACCAAACGGTTGATGAGTGCGGGCATCGACAGGCATTTCCGCCTCCAGCACGTCATCGCCCAGACGGGTGTAAACAATGCCCAGATGCGCCACCAGCGTGTTCTGACTGGTAGCGTTCAATTCATCCAGCGTTAAATGCCGTTTCCAGATCATCGTCAGGCTCCCAATGTTGAACCGCCGTCCACCACGATATCCTGCAAGGTAATGTGGCTGGCCAGATCGGAGGCAAGAAACAAAATGGTATTGGCTATCTCCTGCGGACGGGCGATTTTACCGAGCGGTATGCCGAGCTTAAACTGTTCGCCGAAACCGCGAATACGCTGCTGTTCGGCATCTTCACTCACCCATAACGTGCGCTGCATATCGGTGTCAGTCGAACCAGGCGACACCACATTACAGCGCACCCCGCAGCCCGCCAGCTCCAGCCCTACGGTTAGCGCCAGGCTTTTCAGCGCCGCTTTAGAGGCACCGTAGGCGCTCATACCGATACGCGGCGTATGCGCCGCATCTGAGGCTACGGTGACAATCGCCCCTCCCTCCTGACGGCGAAACTGCGCCATCGTCTGCGAAAACAGGTTAAATGCCCCGCCCACATTGACCGCAAATGTCTGCTGCCAGTCGTCGACGCTAAGCGCATCGGTCGCTCCCATACGTAAAATACCGGCGGCGTTGACCAGCACATCCAGCCGCGGCGTTTTTTGCAACACACGCTGGCACACCTGCGCAACCTGTGCGGCATCCGCCACATCCATGACTTCGGTAGCAAAGGGATAATTCTCTTGCGTAAATTCGCGATCGAAGCCGATCACCCGCGCCCCGGCGTCGACAAACGCCAGCGCCGTCGCGTAACCGATCCCTTTCCCCGCCCCGGTCACCCATACCGTTTTGTCTGAAAAATCAAAGCCGGTCATTACTCTACCCCGCGAGAAAGCAGCGCCCACCAGGCGTCAATGGTCGGGTTTTTCGCCAGCATCACGAAGTCGATATCGCCGTGTACTTTACGCCAGCGCGCTGCCAGCCCCATCATGCGTACTGAATCCAGGCCATAATCAATCAGGTTTTCATCATCCAGCGGCTCGTCGGTCTCATCCAGCAACGGCAGAATCAACGCCCGCAGCGCCGCTTTACTGGCAGGAACCGGCGTCGGCAGCAGCGACTCGGTCATGACGACGCGACCGGAACGCCCCGCCACATAGTTCAGCGCCATCAGATGCTCTTCCCGGCTGAAATCCGCCAGCGCATCCGCCACCATAAACGGCTTAATGTCGCGCATAAACGCATCGGTAGCGGTGGTCATACAGCCAATATGCGCATACACGCCGGTAATGATGAGCTGATTGCGTCCGGTATCTTTTAACATCTGTTCCAGCGGCGAGCGGTGAAACGCGCTATAGCGCCACTTCACCAGCACCGTATCTGCCTCATCCGGCGTTAAGGCTTCTACCACCTTCTGCTGTTCCGGAGAGCGCGTCAGTCCCGGCCCCCACATATCATTGAGTAACGCGCGATCTTCATCGCTTTGCTCTTTCGGCTGAGCGGTGTAATAGACCGGGATATGATGTTCCTTACAGTACTGGCGCAGAGCGGCGATATTGGCAATCACCTGGTCCATCATTGGGCAGTTGCGGCCCCAAAAGCTGACAAAGTAATCCTGCATATCGTGGATGAGCAGCGCCGCGCGCTCCGGCTCAAATGCCCAGTTCACTTTGTTGGTCGGGATATCCAGTGCGGTGGGCAGCGCGTAAGACTGTAGTTTTGGAATGGCCATCTCTCTTTCTCCTTCAGAGCGGTGAACGTGACGCCAACCGCTGGCGTAATTGTTTTTTATCGACTTTACCAACCGGCGTCAGCGGCAGTGACGCAACGCACTCCACGCGATCCGGTAATTTAAATTCCGCCACGCCCTGCTCTCGCAGGAAACGGCGTACCTGTACCGCTCGCAGCGGCTCTTTTACCACCAGATATGCGCAACTTTTTTCCCCCAGCAGTTCATCTTCCATGCTGACCAGCGCCGCATGGATCACCGCCGGGTGGCGCAGTAACAGGTTTTCTATCTCTTCGGCGGCTATCTTCTCGCCGCCCCGATTGATCTGATCTTTTTCACGCCCGTGAACGGTGATGTAGCCGTCTTGATCAATGGAGATCAGATCGCCGGAGCAGTAAAAACCTTTGGCGTCAAAGGCGCTGGCATTGTGTTGCGGACTGTTGAAATAGCCGCGAAAAGTATAGGGGCCGCGCGTCATCAGACGACCAATCTCGCCCGGCGGCAGTGGATTCCCGTCGGCATCCGCCACCCACACTTCGTCGTCCGGACACATGGGTCTTCCCTGGGTATTGATAATCCGTTCCGGACTATCGTCCAGCCGGGTATAGTTCACTAACCCTTCCGCCATGCCGAAGACCTGCTGCAACTGACAACCAATTTCAGCCGGAATACGGGCGGCCAGCGTCGCAGAAAGCCGCGCGCCGCCGACCTGCAATAACCTTAATGACGCCAGCGGCGCATTGCCGCCCCACTCCTGGATAGCCTGTAGCCATAGACTGACCGCGGGCGGCACCAGCGCCGTGGCATTAATCTGGTGTTTTTCGATCAGCGGGAAACAGAGCGTGGCGCTGGGATCGGTCGCCAGCACTACCGTTCCTTTGGCGAGAAAAACGCCCAGCGCGCCCGGCGAACTCATGGCGTAGTTATGCGCGGCGGGAATCGCGCACAGAAAACGCGTCTCCTCGTTGAAACCGCAAATCTCATTGCTGCGGCGCACGCTGTAGTAATAGTCGTTATGGGTACGGGGAATAAGCTTTGGCGTGCCGGTAGTACCGCCGGAAAGCTGAAAGTAGGCCACTTCGTCAGCAGGTGATGGCGTGGCGGTGAAATCTTCCGCCGCCTGCCGCATCGCCGCGTCCAGGCTGTGATCGCCGTCGTCGTTACGCAATAACACCACCCGCACAGAGCGGTGTTCAGCCACAAACGTGTTGAGAAAGTCCTCGCCGGCGAACAGCGTATGTTGGCGATCGGCAATCACCAGCGTCGGCGCGATCTGCATCGCATAGGCGTTAAGTTCGGTACGTTGATGGCTAAACAGCGCCAGAACAGGCGCTACGCCAAGCTTCAACAGGGCGAAAAAGGTGATATACAGTTCCGGTACATTCCCCAGTTGCACCAGAGCGGTTTCGCCAGGTTTGATGCCCTGATGGCGTAAATAGCAGGCCAAATTATCTGCGGCCTGGTTGAGCTGGCGATAGCTGAATGCGCGCTCGCCTTCAATGACCGCCGTCTTGTCGCTGTCAGCGTGGCGGGTCAGAATATCGGTCAACGGCACGTCTTGCCAGTAGCCTTTTTCACGATAACGGCGGGCAAATTCATCCGGCCAACGGGTGAAAGGTATACGCATCATCGTTCCTTAATGCAGTCCAAAAACGTTCAACATCGTAGAGAGCTTGACGCCGGTTTCCCGCCACTCGCCGACTGGCGAAGAGGCAGGGACAATCCCGGCGCCGGCGAACAGGCGCACCTGATTACCGTGCAATTTCGCACAACGAATCGTCACTACCCACTCGCCGTTTCCTTCGGCGTCGCACCAGCCGACAATGCCGCCAAACAGTTCACGATCGAACGGTTCCAGTTCAGCAATCAGCTTTTTCGCGACCTGATGGGGGAAACCACTTAACGCTGGGGTCGGATGCAGCAGACAGGCCAGCGTCAGCGCGTTTTCTCCGGCGTTGGCCTTGCCCTCAAACGGCGTACCGAGATGCCATAGCGTCGGCGTGGTGATCAACTGCGGAGAGGAAGGTAATTGCAGTTCCGTGCTGCGATTGCGCAGGATCTGCTTCATCGCCTGCGTCACCAGCTCATGTTCATGGCGATCTTTTTGTGAAGCCAGCAGTCGGTTTCCCGCCTCGCGATCCAGAACGTCATCCGGCTGTCGGCGTGCCGAGCCTGCTAACGGCAGCGAACTAAACCGCTCGCCCTCCTTGCGTAGCAGCAATTCGGGGCTGGCGCCCAGCAGAACGCCGCCATCCGCCAGTGGCACATGGAAGTTGTAACTAACTGGATTCTGCGCAACCAGCCGCTCCAGCAATGCTCCGCTATCCACCGCCACATCAGTGGTGATATCTATTAACCGGGAAAGCACCACTTTATCGACGTCTGGCGTGGCGGTCAGCATAGCCGCGCGTGCGACCATCGCTTCAAAAGCATCCTGCTCCGGAATCGCCTTTCGCGCCGTCACCGTCAGCGGCTGATGGTCAGTAAAATAACGCGCCGTGCGCTGCTTTTGCTGGCGAGAAAAGGACTGCCACGCCATCGGGATAAATAGCGACGACGGCTGACGGGTATCAAAGGGGATCGCCCCCACCAGGATAGGGTTGGCGATGCCCTGCGATTTGGCCTCGGCAAACTGCTGGCGCAATTTCTGCTGGAAAGGGCTATCCGGCGAATCTCCGGCAACCGCAGGCTCGGTATAACGGGCGAAGCACCCGGAAGTGGTAAAACTGCGATACGGCGACATGAAGAAAAAGCGATCGGGAGCAAGCGTTGCCATTGTCTCCTGAGCGTCCTCGGCCAGTGACATATCCATATCATCCTCCAATGATAAAGGCTTATATACATTTCATCTTTCAAGCTGCCTCTTTGTTGGCTGCGCTCAGAAACCCCGGTCACACAGTTATCTATGCCCGCGGGGATTTCTTCCCTTGCCGTTGCGATGCTTCTTGAATGATTTTGTGTATAATAATGATTATTATTTCTATTTTTAGTGCGCTAACCTAAGAGTAAAACGTCGCTCTGTCAACTCTGGTCATGAGTTAAATGGCACTAAGGCTTGCATCTCGCTGCCGCTGATATGAAAATGAGAAGCATTAACTTTATTAATAACAGGACGCTATTGTGAGACTCCCCGCCTTTTATCGTTGGCTGCTTTTAGTGGTTGGTTTATCAATTTCAGGAATATCCTTAGCCCAGGACGCCAGTTGGCCCCGGCAAATCCAGGACAGCCGCGGCGTTCATACTCTGGACCACAAACCCGCGCGTATCGTCTCTACCAGCGTGACGTTGACAGGCTCGCTGCTGGCGATTGATGCGCCCGTCGTCGCCAGCGGAGCCACTACGCCGAATAACCGCTTTGCTGACGATCAAGGGTTTATGCGCCAGTGGAGCGACGTAGCAAAGGCTCGCCATGTCGCCCGGCTGTACATCGGCGAACCGAATGCCGAAACGGTCGCCGCGCAAATGCCGGATCTCATTTTGATTAGCGCCACCGGCGGCGACTCCGCGCTGGCGCTTTACGATCAGCTCTCTGCTATCGCGCCGACGCTCGTCATCAATTATGACGATAAAAGCTGGCAGAGTTTGCTCACGCAGCTTGGCGAGATCACCGGCCAGGAGAAACAGGCCGCCGCGCGAATAGCGGAATTTGAGGCACAACTGACGACGGTTAAACAGCGAATCGCCCTGCCGCCGCAGCCGGTTAGCGCGCTGGTGTATACCCCTGCCGCGCATAGCGCCAATCTGTGGACGCCAGAATCAGCACAAGGCAAGCTATTGACGCAGTTAGGCTTTACGCTGGCGACATTGCCCCGAGGACTGCAAACCAGCAAAAGCCAGGGTAAGCGCCACGATATCATTCAGCTTGGCGGTGAAAATCTGGCCGCCGGGTTAAACGGCGAATCTCTTTTCCTGTTTGCCGGCGACAACAAAGATGTCGCGGCCCTTTACGCCAATCCGCTGCTGGCGCACCTGCCAGCGGTGCAAAATAAGCGCGTCTATGCCCTGGGCACGGAGACGTTCCGTCTGGATTATTACAGCGCAACATTGTTGCTTAACCGGCTGGCCGCCCTGTTTTAGCCTTATCGGAGTCTTATCCGACTGACCAGACCGATTTTGTCAGTCGGATAAACGCCCCTTCATCAGCCAGCATCGCTAACCGGCGGCGTCTGGCGAAAACGACGTAGCTCGCCCAGCACTAACAGCAGCAGCAAACCGATAATCACCAGCCCGAATCCACTCACGCTCGCGGACGCGACCGGCGTCATCATTGCGCCAAGACCGCCTAACAGCGCCGCGCCGATAGCGTCTCCCGTGACGTTTTGCGCGGTCCACAGGCCGTTCATTCGCCCCAGCATATTTTCCGGCGTCTGGGTTTGCAGCAGGGTGTATTGTAATAACGAACTGATGGCGCTAAGCCAGCCAAACAGCGCCAGACAGATAACACCTGCGATCCAGACCGGCATGATGGCGAACAGCCCCACCGCCAGAAAAGAACCGATTGTCGAAACCAGCATAATGAGCCCCGGACGAACGCTATGCGCCAGTTGTCCGCTGGTCAGCGCGCCAATGGCCGCCCCCAGCGGAATTGCCGCATACAGCAAACCGATTTGCGCCGCCGACATCTGCCAGCTCATCGCCAGCGCCGGATAGAGGACGCGTACCGCGCTTGCCATCGTCACCAGACCGCCAAGCAGCGCAATACCGCCGATAAGCGGACTGGCGAGCAAAAAACGAAATGCCGCCAGTAACGCGATAAATGGATTTTCCCGCGGCTGCGGAGGAACAGGCAGTCGCGGCAGCGTCAGTAGCGGCAATAGCGTAATAAACGTCCCGGCGGCCGCCAGCCCATAGTTCCAGGCTACGCCGCCGCTGGCAAGCAATATGCCCCCCAACATCGGGGAAATAACCGATCCCAGACGTACCGTCAGCATGGTAATCGCGCCAGCCTGCATCACATTTTCTCTTCCGACCAGCGCTGGCGTCGCCGCCAGTAACGCGGTCACGCCCAGAGACGCGAAAAAGCCGTCCCACAGGCCAAGGAGATATATCGCCAACAATGAGGGTTCCGGCAGCAGCGCGTTCACGCACAGGCCAATAAAGCCAATACCGCAAGTACCGCGCGCCAGCAGAATCACCTTTTTGCGTTCGTAGCGATCGGCCAGCACACCGCCCACCATTAAGCCAATAAACATGGCGCCGCCGGTTAACGTTACCGACAGCCCCACCTGCCAGGTGGAGTGCGTCATCATTTGGATCTGTACCGGAACCGCCACGCCAAGCAGCCCCAGCGAGACAATAGAGATAAAACGGGCCAGAAATACTGCGCGAAATGCAGGGTGCGTCTTCAACAGGCTGAGATTGAGCAGCCAGGATTGTCGATTCATTACAACGCCTTAATGCGAGTTTTTTTAAATATCCATTCAATGGCTGCACATGCTAACATAACCAAATAAGATAGATAACGATAATTACTATCATTATCAGGGAAGTTACTATGTCATGCTCGTTTTCCGTGACGCGCGCGTTTGCCGTGCCCGGATTGTTGTTATTACTGAGTCTCGCCGCGGTTTTAAGCCTGGTCATTGGCGCGAAACCGCTGCCCGCCGCCGTCGTGCTGGAGGCGTTCACCGGCGTATGCCAAAGCGCCGATTGCACCATCGTCCTGGATGCGCGTTTGCCGCGTACGCTGGCCGGATTACTGGCAGGCGGCGCGTTGGGTCTCGCCGGGGCGCTCATGCAAACACTCACTCGCAACCCGCTCGCCGACCCGGGGATTCTGGGCGTTAACAACGGCGCCAGCTTCGCCATTGTACTGGGCGCGGCGCTGTTTGGTTTCTCCACGCCGCTGGAACAGCTTTTCATGGCATTTAGCGGCGCGCTTATCGCATCGCTGATTGTCGCCTTCACCGGTAGTCAGGGCGGCGGCCAGTTAAGCCCGGTCCGCCTGACACTGGCGGGCGTGGCGCTTGGCGCGGTACTGGAAGGATTGACCAGCGGCATCGCGCTGTTAAATCCAGAGGTCTATGACCAGCTTCGCTTCTGGCAGGCAGGATCGCTGGACATTCGCAGCCTGCAAACGTTGAAAGTCGCGCTTGCGCCCGTGGTTATCGCTGGGATCGTGGCGCTATTTCTGAGCCGTGCGCTGAACAGCCTGAGCCTCGGCAGCGATACCGCGACGGCGCTGGGGAGTAAAGTGGCGCGCACCCAACTTATCGGTTTACTGGCGATTACCGTCTTGTGCGGCAGCGCAACGGCGCTGGTCGGCCCTATCGCCTTTATTGGTCTGATGATGCCGCATATGGCGCGTTGGCTGGTGGGCGCAGACCACCGCTGGTCGCTGCCAGTGACGCTACTGGCAACCCCTGCTCTGCTGCTTTTTGCCGATATTATTGGTCGTCTGTTGGTGCCGGGCGAACTCCGCGTATCGGTCGTCAGTGCGTTTATCGGCGCGCCGGTACTTATCTTTCTGGTACGTCGTAAATCGAGCGGAGGCGGCCTGTGATGTTTCTTTCTCGTCGGCTTATCGTAAGTTGCCTGCTTCTGGCGGCTGGCTGCTTCGCCATTGGCTTATGGAGTCTGCAAAGCGGCGCCATGCCTCTTGAGACCGGGCAGATTATTGCCGCGCTGCTGGGCGACGCGCCGCGTAACATCACCCTTGTCGTAACCGAATGGCGACTACCGCGCGTATTAATGGCGCTGCTGATTGGCGCTGCGCTTGGCGTCAGTGGCGCGATTTTTCAGTCGTTGATGCGTAACCCCCTAGGCAGCCCTGATGTGATGGGCTTTAATACCGGCGCCTGGAGCGGCGTACTGGTCGCAATGGTCCTGTTTGGCCAGCATCTTACCGCGATCGCGCTGGCGGCAATGGCGGGCGGTATCGTCACGTCATTGATTGTCTGGCTGCTCGCCTGGCGTAACGGGATTGAAACTTTCCGGCTGATTATCATCGGTATCGGCATCCGCGCGATGTTAGTCGCCTTTAATACCTGGCTTCTGTTGCAGGCGTCGCTGGAAACGGCGCTCACCGCCGGCTTATGGAACGCCGGGTCGCTCAACGGTCTGACATGGGCAAAAACCTGGCCTTCGGCGCCGCTGATTATTGTGATGCTGACAGGCGCCGCGCTACTGGTGCGTCGTATGCGGCTGCTGGAGATGGGCGATGACAGCGCCTGCGCGCTGGGTGTTAGCGTGGAGCGGTCACGCCTGATGTTGATGCTGGTGGCGGTGTCGCTCACCGCTGCGGCAACGGCACTGGCTGGCCCCATCTCGTTTATTGCCCTTGTCGCGCCGCACATCGCCCGCCGTCTTAGCGGCACAGCGCGCTGGGGATTAACCCAGTCGGCGCTGTGCGGCGCATTATTACTACTGGCCGCCGATGCGTGCGCGCAGCAACTGTTTATGCCTTATCAGCTTCCAGTGGGCGTGGTCACCGTCAGCCTCGGCGGTATTTACCTTATCGTCTTGTTAATTCAGGAGTCCCGCAAAAAATGACCGAATCCGTAGCCCGTTTGCGCGGCGACCAGTTAACGCTGGGTTATGGCAGCTATACCGTCGCAAAAAACCTTAATGTTTCGATTCCGGACGGCCATTTTACCGCCATCATCGGCCCTAACGGCTGCGGCAAGTCAACGTTGCTACGCACGCTAAGCCGTCTGATGACGCCTGTTGACGGCCATGTCTGGCTGGATGGCGAACAAATACAGCGTTACGCCAGTAAAGAGGTGGCGCGGCGCATCGGATTGCTGGCGCAAAACGCCACTACGCCGGGCGATATCACCGTACAAGAACTGGTCGCCAGAGGGCGTTATCCGCATCAGCCGTTATTTACCCGCTGGCGCAAGGAAGATGCCGACGCCGTCGCCAGTGCCATGCGTGCAACAGGTATCACCTCACTGGCGACGCAAAGCGTAGATACTCTGTCCGGCGGCCAACGTCAGCGGGCGTGGATAGCCATGGTGCTGGCGCAGGAAACGTCCATCATGCTGCTGGATGAGCCGACAACGTGGCTGGATATTAGCCATCAAATTGATTTGCTGGAGTTGTTAAGCGATCTCAACCGCGAAAAAGGTTATACGCTCGCCGCCGTCCTGCACGACCTGAATCAGGCCTGCCGATACGCCACGCATTTGATTGCATTACGCGAAGGTAACATTGTCGCACAGGGCGCGCCGAAAGAGATTGTTACCGCAGAGCTTATCGAAAAAATCTATGGGCTGCGCTGTATGATTATCGACGATCCGGTTGCCGGTACGCCGCTGGTGGTACCGCTGGGACGGCGATAGTCGTTCACACAGATGACAAAGCCGGATATCGCTATCCGGCTTTTCGGGTAAATCAGACTAACCGTTCATCTATCGCCAGCGCGTTTTCCATTTTACGTGAGACCATCGCGTGACGCAGTAATACGCCGCCGCAGGCCATCATACCGCCAATCAACGCCGCCAGGATAATAATGACCGCTTTACCCGGGCCATCTTTTTTCACTGGCAGAGACGGCGACAGTTGATATTTAAACGGGGTAAACTTCACGTCGCTCACATTCATTGCCGCCAGTTGTTCAACATGGTATTGACGGTTACGCAAATCACCGTCGATCTCGGCCACGTCCGTTACCCCTTTTTCAATTTCCAGTTTGCGGGAAATACCATCCGCGCCGAGAGAAATAGAAAAATCCGGATCATCTTTTACCGCCTGACCATTGCTGTAAACCGGTCTCTTAATGCCAGCGGCGTTGGCGATTTCCAGCGAATAATGGAGACGTTGAATATTGGCATCAAGCTGGTTTTTGAGACGCACCCGATCCATCGCCAGCTTTTCCTGCTCGTAGCGGGTTTTGATTTCCAGCTGGTTACGAATATTTTCCAGCGTCTCTTTCACGACGATATCGGAGATGTACTGAATATAGCCAGCTAACACTTTTTGCGCTTCTTCCCGCGTCGGCGCGGTAAAACTCAATGTCCACGACGTGAATAACGACGTTTCATTTTTCTTGCCGGCATTGCTGTCCACCGCTTTCATTTTTTCGCTCAGCAGGACAATCGCCCGGTGAAGATCCTGCTCGTCTATTTGCGCGCCTTTTAATTGATCCATGACATACGGAGAAGAACGAAGATATTCTTCCAGCAGCGAGGGCGAGCTAAACTTCTTAATAAACAGATTAAATACGCTGCCCCGATCAACGCTTACCTCCATATCCAACACGCGCAGCGCGGTCAACGTTCTCTCCAGCCCCTGCCACTGTACCGACTCCGCCGGTGTGACAATCGCCTGGCTGGTCCATTTTTGCGGCAGCAGAAAGGATAGAAGCAACCCCACGCACGCAAAGGCGAAAACGGTAGCAAGAATACGACGTTTCGCCTGCCATAACACCTCTATAAGGCTAAACAAATCGATTTCATGACTGTTGGCAGGCGGCAGTGAGTAACCTGCAAATGATTGATTTTTTTCTTGTTTTACATTAAGAGATGGCATGCCGTATGACCTGAAAACTTTATCCAATGAAAGAACACATTCCTGTCAGAGATTCTAACAGCAAGTCAGAATTATCCGAAACAATCTTTACGCGCCAGTGCCCGAAAAGCTAAATATTCGGAATTAAACTTGCCTGTAGCATGTATCACTTATGTTAAAAGAATTAATAGTTGCAATAAAAAACCCATAATAATTAGTAATTATTATGGGTTTCAGGATTTAATTTGCTAAAGGCAGAAACAACGCCCGTTATTTATTAATAAGTTCGCTGATGATGGGCCCGATAGTTTCAAAAGCGGAGGGAGAAATAATATCTACATGCGCGCACGGCTGGCGATAAATAGCCAACGACGCTATCCACGGCGACCAGCTCTGTTCAGGCGATACGCCTTCCGGCACCGTTTTATCCGCCACAAAGAGCGTAGCATGTCCATCAAACGGTACGCTATGCGCCGTCGTCAGCAAACGGACGGCATCCGCATAATTGCCTTCAATGGCGGTAAATAAGGCTTCGGAGGCATTTCCCTGCTGCGCGGCGACAAACGCAGCGCGTTCACGTTCAATTTCCGCCAATACGTCCGGATTGAGGCCATTCGCCTCTTTTTCTCGCCAGTTTTGCGTTTCCGGCGGCCAGGTGTCCAGTAACCCCAAAAACGCCACCGTTTCGCCGCGTGCGCGCAACCGGGCGGCGATCCCTTGCGCCAGCGTCCCGCCCAGCGAATAGCCTAATAAATAATAAGGGCCATGCGGCTGCCGGGCGAGCAATGTCGCCAGATGATGTTCACATACCTCATCAAGGGTGGTTGCGGTTTGCATAGGGCCAGCGGGGCGCGGCGACTGAATCCCCATAATCGACCACGACGGGCTGAGATAGCGTGATAATACGCTAAATTGCCAGGCGAACCCCGACGCCGGATGGAAACAAAATAACGTTGGACCATCGCTTTCACGCAGCGGCAACAGCGGCCCGAACCCCAGATTGCGCGAGCGTTCGTCATCGTCAGTATCGAGCAGCTTACTTAACTGCGCCACGTCAGACGCCACCATCACCTGCCCCGGCGTCACCTGGCGGTTAAACGTCTGACTTAGCTGCGCGGCCAGTTTCATCGCCAGCAGCGAATGTCCGCCCAGCGCAAAGAAATCACTTTCAACGTCGTTAATCTCACAGCCCAGCAGGCGGGAAAACGCCGCGGCGACAGCAATCTCCGTTGCGGACTGCGGCGCACGCCCTTTCACGCGCGGCGTCAGGTCCGGCAGCGGCAGGGCTTTACGATCCAGCTTGCCATTAGCGCTAAGCGGCAAACCGGCAAGTTGCAACAACACAACCGGCACCATATGCGCGGGAAGTTTTTGACGTAATTTTTCCTGCAGCGCCGGTAAATCCAGCGGCAAACCGGAGTGCGACACCAGATAGCCGACCAGTTGCCGGGCATCCCCTCCCGTCGCCGCCGCCTGATTAAAGACGCAGGCATGTGCTACCGCCTGTTCAACATCCGGCAGCGTTTGCATGACGCGGTCAATCTCGCCCAGTTCAATACGTTGGCCCCGAATTTTGAGCTGATCGTCGCTGCGCCCCAGGTATTCTACCGCGCCGGAATCCAGCCAGCGCGCCACATCTCCGGTACGGTACATCCGTTCGCCTGGCGCAAAAGGATCGGCGATAAAACGGCTGGCGGTAAGATCCGGACGCCCCAGATAACCCTGCGCCAGTTGGATACCGGTAAGATAGAGATCGCCAGCCACGCCCGGCGGCACCGGCTGCATATGCGCATCGAGAATACGTAAACCGGTATTCCAGACGGGATAACCAATCGGGATGCTGTTGCCGTCAACAGCCGCCAGCTCATCGCCACAGGCCGGATACCAGCTCACATCCACCGCGGCCTCCGTTGGCCCGTACAGATTGTGTAGCGGCGCGTTGGTTAACGTCTCCCATTCGCGGCACAGCGCCGTCGGCAGGGCCTCGCCGCTACAGAAAACGCGCTTTAAGGAAGCGCAGCTTTTCCCCGCCGACGCTGGCGTGAGCGAGGCAATAAAGGCCGCCAGCATCGACGGCACAAAATGAGTGGTCGTGACGCCGTATTGCGCAAAGAACCGTTGCATCGCGAGCGGGTCGCGGTGCGCTTCCGGCTCGGCCATCACCAGTTTCGCCCCAGCGATAAACGGCCAGAAAAACTCCCATACTGAGACGTCAAAACTGCACGGCGTTTTTTGCGCTACTACATCATCCGCCGTCAACGGATAGTGATCCTGCATCCACAGCAGCCGGTTAACTATCGCCGTTTGTCCCACCATCACCCCTTTCGGCCTGCCCGTCGAGCCAGAGGTGAAAATGATGTAAGCGGTATGATGCGGTAACGACAGCCCCAGCGGAGTGGCGTCACTGACCGGTAGCGGTTGGCTATAACACAAATATTCCATCCCCGGAATATCGTGAAAACGCGCCAGCTGCGCCTGAGTCGTAATTAACAGTTTCGGCTGCGCATCTTCCAGCATCATTCGCAGCCGATCGTCAGGATAACCGGTATCCAGCGGCAGCCAGGCGGCACCCGCCTCGACAATGCCATGCAGAGCTAAGGTCAGGAAAACCGACCGCGGCAACGCCACCGCCACGCTATCGCCAGGCTGAACGCCGCGTTCCCGCAGCGCGTATGCCAGCGCCACAACCTGTTCGCGCATTTCACGGTAGGTAAAGTGATAATGCGCATCTGCCAACGCGGAAGCCTCTGGCGTTTTTTGCGCCTGCTGCGCCACCAAATCGCTAAGCGTGGCGGCGGGAATCGTTACCGCCGTATTATTAAGGTGTGTTAATTGCGTTTGTTCTTCCGCCAGCAGCATTTGCGCATCGCCGCAGCGCAGCGCCGGGTTATCCGCAAACTGCGTGATAAGAGCCATCAACCGTAAGGCATGGCGGGAGAGCGTGGCGCCATCGTAACGCTGTGCATTCGCCAGCAATTCAATATCCAGACCGCCGTTTTCATCCGGAAAAAGCGCCAGTTCAAGATCGTTAACCGGCCCCGTCGCCAGGGTATGGGTTTGCGCCTGTATGCCAGGAAGATCCAGATGATAATCAAACACTTTTATATTGAGCACCGGGCCAAATAGCGGCGTCTCCCCTGCGGCTCGCCCGCTATCGCGTACAATCTGTTCGGCGTCGTAACGCTGGTGGCGGCGCATCTTCTTTAACTGCGCCGCAAGACGCTTCGCCAGCGTTGGCAGATCTTCCGTCGCATGAAGGTTAACCGCCAGCGGCAACACGTTAAGGACAGGCCCGGTCGCCGTTAACGCCGCCGAGCCCATCCGCCGCATAAAGATAAATCCGGCGGCATAATCCATACGCCCGCATAATCGTCCCAGCCACAACGTCACCAGCGCCAGGGCAAGATCCGCTCGCGGTATCTCAGGCATGTGCGCCGCCAGTTGGCGAAACGCCCCCGCCGGCGCGCTCAATTTCATACGCAGAATATCCGCGCTCGCCGACCGCCCCGGCAGCGGCGCGGCAGACATTGACGCCGGCGGCGGCAGCTCGCGGCGCTGCTGCGCCCAGAAGGCGCCGTCACGCTGCCAGGCCTCGCTCTGGCGATAGCGCTGATATTCCTCGACCACATCCGCAAAGGGGGTAAAAGGCGACTCCGGCGTAGGGGCGTCGCTCTGCCAGGCGCGATAAATCGCCGCAATCTGGCGGGTTATCGCCGGGAAGCTAAAGCCATCCACCAGCAAATGGTGATAGCGCTGATACCAATACCAGCGGGTATCATCAATGCGGATTAACTGGTGAAACGCCAGCGGCTTACCGCTATCTGCGCGCAGGTTTTGCCGTAAATCCGCCTGCATTAACGCCAGCGCCGCGTGATGCGGATCGGGCTGGTCGCGTAAATCGGCAATCGGGGGCTCGCCGAAGGTGTGCTCAGGATCTATCCATTGCCAGACCTCGCCATTCTCTTCGGTAAAACGCATCCGTAGCGTATCCGCCTGTTGCATCCCTACCGCTACCGCTTTTGCCAGCAAGGGGGCATCCAGCTCGCCGTTCAGTTCCACATAGTGCGCCACGCTCCAGGCGGAGGATAAATCAGAGAGTTTTTCCGCCATCCAGATCCCCGGCTGGGCGGCGACTAACGGTAAACGCTGCGTCATTTCGCCTCCTGCTTATCGGCATAATGCGCCGGATTCAGTGTTGTCCAGCGCGTATTAAGCCACTGCTGGCACGCGTCCTGCGATTGCGGTTCGCATACCACGTCCCAGCCTGCGGGAAGCCCACATGCCGCTGGCCAAAGGCTGAATTGACGCTGCGCATTTTGCAGGATGTAAAACTGTCCCTGCGGATTATCGAAGGGATTACTGAACTCCATACTCAACTCCTGTCATGGACATGTGCCCGGTTAAAGCGTGTCGATAAGCGGCTGCCAAAGCAGCATCAGCCCTTGCGTTAGCCCGCCGCGCCAGCAAAGCGCATCGTGTCCGCCGTCAACCTGACGCCAGAAAATGGACTGCTGCGAAGTATTCAGTTGGGCATAAAGCGCCTGATTCGCCTGAAACACGATCGGCTCACGCACGCCGGCTTCCAGTACGATACGCAGTCCGCGCGCACATAATGCGCCGGTTTTCAGCCGGGTAATGACTTCCCCCTCCGGCGGGGTGATGCGATGAGGCCACCAGAACGATCCTGACTGGCTTAGTACACAGCCAAAACGCGTCGGCCAGTTCAGGCCGGCATACAGCGCCGACAGGCCGCCAAAACTCTGTCCGGCGACCACCGTTCGCCCGGCATCATCGCTAAAAGGCGTCACGGCTCTGACTTGCGGCAACAGTTCCTGCTGCACCGCCAGCCAGAAGTCGGCATTGCAGGGCAACTCCTGGCTGCGGTGTTGAGTATCAATCGCGTCAATCAGCAGATAGACGGCACCGGGAAGCAGGCGTTGATGAGTCAGCGAGGCGAGCGCGGGCCAGACGGGCATATTTTCCGCCCAGAATTGACCGTCCAGCAGAATAGCTAACGGTCTTTCCTCCGGCGCCTCGTCTCCGGTCGTCAATATCCATACGCGGCGGGAATTACCCAGACGTGCGCTATGCCACTGCATCATCAAAGGCGGCGAGTACGGCGTTTCAGGACGATCCCATCCCGGCTGAAGGGGCGCATCCGGCATTTCCAGCGCTGAAACCGCATGACCACGTCCTCCCCGCCAGCTTTGCGAATTAAGCGGGTCGGCAATCGCCTGCGGTAATAGCTGTCGCCAGCCTTCACGCAGCACGTTCCGATCGGGCGTTTCGCCCGGCGCAAAAGCGGCAAAAACGTCATCGCGTTCGGTAGGAATAAAACAGTAGCTGCCGCGCCAGTTAGCGCTAAGCGCCGTACTCCAGCGCCAGACATCCGTTCCGGCAATACGCGCCATCGTCTGAGGCTGCGCGTTTTGATGATGATCGGTTACGCCAGTGATGTAGACCCAGACACGCCGTATCGGGGAGTGTGTTTCGTTTCCCTGCGGGTCGCGCCACCAAAAAGTGACCCGATAATTTCCGTCTTTTTCCCGTATCCATTCCGGCCCGGTTTTCGTCCTCCACCAGGCCTCACTTCCCGTTGCCAGCGCCTCTTTCATTATAACCCTGTGTTTATTATGAATTTTGTATATAAAAGGTGAAATATATTGATAATATTATTGATAACTATTTGCATTTGCAATAGCGTATTGTCGCGCTATGGGACGCGCGAACACAATTTCACCACCCGGCCAATGCCTTTGACGGGCGCTTTGGCTTATGTGGCTAAAGAAAAGCAGGATATACAATGAACAAGAAGATTCATTCCCTGACCTTACTGGTCAATTTAGGGATTTACGGGGCCGCTCTGCCCGTGATGGCGGAAGAAAAAACCGATAGCGCTGCGCTCACCAATGAAGACACCATCGTGGTGACCGCTGCCCAGCAAAACCTACAGGCGCCTGGCGTATCCACTATCACCGCCGATGAGATCCGCAAAAATCCGCCCGCGCGCGACGTGTCAGAAATCATCCGCACCATGCCGGGCGTGAACCTGACCGGCAACTCCACCAGCGGTCAGCGCGGGAATAACCGCCAAATCGATATTCGCGGCATGGGGCCGGAAAACACCCTTATCCTGATAGACGGTAAACCCGTCACCAGCCGTAACTCGGTGCGCCTGGGCTGGCGCGGCGAACGCGATACCCGTGGCGATACCGCGTGGGTGCCGCCGGAGATGATCGAACGCATTGAAGTGCTGCGTGGCCCTGCCGCTGCACGCTACGGTAACGGCGCGGCGGGTGGCGTGGTCAATATCATTACCAAAAAAGGCGGTAGCGAGTGGCACGGTTCCTGGAATACCTATTTCAACGCGCCGGAACATAAAGACGAAGGCGCGACCAAACGCACTAACTTTAGCCTGAACGGCCCGCTGGGCGGGGATTTCAGCTTCCGTCTGTATGGCAACCTCGACAAAACGCAGGCGGATGCGCGTAATATTAACCAGGGGCATCAGTCTGAACGTACCGGGAGTTACGCCGACACGCTACCGGCAGGACGCGAGGGGGTCATTAACAAAGATATCAACGGCGTGGTTCGTTGGGATTTTGCTCCGCTTCAGTCTCTGGAACTGGAGGCCGGTTACAGTCGCCAGGGCAACCTCTATGCCGGCGATACTCAGAACACCAATACGAACCAACTGGTGAAAGATAATTACGGAAAAGAGACGAACCGCCTCTATCGGCAGAACTACTCTCTGACCTGGAACGGCGGCTGGAATAATGGCGTAACCACCAGTAACTGGGTGCAATACGAACATACCCGTAACTCCCGGATGCCGGAAGGCCTGGCAGGCGGCACCGAAGGAATTTTCGATCCCAAAGCATCGCAAAAATATGCCGATGCCGATTTGAATGACGTCACCCTACACAGCGAAGTGAGCCTCCCTTTCGATCTGCTGGTCAATCAAAACCTGACGCTGGGTACCGAATGGGCCCAACAGCGTATGAAAGACGAGCTCTCCAACTCGCAAACCTTTATGGGGGGAAATATCCCGGGTTACAGCAGTACCAATCGTAGCCCCTATTCAAAAGCGGAAATTTTCTCTCTGTTTGCTGAAAACAACATGGAACTGACCGACAGCACCATGCTGACGCCGGGGCTACGTTTCGATCATCACAGTATTGTGGGGGATAACTGGAGCCCGTCGCTGAACCTGTCGCAAGGTCTGGGGGATGACTTTACCCTGAAAATGGGAATCGCCCGCGCTTATAAAGCCCCGAGTCTGTACCAGACTAACCCAAACTATATTTTGTACAGTAAAGGTCAGGGTTGCTACGCGACTGGCGCGGGTACCGGCATCGGCTGCTATATGATGGGTAACGATGATCTGAAAGCCGAAACCAGCATCAATAAAGAGATCGGTCTGGAATTTAAACGCGATGGCTGGCTGGCCGGCATCACCTGGTTCCGCAATGATTACCGCAATAAGATCGAAGCGGGTACGGTGCCGTTGCAGCGTATCAACAACGGCAAAACGGATGTTTATCAGTGGGAGAACGTGCCGAAAGCGGTCGTTGAAGGTCTGGAAGGCACGTTAAACGTACCGGTTAGCGACACCGTCAACTGGACGAATAACGTTACGTATATGCTGCAGAGCAAAAACAAAGAGACCGGCGAACGCCTGTCGATTATTCCACAGTACACGCTTAACTCAACCCTGAGCTGGCAGGTACGTCAGGACGTTTCTCTGCAATCGACCTTCACCTGGTACGGCAAACAAGAGCCGAAGAAATATGATTATCAGGGTAACCCCGTTACCGGAACAGATAAGCAAGCGGTCAGCCCATACAGTATTGTTGGCCTGAGCGCGACCTGGGACGTGACCAAAAATGTCAGCCTGACCGGTGGCGTGGATAACCTCTTTGACAAACGTCTGTGGCGTGAAGGTAACGCGCAAACCGTCAGGGATACTCAAACTGGCGCTTATATGGCGGGCGCTGGCGCGTACACCTATAACGAACCGGGGCGTACGTGGTATATGAGCATTAATACCCATTTCTGATGGCAACCTTCCCTCCCTCATTCGGGGAGGGAATTGGCAAAAACGATGCTGACATCTCATTTTCCCCTTCCCTTTGCCGGACACAGGCTGCATATCGTCGACTTTGATGCGAGCAGCTTTCACGAACACGACCTGCTATGGCTGCCTCATCACGATCGGCTCCGGTCTGCCGGACGCAAGCGTAAAGCTGAACATCTGGCAGGCCGCATCGCCGCCGTTCATGCGCTACGCGAGGTGGGCGTCAGGACAGTGCCCGGTATTGGCGACAAGCGACAGCCGCTATGGCCGGACGGCCTATTTGGCAGCATCAGCCACTGTGCGACAACGGCGCTGGCCGTCATATCCCGACAGCGTATCGGCATTGATATAGAAAAAATCATGAGTCAGCACACGGCGACAGAGCTGGCGCCGTCCATTATCGATAGCGATGAGCGCCAAATTCTCCAGGCGAGCTCGCTCCCTTTTCCGCTTGCCCTGACGCTGGCTTTCTCCGCCAAAGAGAGCGTTTATAAAGCCTTTTCAGACCGCGTCACGCTCCCGGGATTCAATAGCGCAAAAGTTACCTCGCTTACCGCCACGCACATCTCGTTACATCTGCTGCCAGCCTTTGCCGCCACGATGGCTGAACGTACCGTCCGTACAGAATGGTTTCAACGTGACAATAGCGTTATTACTCTAGTTTCTGCAATAACGCGCTTTCCCCACGACAGGAGCGCTCCCGCTTCTATACTTAGCGCAATCCCCCGATAAATGAGATCGCTATGGCGCTGAATGATTTTCACGTTTCTGAACCTTATACGCTTGGTATTGAGCTGGAGATGCAGGTGATCAATCCACCTGGCTACGATTTAAGCCAGGACTCTTCTACGCTGATCGACGCCGTTAAGCCCCAACTTACTGCGGGAGAAATTAAGCACGATATCACCGAAAGTATGCTGGAGATGGCCACGGGCGTCTGCCGCGATATTGACCAGGTGGCGGCCCAACTTTCTGCCATGCAGCACGTTATTTTACAGGCGGCGTCGGAACACCATCTCGGCATTTGCGGCGGCGGTACGCACCCTTTTCAAAAATGGCAGCGTCAGGAGGTCTGTGATAATGAACGCTATCAACGCACGCTGGAAAATTTCGGCTACTTAATTCAACAGGCAACGGTTTTCGGTCAGCATGTCCACGTCGGCTGCGCGAACGGCGACGATGCGATTTATCTTTTACACGGGCTGTCGCATTTTGTGCCGCACTTTATTGCGCTCTCCGCCGCGTCCCCCTATATGCAAGGATCTGACACCCGTTTTGCCTGCGCGCGCCTGAATATTTTTTCCGCTTTTCCCGATAACGGTCCCATGCCGTGGGTCAGTAACTGGCAAGAGTTTGCCGGACTATTTCGCCGTCTGTCTTACACCACGATGATCGACAGCATCAAAGATTTGCACTGGGATATCCGCCCCAGCCCGGCCTTTGGCACGGTAGAAGTTCGGGTGATGGATACGCCGCTCACCCTTGATCATGCCATCAATATGGCAGGGTTGATTCAGGCGACCGCGCACTGGCTGCTGACCGAGCGTCCCTTTAAACCGCAGGAACAAGACTATCTGTTATATAAATTCAACCGTTTTCAGGCTTGCCGCTATGGTCTGGAGGGCGTGCTAACCGATGCCTATACCGGCGACCGCCGTCGCCTGGCAGATGATACGCTGCGTCTGCTGGACAACGTTACCCCCTCTGCGCGCAAGCTGGGCGCCGACAGCGCCATTGACGCGCTACGTCTGCAGGTGAAAAAAGGCGGTAACGAAGCGCAATATATGCGGGAGTTTATTGCCGACGGCGGATCGCTGATAGGTCTGGTACAAAAACATTGTGAAATCTGGGCGGGACAATAGACAGCATATTTGCCTTACCAGGCGATATCCCGGACAATGGCGTTTTAACTTACGTTTAACAAAGCCATGAAACACCCGCTTGAATCATTGATGACCGCTGCCGGTATTTTGCTGATGGCGTTGCTCTCCAGCCTGCTGCTGCCCGCCCCTTCGCTCGGCCTTGCGCTGGCGCAAAAACTGGTCGGGATCTTTCATCTTATGGATCTCAACCAGCTTTATACTTTGTTGTTTTGTTTATGGTTTCTGTTGCTCGGCGCGCTGGAATATTATGTTATTCGCTTTATCTGGCGGCGCTGGTTTTCGCTGGCCGATTAAAACATTTCAATGCGTACGGCCATGCTTTTCTTTACGATAAGCGCCTGGCGGCAGGTTGAACGTGCGGGTAAAAATGCGCGTAAAGGTTTGCTGCGAATCAAAACCATACTTGAGACAAATATCATACACCTTCTGGTCGGTGTCGCGCAGGTCGCGCGCCGCCAGTTTTAGCTTCCGTTCACGCACGTAGCGCCCCAGACTCTCCCCTTTGTACTGCATAAAAAGGCGCTGCAGGTGCCACTTGGAATATCCCGCATGACGGGCAATATCATCAATACGTAACGGCTGATTCAAATTATCATCAATCCACTCGACAATCGTGTCGATAACCTGAGCGGAAATGGTCATCGTGCTCTCCCCTCTATCAAACTCGTCAGCGGCTCCCGCACCGCACATTTACGGCAACAGCAATAAGCATAGTAATAACCACACAAATTGTGAGACGGCTTATCGCATGGCCTGCAATATGCTTTTCTACCACTTCATGCGGCAGCCCTTGATTATGAGTGAGTAAGCACTCATTATAGAAAGCAAAGATACGCCGTCAAGGTACTTTTCAAAGGTTGACATTCACCGTTGCGACGCGACAACGGGCATGATTCAATCATGTTTTTACAGACATAAGGGTAACGTGTAGTGGCTCGTCCGAAGAGTGAAGACAAAAAACAAGCATTACTGGAAGCGGCAACCCAGGCGATAGCGCAATCCGGTATCGCCGCCTCAACGGCGGTGATTGCACGTAACGCAGGTGTTGCAGAAGGAACATTGTTTCGCTATTTCGCGACCAAAGATGAGCTGATTAACACGTTGTATTTGCATTTAAAGCAGGATCTCTGCCAGTCAATGATAATGGAGCTGGATCGATCCATTACCGATGCCAAAATGATGACTCGTTTTATCTGGAACAGTTACATCAGTTGGGGTCTGAACCATCCCGCGCGCCATCGGGCGATCCGTCAACTGGCCGTCAGCGAAAAGCTCACCAAAGAGACGGAACAACGGGCCGACGATATGTTCCCCGAATTGCGCGATTTATGTCATCGTTCCGTTTTGATGGTATTTATGTCGGATGAGTACCGCGCCTTCGGCGACGGCCTTTTTCTGGCGCTGGCTGAAACAACAATGGATTTCGCCGCGCGCGATCCCGCTCGCGCTGGCGAATATATTGCGCTGGGATTCGAAGCCATGTGGCGCGCGCTGACTCGCGAGGAGCAATAATGGACGGTCAAACACTGCACGCCTGGGCAAAACGCTTTGCGCTGGAACTGCCTTTTACCGAACACTGCTGGCCTTTCGGCCCACAGTACGATGTGTTTAAAGTCGGCGGCAAAATATTCATGCTGTTCACTGAACATCATTGTCGCCCAGTGGTGAACCTGAAGTCGGATCCCCAAAAGTCCCTGGTAAATCAACAAATTTACCCCAGCATTGCGCCTGGCTATCACATGAATAAGAAACACTGGATTTCAGTCTATGCGGGCGAGGATATCACCGTCTCGCTACTCAACGATTTGATAAATGACTCATGGAATCTGGTCGTAGACGGGCTGCCTAAAAGAGAGCAACTGCGCCTGCGGCCGCGCTGATGCAATAACCGTTTTCGCATTTTCCTCCCTTATCTTTTTACCGATAACCCGGTACCCTGCTGATACAAAAGGGTACTAAACCAACCAGGAGCATTTATGGATATCGTTTCTGTCGCCTTAAAGCGCTACTCCACTAAGGCGTTCGATCCCAGCAAAAAACTGACCGCCGAAGAAGCGGATAAAATAAAAACACTACTACAGTACAGCCCCTCCAGCACCAATTCCCAGCCGTGGCACTTTATTGTCGCCAGTACGGAAGAAGGCAAAGCGCGCGTAGCAAAATCCGCTGCCGGAAACTACACGTTCAACGAACGCAAAATGCTGGACGCCTCCCATGTGGTGGTCTTCTGCGCGAAAACCGCAATGGATGACGCATGGCTTGAGCGCGTCGTCGATCAGGAAGAAGCCGATGGCCGTTTCGCTACGCCGGAAGCTAAAGCAGCAAATGATAAAGGTCGCCGCTTTTTCGCCGATATGCACCGCGTCTCGCTAAAAGATGACCACCAGTGGATGGCGAAACAGGTCTATCTGAACGTCGGCAACTTTCTGCTGGGCGTCGCCGCGATGGGTCTCGACGCCGTCCCCATTGAAGGTTTCGACGCCGAGGTGCTCGACGCTGAATTTGGTCTGAAAGAAAAAGGCTATACCAGTCTGGTCGTGGTGCCGGTCGGCCATCATAGCGTCGAGGATTTCAACGCCGGGCTGCCGAAATCACGTCTGCCGCTTGAAACCACACTGACGGAAGTCTAATCCCCTGCCTAAGCCGGACGCCCGTCCGGCTTTTTTCACCTTTCTGCCAGGTTCCCCAATGATCAATGGCGCGAAGTGCCAGGTTTTACATCGCTAGTGTTAACTTTCTCTTTCAAGACATTGAAAATAAATAACATTTAAAACTGGCACGCCGTTTGCCATATCTGGATACCCCCTATCTGGATGAAGGAGAAAACGGGTGAGACATGTTTATGTAGCCAGCCATGGCCCTTTTGCCCGCGGACTTATTAACAGTCTATCGCTGCTGATTGGCGACGAACACGGCGTGACACCGGTTTGCGCCTACGATGGCGATATTGTCACCACGGAGCAGCTTGAACAAACCCTCGAAAATCTGATCGCGCAAGCCAACGGCGAAGAAGTGGTGGTGTTTACCGATCTGCTCGGCGGCAGCATCAACAATAGCGCCGCGAAAGTGCTGATGCGTCACCGTCACGTTTTTGTGGTGGCTGGCGTCAACATGACCCTGCTGCTGGAGTTTTTACTCTGTGAAGAAGAAAGCACAGACGCGGCCATTACCTACGCCACCAATGCGGCGCGTGAATCCATTGTCTTTATCAACACGCTAATAACACAACCATCCGCTGACCTACAGGGAGAATCCCATGATCAAATTAGTGCGCATTGATTACCGCCTGCTGCACGGCCAGGTGGTCTTCGCCTGGACCCGGGCGCTGGATATCGACCATATCATCGTCGCTAACGCCAACGCCGCCGGCGACGCGTTTGTCTCTATGTCATTAAGTCTGGCAAAACCCGCTGGCGTGTCGCTGGACATTATCACGGTGGAACAGGCGGCGGAAAAACTCGCCAGCGGCAAGCTGGATCACAAAAAAGTGATGGTGGTGCTGGGAAATACCGCTGAAACCCTCGCCTTCGTCGAGAAAGTGCCAGGGATTAGCGTTATCAACTACGGCGGTATCGCGCAAAAAGAGGGCGCGCAGCAGTTCGGCAAAGCCATATACCTGACCGAGCAGGAGATTGCCGATAGCCAGGCGCTAAAAGCCAAAGGCATCCGTCTGGAAATGCGCCAGGTTCCGGCCCATTCCGCCGAATTGCTTAACGATAAACTCTGAACCTGGAGGTCACTATGTTGCTCACCGCAACGCTGCTCGGCCTGATTGCCGCACTGGGCATTCTTGACGGGCGTTTACTCGGCGTGTCGATGATTGACCGTCCGCTGGTGATGTGCGCCCTCACCGGTCTGGTCTGCGGCAATTTACACGAAGGCATTCTGATCGGCGCGACGCTGGAACTGATCTTTTTAGGTAATGTCGCTATCGGCGCCGCGGTACCGCCTGATGTCGTCACCGGTTCGGTACTGGCGACCGCGTTTTCTATTATGTCCGGGCGCGGGCCCGAAGCGGCGCTGACCATCGCGATTCCTATCTCTATGCTGGCGCAGACCCTCGGCGTCCTGGTGCGCGTAGTTAACGCCCGCTTTGGCCACATGGCCGATCGTTATGCGGCGCAGGGTAATACCCGGATGGTTGCCGTTATGCACCTGGGGGGCCCAACGCTGCTCTATTTTCTAAGCGGTTTTCTGCCGGTCTTTTTCGCCATTTTGCTCGGTTCTGCCGCCGTCACCTGGTTCCTCGACGCCATTCCCGCCTTTATTACCAATGGCCTGGTTGTCGCCAGTAAGATTTTGCCGGCGCTGGGTTTCGCGTTGCTGATCAGCATGATGCTTAGCAGCAAATTAATGCCTTACCTTGGGCTGGGCTTTCTGATCGCCGCATATACCAAACTGGACATCATCGCCATCGCGCTGTTTGCCGTGGTGTTGGCTTTCATTATCAGCCAGTTTCTTAACACATCCCAACAGGAGGGCTAATCATGAGTGAAGTGACGCAGACCCTGATCGACGACGCACAGGCTCACTCGCAAAGCGAAAGCCGCATCACCGCCCGCGATTTACGCAGCGTGTTCTGGCGCTCCTTTACGTTGCAAGGATCGTGGAACTATGAACGCCAGCAGCATATGGGCTATGCCTTCGCTATGTCGCCAGCGCTAAAGCGTATCTACCAGGACCCCGCCGAACTGGGGCGCGCCTTACAGCGCCATCTGGTGCTGTTTAATACCACGCCGCATCTGTCAACGTTTGTCTTTGGCCTGTCGATTGCGATGGAGGAGGAAAATCAACGCAACCCGGACTTTAACGAAGAGTCGATCAATGCCGTTAAAACCAGCCTGATGGGGCCGCTGGCCGGGATCGGCGATTCCATCTTTTGGGGATCGCTGAAAGTTATCGCCGCCGGGATGGGGATCTACTTTGCCCAGCAGGGCAGCATTCTGGGGCCGATTCTCGCCCTACTGGTCTATAACATTCCGCACATCCTCTGCCGCTGGTACGCCCTCAAACTGGGCTACCGGGCGGGGACCACCTGGCTGATGCGCCTCTGGCAAAGCGGGCTGATGGACAGGGTGACTTATATCGCGTCAATCGTCGGGTTGATGGTCGTCGGCGCCATGACCGCCAGCATGATCGACATTACAACCCCGCTGAGCTTTACCGCCGGGCAGACTACCATGAAAGTGCAGGATTTTATTGACAAAATCCTCCCTTCCCTGCTGCCGCTGCTCTTCACGCTCGGCATGTACAAACTTATCCGTAAGGGCGTGAACATTAACTGGATCCTGTTAGGCACCGTCGCGTTTGGGCTTCTTGCCAGCGCGCTGGGCCTGCTTTGACGAGAGGTAACACTATGCAAGTAGAAGACTATATGAACGAGACGCCCCTTCGCCTGCTGGAGATGCTGACGCAGACGCGGGAAGATCTCTGGCGCGCGGCGCAGGCGCTAACGGAACGCGGCGTCACCCGCATTATTCTGACAGGCTCCGGCACGTCATACCACGGCGCGTTGACCGCTCGCGCGTTTATGCAGCGCTGGTGCGCATTGCCGGTGGATGTCTGCTGGCCGTTTATGCTTGACGACGAGACGCTTGCCCGCAGCGGCAAGGCGCTGGTTGTCGGCATCTCCCAGGGCGGCGGCAGCCTCTCAACGCTGGCGGCGATGGAGCGCGCCCGCAATGTTGGTCATATCACCGCCTCAATGGCTGGCGTGGCGCCTGCGACTATCGACCGGGCGGCGGATTATATCCTTACCGTTCCCTGCGGCGAAGAAACCGCTGGCGCGAAAACAAAAGGCTATCACTGCACGGTTCTCAATTTGATGCTGCTGGCGCTCGCCGTCGCCGGGCAGCAACAGCGGCTGGACGGCGAACAGCGCCGGTCACTGCTGCTGCGGATGGAAAAGACCTTTAACCACCTGCCCGCGCTGATTACCGCCTCGCAGGCGTGGGCGCAAACCAATGCGCTGGCGCTGCGCGATAGCGCAGATATTCGTCTGACCGGCCCGGCAACGCTGTTCGGTACGGTGCAGGAGGGTGCTCTCAAGATGCTGGAGACGTTGCGCTGCCCGGTGTCGGGCTACGAATTCGAGGAGTTTATTCACGGTATTTACAATGCCTTTAATGCGCAATCCGCACTCATTATGCTCGACCCGCAGCCTGACGCACGTCAGGATCGGCTGGCGCAAATACTCGGTGAGTGGACGCCGTCTATTTACCGCATCGGCTCGCAGGTAGAAAATAATGGTCTGAATCTGAATTTCCCGTTTGTCAATGATGAGGACTTTGCCGTCTTTGAATATATCATTCCGCTACAAATGCTATGCGCGATATTACCCCCGCAAAAAGGCATTAATCCGGCGATACCCAAAGATCCGCAATTCCATCAAAAAATGAAAAGTAAGCAAGAAATTTAATTTTTATTAATGCTCGTTATTATCCGCGCTGTTGCGGAGGACGCGCTACACGCTAAGGAGATAAATATGTCTGTTGCTCATGAAAATGCCCGCCGTATTATTAGCGATATTTTAGGTAAACAAAACATTGAACGCGTCTGGTTTGTCGGCTGCGGCGGTTCATTAACCGGCTTCTGGCCAGGGAAATACTTTCTGGACTGTGAAGCGTCAAAACTGGCTGTCGGTTATATCACCAGTAATGAATTTGTCCACGCCACACCAAAAGCATTAGGAAAAAATAGCGTCGTTATTCTTGCCTCGCAGCAGGGCAATACGGCGGAAACCGTCGCAGCTGCCCGCGTGGCGCGTGAAAAAGGAGCGGCGACCATCGGTCTGGTTTACCAACCTGACACGCCGTTGTGCGAATACAGCGACTACATCATTGAATATCAGTGGGCGCGTTATCCGGAAACGGTCGACCCTGCACAACAAAAAGCCGCATACAGCCTGTGGCTGGCGCTGGAAATTCTCGCCCAAACAGAGGGCTATGCGCAATACGATGAGTTAGTCAGCGCGTTTGGGCGCTTTAGCGACGTTGTTCACGGCGCCCAACGGCAGGTACAAGAAGATGCTCAGCGTTTCGCCGCCGAATGGAAGGATGAGAAGGTGGTCTATATGATGGGCAGCGGCCCCTCTTTCGGCGCCGCGCATCAGGAGTCTATCTGTATTCTGCTGGAAATGCAGTGGATCAACTCCGCCAGCATACATAGCGGAGAGTATTTCCACGGACCGTTCGAAATCACCGAGCCGGGCACGCCGTTTATATTGCTGCAAAGCAGTGGTCGTACTCGCCCGCTGGACGATCGTGCGATTCGCTTTATTGAACGCTATCAGGGAAAACTGCAGTTGATCGATGCGGATAAACTCGGCGTTCAGGATCTGTCCACCGACGTTGGCGAATACTTCTGCGGTCTGTTGCACAACTGTGTGCTGGACGTTTATAACCTCGCTCTGGCGACAGCCCGTAATCACCCACTGACCACCCGCCGGTATATGTGGAAAGTTGAATATTAATAGTTATGCCGGATGGCGGCTTCGCTTTATCCAGCCTACAAAGCGATCTGTAGGCCTGATAAGCGTAGCGCCATCAGGCCTTTCTTCTGCGGGGCGCTAGCGCCCCTTTTTTCCTGAACTACCGCGGCTACCAGCGAAAATCCTCTATCCGTAATTCGAAAATATCGTGGATATAGCCAATTTCCGCTACCGGCAGCGCCACGTTATAAAGAATTTTCAATCGCTGAAACGAATGATTTACCATCACGATAAATTCACCATGCCGCTCGTTAAATTCCGTCATGTTTTTATAGTGGGTAATTTCATTGCGCATGACCAGTCGCTCAATCATACAGCTCAAATGAACATATAAACTAATAATCAAATTATTATTAAAGCTGAAGCCCAGCGTATTTTGCCATTCGGCAATAATCGTTTCGATATGCCCTATCGTCTTATTGGCATTGAGAATGGTCAGCGAATTAACCACATTATGCAACGAAAATTCGCGAACCATATTTTTATTAATTAACGCAATTTGTTTATCGTTAAGATAACCGCTTAATAACTGACTTAAATGCGCATACCCCTGCTCGCCAAGCAGCTCTTCAATCCCCACCCAGGGAACGCCCGCCAGCTGCGGGTCAATGGTGCCGACAACCGCAATCACTTCATACTGATTCAGCAACGAGGCCGCCATCCGGCTGTTTTTCAAACGGGTATATTCACAGGCGATAATATTAATATCAAAGTCGGTCAACTGACTTTTTTCCATCAAATTTTTAAATTTAAACGCCGTCCCGATGCCGGTAATACAGGTCACCAGCAGCGCGCGCGCTTTTTTCTGCGCGGGCCAGAAGACATCCCAGCGCGACTGATTTAACGGGACGATCTCTTCGGCGATCTGTTCGATGTTTTTTTGCAGCGCGATCTCGCTGGCCACGTTCAGCGCCAGACGCGTCGTAACGTTATCGACCACCACCAGCGGGCCATGAATTACGCTCAAAAGCGCATCGGCGATCTCTTTGGTGTATCCCATATCGATCAGCACCATGACGCCTGCGCGGGTATCCGTATGCTGGAGATAATCGACAATGGCCCGGCTGACATCGCTAAACGCGACCTCCATCGGCATATCCATCGCATGATAAATCTTTTCGCCAATCAGACGGTTCGCCACGCCTGCAATGCTGCTGGCGGTCGAATAACCATGCGCGATGATAAGCGCTTTTACCTTACCGCCGCTGGTGGCGTCAATGGCATTACTGACTATGGCCGCCACGACCAGTCTGTCGAGCGTGTCGATCAACAAATCATATTTATTATTTACCACGTCCAGCAGTTTTTGCGCCACACGCTGCGCCAGCCCCGGCGCCTCCTCCAGCCAGCGCAGCATCACATGGCGAACCGATGGCGACGCCTCCACCGGCGTTAACGGCAGGCTGGTAAGGTAACGTCCAGTGAGATAAGCGAATTCCGCATTCAGTTCGAGATCGTAATGTGCAGCGATCGCTTTCCCGACATCTTCGATAAAACGCAGCCGCTTGTCCTGACGAGCGCGAGGGCTCTCTTTATTCATTAAGGCATCGAGATATAACGTGAGGTTTTGATAGACCAGCTTGTCAAACGTCCGTGCGGAAATATTCTCCTGCGCCAGCTCTTCGCACAGGCCGCAAATGTTTTCCGTCAACCGTAAATATTCCTGATGCTGACCGGAAACTCGCGGAAAAACGCCACCTTCGCGATAAATCATGACGCGTTCCGCCGTCTGCGGAACGGTAAAGGGCACCTCCATCAGCAGACGATCCGGCAGTTGCCCGGCTTTTACTTCCAGTACCCCATCGTCACGCTGGCCGAAAGTCCAGGCGCTGGCGCAAATATTACGAATGAGATTTTCCAGGCCGCCGACATTCCCTTCCAGGGTCTCCTGCATCAGTTGGCTGATAATTTCACTATCCAGCGACAAATCGTGATGAAGACGCTGCGCCTCGCGACGAAAAAAATGGTGAATAAACGCCAGCCGCTCATACTGTCCGCGTTCGGCGATAGGCAGAATTTTGACAATGACCGGTATCCGGCGAATAAATGTCGCCAGAAAGTGCTTTTCCAGATCTTCGGTAGAGGCGAATATCAGACGTACCGTGGCGCTGCGTTCATCGCTGCTTTCGCCTAAGCGACGCCAGGTGCCGTTATCCATAAAATGGAACAGTTTTTCCTGCCCTTCCGGCGGTAGACGGTGCACTTCATCGATAAACAATAGGCCGCCATTACTGGTCTCAATTAACCCGGATACCGCTCTGTCTGCGCCGGTAAACGCACCTTTGGCATGACCAAATAATTTTGACGTCAGCAATTCCGGGTTATTAGCGTATTCGGCGCAGTTAAACACGGTAAAGGGCGCCTCCGGGGGCAAAATGCCCTGCTCGATGGCGTACTGCCAAAGCTGACGCGCCAAAAAACTTTTTCCTGTCCCCGTCGGGCCGCGCAGCAGCAAAGGCAAGCCCGCGCCGGGATAACTGATCGCCGCCTTACACTGACGCAGGGACTCCTGCAAGCTGCCCTGCGCGCCAATGAGCAGCTCCAGACTGTCCTGCCGTTCCGCGCACAGCGCCTGAATGGACGCGTAATCACTCTGTCGAACCGCCAGCCGGTGGTGACGACGTAGCGCCTCGACGGGCAGGAACAGCACCGGGCGGCTATTCACTTTGACCACCCGCTGCTCACGATGCAAGTTATTAAGATGGTGACTAATAATGCTGCGTTTTTGCCTGAGACTGTCGGCAATCGCCATTGCGCTAAACCCGCTTAACGCGTCGGCTGTTAGTGAACATCCGGCCAGCCGTAGCTCCAACTGACGAAATATGGACTCTTTATTCATACCTGCGCCCCGCCAAAAACGTAAACTCCGCTTATACGATAATTTACAAACGACGTCACAGGCTTCACCCACATTTTTGAAAATACTTACTTTTTATAAAACTTACCGTTGCGCTTTCGGCTCATCGTGTCACGAACGAACGGAGTTGGCCCTCCCTGGCGTGTCATCAAAATCGGGCGCTAAACCCAACGTTATAACGGGTTTGATTGCCATCGCTTAACCCTGCCGTTTGCGACAGCCCGGCGAAAGCGGACACCGTTGCCGACAGCGGAAAATCTGCGCCAATCGAGATATCAACCCAGTTTTTATCCTGCGTTTTTCCGTCGCGGCTAAACGTCAGAGAGGTCGATTTAAGGCCGCCGTTCGCCACATACGTATCATCGCCAAACTGACGGCGATAATTAATCTGCGCCCAGGAGTGAATGATGCTGTGGCGAAGATCCAGACGCCAGCCAGCGCTACCCACCTGCGAATGGGCGTTTTGGTCGCCAAAACGCATTGATGTACTGGTATTGAGCTTCTCGCTATAGCCATTAACGTGGCTGTAATCCCATGCATATTGCAGCATCGGTCCGGTCGTTAACCACGGCATCATGACAAAATCATAACCACTGGTTAACCTCGCGCCCCACAGCCGACCATTGGTTTCGCCCTCTTCCACCCGCCTTAGCGCACCGAGCGTTATACTGCGCTGAATGTTACTGAATTTAGCGGACAGATAGTGTAAATCGCTATCCAGCCACGCCTGACCGGCGCGTAAATGGCTGAATACGGCGGCCTGAAAACCGCGGGCGTCATAACGATAATTATCGTCAGGATGTTGCTTATCCAGAGAACCGGCTATCAGCCCTCCCAGCAGTACCTGCTCGTTAAGCTGATAATCGACGCCAACCGTCAGATTATTATGATTACCGCTCCCGTCGGCCTCATTATTATCATAACGTTGATATCCCCCGCTGTATCCGCCGAACATGCCCAGCGAACCAACAGGATTTTCCCCCTGGCGAAGCTGCTGATAACGGCTGTCAAGCGTGGTACGACTGCCTTGCGCCATCGACTGAACGCTTTGGTTCAGGTATGTCGCCTGTACCGGCGCGGCAATGATCGACTGAATATATTGCGCAATAATGGTATGGACCTGCGGACCGGGATGTAAATGATCGGCAAACAGATAGTCCTGCGACGCATTAAATTCTGGCATTGCCGAGGAGCACGCCGAAGCGGATACGCCTGGCGGGCAGGCCATACCTACGGTATTTGTCAGACCAAACGCCTGCGGGTGGGCAAGAATTTCCTTAAAGAGGCCGTTGATATCGGCACGGGCTATATTGCCGCCGTGTTGCTCCAGCTCCTTCTCTTCCATCTGATTATAATAATCGGTCAGAGCTGACGCCTGCCCTGCCGCCTTTTCATAGCCCGCCAGCAGTTGTTCAACGAGCAGTTGCTGAATAAATGGATTGCTGCTTACCGTTGCAGCCGCCGCCAGCAGCGCCTTGCGGATCGCCTGTTGCCGACTGGCGAAATCGGGCGTAGCTCCCTCCGCCAGCGCCTCTAACGCCGCTTTTAGCGCCGGGGGTGCCGCTGCGCCCAGCCCGGCGGTGATTACCGCCTCCAGAAGCATTGGCGTCGCACTAATATCCGGTACGTTTGGCACCACGACCAGCCCGGCGCCGGCATCCAGTAACAGCCCTACCTGCGCCGCCGCGCTAGTGGCGCTATTACCGGCTATTTGCTGTGCCATGGTTGGTTGCGCGATGGCCGCCGCCAGATCGTTTCCGCCGACCCAGTGAATATACAAACCGTTGTGGTCGGCTTTTCCCCCCGTTTTGGCAAGCCACTGCCGTACCTGATCCGCGGTATTATCCTGCGGGTTTAATTCCGGGGTCGCCGTCGCGCCGCCGGCGGCATAATTAGAACCGCCATTGCTGGAAGGGCTTAATGCCAGCCCATATCGTTCGGCCAACTGTTCGTCGTAGAGCTTATTTTGACCACTATCCCAGGTCCAGCGACCGTTATTTCCGGTATCGCTAAGGCTATCGCCAATTACCGTAAGAGAGTCAAACGCACAGGCAGATAATGGCGCGGCCAGCGCCAGCGAGAGTATGCCGTATTTTAGCAGGGTACGCTTTTGGGTCATCCGATGTTCCTTAATGTTATTGTTGATAGGTACGACGGTGCTAATCATTATCCGACAGAGATATTGCAATCGTTTTAAACATCTGGTTAAAAAGTTTTCATTCATTGTTGACGTACTGGCGCCTGTTCAAAAAGAGGGAACCGCGTAAAATAACGACGTTTATAGGGCGCTGGATAAAATATAGCGTATGGATAACCCCAGAGGCGCTTTTACCCGTCTGTTGCTGATTATGCCTGAAGCGCAGGCGTCCTGATTTGCATAAATGCCATTCAGCAGTCATCATAGGCTGCTGTTTATAAAGGAGAGATTATGCAGGAATTGATATCCCAGGTAGAAAATTTAGCGGGAATTGAAATGAATCACACCACGTCGCTGGTGGTGATATTTGGTATTATTTTTCTGACAGCAGTTGTCGTGCATATTATTTTGCACTGGATAGTACTGCGCGCTTTCGAAAAACGTGCCAACGCCAGTTCCCGCCTGTGGCTGCAAATTATTACCCAGAATAAATTATTCCATCGTCTGGCTTTTACGCTGCAAGGCATCATTGTCAATATTCAGGCCGCGCTCTGGCTACAAAAAGGCAGTGAGGCTGCGGATATCCTGACGACCTGCGCGCAGTTATGGATTATGACCTACGCCCTGCTGTCGTTATTTTCTCTGCTGGACGTGATTTTCAATCTATCGCAAAAATGGCCCGCCGCCTCTCAGTTGCCGCTAAAAGGAATATTTCAGGGCATTAAGCTCATCGGCGCAATTATCGTCGGCATTCTGATGATCTCACTGCTGATTGGCCAGTCACCAGCAATTTTAATCAGCGGGCTGGGCGCGATGGCCGCGGTATTAATGCTGGTCTTTAAAGACCCGATTCTTGGCCTGGTTGCCGGTATCCAGCTTTCCGCCAACGATATGCTCAAACTGGGCGACTGGCTGGAGATGCCAAAATATGGCGCAGATGGCGCGGTCATTGATATTGGCTTAACCACGGTAAAAGTACGCAACTGGGATAATACCATCACCACCATTCCCACCTGGTCACTGGTTTCCGACTCGTTCAAAAACTGGAGCGGCATGTCTGCGTCCGGCGGACGCCGGATTAAACGCAGTATTAATATTGACGCGACCAGTATCCATTTTCTGGATGATGATGAAAAACAGCGGCTGTTAACCGCGCAACTGTTAAAGCCGTACCTTACCAGCCGTCATCAGGAAATCGATGAATGGAATAAACAACTGGATGCGCCGGAATCAGCCTTAAATCACCGCCGAATGACCAATATCGGGACATTTCGCGCCTATCTGAACGAATATTTACGCCACCATCCGCGCATCCGTAAAGATATGACGCTGATGGTACGCCAACTGGCGCCTGACGATCATGGTTTGCCGATAGAGATCTACGCCTTTACCAATACCGTCGTGTGGCTGGAATATGAGAGCATCCAGGCCGATATTTTCGACCATATTTTTGCCGTGGTGGAAGAGTTTGGCTTGCGTATTCATCAGACGCCGACCGGCAGCGATATTCGTGCGCTGTCAGGGACATTGCGGCATTAATGGATTGCCCGATCGCATGAGCATGGGATCGGGCAAAAAAGTTAATGAGCCTTACGGCGCAAAACGGTAAACGCGATAAACAGGAATACAATCCATACCGGCAGCAAAATCGCCGACAATCGCATATCGTCCATCGTACACATTAACACCAGAATCAGCGCCAGAAACGCAATGCACAAATAGTTTCCGGCGGGATAGAACAGCGCCTTAAATTGCGTCTCGCGCCCTTTACGACGCATCGCCGCGCGAAAACGTAAATGCGCGAGACAGATCATTATCCAGTTTAGCAATAGCGTCGCGACAACCAGCGCCATCAACAGGCTAAACGCTTTTTGCGGCAACAGATAGTTGATCAGCACCACCAGCGAGGTAATCGCTCCGGAAAGTATCAGCGAGTTCACCGGCACGCCGCGATGGCTGACGCGGGTTAAAAATTTCGGCGCATTGCCTTGTACGGACAGGCCGAACAGCATTCGGCTGTTCGAATAAACGCCGCTGTTATACACCGAAAGCGACGCGACCAGAATAACGAAATTCAGCGCCGAAGCCACCACATTACTGTCCAGGTTATGGAAGATCATCACAAAAGGGCTGCTATTGGATTTCACCTCTACCCATGGATAGAGCGCCAGCAACACCACCAGCGAACCGATGTAGAACAGCAAAATACGGTATACCACCTGATTCACCGCTTTCGGAATGCTTTTTTGTGGATCGCGCGCTTCCGCCGCAGTAATGCCGATCAGCTCCAGTCCGCCAAAAGAAAACATAATCACCGCCAGCGACAGAAGCAAACCATGCCAACCGGTAGCGAAGAAACCGTTATAACGCCAGAGGTTATCAATGCTGGCATGTTCGCCGCCGTGGCCGGAGAACAGCAGCCACAGACCAAAACCTATCATGCCGATAATCGCCAGCACTTTAATGAGCGCGAACCAGAATTCCGTTTCGCCATACAGACGAACGTTCACCAGATTTACGGCATTAATGATAATAAAAAACGCCGCCGCCCAAATCCATGTTGGTACGTCAGGCAGCCAGTACTGCATATAGATGCCCGCCGCGGTCAGCTCCGCCATCCCGACCAGCACAAACATGACCCAATAGTTCCAGCCCGACAAAAAGCCCGCAAACGGCCCCCAATATTTCCAGGCGAAGTGGGCAAACGATCCGGAAACCGGCTCTTCCACGACCATTTCACCCAACTGGCGCATAATGAGAAAAGCGATAATCCCGGCAACGCCATAGCCCAACAAAACAGCCGGCCCCGCCATTTGAATCGCCGGGCCGATGCCCAGAAACAGTCCGGTGCCAATGGCGCCGCCCAGCGCGATTAGCTGAATATGGCGGTTTTGCAACCCCCGTTGAAGCGTCGGTTCATTTTTCGACGCGGCATCCGACACGCTGGCGCCGGATGCAGTTGACGCGTTTTTCACGTCCTACCCCTGTATCGTTTTTATTGAGGGGCACCTTTTAACATTTCGCTCTCGCTGCCGCAAGGCGCAATCGTTTGTCAAGGCTCAACTCCGGACGTTAACGTTATCGTGTAAAAAAAGATGTCGCGAGGAGTAAAAAGAAAAGAGTGCGCGCCGATATAGAACGTTACGGGTGACAGACGCCGAGTATAAAATATGTGAATAACTCTGGACGAAAAGTACGACACCCTACAGAATACATTTAGTATTTTTTCAGTATTTTCAAAAAGGTGAATCAGACCTGGTATCTGTTATCCGTTTTTGAGCCACGCCAGGCATCAACGTCATGAATAAGATCATCAAACGTTTAGAGATCATCAAAAGCGCCATTGAACTTGAGGACGAAGAGATTATCCGTCAGCAGCTCATCTACCTGAAAAATGAGCCGCAGGATGCCGTAATCAGCGCGATTGCCCAGGCAATTGAAGCTCGTCGATTCAGTGACGCCATGCAAGAGATCGCCGCCTGGCTACAGGCTCAACGGGCGCTCTCGACGTGGCAAGATCCCTCTATTGCCGCCAGTAAGCTGGAGCTGAAAGCGCTTGAAGCCCAACTTCGCGATCTGATTGACAAACGAAATGCGCGGGTACAAATCCTCGACGATTTCAACGACCTCTATCATCTGCGCCTCGGGCCGTTGATGAGCCGTATTCTGGAGTTGCGTAAACAGCTCGCGGTGAGTATGCAGCGTAAGCAAGAGGCCGAAATAAAACGCCGGGAAAAGGATTATCAATCCTGCCTGCAATTTATTTCCCAGGCCGTGGATCAACTGGCAACGCTAAAACAGCAGTGGACAGGATTGAATGCCGCCTCGCGCGAAGCGGTGGGCATCCGTCAGCGAATCCAGCAGCAGACGGAGTTAATCACCGCGTTGCTGGCGGAAATTCGCGAGCTGGAAGCGGATTTTTCCCATCAGGACGACAGCGCATTCCGCCAGGCGCAGGAAAATGCGGAACAGGACTATCACCAGTACCGGGAGCAGCAGCAGGAAGCACAATTCCGCTACGCCCGCGATCAACGTTTGTCGGCTGACGAACGCAGTGAATTAAAACGTTTGTGGCGTCAGGCCAGCCGCCTATGTCACCCGGATGTGGTCGCCGATGAATTAAAAGAAAAAGCGCACCAGATGATGGTACAGCTTAATCAGGCGCGGCAGAATGCCGATCTGGCGGCAATTCGCGCGTTATTGACGCAGCTGCAAAGCGGTCTGGAACCGATGATGGCAAGCGACAGGCTAAATAATCTGGAACATCTGCGCCATAAAATACGCCAGCTCCGCACGCAAATCGACGCGCTGTTGAAAGAGATAACGCAACTGGAAACGGAAAACGCCTGGCGGCTCGCCTCTTCCGTTGCGGATAAGGAAGCCTATTTCTCCGAGCAGGAACGGGCGCTAACCGAAATTCGCAATACGCTGGAGGCGCAGGTTCAACAGGTGGAACAGGAACTTCTGTCAGGGTAGTTCATCAACACATTGTCGGATGGCGCAAGCGCCACCCGACGAATCGCGGCATAAAGAGGGTAAGAGGGTCGCTACTGTCGCTGTAAAAGTAACGAACGGGCGGAATCCGCCATGATCATCACCGCACCTGCCAGCATTAACGTATCTTTTAATACCAGCCGCCCGGCGCCCGATAAATACGGAAAACCATAATGCGCATCGCCCAGCGGCATAACCCAGGCCTCCGGCGTAGTGATTAAAAACGACAGCGTGACAAATGGCGTCAGGAATGCCAGCACGCCGCCTGCCAGCCCTAACCAGCGGCTGACAGGGTTAGCCAGTACCAGCGCCGCGATAATCAATTCCACCACGCCCAGACCATCCGAAAACGCATACGTATTATTGGCCGTTTGCCAGGCGCGTTCCTCCGGTTTTAGTTCACCCTCATGAGTCAGATGCTGACGATATTCTTCAGGATGTTCATAGAAAAAAGACATAAACGGGCTGTTCGCCACAAACGGGGTAATACTGTCTGCCTCATAGGGCACAAATTTTAGTAGTCCAATCCAGATAAAAACGATGGCGATACTCAGGCGAATTAATGTTAATCCCAGCCGATCCCCCTGACTTAACAGACGAAGATATTTATCCATCTCAGGCTCTCCTTATTTATATAATATCGCAGTGGCGTAACCCGTATTATCAATACGCATGGACGTAATTTTCCATGACGACGCCTGTTTACTTTGCGCCAGTCTGGCAATAGCGTCTTCAAGCATTGACGGCGTTGCTGACACCGCAGAAACGCTGATATATTCAACGTCAGTTAGCGGCTGGGCGGAGGCGGAAAACGCCAGCGGCGCAGCCAATAATGAAGCAATAAGCGTGGTAACTTTTAACATCGAGATTTCCAGTCGTGGGTTATTTCAATGGTGTTATAATACGTTACGCCTGACTAAAGCCTTTTCTTTCAGACGCCAGCATATTTGTCCTGGCGTATTTTTATAGCCTGACAGGCAAAAAAAAGCCCTGATTAACAGGGCTACGTTATTTATGTTTTACTTAATGAGAGAGAAGAGATCGTTTAAAGACTCACTCATTGTAGGATGGGTAAATATCTGGTCGCGTAACACCGTATAAGGTAAATCTGCATCCATAACGGTTTTAACGATATTAATCATTTCATGAGAATCAACGCATAACAATGACACCCCTACAATACGCTGCGTATTCACGTCCACTACCGCTTTTAGTACGCCACGGGTATCGTTCATAACACGGGCGCGAGGGATCGCCGCCACCGGTAATGTCACCACCTGCACCGTTGCGCCGCTTGCCCGCGCTTGTTCTTCCGTCAGCCCGACACGAGAGAGCGGCGGCGTCATAAAGACGGAATACGGGACGTTCTGGCGATCGCGGGTACTGCGTTTGCCATCTCCCAATAACCCGTCGCGTACAATACGAAAATCATCCAGTGAAATATAGGTAAACTGCAACCCACCGGTAACGTCGCCCATCGCCCAGATATTGTCCGCCGTGGTACGCAGGTAATCATCCACGATGATCCCGCCGCGTTCGTTCACCGCCACGCCGGCGTTCTGCAACTGTAAGCCAGCCGTCGCCGGTTTTCGCCCCGACGCCACCAGCAGGGCATCCATAAGATGCGCGCCTTCCGGTGTTTCTACTTGTACCGCGCCCTCCTTTGAGGATACGGCCTGTACGTTGGCGTTTAAAATCAGCTCGACGCCCTTTTCCTGTAAAATACGGGTAATTGCCTGCGCGATATCCCGATCTTCACGAGGCAGGAATTGCGGCGCTGCTTCAAAGATAGTGACCTTCGTACCGAAGTTGGCGAACATTGAGGCAAATTCAAGGCCAATATAACCACCGCCTAAAATCCCCAGGCGCGCCGGACGCTGGCTCAGGCTGAGTAGTCCGGTGCTATCGAACACCCCTGCCGTCGTTGTTAAGCCCGTAATAGCCGGGATCACCGACTCTGCGCCAGTATTAATGAAGATCTTTTCTCCCCGTAACACCCGCTCGCCGTCCGCCTGAAATACCCGTAAGGTATGGTTATCAATAAACTCCGCCCTTCCCTCAATCACATCGACATTGTCCAGGTCGGCAAGATTATGAAAATTTTTGTCGCGTAAAAAATTTACGACCGCCGCTTTGCGTTGCATGGCGACAGAAAAATCGCCCTCACGTTCCGCGTCATGCACCAGCGTTTTCGTTGGAATACAGCCAATGTTGATGCAGGTTCCGCCGAACATACTGGCGGACTGTTCGATAATCGCCACGCGCCATCCCGTCTTCGCCAGAGTTGCCGCCAACGTTTTTCCTGCCTTGCCAAAACCAATAATGAGCGCCTGATACTGTGTCATCTTCTTTCTCCGCCAAATCACCATCTGTTTGTCAGGACAAGTATAAATAACGTCAAAAAAAACAGGGTTATCCGCAACGCGTCATTTTTTGTCTTATCGTCTAAATTGGCGGTTAGCAAAAACAAGAGTAGAAATGACATTGAGTCCGAAATATAGTGATCAGAGACAGAAATGGTTATCCCTATTTTTGAAAAAGAATCTGTTCTGGAGTCTATATGGATGCGCTTAGTCGGCTATTGACGCTTAACGCCCCTCAGGGCTCAATCGACAAGAATTGCCCGTTAGGCGGCGACTGGCAGTTGCCGCACGCCGCTGGCGAACTATCGGTGATTCGCTGGCATACCGTTACGCAGGGCGAAGCGCAACTGGAAATGCCTACCGGCGACGCCATGACGCTTACGCCGGGAAAGGTGGTGATTCTGCCGCAAAACTCCGCCCACCGTTTGCGCCAGTCTGGCGAAGCACCGACACATATCGTGTGCGGTAGTCTACGTCTGCACACGACGTCACGTTATTTCCTTACCGCGTTGCCGGAAGTGTTATGTCTTGCCCCGCCGCCGCATAGCCCCGCCAGTATCTGGATTAACGCCGCCATTTTGCTGTTACAGCAGGAGTCAGAACGCCATTTACCTGGCGCTGATGTCTTATACAGTCAGCAGTGCGCCACGCTGTTTACCCTCGCCGTTCGCGACTGGCTATCGCAGGCTGGCACGGCGAAAAGCGTGCTCAATTTATTGCTGCATCCCCGGCTGGGCCGCGTGATCCTTCACATGCTGGAAACACCGGCGCATCCCTGGACGGTCGAAACGCTGGCGCAACGGGTACACATGTCGCGGGCGAGCTTCGCCCAGCTATTTCGCGACGTGTCCGCTACGACGCCCTTAGCCGTGTTAACAACGCTGCGCCTGCAAATCGCCGCCCAGACCCTGTCGCGTGAAGCGCTGCCGGTGATGGTGATTGCCGAGTCGGTAGGTTATGCGAGCGAATCTTCTTTTCACAAAGCTTTTGTCCGTGAATTCGGTTGTACACCAGGCGAGTACCGCAAACGGGTCAACGCGCTCGGACGATAAGCGTATACTGAACCCGCCTGCAGTTTGACGCCGCAGGCGGGCGACACACGTTATGCCGCAAGGCGACGATGCCTGCGCAGCCACATCAGCTTGTAGGCTGTCGGAATGATGAACAGCGACAGCAACGGCGCGGTAACACGGCTCATCACCTCAGAACCCGCGCCGGTCCCCCATAAAACAGGTAGCAGACCGGCGATAATCACCGCTACCGTCATGGCTTTTGGCCGCACCCGGAGCACCGCCCCGTGGTAGAGCGTTGAGTTTTTCTGCCGAAAAGGTGTTGGGAGCTTGCGCTTTGAAGGCCGCGCCTGCTGAATCACCGGCGATCCCATCATGCTGCGCAGATCGATCAGTAATTTACTCTCTAATGCGATGCGCTATACGCCGCCGGGTAAAACCATTACTCTTCGGATAAAAGAAGCGGACGACCAGATACATATTATTGTTGAAAACCCCGGTACGCCAATCGCGCCGGAACATTTGCCGCGCCTTTTCGATCGTTTTTATCACGTTACTCCCTCCCGCCAGCGTAAAGGGGAAGGCCGCGGTATAGGCCTGGCAATTGTAAAATCCATCGTCATTGCGCATCAGGGAAAAGTTTCTGTCACCTCCGATACGCGCGCTACTCGTTTTATTTTGACATTACCCAAACACCTCCGTTGAACTGTAGCGATAGTGAAAGGCGCTATCACTAGCCAGCAAAATAATCTGATATAATCGTCATTATCCCGTCACGCGCCAGACCCAACAACTGTTTTATTATTTCTCTTATTAACCCACACCGGAGAAATAAGATGAATAAGTTTACATCCCTTTTAGCTGTCGTTTTTTTATTTCAGCTGGCGTAAACACCGCAGAGAAAATGGAATCCCGCCAATTATCCGCTACAGCACATGAGATGATGAATAACGGTGACGCCTTCGCGCATCAGCAAATGGCTCAGACACAGAAACCCAGCGCCCCGACTACTGTGGAAAATGCGACACCCTTTTCTGAAATGGACGACTATGAAAAAGCAATGGTCATCCATCAATCGATGAATAATGCCCATTCTTTCTCCCACGAGATCCAGGCTGAGGAGCACCATAAACAGATTAAACGCAATTAGTTATTTGCATATTAGCGTCACGTACTGCGGATGGCGCAACGTCGCCGCCGCAGAAGCTTACGGATTAACATAATTTTGAGAGGTTAAATGGCGCGCCCTGCTGGATTCGAACCTGCGACCCACGGCTTAGATGTTTCTGGAACTACCTGAGCTAACAACAAGTTATCCCATTACTACGGCACTCACACTCGCCCCATCTTCGAAAAACATGCAAAGCCTTGCAAGCCGATGCAAAGCTTTGTGTGTCCCGTTTTTGTCCCAACCCACTTAGCAATCAGTAGCCCCAATTGATCGGTAACAACGATCAATTAATAAGATAACAATAAGTTTAAACTATCAAATATCACATTATTGATCGTTTATATCGATCAAATCAATTTGTAGTGCTACACTCCAGACCTTTCCGAATCCGCTGATTTTCATAATGTTGAAGTTATTCGCTAAGTACACATCGATCGGTGTTCTTAACACGCTTATTCATTGGGGCGTATTTGCTTTTTGTGTGTATGGGATGCATACGCATCAGGCGCTGGCGAACTTTTCCGGTTTTGTTATCGCCGTATCGTTCAGCTTCTATGCCAATGCGCGCTTCACCTTTAACGCCAGCACCACCACGCTTCGCTACATGATGTACGTGGGATTTATGGGAACACTGAGCGCCGTTGTTGGCTGGATGGCTGACAAATGTTCCCTGCCGCCACTCCTTACTCTTGTCACCTTTTCAGCTATCAGCCTGACATGCGGATTCATTTATTCAAAGTTCATTGTCTTTAGGGATGCGAAATGAAAGTCTCGTTAGTCGTTCCGGTCTTCAATGAAGAAGCCACGATACCTATTTTCTATAAAACGGTTCGCGAGTTTGAAGAGCTAAAACCGTATGAAGTTGAGATTGTTTTCATCAACGACGGAAGCAAAGATGCGACTGAATCAATAATTAACAAAATAGCTGCATCTGATCCGCTCGTTATTCCGCTTTCGTTTACGCGAAACTTCGGTAAAGAACCAGCTCTTTTCGCGGGTCTCGACCATGCAACCGGGGATGCGGTCATTCCTATTGATGTCGATTTACAGGATCCGATAGAAGTTATCCCCCATCTCATTGAGAAGTGGCAGGCTGGCGCAGATATGGTGCTGGCTAAGCGCTCAGACCGCTCAACTGACGGGCGCATGAAGCGTAAGACAGCTGAATGGTTTTATAAGCTGCATAACAGAATAAGCAGCCCGCAGATTGAGGAAAACGTAGGAGACTTCCGCCTGATGTCTCGTGAGGTTGTAGAGAACATCAAGCTCATGCCTGAGCGCAACCTGTTTATGAAAGGGGTTTTATCATGGGTTGGGGGTCGCACTGAAGTTGTTAAATATGCACGTGCTGAACGAATTGCCGGGGTGTCAAAGTTTAATGGATGGAAATTGTGGAATTTGGCTATAGAGGGGATCACAAGTTTCTCTACGTTCCCGCTACGTATGTGGACTTATATCGGATTAACCGTTGCTGGAATGGCGTTCCTTTACGGAGCATGGATGATATTTGAAACATTGGCATTCGGTAACCCTGTCCGTGGTTATCCATCAATTCTGGTTTCAATTCTTTTCCTGGGAGGAGTTCAGTTGATTGGAATTGGGGTGCTTGGAGAGTATATAGGTAGAATATATATAGAAACAAAATGCCGCCCAAAGTACTTAGTAAAAAAACAACCAAAATAAATAACGGAATATTTTATGATTTCCTTCAATAAATCTAAAATTTTAACATGTGGTTTATTTGCAATTATATCTGCAATTTCACTTTACTTTTTTTTAGTTTCACATCCAACAGTGATCATATCAGGAGATGATTGGGGAAACCTGACATCTACTAGAGCATTATATCCTCAATGGGGGATCGCTAACCCAATTAAGGTAATGCCAGAGCTAGGCTACCCTTTATTTGCAAAGTTATCCACTGCGCTTATAATGCCGCTTGGTTTTGGATTTCTTGAATCATTTTCAATCATAACAGCCATTTTCATCACTATACTTTTGTCTTTGTTCTTACATCAACTATTCCAGCTATTTAATGTTAATCTCTCAGCTGGATTTTTACGATCATCTATTTTTGTTGTTTTTTTCTACGCTTCAATTTTTTTCATTTTCTTGAAAGAGGGCAATCATGAGAACTTATACATGCTATGGGAGGTAAACATAACATGTTTTTATCATTATATAGCACCTGCTTTAATTAACTCTGCGCTATCAATATTTGTAATAAGAAATTATAGAAATTTCGATGTTAACATCTTAAAGAGAAATGGTGTTTGGTATTCTTCGTCGATATTTTTTGCTTCATATATTGCAGTGTTTTCCAGCATGTTCGCTAATATTATATTAGCGATAACTTGCGGAGTGACACTACTGTTCTCGCTCATTAATAATAAACTATCAATAACGAAGACAATAAAGGAAAGCACCTTACAAATATTCACACTAACCGCTTGGGTTGTTGCTGTGATTTATGAGGCCAACGGTGGAAGGGCTGCCAGCCTTGGTTCTGGCTCACTTGATATATATGGCACATTAAGCGTATTAAATTACCTAATAGAACAAGTCCAACCAGCTTTTAAATATTCAGCAACCGCACTCGTTTCAATTGGAATAATATCATCATTGTATTCATTAATAAGAAATAAAAATAGAGACCAAAGCATTGTTTTCTTTATTGTGTTTATTTCAGGAGTGCTGTCATTAATAGCGCTTGTTCTTTTGTGCGCCAGAGCAGGAAGTTATTATGCTGCTCGACCTGTTGTGATGTGGGGGGGATTCCTGTATGTAAGCATGGCGTCTTTCATCACAATTGACATTCTGGCCAAGGACAGAACAAAACTGATAAATGCATTGCTGGCTTTTTGTACAATTATTTTAGTCTATAAAGGGCTGACTTCTAACTCTACTCTTAAGCAGTCAATAAATCTTAACTTAAGCTATAGCCAAGCTAAAGCGGTAAGCCAGAATATAATAGATCAGGTTATATCAACCGACAGGAATAATGGCACAAACATGATTCTTTATGTCCCTAAAGGTGATGATCACGATAACTGGCCATTCCCTATTTATGAAGGACCATTCATAGGGAAGGCATTAAAGAATTATGGCATAATACAAAATGATATATATATTGAGGTTAAGCCTGATATTTATTTGAACCAGAAGATGTCTGTCCCGATTAGTTAACATAATTAGCGGCAGGGGCGCCCTGCCGAAATCTACAAGGCTTTATGGGTACGCCACCACCGAGCCGGAAGTGTTGTAATTATTAGCCACTCTTGGTAACAATATCAGTTGTTGACAACGTTCCTCCTAACGTATTGAAAACGTTCCCCTAATAACTTAAGAAGTGCTTTCCACTTGTTGGAGTAGTAATGACCCTGGCACAAATTCAGTACAGTGCTAAATCAGAGACCTTCGTCTTTCCGGAGACTTCGGATAAATTCAGCCGGAGTCATGTCATTTAATGATGAATGCGTTCTCTCATGATTGTATTCCCTGCGCCAGTTGTCGGGTTTTTCCTGCGCATCTTCCAGTGACAGGAACCAGTGAATGTTCAGGCATTCATCCCGCAGACTGCCGTTAAATGATTCAATAAACGGGTTATCTGTCGGCTTTCCGGAGCGTGAGAAGTCCATTGTGACGCCGTGTTCATACACCCATTTATCCAGACTTTTTGAGATAAACTCGCTGCCGTTATCCGTCTGGATACCTACCGGCAGCCGCTTATTTAGTACCCGCAGTGCCTCCATTATTCTGACCACATCCTCGCCTTTTAACAATTTTCCGGCATGGATCGCCAGGCATTCCCGACTAAAATTAACCACTACAGTCAGCGCCCGAAAACGCCGCCCGTTAAACGGATTATCTGACACAAAATCCATACTCCAGCACTGATCGACATGCGTCAGGACCGGGCGCTGCTGACGGCGTGCTGCACTGACATGTCTGCGGGGGCGTTTTCTGCGCAGGTTCAGGCCTTCCGGACAATAAATCCGGTGGGTTTTCTTGTGGTTAACAGGCCATCCCTCCCGGCGCAACTGAATATGAATATGCGGGCAACCGTAGCGTATCCGGGTTTCCGCTATTTCCCGGATACGCAGGGTTATCGCCCGATCATCACGCCGGCTCTGCCAGTGGTAAACGGTTCTGCTCTGCATCAGCAACCCGCATCCCCGCCGGACGCTGATACGGTAAGCCTCCAGCAAAAATGTCACCGCCTGGCGCTTCTGAGCCGACCTCAGAACTTTTGCTTTAGTACCTCCTGCAGCATCTCCTTATCCAGACTCAGCTCAGCGCCCAGCTTCTTCAGCCGCTGATTCTCATCCTCCAGTTGCCGCAGCCGCCGCAGTTCCGTTACGCCCGGCCCGGCAAATTTTTTCTTCCAGTTGTAAAATGTGGCCTCAGAAATTCCCATCTTTCTGCAGACTTCCCCGACGCGAGTGCCGATTTCAGCCTGTTTCAGGGCAAATGCAATCTGTTCTTCGGTATAACGGGTCTTTTTCATGACAATGCGCCTTTCTGTGAGATGGAAGAAAGACCGGAAACTTCAGTTTAGACTGGCACTGTTTACAGGGGGAAGGTCAAGATAATGCGAAAATACAGTGGTGATTTAAAACTTACCCTGATACTTACACTGCAAGATAATTTTAGATGATAGGTTTTTTGATGTAACTGCTTGATTTATCAATGGCGCGCCCTGCAGGATTCGAACCTGCGACCCACGGCTTAGAAGGCCGTTGCTCTATCCAACTGAGCTAAGGGCGCCTTGTGAAGTGAAGACTTCGTGTAGACGAAACGCGAGAATTATACGGTCAGGCACTCCTGAGTCAATGGCTTTTGTTCTGGTTGCTGACTAAGTGTACGAATATCGTCTTTTCTGGCGCAATGCCAGGTTCCAGGAAATCGCCTGGACACATCTCAGCACGCATAAAGTGGGAATTAAGGCCGCCAGTATTTAGATAATCAATCAGTTTCTTTAATATTTCACCATGATTCACCTGCCGTGTAGGATATTTTTTATGCTGAGTATCGCTATTAAGGAACAAAACAGTCACTTTGAGCATGGTTTGAAAATCATCATGACGCGTCTGGCGAATCAATGGCAGCAGAAAATTGACTTTCTGCCGCCAGAAGAGATAGATAATGCCGATATCGCTTTCCTGGCCCTGGATGATGATTGGTTCAGCGCAGGCTGTTACCAGATACCTATGCATACCCAACATCAGCTACGGGTGATTATTTGTAATAAATGCGATAAAGAAAAGCTCATGTTCAGACCATGTCTGTATATGCTGCCGCATATTTATCGGGAAGATGATGTTGAAGAAATTACCCGGAAAATGATATTGATCTTACATAAGCGAGCGCTTCGACATAGCGTCCCTTCTGGCATTTGCCACTACTGCACGACTCGTCATTTTTCAGTAACAGAACGTCACCTGTTAAAACTGATCGCCAGCGGTTATCATTTAAGCGAAACGGCCGCTTTACTTTCACTTTCTGAAGAGCAGACAAAGTCACTCCGCCGGAGCATTATGCGAAAATTACATGTTAAAACGGAGCAGCAGTTTTTAAAATATATTAGAGTTAACCTTCATTTCTTACTCAGTAAGTAAACTCACTTAACTTTTTACAAGGCTTACGAAATATCTCACCAATAATTAAGTAACGATACCTACAGGCATTTTTTTAACGCTGCCACAATGATGCCCATAATATCCTGATAGATTCAGGGGTCGAAAATATATGGCTGCATCATAAATGCCTGGAGGAGTGTTTGGTGGCACAGGGTACTTTATTAAAGGAAAGGATAAATCCCCCACACCTGGCGTCTTCGCCCATACGTCATTCATATCTCAACAGCGAATTGTTAAAATCTGAGCCAATCGTTAATCTCTCAACTGCGCAATTAATCGGCTATGAGGTCCTGACGCAACTTCCGTCAGAACATGATAGCGAAGTTTTTTTTCAGCAGTTAATGCTGGTGGAAGGCATTGAAACATCAGAGCAACGAAGCATTGCTTTTTACGCTGGTGCAACGATGGAACAAGGTTATTTATGGCCAGCCATATTACCAGATATATATTAGAGCAATGGAAAAAGCAGGATGCGCAGCGTACCACGCAGGGAAAGACACCGCCGTTTAAGAAATGCTAAAGACTGCGCCTGCCGTTATCACTCTCCAACGCCGCAGATATTTGATCGCCTTGAGTTACTGAACCAACAGCTCAATTATGCCTTGCCGGTTGGTATCATTTCTCAGGCAATAATTACAACTGACAACTACCTCGGCTATTCGCTGAGTCACTACTTATTTTCCGGAAAACGTACCGCTGCATTCCGCTCATTAGATGACATTTCTTTGTGGATTGAAAAGGGGTCGCTCAGACAACTGATTGTAGATATGGAGACGCTACCTGTCTCCTGTATTGAGGCGCTTAACCAGCTACGCGCGCTCAGTTGGCAACAAAGCGATATCCAGTTTTACCTGCTGGTATCAGATAAAACCCCCGCTATAGCTCAGTTTATCCGTATGGCTGGGCGTTTTTTTGTCCTGTCGCGACGACAAAATCTGGCCTCTGTACGCGAAGCCTTGTTATCAGCCGCCGAACCTCGCTTATCGGAAAGCTTTAGCCGTACTGACTGGTTGATGATTGAAACTTTAGCGCAAGGTGCCTCTTTAAAAGAAATAGCACGTCAGCAAAGCGTACCTTATCATCGTGTAGTTTACCGGCTTAAACAACTTATCACCCTCCTTAACCTTCCCCACAGGCAAAGCTTTCTTCGGCTGCTCCAGCAGCTAAACGTTACTTTCCACGATATTTTTTAACGGAGTAACGTTTTGGTGAATAAGATTTTTTAAGAAATTACTTATTTTCACTTCCATTAAATGTAAATATTTCACATAAAATTAATATTTACAACTCGTCCTGGTAAGCGATAAAAAATTTTTTCTTACATCGTCCCCTGTTCCTCCTCGTTTTTCGAGGTCTCCAGCGTCAACATCTTTCTGTTATTACATAACAAATACTAAACAATTAGTCTTTCATGTTATTTTTATACTTAAAAACAACAGTTTAAACTACTCAATGTCAACTCTAAAGAAAATAGCTCCACCACGAACAAATTTTCTATAACGTCACAGAATATCCTACCCGCTATCCATAATTCGCATTTCGCAAGACTTTTCCGAGAAATCAGACCAGGTATAATCCATATTGTTTTTACTTAATCAGAAATTTCTTTTTTGTTGGTGCGAAATGGATATTCCACATATTTATTACTCTTACGAAAAATAGCCAGTCAACAGGGAGGTCTCATTCTTTATTATTGCTCCACTGTGTGGTGTGTAGATCTGGCTATTTCACAATCTTTAAGGTGTCTGACGCTTATTCTAAAACGAAGGACGCATAACAGTCTGAGGCATACAACAATGAAACCTGCATCTGTTATCATTATGGACGAACACCCTATTGTAAGAATGTCGATCGAAGTTTTACTCGGTAAAAATAGCAATATTCAGGTTGTCCTGAAAACGGATGATAGCCGAACAGCGATAGAGTATCTGCGCACTTATCCTGTTGACCTTGTCATTCTGGATATTGAATTACCGGGCACCGACGGCTTTACCTTACTTAAACGAATCAAATCTATCCAGGAACATACCCGGATACTTTTTTTATCGTCGAAATCAGAGGCTTTTTATGCCGGAAGAGCAATAAGAGCGGGCGCAAACGGATTTGTAAGTAAACGCAAAGACCTCAATGATATTTATAATGCGGTAAAAATGATTTTATCCGGCTATTCTTTTTTCCCATCTGAGACGCTTAATTTCATCAGTAATACCCGTACCCCCAAAGGTGGGCACCATGATATGCCACTATCTAACCGCGAAGTTACCGTGCTGCGCTATCTCGCCAATGGAATGTCTAACAAAGAAATTGCCGAGCAACTTTTATTGAGTAACAAGACTATCAGCGCGCATAAGGCCAATATATTTTCTAAACTTGGCCTTCACTCTATCGTTGAGCTTATCGATTACGCCAAATCACACGAATTATTGTAAATGTACTCCCGACGAATTATCGTTCGGGAGCCACAATAACGGACACTAATTGTAATTGATCAGGAAGGTCGCATCCGCGTTAGCAAGTCCGGGCTGCACGCCATCGGCTAAGGCGATATAGTTCGCATAGAATTTCAGGGTAGCATTGCCGTTGTTGTCAATATCGACGGCCTTGCTGGCCTGCTCAAGCGGCAATCGACGTTGATCGCCATCGCGAATTTCAATCGCCAGTTTTTGCGCCATTGCCGTATCAGCAAGCGCCAGTAATGCCGTGCCGGGCGCTGGCGTCCCGGAAAACGTTATAGACGCCGACCCCGGCGGGCAGCCTTCAAGTTTTAGGCTAAAGGCTACCGGTTGCGTGGCGTCACCGGCGGCGTGAAGCTGTTTTGTCGGCCAGGTGCCGAGGTTAACCGATTTGTTACTGTCGCCCGCCACCACGGCGCAGGTAAAATCCACCACGTTACCGCGCAGTTCAATATTCACTTCGCCCAGAGATGAGTTGGCCTGACTCAGCGGGCTGAACAAAACACAACCGATAGCGATGAAAACGCGCCGAAAGATCATTATGCCTCCTTAATCATAATCGACTCGTAGATAGCCGCGCGCAGTAAACGGCCCTTCCGCCGGTTTATTCCCCGTCACGCTGATCGGCCAGGCGCGAATACCTACGCGAGCGGCGGCGTTATCATCAAGATGAAACGGAATTTTACTCGACAAATTATTGGGTGTGAGCGGCGTACCGTTGCTATTAGCAACCACAAAGCCTAAATCCGGATTATCGGACACCATCGCCTGCCCTGAGGCCTTTTCGGCTTCAAGCCGCATCGATAAATAGGCCTGCGCCGCGACGTTGGTACATTTAATAGCGATAGTTTTCGTTTGCGGCGTGACGCCTTGCGGACGATTACCCGCCCCCGCCTGACTAAATAACGACGCGCCGATATCGCCGAAATCAAACTCCACGACCTGTCCGGCATTCACTTCACAGTTTTGCGGTACTTCCACTTTGCCGCTGTAGCTAATGGTATACACCGGCGTGCTCAACGCGTCGCCGGTAGAGGTCGTCACATAGACAGTAAACATTGTCTGGCGAGGGATCGTCACCATATTAATAAAAGGCCGTATCACTTTTAATTTAAAAACCAGCTTTGAGTCCTGCACGCCAAACGGCTTTTGCTGCGACACGTTAGAGTCGACGCCCATGAGAATATAGTTACGGGGCGGATAAAATACGCCAGCGACACTATCGGTTATGCTCATCGCGCCCAGAAGGTAGTCATTCAGCTTGAGGTATTTAAAATTTCCTTCGGTGCTTTGTACCGGTAATTCTGATACATAGCTTCGGTAGGTATAATTTACCGTTGTCCCCGCCGGGCACGTCGCGTTTACGCCGACCCAACCTGATTTTTCCGGCAGCGTCACCACCTGTCCCGGCTGATTATTGCCGCTGGTGAAAACATCTGACAGGTCGTAAAAGATATCGGTCGCCGTCCCGTTTGAATTACGGCAAACCGTCGCCAGCGCGGGATGGGTGAAAAAGAGCGCGGTCCCCGCCAGCAATAGCGCTGAGTATATTTTCATCTCTATTTTTCCTTTTATGACGCCGGACGGATACAGGTTGCGCTGGCTATCGTAATCGCCTGCTTCAGGCTGTCCTCCGCCAGGGCGTAAGGGGCGATACAACGCGCGTTTTTCCCCTCTCCCCACTGGATGAACAGTTCACCTTTTAGCGGCAAGCCGCTCAGATAAATTTGTCCGTCATCGCCGACCATACTGGTAATGCCGCTGGCGGTTTCTCGTACTATCGCGCCAAACGGTAACGGACGTCCGCCAAGCCTCGCGGTAATGATTGCCCTTACGCCTATCCGCGTATCAAAAGCGGCCCGCACCAGCGCGCCCTCTGTCGGCACTACGCTGCTGACGTTATTTTCGACATCGGTATGGTTGTCCATCGTGTTGGTATCTAACGCGACGCGGTTATAGCGATATACCGTGGCGTAGGGCATTACCGCATAGCCCCGCCAGTCCGTTTTCACGCCGGTCTGGTTTTCGATGCGCACGCCTTTCGCTCCCGGCGCTTTAATCAAGACATTGGTATCGCCCAACGGTTGGCTAAACGTAATACCATCCGCATGACCGACCACGCCGCCGGAAAGTTGCCAGTTATAGTCATGCTGATCGCGATCGTAGTTATATCCCACGCCCAGCGTGCCATACGTCGCCTGCCAGCTAGCGCTGGCGCTGCCGCTATAACCATTGGTACTGCTACGACCCTGCGTCACGCTGTAGCTCAGATTACGTCCTTCCAGAAGCGTGCCGCCCACGCCGGTCTGCCAGCTATTGTCGCCGTCGCGGTTGCGGTTGGCGTTAAACGTGGCATAAGTACGATCAAGAATAGTGTCGCGCGCATAGCGCCGTCCGGTCAGAACGCTAAACGGAACGGACATATTGAATGCCAGAATGCGATCGGCGCCTGAGATCCCCACCGACTCGTTCCACGACCATGACAGCGAATAACTTATGCCTTGCCATCCACTGGCGTATCCCAGTTGATACCAGGTATTGGTATCCGCCGTATTCCAGTAATTTTGTTGACTGCCGGAAAGATACAGTGACCCGTAATCCCCCAGGTTTTGCGAAATATTGACCTGAAAGCGGCCTTTTTTGCTGTAACGGAGATTGTGGTAGCTCTGCGCCACCGGCACTTTATGGCGGCGTCCGTCGCTATCGTATTCGTAGTCGTACCCTTCCATACTGCGGTATGCCACATCATCCAGGGTGTAAAATCCGCGCGTGGAATAGCGGTAGCCCAGCAATTGAAAATTAGTCCCGTAATTATTCAGCGATTTGGCGTACAGAAAACGCAACGATTGCCCCTGATGGGTGCTGTCATCTGCCAGTTGGCTACGCGCATGTGTGACATCGACCGACACGGCTCCCCAGTCGCCCAAATTTCGCCCCGCCCCGACCACCACAGCACGGTAACGATCGGCAAGTTGCGTACCGCCGTAAGCCGTCAGCCCCGCAGGCAGGCCGGCAATCACCGTTCCCTGGAAAAAGAATGGCGAAGACTGCTGACTATTGCCGCTGCGAAAATCCCCGGCCACCAGGTCATACTTCACCCTGCCCTCACGCTGCAATAGCGGAACGGTAGAGTAAGGCACCGTGTAACGTTGTTGGCTACCGTCTTTTTCATCTACCGTCACCTCAAGGTCGCCGCTGGAAGAGGTAGGATTAAGATCGGTAATCGCAAACGCGCCCGGCGACACATAGCTTTGGTAGATAACATACCCGTTCTGTCGTATCGTCAGCTTTGCCGCCGTCCGGGCGATCCCTCTAACCGTGGGGGCGTAGCCCTGCAGGCTATCGGGATACATATTGTCAGAAGAGTACAGCCGCGCTCCGCGAAAGCCGACGCTGTCGAAAACATCGTTCCCGGTATTGCTGTCCCCCATGACCAGTTCGCTTTTTAGCGGAATGATGGCGCGCTGTACCCAGGTGCCAATGTTGTTCCAGCGTTGCGAATGATAGCCGTCCCCTTTCGAATAGTTCCAGGCTCCGTTATTACGCAGCCGCCAGGGGCCATAGTTCAACCCGCTCGACAGACTCAAAAAATAGCTATCGCTGTCTGTTCCGCGGCTACCGGTAAAACTGTAATTAATGAGTGCGGCAGGTATCCCTTCATCCCACTCTTCCGGCGGGATATAGCCACGCGCGCTGTTGAGCAATGACGCCTGCGGCAAGCTAATGTTTAAGCGCATCGACGCGAAATCAAACGCGACCTCCGCGCCCGGGATTTTCTCAGGAAGGTGAATACACGTGGTATCGACGCCTTTATCTGAGACAGGGAACACCGCGGTATTCACGCCCAGCCGTTTAATCCACTCCGGTGTAAAACAAGGCATCAGGCCGCCGGATTTATCGCCGGCACCCACGGTGCCCGCCTCAAAACGAATATCCTGCGTCGCTACGAATTCGTCGTTACGCCAGATATCCACCCGGTAAATACCGGGCGGCTGATGATTACCTTTTTCAAAGCGAGATAAATCCGCCACGGACGCGGTATCCGCCGACAAAAACGCAGGGTTGAAATAACTTTCGCCGCGGCTCGTCAGCGGACACAGCGCCGCCAGCACCGACAGCGCCACGCCGCTTAAGGGTGATACATAGCCGGGAAATCGCCCTGCAAACCAGGTTGTCTTCTTCATCGTGTTCTCGTGTGGCTTCACGCTCTCTGCTTAACCGAGACTGGCCGTTGTCGCCGACGTCAATGCGCCGTAATCATTGACGGTCTGAAATGTCACGCTGCCCTGCGCGCCAGTCGGTAAGGGAATTTGCATGTCGCTTTTTGGCGCGATCATCACGTTATCAATCTTTTTCGCGCCCACGCTGATATTGACCAGCGTGAGGTAATAAGCAGATGGGTTGGTTATCTTGAGATGGTTGCCGACACGGGAAAATTTCAGCAAGGTCGGCGCGTCTTCCGGCGTTTGCGGCAAATTCGCCGGACGCACGAACAGTTTGATGCGCGACAGAATCGCCAGTTGCAGAACGTTTTTTCCTTCAATATGACTTTTATCGACCGACGGGATGGCTTTCACGTTCATCCAGAATAACGACTCCCGATCCCCGGGTAGCGGTTGCCCGGCGTAGATAATACGCAGCGTGTTTTCGCTTTTGGGTTCGCTGACGAATAAAGGCGGCGTAACGATAAACGTTTTTTCTTTCTGCCCGGCGCTATTTTCGATCCATGAATTGACGAGGTAACGTTCTTGAGTATCGCTATTACTGATTGCCAGAGAAGTCTGTTTCGCCTCCGAGGGATAAATAACGCGCGTGGCGCCTAATGCAATCCCCCCCGCCGCCTGTACGTTCAGCGAAGTAAATAACGTGAGAAGAACAATAAAGCCTACTTTTATACTATTCAGCATGGTAAAAAATACCTTTTGCATTGAGTCACGTCGGCAAGAAAATTCATGGGTAAACCAGCGTAAACCACACTTCTGTATGAATTCGTCCCGGCGTCATATTTTCTGAAATTGCCCGATAGCGGGCAGTAAAATGCAAAGTCATTTCTGACGTTAAAATGGGCGTGTAATGAAGCGGTAACGTGTTAGGTATGATTTGCCGCTGCTGGTCATCAAATAATGCCAGGCCGATTCCGGCATTACCGATACCCTCGCCGCTAGCCAGAAAAACATGGGGATCTTCCGCAGGCGTAACGCCGGCAAACGCAATGCCGACATGACGCCAGACCTCCGCGCTACAGGAGATTAACCGTAACGAAAATGGAACGCTGACGGGAGCGAAGCTGCCAGGACCGGTAAACGCATTCGTGCGGTACTGTCCCATCAGTACGCGCAAATCCTGGCTTTCAGTGGCGACAGCGCAGCCGCCATTGACCAGTTGTCCGCGCAGGTGAACACGCCCGCTCTCCACCATTACCGGCTGCGCAATAACGGGCGACATCAAAACAAGCCCCACTAGCGCCGCGCCTTTCCTTATCATCTGCTATGTTCTCTTTTATCCCCGATAGCCTCTTCCGTTGAGGCGCCTCCCTTCCCTGGCGTTCCCTGACGGGATTATTCGTATTTCATGATAAAGGTGGCGTCGGCATTAGCCTGGCCTGGCGTCGTGGCGGCGGCGGTTGCCTTATAGCGTGCGGTAAAACGCAGCGTATTGGTGCCTTCAACCAGCGCCTGCTTCGCCGAGAAGGTCGCGCCGTCCGGCTTCAACGGTGAAGAGGTATTATCAAGAATCTCAATCCCGACGCCGGTTGCGGTAGTGCTATTGTCCGCAGAGGAGACCGCCAGCAAATTAGTGTTGGTGTTATCTGCCTGACCAGAGAAAGCCACGGCAGCGGTGGCTGCCACTTTCGGATCGCAGTCATTCAGGACGATGGAGAAAGGCACCTGCGCGGTCGTATCACCAATCGCCGTAAAGCTGGCGGTACGGTATTGACCCAGCGTCACCGTTTGATCGGCGGATTTAGTGCTAACGGCACAGGCTGCATTAACCAGTTTACCTTCGAAATGAATAGTACCGCCACTCACGCTCACCGGAGTAGGATCAGCCGCAACCGCTGCGCCAGCGACAAACATCAGACTCGCAATAGTAGAGGTCATTAATTTATGTTTCATGGATTTCCCTTGAATTACACACACCCGGTTTCGGCATCCTGTCGGCTCCGTTTGAATTATTATCGACATAGCATGTCAGAAAAGTTATCTCTGCATCCTGTAAAGATAGATATCGCAGATTAATTAGTTTTCTGTTTCTCCCCTGAGTATCAGACGCAGTAATTAATCTTTGCGAATATGACATTTCGTCACGGTAATAAATTAAACATTTCGCTAAATAAAAAATAGCCGCAAACTCTTTTAATGACCTAAGCTAATTCTTATTGGGATATAAGAAGGGTCTAATCTTATTTTGTATAAAATGTCGCATTATGCCGCCCGATGCTATTAACGACGAGGGATTACGGTAACCATAGCCAGGGTGATGAATTGTTTCTTTTTGGTTAATCATGGCGCGCTTACGGGTCACGTCTCAGCATCGGCAACGAACGGGGGAGACGTCGCGTTTGCATCGGAAACACAAACGTTAACTGACAGCGAGGCCCGCTTCTGACAAAATAGCGTCATCCCCTTTGACTTGAAGTAACAGATGGAATCTTCTCTCTGATGGCAGCAAAGATTATTGACGGTAAAACGATTGCGCAGCAGGTGCGATCTGAGGTTGCTCAAAAAGTTCAGGCACGCGTCGCAGCAGGACTTCGCGCTCCCGGCCTGGCTGTGGTGTTGGTCGGCAGCAATCCGGCCTCACAGATTTATGTCGCAAGCAAACGTAAAGCGTGCGACGAAGTGGGGTTCGTCTCCCGCTCCTATGACCTGCCAGAAACCACCAGCGAAGCCGAACTGCTGGCGCTTATCGATACTCTGAATGCAGATAACACGATCGACGGTATTCTGGTGCAGTTGCCTTTACCGGCAGGTATCGACAACGTTAAAGTGCTGGAGCGTATCGCGCCAGATAAAGACGTAGACGGTTTCCATCCTTATAATGTCGGTCGTCTGTGCCAGCGTGCGCCACGCCTGCGTCCCTGTACGCCCCGCGGTATTGTGACCCTGCTTGAGCGTTACAATATTGATACCTACGGCCTGAATGCGGTGGTCATTGGCGCGTCCAATATCGTTGGACGCCCGATGAGCATGGAGCTGCTGCTGGCTGGCTGTACGACTACCGTTACGCACCGCTTTACAAAAGATCTGCGTCACCATGTCGAGCATGCTGATTTGCTCATTGTCGCCGTAGGTAAACCGGGCTTTATTCCCGGCGAATGGATTAAAGAAGGCGCAATTGTGATTGATGTCGGTATTAACCGTCTGGAAAATGGCAAGGTCGTTGGCGACGTCGTGTTTGACGAAGCCGCGGCGCGCGCGTCATACATCACGCCAGTTCCGGGCGGCGTCGGCCCGATGACGGTCGCTACGCTTATCGAAAACACGCTGCAGGCGTGCATTGAATATCACGATCCACAAGGAAAATAACATGGCGACATTCTCTTTAGGCAAGCACCCGCACGTCGAGCTGTGCGATCTGCTCAAGCTGGAAGGCTGGAGCGAAAGCGGCGCACAGGCGAAAATCGCCATTGCCGACGGGTTGGTGAAGGTTGATGGCGCGGTTGAAACGCGTAAACGCTGCAAAATTGTCGCCGGGCAAACCGTTAGCTTTGAAGGCCAAAGTGTGAACGTCGTGGCCTGATACAGAGTGCCGGATAGCGACGCAAAGCGTCTTATCCGGCCTGATTACGCTGTCTTTTCAGATAATCATCCACTTAATCCTCTGCGTTCCAACTGCTAGCATGGCTATTTCCCTGTGAACCATCGCTATGCCTACCGTTATCACCCACGCCGCCGTTCCCCTGTGTTTTGGCGCAGGCTTAGGCCTGAAAGTTATCCCTCCTCGCCTGCTGTTTGCCGGTGTTGTGCTGGCGATACTCCCCGATGCCGACGTGCTGGCCTTTAAATTTGGCATCGCCTACGGCAACGTGTTCGGCCATCGCGGATTTACCCACTCTTTACTTTTCGCATTCGTCCTCCCCCTGTTGTGCGTACTCGCGGGACGACGATGGTTTCGAGCGGGGCAGGTGCGCTGCTGGCTGTTTTTAACCGTTTCATTGTTGTCGCACAGCCTGCTGGATTCGATCACCACAGGTGGTAAAGGCGTCGGCTGGCTGTGGCCATGGTCAGATGAACGTTTTTTTGCGCCCTGGCAGGTGATTAAAGTCGCGCCGTTCGCGCTTTCAAGCTACATCACGCCGTATGGACATCAGGTCATTCTCTCAGAATTGCTGTGGGTGTGGTTGCCGGGAAGTATTTTAGTGTTATTTCTATGGGTACTTAAAACGCATATTAAAAGGAATCAATATGAATAAAATGACATTCGCCGCCGCGGTCATCTGTTTCTCATTTTCCCACGCCAGCTATAGCGAAGAAATGTCTGCCACTGGCTGGTATGCGGCATCGTCTGCGGTTGTCAGCGTGGGCAGTTCCGCACTGGTTAGCGGAATTATACTCTCCCCCGTACTGCTGCCGCTCAACCTGATCATTGGATCTGTTGTCGAAAATAAAAAGCAAAAAACCGCGCTGTTAACCACTAAGTCCCCCGATAACAAAGACATTAAAATGCAAGTTCCGCTACATGTCGTCAAAGAAGGCAACCTCAAAGCAGGTGATAAAGTCACTCTGGAAAAAACGCAGGAAGGCACCGGCGCTTATTTGAAAAAAGAGGGCAAAGTCCTTGCCCATATGGTAAATCAGGACGACGCAGGACTTTCCAGCAACCAGACGGTACCGGCCAAATGAAGCGGTTCGCGTTTGCCCTGTGGCTCAGCGCAATCTCGCTCAACGCTTATGCAGACAGTGCTAACTGTCACCAAAAAGCAAACACGCCGGAGAGCATCGCAGCGACAATGGATCAGGCGCTACAGCTCAAACAACAGCTTAACAGTCAATCCGATCCGGTCGTCATTCTGGTTCGCCAGGGGCAAGATATGTCGAGCCGACATTTAACCTGGTCACATGCTGGCTATGCCATGCGCCAGCCAAACGGAGACTGGCGGGTTTACCATAATCTGAATACTTGCGGAACCGCTGAATCAGCGCTCTATATACAAGGTCTGTATGAGTTTCTGGCTGATGACCTGGTGAATCAGAGCATTGCCGTTTTGCGCCCGCGTTCAGATATCGCGACGGCATTACAAACGCTCTTACATAGCGCTACCAAACTCAATCTCTTCCACAGTCCCCGCTATAACCTGATTGCGTGGCCTTTTTCCGGCCCTTATCAGAATTCGAATGGCTGGCTTCTCGAAGTGTTTGCGCGAGCAAACGATGCGCAGGTTTGGTCACGTAATGATGCCCGCCGCTGGTTGCAGCTTCAGGGTTATCAACCCTCTATCGTTAGTGCTGGCACTTTTGAACGATTAGGCGCAAAACTGTTCACCCCTAACGTTTTCACCGACGATCAGCCAGCAGAATTGCTGCGAAAAGGAAATGTGGGGCTAAACAGCGGCGACAGCGTCATCCGCTTTATTGCCCATTACAGCCGGGCAATACCCGGGTGTGAACATCAGAATCTGGGGGAGTCGGTGTGTGTTTATCTTTCGCCCGGTGCGAAAAAATAAAAAACAGGCCGTTCTATGCAAATAGAGCGGCCTGTAAAAGCGCTTACTTACGCCGCCAGGTGGTGCCCTGCTGGCCATCTTCCAGAATAATACCCATTTCAGTGAGACGATCGCGCGCCGCGTCCGCCGCCGCCCAGTCTTTCGCTTTACGGGCATCCAGACGCTGTTGAATCAAGGCTTCAATTTCCGCAACTTCACCGTCATCCGCCTGCGCGCCGCTTTGCAGGAAAACATCCGGCTCCTGTTCCAGCAGTCCCAGCACGCCGGAAATCTTCCGCAGATGAGACGCCATCGCATTCGCGGCGGTCATATCTTCGCCCTTCAGACGGTTGACTTCACGCGCCATATCAAACAGGACGGAGTAGGCTTCCGGTGTATTGAAATCGTCATTCATCGCCTCGACGAAACGCGCTTCAAACGCCTCGCCGCCCGCCGGGGCCGCTGATTTATCCGTTCCACGCAATGCAGTGTATAGCCGCTCCAGCGAGGCGCGCGCCTGCTTGAGGTTCTCTTCGCTGTAGTTCAGTTGGCTACGGTAATGCCCGGACATCAGGAAGTAGCGCACGGTTTCCGCATCGTAGTATTTCAGCACGTCGCGCACGGTAAAGAAGTTGCCCAGCGATTTGGACATCTTCTCGCGATCCACCATCACCATACCGGAGTGCATCCAGTAGTTGACGTATTCGCCGTCGTGGGCGCAGGTAGACTGGGCAATCTCGTTTTCATGGTGCGGGAACATCAGATCGGAACCGCCGCCGTGAATATCAAAATGGTTGCCCAACTGCTTACAGTTCATTGCCGAACATTCAATGTGCCAGCCCGGACGCCCTTCGCCCCACGGCGACGGCCAGCTCGGCTCGCCCTCTTTCGACATTTTCCACAGCACGAAGTCCATCGGGTTACGCTTCACGTCAACGACATCCACGCGCGCGCCCGCCTGAAGCTGCTCAAGATCCTGACGGGAAAGCTGCCCATAAGTCGGATCGGTCGGTACATCGAACATCACATCGCCGTTATCCGCCACATAGGCGTGCCCTTTCTCGATTAAGGTGCGGGTGAGCTCGATAATTTCCTGAATATGGTGCGTCGCACGCGGCTCGCTGTCCGGACGCAGAATATTCAGCGCGTCAAAGTCCTGATGCATTTCCGCAATCATTCTGTCGACCAGCGCGACAAAACTTTCGCCATTTTCATTGGCGCGTTTAATAATTTTATCGTCGATATCGGTAATGTTACGCACATACTTCAGCTTATAACCGAGAAAACGCAAATAGCGCGCGACAACGTCAAAAGCGACAAACGTGCGTCCGTGGCCAATGTGGCAGAGATCGTAAACGGTGATACCACACACGTACATGCCGACTTCCCCGGCATGAATGGGTTTGAATTCCTCTTTTTGGCGCGTCAGTGTATTAAAAATTTTTAACATCGAAGATTCCGTATAGACGTGTGTGGGTAATAATCTCCGTATGATACATATTATTCGTAATCGAAGCAGCACACTTTGCAAGGTGATCGCAGCTTACGGTTATGCTATAACAAGCCCCTATATGTGCCCCATTGCGGGCTAAAGCACCAATCTCTTGGAACAGGATGCAAAAATGGTTACTTTCCACACTAATCACGGCGATATCGTAATCAAAACCTTTGATGATAAAGCGCCTGAAACAGTTAAAAACTTCCTGGACTACTGCCGCGAAGGTTTTTACAACAACACCATTTTCCACCGTGTGATTAACGGTTTTATGATTCAGGGCGGCGGCTTTGAGCCGGGCATGAAACAGAAAGCCACCAAAGAGGCGATCAAAAACGAAGCCAACAATGGTCTGAAAAATACCCGTGGTACGCTGGCGATGGCGCGTACTCAGGCGCCACACTCGGCTACCGCGCAATTCTTCATCAACGTGGCAGACAACGACTTCCTGAACTTCTCCGGCGAAAGTCTGCAGGGCTGGGGCTACTGCGTCTTTGCGGAAGTCGTAGAAGGTATGGACGTGGTAGATAAAATCAAAGGCGTCGCCACTGGCCGTAGCGGTATGCACCAGGACGTACCAAAAGAAGACGTCATCATTGAAAACGTGACCGTCAGCGAGTAATCGTGGCGACACTGTTTATTGCAGACTTGCATCTGCAAACGGAAGAACCGGCGATCGTCGCCGGTTTTCTGCGTTTTTTAGCCGTAGAAGCCCGTCAGGCCGACGCGCTGTATATTCTTGGCGATCTCTTCGAGGCCTGGATTGGCGACGACGACCCCAACCCGCTACATCGTGAAATGGCCGTTGCCATTAAATCGCTGGTTGATTCCGGCGTCCCCTGCTTCTTTATTCATGGTAATCGCGACTTCCTGATTGGCAAACGCTTTGCCCGCGAAAGCGGCATGATTCTACTGCCGCAGGAAAAAGTGCTCGACCTGTATGGCCGCAATGTGTTGATTATGCACGGCGATACGCTCTGTACCGATGATGCCGGATATCAGGCGTTTCGCGCCAAAGTCCATAATCCGTGGGTGCAACGACTGTTCCTTACCCTGCCGCTGTTTATCCGCCGCCGTATCGCCGCCAGAATGCGCGCCGGCAGTAAAGCCGCCAATAGCAGCAAATCGCTGGATATTATGGACGTCAATGCGCAGACCGTCGTCGCCGAAATGGAAAAACACCGCGTACAGTGGCTGGTTCACGGTCACACCCACCGCCCGGCGGTACATGAACTTTCCGTCAATGACCAGCCCGCGTTCCGCGTGGTGTTAGGCGCATGGCATCATGAAGGTTCAATGGTAAAAGTCACGCCGGATAACGTGGAGTTAATCGCCTTCCCCCTGTAAATGTTCGTCGAATCGTCCGTTACGGCGTACACGCAACCGTTTTCCTTGCCTGATTATCATGCTATTCTCTGACACCTCAAAAGCAGCGTGTCCCGCACCACAGGAGTTTTAAGACGCATGTCTTCCCGCAATAATCCGGCGCGTGTCGCCATCGTGATGGGGTCCAAAAGCGACTGGGCTACCATGCAATTCGCCGCCGAAATTTTTGAAATTCTGGATGTCCCGCACCATGTAGAAGTGGTTTCCGCCCATCGCACCCCCGATAAGCTGTTCAGCTTCGCCGAAACGGCGGAAGAGAACGGATATCAAGTGATTATTGCCGGCGCGGGCGGCGCGGCACACCTGCCGGGAATGATTGCGGCAAAAACGCTGGTCCCGGTACTCGGCGTGCCGGTACAAAGCGCTGCGCTCAGCGGCGTGGATAGCCTCTACTCCATCGTGCAGATGCCGCGCGGCATTCCGGTGGGTACGCTGGCGATCGGTAAAGCCGGTGCCGCTAACGCCGCCCTGCTCGCCGCGCAGATTCTGGCGCAACGCGACGCGGAACTGCATCAGCGCATCGCTGACTGGCGCAAAGCGCAAACCGATGAAGTTCTGGAAAATCCCGATCCGCGGGGGACGCTATGAAGCAAGTTTGCGTTCTCGGCAACGGACAACTGGGCCGAATGCTGCGCCAGGCGGGCGAACCGCTGGGTATCGCCGTCTGGCCGGTTGGTCTGGATGCAGAGCCTACCGCCGTTCCGGTACAGCAGAGCGTCATTACCGCGGAGATTGAGCGCTGGCCGGAAACCGCGCTTACCCGCGAGTTGGCGCGCCACCCGGCCTTCGTCAATCGCGATGTATTTCCGATCATCGCCGACCGTCTGACACAAAAACAGCTTTTCGATAAACTGGGACTCGCGACCGCGCCGTGGCAGCTGCTGACCAGCGCCGACGAGTGGTCCGGCATCTTTGACCGTCTGGGAGAACTGGCGATTATTAAGCGTCGCGTTGGCGGCTACGACGGTCGCGGGCAGTGGCGTCTACGCGCGGACGAAACCGGGCAACTGCCGGATGACTGCTATGGCGAATGTATTGTTGAGCGCGGTATCCATTTTTCCGGCGAAGTGTCGTTAGTGGGCGCGCGCGCTCATGACGGCAGTACCGTGTTTTACCCGCTAACGCACAATTTGCATCAGGACGGCATCTTGCGGACCAGCGTCGCGTTCCCACAGGCGAACGCCGAACAGCAGGAGCAGGCGGAATCGATGCTGTCAGCAATTATGCAGGCGCTGAACTATGTCGGCGTAATGGCGATGGAATGTTTTATCACGCCGGAAGGCCTGTTAATCAATGAACTGGCGCCGCGCGTACATAACAGCGGACACTGGACGCAAAATGGCGCCAGCATCAGTCAGTTTGAATTGCATTTGCGCGCGATTACCGGCCTGCCGTTGCCCGCGCCGGTGATTAACGCCCCGTCGGTGATGATCAACCTGATCGGCAGCGAGCTGAATTACGACTGGCTGAAGCTGCCGCTGGTACATCTGCACTGGTATGATAAAGCGGTACGTCCGGGGCGAAAAGTCGGCCATCTGAATCTGACCGACAGCGATACGTCACGTCTTAGCGCCACCCTGGAAGCGCTCTCTCCGCTCCTGCCGGGCGAATACGCCAGCGGCATTATCTGGGCGCAAAGTAAGCTTGAATAAACAGCGTGGGCGGCGCATTCTCTGTCGCCGCCCGTCGCGATCACAGACAGATGCAGGTTCCCGCTCTGCCCGCCAGGGTATCGTCAATACGCGACAATGCGCCAATCCATGCCGGCTTTCCGCACCGCTTCACATATCCGCTTACCGCGGTCACCTTCGGTCCCATCGCGCCATCGGCTTTGGCAAACGGCGCCAGCTCATCGGGCGAAGCCTGACGAATAGCGCGCTGTTGTGGCGTTCCCCAATGTTCATACACCGCATCCGCATCCGTCAAAATGATCAGACCATCGGCCGCTATCTGCTCCGCCAGCAATGCCGCCGCCAGGTCTTTATCTATCACCGCCTCGACCCCTTCGCCCTCGCCGGCAACAGGTACCCCGCCACCGCCGCTGCAAATCACCACATGGCCCTCTTTTAGCAATAACTCAATAGCGGCGCTTTCGATAATCTGACGCGGCGCCGGGGAAGCGACGACACGGCGCAGATATTTTCCATCACGTTTCATATGCCAGCCATAAGTCGCTTCCAGCGCCATTTGCTCTTCTGGCGAATAAACGGGGCCAATAAACTTTTCCGGTTCAAGAAAAGCAGGATCGTCCGCCGATACCTTTATCCGCGTTAATACCGCAGTCACCGGCGGCATATCGGGTTCAAGCGCCAGACGCTGCGCCAGCATATAGCCGATCATGCCCTGACTTTCCGCTACCAGCACATCCAGCGGATAAGGCTCAACGGCTTTCCAGGCAAGGTTCTGTAAAGCCAACAGGCCGACCTGGGGGCCGTTGCCATGTACTATCGCCAGCCGATACGAGCGGGCAAGTCGCGCCAGCGCAGGCACCGCGTCGGCAATATTGCGATATTGATTCTCTGCCGTTAGCGCTTCTCCGCGCTGCAATAATGCGTTGCCGCCAAGAGCAACTACCAACGTTTTCATTCCCTATCCTTTTACTATTTGTTGTCCAAGCCAGAACCCCAGCAGCGTATCCGCGCCAGAGGTGTGCCCCAGCGCCAGCAGTCCGTCAATCGCCGTTTCTGTGCGAACATCTCGTCGCAGCGCATGAATAAAGTGGAGTAAAGGCGACGCGAAATAACCCATAGCCGCATAGCGTAAATAGCTAACGCTCACGAGCGTCGTCGCCCGATCAAGGCTGCCGGATTGGGCAAAAAAATTACGCCCGGCGCGTTCATCTATGGCGCCAAAATACCAGGCCGCCAGCAACATTCCCGTCAGCGTGTCGTCATGACTGGGCGTTAAGCCCGGCCCTTTACCCAGCCATAGCCGCCAGTCAGTCGCAGCACCTGCAAGCGCCGACTGAAAGCAGTGACAAAACTGGCGAAGTTCCGGACATAGAGGCTGAGCTGCGGCGACGGTTAACGGCCCAAACAGTCCCGTCTCCTCACTACGCTGCATGTACGTCGCGTTAAGACGCGGCGACGCAAGATAGCGTGGAACCCGCAGCGAACAGCGCCTCTCCGGCTCGCATAAAAGAAACTCGCCAATCTGAATACCGGCAGCGGTTGACTGCGGTTTTTCGCCATCGGTGAGCACATCGCGCAATGCGTCAAAATCGCCGCCGCGCAGTATCCACCCTCCCGGACTGAAGCCGCTCCCCCGACGGTGAAGCGTTAATAACTCACCGCTTTTCGCCACAAAATTAATAGAGCGACGCCATACCCCTGACATCTGCCAGGGTTGCCGATAATCCGCCGATTGTCGGCTTGCCATAAGAGGATGGATACGTTTCATGAGGCGCTCTCTTAACTTACGCCCATGCTTTCCGCCAGCGCTTCCAGCGCCTGCTCGAAACAGGCCAGCGGCGCACGGACGGTTCCCGCGCCAATCTGTCCAATCCCCGCCTCTTTATGCGCGATACCCGTGTTAATCAGCGGCGTAATTCCGGTCTCGACCACGCGGCGGATATCCAGTCCCAGACAGGCCCCCTGAAAATCCCAGCCGGGGATTTGTAGCTGCATGTTGCGTTCAAGATAAATTTCAGCCATCTCTTCAGAAACAGATTTCGCCGCTTCCATTCCCCCGGCACCGACAAAACGCGTTACGCCAGGCGCGGCAATCATCGCTGCGCCGCCAATACCAAACGTTTCAGTAATGGCGCTGTCGCCCATGTCCGGGTTGGCCTGATCCTGCGAAAAACCGGTAAAAAATAGCCCCTGCGGCGTATTAACAGGCGCGGTGAACCAACGGTCGCCCAGACCGCTAACCCGAATGCCAAACATATCGCCATTGCGGGTCATCGCCGTCACAATGCTGCCGGCGCGAATCTGCGCGCCTGCGTCCATGGCGGCTTTACAGTAGGCCATCGCCAGATTAAGGAAGAATTGATCGGTGACGCTCAGAAAATCCATCACTTCCGCTATCTGCTGCTTATCGTGTTCCAGACGGGCGATATGCGGCGCCAACGTGCGCATCAGCAATGCGGAAGAGGCGATATTGCGCTGGTGGAATTCATCTCCCATCGTAATGCCCTGCGCCATCATTGCGGTCAGGTCGAGCCCCCGCTCCAGACGTCCCAGCGCCGCGCTTAATACCGGCATCAGCACATCGCGCATCCAGCGCAAACGTTGCTGAACATCCTCGCCATAGGCGCCGAAACGCATCACTTTGCCGATCCCTTCGTTGAGATTGCAGTACGCGCGATTGCCGTCGGTGATATTTTCCACGACCAGCATCGGCATACTGGCTGAGGTAATACCGCCCATCGGCCCCACGGCGTTAACGTGATGGCAGGGAATAAAGTTGACCTTTCCCTGCTCTAACAGCGCGAGCGCGCTCATTTCATCTTTGGCCCATCCTTCAAACAGGCATGCGCCGATACAGGCGCCTTTCATCGGGCCGGTCATCTCTTGCCAGCGCATCGGCGGGCCGGCATGAAGAAGCGTTTTCCCCTGATTGAGCACGCTAATTAATGAAGAAGCTGGCTTCACATCCAGCCAGTGCGGACGTGCGCGACGAATTTGTTCGATGACTGCAGCGTTGGCTTGCGCCACTGATGTAAACATGGGAACCCCTTATTGCAAACGTTCTAACAGACGAGCCAGTTTTTTATTACCGCCAGCGACAGGCGCCCACTGGTAGTGCACCACGGGCATACCGGCAGCCTGTAAATCCAGCGCGAAGCTACGTAACCCGGCATTAATCACCGTTACCGCTTCCAGTAACCGGGGAGCTGATGGATGAGTGGAAGAGAGAGTGGGTCGAATCAGTTCCGCGGCCAACAGAGTGGCTTCGGGAAGAGAATCCACTACCGTGATGCCGGCATCTTCGAGCGCGGCGATTTGTTGCGAGCGGCACTGAGGATCGCGTTCCGTTCCGGTGACGGTTGCGATGGCGAACAGCGGCTGGTCGCCGGCGCGTGCGGCGCATGCCTTCTGCCAGGCCTGAATCAGCGAGGCGGCGGGATCGGCGGTCGCGCCAAAACCAATAACGACGTCCACTAATAACACGCGTACCTGCGGCTGTGCGCCAAGCCCGGCGATAAGCTGATTACGTAACGCCGGGTCGATCATCGGATGTGGTCGCCCAACGGTATAAAAGTCATCGCCCAGATCGATAATCTGGTGGCCGTCAGCGTCAAGCATCATGCCATGGTGATGTTCCGTATCCGTCGCGACGCCCAGATAGCCGGCCAGCAGCCCCGCCGCTTCCGCGGCCAGCGTTCCGCCGGTATAGAGACCACGAATCACGCCGCCTGTTGAAACCATTTCTTTACGCTGCGACGTCACGCGAGACAATAAACATGCCAGTCGGGCGGCTTCATCCAGCGTCGAGGCAAACCAGACGTTTCCCTCACGCGCAACGGGAGAGGAAAACCCTAAGAACAGCGCTACAACGGGTTTCCCGGTGGCTTTCATCGCCGCGATAATATGCTGACGAACCGCATCGGCAGGCGGTTTGGAGACAAAGGCCAGCACCTGGCTCTTTTCATCCGCGCTGAGTATCTCCAGTGCCGTTAGCGCGCTGATCCCGCCGACCTCGGCGCTCAAATCGCGTCCGCCAAGCCCGATGGCATGGGTAATCCCTTCCCCCGCCAGCGCAATCTGTGAACAGAGCTCCTGAATACCGGTGCCGGAAGCGCCAATCACCCCGATGTTGCCCTCTGGCATGACGTTAGCGAAAGCCAGCGGCGTATTGGCGATCATAGCGGTGCCGCAATCCGGCCCCATGACCAGCAGTCCTTTATCACGCGCCCGGCGTTTTAGTCTGATTTCATCGTCCAGCGTGACATTATCGGAGAAGATCATCACGTTCAACGAACGATCCAGCGCCTGCTCCGCCAGTTCCGCCGCATATTCGCCGGCCACCGATACCAGCGCCAGATTCGCCTCTGGCAGTTTCTGACAGGCGCTTTCCCAGCGTCTGACCTGGATTAACGACTGGCTGCCGCTGCTTCCCTGCGCCAACTGCTGCAATGCTTCTTCGAGCTGTCGCACAATCACTTGCGTAATGCCGTCATCTACCGCTTCGGTACGAATCGCCACACAAATGTCATTGGGCGTTGCGCCATGAAAATCGTCATGCCAGAAACCGGTAGTTTCCAGCAGCGACTTATTCGCAGGCGTTCCCATCATTACCGATACATCATCAACATTTTCGGACTCACTCAGCTTTCGAGAAATAATCATTAAGCTGACAGAGTCCTGAAAACACCCTTTTTTAATAAAGGCGTGGATCATAACAACTCCTTAATAATTGCACCCATTGCAATTGCACGAGCAGTGTTAATGTGCGCTTCACGGTATATATCCGGGAGGGTAAATAGAGTGATTAACGTCACATCAAATTTATTAACAAAAGAATTCAAACAACGGCTAAAGGATTAGTTATGATTTTCTAAAAAAGCTTTTTATTTAAGCAAAAAGATAAAACCCGCCTGATTATCAAATAAATTCTAATTATATTTTTTTGCCTGTCTGGATCACATAATCATTTTATTTTCCCGGTATGTTAATCGCAGTCATGCTTCACACCGTCGTTAAAAAGGAAGACAGATGAAAATCAGTCGGGAAACACTCCATCAGCTTATCGAAAATAAGCTTTATAAAGCCGGACTAAAACGTGAGCACGCCGCCATCGTCGCCGACGTACTGGTTTATGCAGATGCCAGAGGTATTCACTCACATGGCGCCGTACGCGTTGAATATTATGCCGAACGAATTTCAAAAGGCGGCACCAACCGGGAGCCGACGTTCCGCATTGAGAATACCGGTCCCTGTACGGCGATACTGCATGCCGATAATGCTGCCGGACAGGTCGCAGCCAAAATGGGAATGGAGCATGCTATTGAAATAGCCCAAAAAAATGGCGTCGCGGTTGTCGGCATTAGCAGAATGGGCCATAGCGGCGCCATCTCTTATTTCGTCCGCCAGGCTGCTCGCGAAGGTCTGATCGGTCTGTCTATCTGTCAGTCCGATCCTATGGTCGTGCCGTTTGGCGGGGCGGATATTTACTATGGCACTAATCCGCTGGCCTTTGCCGCGCCGGGCGAAGGCGATGACATCATTACCTTCGATATGGCCACCACCGTGCAGGCCTGGGGAAAAGTCCTCGATGCACGGTCCCGCAATGAGTCCATTCCGGAGAGTTGGGCCGTTGATAAAAACGGCGCGCCGACACATGATCCTTTTGCCGTCAATGCGTTATTACCCGCCGCAGGCCCGAAAGGTTACGGCCTGATGATGATGATCGATATTCTGTCCGGTATTCTGCTGGGGCTGCCGTTTGGCCGCCAGGTCAGTTCGATGTATGAAGATTTACACGCCGGACGCAATTTAGGACAACTTCATCTGGTCATTAATCCGGCGTTCTTCTCTTCCTGTGAATTATTCCGCAAACATATTAGTCAGACCATGCAGGAACTCAATTCCGTGAAGCCCGCCCCCGGTTTTAAACAGGTTTATTATCCTGGACAGGATCAGGATATTAAACAGAAAAATGCCGATATGAATGGTATCGATATTGTTGATGATATTTATCAATATCTGATTTCCGATGCCCTCTATCTCAAGTCATACGAAACAAAAAATCCCTTTGCCCAATAATTATTGAAACAGGAATTTTCTATGATAAAGCATTTTCGCCACGCGATAGAAGAAACATTGCCCTGGCTCTCTTCCATTGGAGCCGATCCTACGGGTGGAATGACGCGTTTACTTTATTCGCCTGAGTGGCTGGAAACACAGCAGCAGTTTAAAAAGCGAATGGCAGAAAGCGGTCTGGAGACACGCTTTGATGACGTCGGAAATTTATATGGCCGCCTTTGCGGCACACAATTTCCGGAGCAGGTGATTTTAAGCGGTTCGCATATTGATACGGTCGTCAACGGCGGCAATCTGGACGGGCAATTCGGCGCGCTTGCCGCCTGGCTGGCGCTCGACTGGCTAAAAGCGACCTACGGCGCGCCGCTGCGCACCGTCGAGGTAGTGTCAATGGCTGAGGAAGAAGGCAGCCGTTTCCCTTACGTTTTTTGGGGCAGCAAGAACATTTTTGGCCTGGCGAATCCTGAAGAGGTACGCCATATCCAGGACGCCAAAGGCACAGGCTTTGTCGACGCTATGCAGGCGTGCGGATTTACCCTTCCCGCCGCGCCGCTCGCCGCGCGAACCGATATCCGCGCCTTTGTTGAATTGCATATTGAGCAAGGCTGCGTTCTGGAGAGCAACGGACAGTCGATTGGCGTCGTCAACGCCATCGTCGGGCAACGTCGCTACACGGTGACGCTCAACGGCGAGTCCAACCATGCAGGCACAACGCCAATGGGCTATCGTCGCGATACGGTGCATGCCTTCAGTCGTATTTGCAGTCAGTCCATTGAAAAAGCCAAACAGCATGGCGATCCCCTGGTATTAACGTTCGGCAAAGTTGAGCCGCAGCCGAATACGGTCAATGTTGTCCCTGGGAAAACCACATTTACAATCGATTGCCGGCATACGGACGCCGCGGTACTTCGCGAATTTACCGAACAGTTGGAAAACGATATGCGCGCCATCTGCGATGAAATGGATATCGGCATCGATATCGATTTGTGGATGGACGAAGCGCCGGTGCCGATGAACGCCGAACTGGTCGCGGCCCTCACCAGGCTGTGTGAAACCGAACAACTGAACTATCGCATAATGCATAGCGGCGCAGGTCATGACGCGCAAATTTTCGCGCCGCGCGTCCCTACCTGTATGATTTTCGTCCCCAGCATTAATGGTATCAGCCATAACCCGGCGGAACGTACCAACATTAATGACCTTGCTGAAGGGGTCAAAACTCTGGCATTAATGCTGCATCAACTTGCCTGGCAAAAATAAGGAGCCATCAATGGGATATCTGAATAACGTCACGGGTTACCGCGATGATTTACTGGCGAACCGCGCCATTGTGAAACACGGTAACTATGCGCTCTTAACGCCGGACGGTCTGGTGAAAAATATTATTCCCGGCTTTGAAAACTGTGACGTCACCATCCTTTCGACGCCGAAGCTGGGTGCTTCTTTCGTCGATTATCTGGTCACCTTACATCAGAATGGCGGCAACCAGCAGGGCTTTGGCGGCGAGGGGATTGAAACTTTTCTCTATGTCATTACGGGAAATATTGAAGCTAAAGCAGAAGGAAAAACATTCTCTTTAACCCAGGGCGGATACCTCTATTGTCCACCGGGCGAGATGATGACCTTTAGCAACGCTCAAACGGAAGACAGCCAGCTATTTTTATATAAACGCCGCTATACTCCTGTCGAGGGGCATGCCCCGTGGTTGGTTTCCGGCAACGCCAGCCAGCTGGAGCGTATTCATTATGAAGGCATGGAAGATGTTATTCTGCTGGATTTCCTGCCTAAAGAGCTGGGCTTCGATATGAACATGCATATTCTGTCGTTCGAACCGGGCGCCAGCCACGGCTATATTGAAACCCACGTCCAGGAACATGGCGCTTATATCCTTTCCGGCCAGGGAGTTTATAACCTCGACAACAACTGGGTGCCAGTGAAAAAAGGCGACTACATCTTCATGGGCGCTTATTCCCTGCAGGCCGGATACGGTGTAGGTCGTGGCGAAGCATTTAGCTACATCTACTCCAAAGACTGTAACCGCGACGTTATGATTTAACGGCGGACAGCCCTCCTGATTATTTTTAATTTAGCTATGTTGGATTTTGCCACGGTGAGAACCGTGGCTTTTTTTATGCTTAACGAGTCCCGATATCCTGGCCAAGTTTGATGACGCGGGCAATATTACAGGCGCTGTGGTAGAGATTTTGTTCACCGTTCGCCAGAACCTCCGGCAAAGGCGCCAGCCGCGGCAAAATACTGAATACCGCATCAATACCGTGGCGATGGACCACTTCCACGCCGTCGCCCAGTACGCCGGCAATGCCGATAACCGGGACGTGATGCCGTTTCGCCACTGACGCAACGCCTATCGGCGCTTTTCCTCCCGCCGTTTGCGAGTCGATTCGCCCTTCTCCGGTAATCACCAGCGAGGCCTCTTTTACCGCCTCCTCCAACTTCACCGCCTGCATAACAATCTCAATACCGGGCTTCATTTCCGCTTCCAGGAAGACGATAGCAGCAATCCCCATTCCTCCGGCCGCTCCACCGCCCGGTATTTGAGACATGTCGCGTCCGGTCAGGGCATGTAAAACACGGGCATAATTACGTAATCCATTTTCCAGCGTCTCAACCATTTCAGGCGTCGCCCCTTTCTGCGGACCGAATACCGCCGCCGCGCCGCGTGGCCCCACCAACGGGTTATCAACATCACAGGCGACCTCAATACGACACTCTGAAATTCGCGGATCGCACGCCTGCAGGTCAATGCTCGCCAGGCGCGATAAATTGCCCCCTCCGGCGCCAAGCGGCGTTCCCTGCGCGTCCAGAAAACGCACACCGAGCGCCTGCGTTACTCCCATTCCGCCATCCACCGTGGCGCTGCCGCCGATACCCAGAATAATATGGCGAATCCCCGCGTCCAGGGCGTGACGAATCAATTCGCCGGTGCCGAAACTGGATGCCAGCAGCGGATTACGCGCCTCGGGCGCCACCAGCATCAATCCGCTCGCCGCCGCCATTTCAATAATCGCCGTTTTGCCGTCGCCGGTCAGGCCATAAAATCCGTTTACTTTTTCCCCCATCGGCCCGCTAACGTCCACAGAAACCCGTTTCCCGCCGGTCGCTGCCACCATCGCGTCCACGGTTCCTTCTCCACCATCGGCGATCGGTAAACAGACATAGCGCGCATCAGGAAATACGGTTGAAAATCCCGCTTTAATAGCCTGACAGCATTTATCAGCGCTTAAGCTCTCTTTAAATGAATCTGGCGCAATTACAATCTTCATCATGTCTCCTTGTTTTCTCACGTTATTTAATGCGTTCCCACGGAATAAGATTTTCCATAAGCACTGCCAGTAAGATTCCCACCAGTAATCCGTTGCTAAGCAGAGGACGAATCATCAGTGGAAGATCCTGTAAATAGACCGGAGGAAGCCCCATCAAAAAAATGCCGACAAAAAGCGGTAATGCCAGGCGATAAATATTCCGCGCGGTAAACGTAATTTGCTGGCTAAAAACCAAACCGGAATAAAGTAAAGGTAAATAAGAGACCAGCATAACGGCGCTGCTGATCGCCAGTGGAATAGCGCAAAATAAGCGGGTTAACGGCGTTATAATGGCAACCAGCAGACACAGCGCGCTACCGCAGATAAAAGATTTGCGAGAACTGTCGCCGGTTTGCGTTAATAAACCAATGGAAGACACAAAAGGCGAAAAAGGCACGACCGCGAAAGGCACCGTCACTAACGTCATCAGTCCGGAAATCATAAAGCTTCGGCGATAACGAGAACTGCCCGACCCTTGATGCGGATAAAAGATATCGGTACCGCGGATGGCGCCGTAAGTGTTGCTGATGTTGACTAACCCCGTCATCACCGCCGTCACAATAATACCCGGCATCAGCGTGCCGTGGCTGCCCAGCGGAAACCATCGCCAGCTTAATTCACCCGGCGGTAAGTGTGATGAAGGAAAGCATAACCGCCATAGCCCCCACCCGACCACGGTCCCTACCAGTAACGCGTAACGGGAGATACGCTGTTGCAGGAAAATAATCATCGCGAGGATAAAACACATCACCGCGACCGCCAACCCAAAGGGGGCCAATTTGATTCTGGCGCTGGTATCGGCAATGCCAAAAGGCAGCCCCAGCATGCCTTTAAAAAATATTGAGGTCAGCTGCGCGCCCAAAAGCAGCATGAAAAAAACCATCACCGCCGGCGTAAACAGGCGAGCCAGACGGTGTCCTAAGCCGCTAATGCCGATAAATATCGTCACCATCGCGGAGATCGCGATCCCTACCGACAGGCTGGAGGCGATATCGTTCAGCGGCGTGCCGCGAGACGCCTCGCCAAGCGTAATCGTAAGAATAGCGCCCCACCACAGCCCTGTCGGCCCTTCCATAATGGCGCGGCGATGGCCGCAAAATGCCTGAGCCAGGCAGGCCAACGCGGTGGTCAAAAAAGCGTATTGTGTGAGCATTAACAGGTTATCAGCGGGAAGATGAAAAGCGGACAGCAAGGTAGGGGGAACCACAACCGTGTTACAGAAAATAAAGAAAAACCACTGAAAGCCGGACAATACACTTTCGCGGTTAATAACAGGGAACATATCCACACCTTAAAATAGAGAATGCCCGTCGTGACGACGGGCATTAAATCACACCGGATTACTGCTGATGTTTAAGGATAAACTGACCTTTTGGCGGCACAGGGAAGCCATGCTCGATGTCATAAATAACATCGCCGCGCAAAATCGTTTTGGTAATACGCGCGCCAATAGTACGGCCAACATACGGACTGACTTTATGGCGATATTCCAGATCTTCATTTTTCAGAACATAGCTGCTGTCAGGCTGAATAAAGACCAGGTCAGCATCTTTGCCGGGAGCAATACGTCCTTTATGTTTCAGACCAAAAATATCGGCGGCGTTGGTCGCCATTAATTTGCCAAACATCGGCAACGACATACCGCGTTTTTGCACCGCTTCATCAAACATGACGTCCATGCAGTTTTGCAGTCCGGCAATTCCGCCCCATGCTTGCATGATATTGCCTGCTTTCATTTCCGGAGGGCATGGAGAGTGGTCGGATACCAGGCAGTCGATTTCGCCGTTAAACAGTTTTTCCCACATCCCTTTCTGGTTTTCCTGGTCGCGAATTGGCGGAGAACATTTTGCCAGGGTGCCAATCTCTTCGAACTGATCGGTATCGAGGACAAAATAGTGCGGGCACGATTCACAGGTGACATCCTGACCTTCCTGACGCGCGCGCGTTACTTCCTCTACCCCCTCCGGGCTGCTGATATGACAAACGTGCAGACGGCAACCTGCCGCTTTCGCCAGATACAGCACGCGACGAATGGCTTCCACTTCAGTAAATACCGGACGTGAGGCGACATAATCATGCGCCGTTACGCGACCTTCGCGTTTAGCTTCTTCGCCCAGCTCATCGCAAATCAGAGCATTTTCGCAATGTACCAGTACCGTCTGGCCCATCTCCCCCAGTTTCTGCGCGCCTTTGTAAAACTGCCAGTCATTAACGTCGCGAAAATCATTATCGATGCCACGATCGCCGCAGGTGGCGACAAAGCACTTGAAGCCGACAACGCCCACTTCGTCCAGCTCATGCAGCCGATCCAGGTTATAAGAAACCAAACCGCCCAACTGCGCGGCGTCGATGGTCAATTTACCTTTTGCCGCGTCAAACTTGAGTTCAATCGTCTCACGATCGACCGTCGCCGGCAGCTGATTGAGCGGCATCTCAATCATCGTGGTAATACCGCCTTTCGCCGCCGCGCGGGTACCGGTTTCATAGCCTTCCCAGTGGGTACGGCCCGGTTCAGAAATGTGGGTATGCGCGTCAACCATGCCCGGCGAAACGATCAATCCCGTCGCATCCAGCACATTTTTCGCTTCCCCCAGGTTCTCGCCAATCGCAGCGATTTTTCCGCCCTGGACGGCGATATCGATAACTCTCGCTTCGTTTTCTAAGATGACAGTACCGTTCTTAATAATTAAATCAAAAGACATAACAAACTCCTTGTATGGATACAGATAGTTTTTAAATAGCGCACACTTCATTAAATACGCTTAATGCTTTTTCAATATTTAACCTGCGAGTTTTTTCTCTCCTGTATTTTCAAAACCCGTGCGTTTCTTCAATAGCGCATAAGCAACGAACGCAACTATTACGCCTACAAACCAGGACACGCGGGATAAAGGCTCCAAAAATGGTATAAACTTGCCGCCTAATGACAGAATAACTGCGACCAGGGTGACTGAAAATGCAGTCAGGTTAAATCCATTATCATAATATTTGTAATCACCGCTGGCGGTGTACAGCTCATCAAGATTAATTTTTCCACGCATTACCACAAAATAATGAGCTAACATTACGCCGATTACCGGGCCAAGCATACCGCCGATAATATCGAGGAACAGATAAATACTGTCCTGATTCTCCATTAATTTCCATGGGCAAATCAGTAGACTGATAATACTGGCAATCATTACGCCATTTTTATAGTTAAGCTTTGTCGGGGCAAGCGCCGCAATTTGATACCCCGCAGGTATAATATTACCGGTGGCGTTGGTTGAAATTGTCGTCATCAGAATCACCAGCACCGCAAAGAATGAAGCAAACAGACTGTCCCAGCGCTGCACAATATCCAGCACGTTCCAGGTATCCATACCATAATGAATACTGGCTCCGGCAATAATGCACACGCTGGCTACGGCGAATAATATATACGCTACGATAAGCCCCAGCGTTTGTCCCAATGCCTGAGCGCGAAATGAATGCGCGTTTTGCGTGAAATCGGACGCGCTCACCGCTGGCGCTGCCCAGACGGCGACTACGGCGTTAATCACCACCAGGAACAGAAAGCCGCTGTGCTCTGCTTTTTGCACGCCTGAAGGCAGATAGTCCAGAATCGGGCCAATGCCGACCAGCGATATTGCCCAAATAGCCATGCCGCCAAAGACAATGTAAATACATGGATTGAGGATAGCGGTAAATTTATTTAATACTTTACCACCGCCAAAACCGATGCCAACGTTAATAATCCAAAAAATTAGAAAAGTAATTAGCCCTGGCAGTGAAAGACCCAGCAGCTTGAAATCTCCACCTAATGTCAGAAATCCTGGCCAGATCTTCCCAATCAAAATAAGAAATGCCAGCGATCCCGCGTAACACTGCAAGCCGAACCACATAATTTCCGCGATTCCCCCTCGCAATAATCCAGGGAATAGCGCGCCGCGGACGCCGTAAGAACCTCGCAATATCATAGCAAAAGGAACGCCATATTTGCTGCCTGCCGCGCCATTCATTACCATCGCCGCCGCAATAAATAATGCGCTGATAATAATGGCCAACATGATATTAAATGTTGATAGCCCCAGTATAAAAAAACCGCCGACCATAACGTAATTTGGCACGTTATGTACAGATCCCATCCATAAGGTGAAATAGTTAAATGCCTTCCAGTTTCGTTGGGTTTCTGTTTTAGGTAATAAGTCTTCGCTATAACCGCGCTGCTGGTATAGCTCTCTTTGATGTTCCATAAATCCCTCTGTTCACGCATCGGATAACGTTGTTATGGGTTTAGCTATGAGGAACAAATAAATATAAAATAAAGAATTAGTAGATATAATTATTTTTAAGCTGAAGCAATACGTTGCGTTGCTTTCTTTTTATATAAAGTGACGACAGCAAAGATCAGTGTTCCGGTGACCACTAAACATGCTGAAATCACAAAACTGATCTCCTTCGACCCCGTTACATCCGAAATAAATCCGGTCAACGTTGGGGCGACAACCGCTGAACTCATGCCAAAGAAATTAAAAAGGCTGAAAGCTCTTCCCAGACTTTTTGCCGAAGCCTGTTCAGATACAAAGGAGATCAGGATCGGGTCTACTGCCATTTTCCCCAGCAAGCCGTATAGCGTCAGGCTGACCATCAGCATCGTGGTATTCGGGGACAAAACCGTAAACGCCAACATTGCTGCCGCCACAATTTCCAGACCGAGAATAACCTTAACTTTACTGTTACGGAATTTATCTGACAGATGGCTAAAAAATAACGCCCCCGGTACGCCAACCACCGCTACCAGCGCTGATGCCAGCCCGATAGCTCCGCCATCAAATCCTCTTTCAGTCTGTAGATAAGAGGGCAGCCAGGTCACTATCAAATAGTAACCGTAGCAGGTACAGAAATAGAGGAAGTAAACGCTACACAATAAACCAGAGAATAAAGGTGCGCGTTTCTCATCTTCCGTAACGGTTTGGGTTTGCTTTTCCGCTTGCGCAGAGTCGCTTTTGGCTTTACCGCGAATGATCAGCGTAAAGACGCACAGCATGATTACTAATATCGCGGCCACGATATACAGTACATTCTGCCAGGCCATGCTCATGTTTTTTACTAATACGCTGGAACCGATTAAGCCAATCCCCATCCCTATAGCCGACCCGCTGTTGATAATCGCGTTGGCTAATGCCCGACGGGCCTGCGGCACGTTTGCCGAAGAGAGTGAATAAGCCGAGCTAAAGAAAGAAGCGCATCCGCCACCTGCCATTAGCGACCCTATATAGATCATGGTCAGGCCATTGGCTTTCGCGATACAGAGTGTACCAATAATAAAAAGCGTAAATCCGGCCATCAGCATGATTTTTTGACCGAATTTATCGACCAATATTCCGCAAGGGATTTGCATACTGCAGTAAGCAAAAAAGTAAAAACTTGCAATGGCGCCTATTTCAGCATTACTTACATTGTCTAAAGATGCCTGAATTTCTGGATAAATTGGCGTAAGCACGGTGCGATAGATCCAAATCGCTACCCAGCCCAGACTCATTACGACAACAATTTGTTTCCAGTAATCAATTCCGGATTTTTTAGTTTCACTCATGTTCTTCACCTTTACAGAGTGTTCCTTGTGAACAGGTATCGCTGCAGCCGCAGCGATACACATAATTAGGACAATTTATGATTGGCCATTAATTCCAGCGCCTGTACCATTGCCGAATGATCAAGCTGGCTCCCGCCATTTGCCGCACAGGTATTGAATAATTCCTGGCAGGTCGCCGTATTCGGTAAATTCAGCGCCAGCGCTTTTGCGCTTTGCAATGCAAGATTAAGGTCTTTCTGATGAAGCGCGATTTTGAAACCAGGCTCGAACGTCCGGTTGATCATCCGCTCGCCGTGAACTTCCAGAATGCGTGAAGAGGCGAACCCGCCCATTAACGCCTGGCGCACGCGTACCGGATCGGCACCTGCTTTTGAAGCAAACACTAAGGCTTCAGAAACCGCTTCAATATTCAGCGCAACAATAATTTGGTTAGCCACCTTACAGGTTTGCCCATCCCCATTGCCGCCCACCAGGGTGATATTTTTTCCCAGGATGTCAAAGAGCGGTTTAACGCGGTCAAAGACTTTCTGCTCGCCGCCGACCATAATCGACAGAGTGCCTTCACGCGCCCCGATTTCTCCCCCGGAAACCGGGGCATCCAGGTAATCAGCGCCCATTTCATTAACGCGCTGGGCAAAACGTTTGGTTTCGATAGGAGAAATAGAACTCATATCGACGATGGTTTTTCCCTGAAGCGATGTTTTAGCGCAACCGTGTTCGCCAAATAACACCTCTTCAACCTGCGGCGTATCCGGCACCATTATGAAGATGATGTCTGCAAATTCAGTTACCTGACGTGCAGTCTCAACATTTACCACCCCCAGCGAGAGCAGTTCGTCCGCGACCGGACCAATAGTCGTAACGTGTAATTGATGACCGGCGCGTGCCAAATTGATAGCCATTGGCGAGCCCATAATTCCCAGGCCAATAAATCCCAGTTTCATATACAACCTCTTTTATTGCTTTCGGTGTTTCCAGATTCAGGCAACACAATCCCCTTCCAACACAGTGGAAAAAAAGCGCTGCCCGAATTATTCTGCGTTTTAACGGTACTGATTAATCCACGATAATCCCGCTTCCGTGGTAGTCAGTGGTTTATATTCACAGCCAACCCAGCCATCATAACCAGACTGTTTAATGACATTAAAAATAAAGTCATAATTAATTTCCCCGGTCCCCGGCTCGCCGCGACGCGGGTTATCAGCAATCTGTAAATGGCCTATTTTATCGGCCCATGCCGTCATGGTTTGCGTTAATTCCCCTTCCATGCGTTGCATGTGATAAATATCATACTGAATTTTGATATTATCGCTGCCGATATCCTTAATTAAGGCTAACGCCTGTTGAGTGCCGGTGAGATGGAATCCCGGCATATCAAAGTGATTAATAGGTTCGATAAGTAATAAAATGTCTTCTTTCGCCAGCATATTTGCCGCATAGCGCAGGTTTTCGACCAACGTGTCGTGGATCTCCGTTGCGGAGAATCCTGACGGCGTTTTACCCACCAGACAATTTATTTTCTTATTGCCTAACGCACGTGCATAACGGATTGCGGCCGCTACGCCATCGCGAAACTCTTCTTCGCGCCCAGGAATACAGGCAATTCCACGTTCGCCAGCCGCCCAGTCGCCAGCCGGTAAATTATGTAACGTATGTTCCAGATTATTATCCCTGAGCTTACGTTTTAACACTTCGATGTCGTTATCGTAGGGAAACATGAATTCCACGCCGCGAAATCCCGACAACGCCGCTTTATCAAAGCGTTCCAGGAAATCATATTCCGTAAACAGCATAGAAAGATTGGCAGAGAAACGTAACATCGATTACCTCCCTTACTCATATTTCATAAAACAGATTTCTGTTGGCGCATCTTTCGCACTATCCGCAACCTCTTCAAACTCGGTTACGTTATCCAGTTCGCTGCCCATGGAAATATTGGTTACGCGTTCCAGAATGACTTCCACCACCACCGGAACGCGATATTGCGCCATTAGCGCTTTGGCTTGTTCAAATGCAGGCGCAATATCTTCCGGTTTAAAGACACGAATTGCTTTACAGCCTAACCCTTCCGCCACTTTTACATGGTCAACGCCATAGCCATTCACTTCGCTGGAGTTGATATTTTCAAAGGCGAGCTGTACGCAGTAGTCCATGTCAAATGCGCGTTGCGACTGGCGAATCAGACCAAGATAAGCGTTGTTAACCAGCACATGGATATACGGAATGTTAAACTGCGCGCCGACGGCTAACTCTTCAATCAGGAACTGGAAGTCGAAATCGCCGGAAATCGCCACCACATTGCGTTGCGGATCGGCAGCACATACTCCTAATGCCGCCGGGATTGTCCAGCCAAGAGGCCCCGCCTGGCCGCAGTTGATCCAGTGTCTGTCTTTAAACACATGCAGCATCTGCGCTGCCGCGATTTGCGACAATCCAATGGTGGTGACATAGCACACATCGCGACCAAAGGCTTTGTTCATCTCTTCATAGACGCGCTGCGGCTTCACTGGCACGTTGTCAAAGTGGGTTTTACGCAGCAAAGTCCGTTTACGCTGCTGGCATTCGTCCACCCAGGTTTTCCGGCATGGCAAACGCCCCGCTTTTTGCATCTCCTGCGCGACATCGATCAGCAACGTTAGCGCCGCTTTGGCGTCCGAAACGATGCCCAGATCCGGGCACAACACGCGGCCAATTTGCGTCGGTTCAATATCGATATGGATGATTTTTCGCCCCTGAGTATATTTCTCAACGGACCCTGTATGACGGTTGGCGAAACGGTTACCGATGCCAAAAACCATATCAGATGCCAGCAGAGTGGCGTTGCCGTAGCGATGCGCCGTTTGCAGGCCGACCATCCCCGCCATTAAGGGGTGATCGTCCGGGATACAGCCCCAGCCCATCAGAGTAGGGATCACCGGTACGCTGGTCAGTTCGGCAAACTGCTGCAGCAGTGGCGCGGCGTCGGCGTTAATAACCCCGCCGCCCGCGACAATTACCGGACGCTCGGACTGAATCAGCATCTCCAGCGCCTTTTCAATCTGTACGCGGCTGGCGGCTGGCTTATATACCGGCAGCGGCTCATACATATCCGGATCGAATTCGATCTCCGCAACCTGAACATCAAACGGTAAATCAACCAGCACAGGACCTGGGCGGCCTGAGCGCATCAGATGAAAAGCCTGTTGTAATACGCGCGGCACCAGCGCCGCCTCACGAACCGTCACTGCCATCTTGCTGACTGGTTTTGCAATCGCTTCAATATCGACTGCCTGGAAATCTTCCTTGTGCAGACGCGCTCGTGGCGCCTGACCGGTAATGCATAAAATCGGGATAGAGTCGGCAGAAGCGGAATAGAGTGCGGTGATCATGTCGGTTCCCGCCGGGCCGGAAGTGCCCAGGCAGACCCCAATATTACCTGCCGCCGCACGTGTGTAGCCCTCAGCCATATGCGAGGCGCCTTCCACATGACGCGCCAGTATATGGCGAATGCCTCCATGCTTACGCATTGCAGAATAGAAGGGGTTGATTGCAGCCCCAGGAACGCCGAATGCTGTGGTGATACCTTCTTTTTCCAGCACATACATTGCCGCATCCACGGCTCTCATTTTTGCCATTTTATTGCTACCTCTTTTTATTGGAAAAAGTTTCCAACTTTTAAAAATTTTAAAAAAGTCCCGCTCCAGCGAGCGGGATGCGGCTCAGGCTACAGGGGGTTTTAGCCCAAGCGCCGTACTGATGTCTTTCGCGGTATCCCGTACCAGTTCACCCTGGCTGATAAAGCGATCTTCCGTCAGCCGGGAAGCCGGTCCCGATATTGAGATAGCGGCGACCACGCTGCCCGCATCGTCATAGATAGCGGAGGCGATACAATTCAGCCCGACAACATGTTCTTCCTGGTCGACGGTGTAGCCCTGTTCACGCGCCTGCTCCAGATTTTTAAGCAGGATAGGTAAATCCACCAGAGTGGTCGGCGTAAACCGCCGCAAACCGGTATTGACGACGATCCCCACCAGCTCTTCTTCGGTGAGCGGGTAAAGCAGCGCTTTTCCGGCGCCGGAAGCATGTAACGGCAGACGACTCCCTAAGGGCGCGCACATTCTGACCATCGATTTGCACTCCTTTTGACCGATTAACACCGCTTCATTACCGTTGCGAATCGCTACGTTGACCGTCTCGCCAGAAAGCAGCATAAGTCGGTGCATAAAGGGTCCGGCCACCGAGAGGACATCGCGATTATGAATATACGCAGAGCCCACATTAAATACGCCTAAACCAATATGCCACCAGCCAAGCTGGCTATCCTGGTACACAAAATCAGCCGCTTGCAGTACCTTTAACAGGCGAAACGTCGTAGAAAGCGGTAAATCCAGGCTGCCGGAAATATCGCTAACTGATGAACTGCCGCCGCTTCTTTCGAGATATTGCAATATCGCTATGCCCCTCTCCAGCGCCTGAGCGCCTTTCTGCGCAGTCGGCTCTGCCTGTCCTGGCCTGCCGCGTCGTCTTACTTCCGTCATATTTACGTTAACTCCGGCCCAAAATATGAGCATAAACAATGAACAATATGTTCATCTTATGCAAGAAGGCCAATAGCGTCACGCAAAACAGAGTTCATGTGTCGGGATACTTTCAACATCACAGTTATCGCTGCCACCGCGATCCACCGTCAGAAAATCGGTAACCGTCTGCCACGCAAACAGCGGGTGATGCCATACATTACGGTGATAATTGACGCCCTGCCGTCCATTGCTAATAAACGCCCGCAGCGTGGAGAGATCGGGTTTATCATCGCCGAGCGCGACAATAACGACAAAAGCCTCGCCGTTCATCGGCACAAACGCCTGCGTACCTAAAGGATGACGTTCCAGTTCATGTACCACAATAGGCATCGCGGCCGGTTGCGCCCTGTTAATACTGATCAGCGTGCGATCCTGCTCCAGAACTTCAACCTTCGCCAGGTCGTGATATCGCTCAACTAACCCGTTGTTTATATGAAAAAAGTCTCGTTCCTGCGTCTCAATAACATCGCCATAAGCGCTGAACGTCTTCTGATCTAACGGTAATACCTCAAGTTTCATTATTTTTCCCTTGTAGCTCGATTCCGTTTAACCGCGGTGTGGACTCTGTCCGGTTTCAATACCATGCAATCTAAAACCTTCGGGATTTAACATCAACATAAAAGTTGGAATATTTTTCCAAAAGTAGATTTAGACCACAAATCAAACATGGCTATTATGTAAAACTACTTAAAAATCATAGGAAAACAATTCTGGTTTTATCAGGATCGTAAGGAGGCGTCTGACGATGTTTGACCCGGAAACACTGCGTACCTTTATCAGCGTTGCCGAAACGGGGAGTTTCTCCAAAGCGGCGGAGCGCCTGTGTAAAACCACGGCAACCATTAGCTACCGCATCAAACTGTTGGAGGAAAATACCGGCGTAGGGCTGTTCTTTCGCACAACGCGAAGCGTCTCGTTGACGGCGGCGGGCTCTCACCTTCTCTCTCAGGCAAAAGACTGGCTTGCGTGGCTGGACAGTATGCCTGACGAGCTACGCCAGGTTAACGACGGCGTAGAGCGTCAGGTCAATATTGTGGTTAATAACCTGCTCTATAGCCCGCAAGCGGTCGCCAGTCTCTTATCGTGGCTTAATGCGCGTTACCCTTTCACTCAGTTTCACTTTTCCCGGCAAATTTATATGGGCGTCTGGGATTCGCTCCTGTATGAAGGTTTTTCGCTGGCGATTGGCGTAACTGGCACCGAGCCGTTGGCTAATACCTTTATGCTCGATCCTTTAGGTTCCGTACAATGGCGTTTTGTGATGTCTGCGGATCATCCTTTAGCTCACGTCAGCGGGCCTCTAACAGAAGCGCAGTTGCGCCGTTTCCCGGCAATTAATATCGAAGACAGCGCGCGTACGCTGACCAAACGGGTAGCCTGGCGCCTTCCGGGGCAGAAGGAAATTATCGTGCCTGATATGGAAACCAAAATCGCCGCTCATCTGGCAGGCGTCGGTATCGGTTTTGTCCCGCAGCCGCTCTGTCAAACGCTGATCGACAAAAACGAACTGGTAAGCTGTACCATCCCGACGATGCGTCCGCCCTCACCGTTAAGCCTCGCCTGGCATAAATTTGGCGGAGGCAAAGCGGTAGAAGACATTGTGAAATTATTTACCCAACGACAACCCGAAATAGCCGGTTTTTTATCCATTTTCAACACGGTACGCTGTTAAAAATCAAGCCACTTTGCGAATTGGCGCGTAAAATAGCGCAAAGGATGATTTAAGGTTACGTTTTACGTTATGCAAGACAGACAAAAAGCACAGGACTATCGCGCGCTCCTCCTTGCCGATACGCCTTTAATTGATGTACGCGCGCCGATTGAGTTTGAACAGGGCGCCATGCCGGGCGCCATCAACCTGCCATTGATGATGGACGACGAGCGAGCCGCCGTCGGCACCTGCTACAAACGTCAGGGCGCGGATGCGGCGTTAGCGTTGGGGCATCGGCTGGTTTGCGGCGACATTCGCCAGCAGCGGCTTGAGGCCTGGAAAGCCGCGTATCAACGTTTCCCCAACGGGTATCTGTGCTGCGCGCGCGGCGGTCAGCGGTCACATATCGTACAACGTTGGCTGAAAGAAACAGGGATTGACTGCCCGCTTATTGAAGGCGGCTATAAAGCGCTGCGCCAGACAGCAATTCAGGCGACCTGGCAACTGGCGCAAAAACCGATACTTTTAATTGGCGGCTGTACGGGCAGCGGCAAAACGCAACTGGTGCGACAACAGCCCAACGGCGTGGATCTGGAAGGTCTCGCGCGTCATCGCGGCTCCTCTTTTGGCCGCACGCTGAACCCCCAGCTCAGCCAGGCCAGTTTTGAAAACAAACTTGCCGTTGAATTGCTGAAAATTAACGCGCATCAGACGCTAAAAAGGTGGGTACTGGAAGATGAAGGGCGAACGATCGGCGCCAACCATCTGCCTGAGTGTTTACGCGAAAGAATGGCGCAGGCCCCCATTGCGGTAGTGGAAGATCCGTTTGCGCTTCGTCTGGAACGACTGCGTGAAGAGTATTTCATCCGTATGCATCACGACTTCACCCACGCCTACGGCGATGAAGCCGGTTGGCAGGCGTATAGTGAATATCTTCATCATGGACTGTTCGCTATTCGCCGCCGTCTGGGGTTGCAACGCTTTGCCGAACTGACGGACACGCTGGATAGGGCGCTGGCAGAGCAATTATCCAGCGGCAGCACCGACGGCCATATGGCATGGCTGGTTCCGCTACTTAACGAATATTACGACCCGATGTATCGCTATCAACTGGAGAAAAAAGCCGCGAATATCGTTTTTCGCGGCCCATGGCAAGAGGTTGCCAACTGGCTAAAAGCGCAATAGCTTACTTTTATTGCCGGCTGACGCTACATTGAGCCGGCTTAGTGTCTGTCGCGCTTGTCGGCACGTTTTGCCAGCCAGTCGCCCAGCATCTGAACGACCTGAACCAGCACAATCAGCGCCACTACGGTAACAACCATCACTTCGGTTTCGTAACGGTAGTAGCCATAGCGAATCGCCAGGTCGCCTACCCCGCCGCCGCCGACAATCCCGGCCATCGCCGAGTAGCCGATTAAGCTTACCAATGTAATCGTCAGGCCGCGCAGCAGCCCTGCGCTGGCTTCCGGCAACAGTACGGTACAGATAATACGCATCGGACTAGCGCCGAATGCCAGCGCCGCCTCAATAATCCCTTTATCGACTTCACGGAGCGCGCTATCTACCAGGCGTGCATAAAACGCGATTGCGGCCACCGACAGCGGGACGGAGGCTGCAATCGGGCCAATGGTATTGCCCAGCAAAAGCTGCGTTAGCGGCAGTAACAGCACCAGTAAAATAACAAATGGAACCGAGCGGATAATATTCACCAGAACCGAGGCGACGAGATAAATAAAACGGTTCTGCCAGAACAGATGACGATCGGTGACAAAAATCAGAAAACCGAGCGGTAGACCGCCAAGAATCGCCAGCACCGTTGAAATACTCAACATCTGGAAAGTTTCATTGAACGCCAGCGTTAAATCCGGCAATAAATCATCCACGGATCACCTCCACCTGTGCGGTACGTTGACGGATATGCTCCACGGCGGCGGCCACCGCCGTTGGATTATGCGGCGCGGTTAATTGCACCACCAGAATGCCCAACGCGCGTTCGCCGATATATTCAATCTTGCCATGCAGGATATTGACCGCGACGCCAAACTTGATCGCCACCTCCGACAGTACCGGCTGCTCCGCCGAATCGCCGATAAACAAAATTTTCAGCAACTGCCCGGGCAGGTGTTCCCGTAAACGTTCCGGCAGGGTCAAATTAAGGGTATGAGACACCAGTTGCTGTGTGAAAGCGTGTTGCGGGTGGGCAAACACATCAAACACCTCGCCCGATTCCACAACCTTACCGCCCGACATCACCGCCACGCGATCGCAAATAGATTTGATCACGTTCATTTCATGGGTGATCAGTACAATAGTAATCCCGAGCTGTGCGTTGATCTGTCTGAGCAGGGCCAGAATCGTGGCGGAAGTTTCCAGATCCAGCGCGGAAGTCGGTTCATCACACAGCAAAACATCCGGATGGTTAGCGATGGCGCGGGCTATCCCCACCCGCTGTTTTTGCCCGCCGCTGAGCTGTACCGGGAAACGGTTCGCTTTATCGGCAAGGCCCACCAGCGTTAAAATTTCCGCCACCCGCGGCGCGATTTTGCTGCGTTCCCAGCCAGCCGCTTTCAGGCTAAACGCCACGTTTTGCGCCACTGTCCGGGTATGCATTAAGTTAAAATGCTGGAAAATCATACCAATACGCTGCCGCGCCTGGCGTAACGCTTTTCCGTCCAGCGCCGAAATTTCCACGCCGTTGACGTTGACGCGCCCCTGGCTGGGACGCGTTAAGGCGTTCAGGGTACGCAGCAGAGTGCTTTTTCCTGCGCCGCTGGTACCAACAATGCCAAAAATCTCGCCCGCGGCGATATGCAGGCTCACATCATCCACCGCGCGCGTGGGGGTACCGCGACCGGCGGTAAAATCGACGCAGACTTTTTCTATTTCAATCATATTCACCTCAGAAATTGGGGATGGCTACCGCTGCGATCAGGGTGTCGCGGTCATCCATTCCGGTTTCTGGAAGGCGCTATAAATATTCTTTGGATCGTCGATAACCGCGCGATAAGCCGGCGATTTCACCGCCTCGACAATATCTTTGGCAAACGGCTTATCGGCATCTTCACTGCGTACCGCAATGATATTTTTCAGGTTCTCATCCAGGTGTTCCTGCTTAATCGCGCTGGAGAGATCGAGTCCTGCCGCCACCGCAAAGTTCCCGTTAACCAGCGCGCCGGTCACGCCATCCAGCGTGCGCGGTAGCTGTGCGGCTTCCAGCGGTTTGAAAACCAGTCCTTTTGGATTGCTGGCGATATCTCGTTCAGAGGCTTTGGTCGGATCGATATTGTCCTTAATCGTGATAAGCCCCAACGATTGCAGGAAGCGAAGGCCGCGCGCCAGGTTAGTCGGATCGTTGGAGAGGGTAATAATGTCCCCTTTTTTAAGCGCATCCAGACTGTTGATTTTACGTGAATAGAAGCCCATCCCGGCGGTCGGTACCACAATAAGTTTGCTGAGCTTCAGCCCTTTGTCAGCGGTGAATTTGTCAAAATAGAGGGTATGTTGAAAGAGGTTGGCGTCAATGCTGCCGTTAGCTAACGCCATATTGGGCTGGACATAGTCGCTAAACTCGCGCACCACGACCTTATACCCTTTTTCTTTTAATGTCGGCGCAATCGCCTGCTTCACCATGTCGCCATACGGCCCTGGCGCGACGCCAAATACGATCGTTTGCGGGGAACCATCGGCATGGGCAAACTGTAATCCGCAGGCCAGTAATAGCGTGCTGGCCGCAATGCGTAAACTCTGACGCAATCCCATAATTTCTCCATTTTAAATAGTGTGATGCTGTGCCGGATGCCGTTCATGCGGCATCGTCTGTTTTGGCCCAAACGAAAGGCTATTTCTTAACATGACACAGATCACAGCCTGCTGTCCTTGAAATTATTTCATGATGTTTCCTGGTGTGTCGTTAAATGTACGAGGCAGGCGCTCAGGCGTGTGTCAGGCGGGAATAGCGTAGAGGGAAATGCCGGATAAGAGGTCTTAACGCCAACATCCGGCAGAGGAAAACGCTTTAGAAATCGTAACGCAGACGCACCAGGTTCATATCGCCCAGATTGTCAGTGCTGGAGGTGAAAACATGTTCATAATCAACGCGGAAACCATAATCCAGTTGGAAGGTGATCCCCACGCCGTTATCGGTGCGCAGATAGTCGCGGCCATTCACATATTCAATGCGGTCGCCCATAAAGTACGGTTGAATAGCTTTCACGGCATACTGACCAATCGGGAAAGCGTAACCGACAAAATATTCCAGACCCCACGCATCGCCGGCAAAGTAATCATTCACAGACACTTTTTTGGTCGTCATAAAGTTCTGATACCAACCGCCGCCTGCGGCGATAGTCCAGTTTTCCGGCGTCCAGCTTAACGCGGTACCGACAATATTTTGATCGTAAGTTTTATTGCCGTTGCCGCGCATCTCCGCACGGGTATAGTTCCATGCCGTCCCCCAGGTCAGATCGTCGGTGAGATGGTAATCCGCGCCTAAAGAACCGCCGCCTTTACGTTTGTAATTCAGACCGTTATTGGCATTATAATCGTCGCTGAACAGATAAGACGCGTAGAGATCGACATTGCCAATGCTTTTCTTATACTTCAATGACTTACGCGTACGGTAAGAACCATCGTAGTCGCCGTTAATCCCGTTGCCCGGCGCCTGACCTATCATGTCGTAATCCCAGATATCGGTTTTTACGCCCACCACATCGTAATAAATGCTGTTCTGTTGACCGAAGGTCAGCGTTCCCCACGTCGCGCTCTTGAAGCCGGTATACAGCATACGGCGAGTGGTATCAGTCGCGCCCTTCGCATAATGGTTATCCCAGTCAAATACCGCAGGGATATTGACGCCCAGCTCGTAATAGCTAATCCAACTGATATCATCAAACAGATAGTAATCCGCGGCGAAGCGGAAACGCGTCCCGCCATCAAAACCATTACGTTTATAACCGTTCGCGCCGTCATTGCCGGTCATATTCTGGAACTGCGGACGAATACTCCCGCCGACGGTGAAATTGAGTCGGCTGAGTGGATTACCCGCCTGGGGATCTTGTTTTAAAACGGTGATTTCCGCCTGAGTGGCGAAAGGCATGAAAGCCATTGCCGCGCCGATCGATGCCGCCAACGCTGTTATTTTAATTGTCATTATATTTTCCTTGATAGATAGCCAATCCAAATCATTTAGCAGGCAAATAATAACTGTTATAAAACCTTACGTGTTGTGTATTTTTTAATGATTTGTGCTACTAAAAATCAAGGAGTTATCAATTTGTGCGACTAAAAAAGTACGCGCCGTTTTAAAAACCGGCGCGAAATTATTCACATCATGAATCATCCGTTAAACTGTCGGAATAGCGCTTTGCCTTTCAGCAAACGAACGCCAAGCCAGCCGCCGCATACGGAAAGCAGCAGCGCGCCGCAAAACGGCAGTGCGCCCCATAAACGCCAGTCCGGCTCCCAGGGGAAATCAAAAACGTTGATTTGTAAGATCGCCAGCGCCGTTTCCGCGCCAATCGCGGCGACCAGCCCGGCAACTAACCCCAGCATGGCGAATTCGCACCAGAGTGTGGTACGCAACAGTTTCTTTCCGGCTCCTAACGTGCGCCACACCACCAGCTCCTGATGGCGCTGACGCATCCCGACCTGTACCTGGGCCAGTAATAGCAACATGCCGCAGAGGGTGACTAGCACAACCATCACCTCCAGCGCCCGACTGACCTGCTCCAGCACCTGTCCCACCTGTTTCAGGATCGCCCCGATATCTAACAGGCTGACGGTAGGAAACTCGCGGTTAAGCTGCGTTAACATGCCGTTGCCATTCTCCCAGCGAAAACTGGTCAACCAGCTTTGCGGTTGCCCGTCCAGCGCCCCGGAAGGAAAAATGAAGAAAAAGTTGGGCCGCAGGCTTTCCCAGTCCACTTGACGCAGGCTGGTGACTTTAGCGCTAAATGCCTGGGTATCGCCCATAAAGGTTACGCTATCGCCGAGTTTGACGTTCAGCCGCTTCGCCAGCCCCTCTTCCATGGAGACTTCGCCCGGTTTTGGCGGCCAGTGACCAGCGACCAGCGGATTATGCGCCGGGCGCGTATCCTGCCAGGTCAAATTCAGTTCACGGTTGAGTGACTCATCCTGCTGACCTTCCGTCGGATTACCGTTTATCCTGGTTAACCGCGCCCGCACAATCGGATAAAACGTCTGCGGAATCACCTGATGTTCCGCCAAAAAGGCTTTCAACGGCGCGACCTGCTCTGAAGCAATATTGATAAGGAAATAGTTCGGGCTTTCCGGCGGGAGCTGCTGTTGCCAGCGATCAAGGAGGTCGCCGCGCAGCACCAGCAAGAGCGCCAGCAGCATAAACGAAAGCGAAAACGCCGAAAGCTGACTCAACGTTGACCACGGCTGACGCAGAAGTCGGCTGACGGCCAGACGCAGCGGTAGCGACGTCAACGTCATGCCGCGCAGCACGTTAAGCAGCATCCAACCCACCAGACCGCACAGCAGCGCCAGTATCACGGCGCCCGCCAGAACCGCCCACAACAGCATGCTTCCGCCCATCAATCCGGCGAGCAGCGCCACCACGACGGCGCAGGCGACAGGCAAATAAATTTTTAACGGCCAGACGCGAGCGACAACGTCGCGGCGCAGCACCCGTAGCGGCTGGGTCGCCAGCAACAATCGATAAGGCCGTAAACCGACCAGCAGAGAGATGACCGTCATCGCGCCCAGCGCCCACAGCCAGGGCCACAGGCTGGCGGGCGGCAAATCGGCGGGCAGTACCGGTTTTAGCAGCACCAGCAATATGTTTTCAAACAGTAACCCAATCGCGCCTCCCGTGACGGCGGAAAGCCCCAGCACCATCAACCACTGTCCGATGATAAGTTTACGTAACTGGGCCCGGCCCGCGCCCAACGTTTTTAAAATCGCCACCAGATCGTAGCGGCTACGGCAGTAATGGCTCATCGCCACCGCGACGGCAGCTACCGCCAGCAGTAGCGTTAATAACGCCGAAAGCAGCAAAAACTGCTGCGAACGTTCGAGCGATTTCCCCAATGCCCCGTCATCCTGCTCCAGTCCGTACCAGCGATGTTCCGGTTTAAGCTGCGGTAACAGCCAGCTTTCATAGCCAGCAAGCTGTTGCGGCGTTCCGCCGAATTTATACCGCCACATCACGCGGCTCCCCGGCTGTATCGCACCGGTTTTTGCCACATCGGCCATATTCATCATCAGACGCGGCGCCATCTGAAAAGGGTTAAATCCGGAATCCGGCTCCTGCACCACTTCACCGGCAATACGCAAGGTCACGTCGCCGACATCAATGGTATCGCCCGTTTTCAAATTAAGCAGCGCCATCAGACGCGGCGCCAGCAGTACGCTACCCGGCTGCGGTTTCACTCCGTCAGGACGGGTTTGCAATTCGCCGTACATCGGATAAACGCTATCTACCGCCTTCACGCTGGCCAGTTGCGGCGTATCGCCGGCAAACGTCATGGTCGCAAAGGTTAACTGCTCGCCCACGTTAAGGCCGCGTTTACGCGCCTCTTCAAGCCAGGCTTTCGGTACCTCCCGCGAACTTTGCAGCGTCCGATCGCCTGCCATAAACTCGCGGCTTTGCTGACTTAACCCTTTTTCCATCCGGTCGCTAATACTGCCGAGCGCCAGTACGCAGGCCACCGCCAGACTCAACGCCAGCCAGACAATAATCAGCGACGGCGAGCGCCATTCGCGCCAGAACCAGCGAGCTATCATGCCTCCTCCTGTAACTGACCGTTGACCAACCGCAGCCGCCGGTCGCAGCGCGCCGCCAGCGCCGGGTCGTGCGTCACCAGAATCAGCGTGGTGCCGTGCTCGCGGTTAAGCGAAAATAGCAGGTCGGCGATTTTATCTCCGGTCTGACGGTCAAGGTTGCCCGTCGGCTCATCGGCAAACAGCACATCAGGACGCCCGTTAAACGCGCGCGCCAGCGCTACACGCTGCTGTTCGCCGCCGGAAAGCTGTGCCGGAAGGTGGTCAAGCCGTTTTCCCAGTCCCAGTTGTTCGAGCAGCGCTTTCGCCCCCGCCTTACTCTGACCGCTGTTTTCACCGCGTAGCAGGGCCGGTAGCTCAACGTTTTCCAGCGCGTTAAGCGTAGGAATAAGCATAAAGGATTGAAAAACAAAACCGACATGCTGAGCGCGAAGCTGCGCCCGCGCCTCTTCGTCCATCTGGTGAAGCGGTTTCCCCACCAGACTAACCTCTCCGCTACTGCCGTCATCCAGTCCGGCGAGAATCGCCAGCAGCGTAGATTTTCCCGATCCTGATTCGCCAATCAGCGCAATGGTTTCGCCGCGTTTGACAACCAGTTCAACTCCGGTAAGGATGGAAAGCTCATGCTCACCCTGACCGACGGACTTCCTGAGACGATGAACTTCAACACTGTTTTCCGCTGGCATTTGCCCTTCCTGTTTTTGATCCTGTTAACTTTCCGTGCCGCCGCCGCAGACACCTTATTAATTCTGGGCGATAGCCTCAGCGCCGGTTACCGTATGGCCGCCAGCGCGGCATGGCCGTCGCTCCTTAATGATAAATGGCAAAACAAAACGTCGGTCGTTAATGCCAGTATAAGCGGAGATACCTCGCAGCAGGGACTGGCGCGTTTGCCAGCGCTGTTGCAACAGCATCACCCGCGCTGGGTAGTGGTGGAACTTGGCGGCAACGATGGCCTACGCGGTTTTGCGCCTGCGCAAACCGAACAGACGCTACGTAAAATCATTCAGACGGTGAAAGCCGCCGATGCCCAACCGTTACTGATGCAAATTCATCTGCCCGCTAACTACGGTCGCCGTTATAATGAATCCTTTAGCGCCATTTATCCTAAGCTCGCCAAAGAGTTCGATATTCCTCTGTTACCGTTTTTTATGGAAGAGGTGTATCTGAAACCGCAGTGGATGCAGGATGACGGCATTCATCCCAACCGCGACGCCCAGCCGTTTATTGCTGACTGGATGGCGAAGCAGTTGACCCCTTTTCTCTCCTGAATAATTCGAGTTGCATGAAGGCGGCACGTAAGAGAATTTCCAGGAGCACAGATACCTATGTGACTGGAGTAAACGAACGCACAGGCAACTTGAAGTATGACGGATATAGTTAACCACGACTCTTAAATCAACGGAGATCCTGACAGGTAAAGTTATGCAAAAATCGGTCTTAATAACAGGATGTTCCAGCGGAATCGGTCTGGACAGCGCGCTTGAGCTTAAACGCCAGGGCTTTCAAATCCTGGCGGGCTGCCGCAAACCTGATGATGTCGCCCGGATGAACAGTATGGGATTTACCGGCGTGTTGATCGATCTCGACTCCTCTGAAAGCGTGGATCGTGCCGCCGATGATGTGATCGCCCTGACCGATAATCGTCTGTATGGGATCTTTAACAATGCCGGCTACGGCGTGTATGGCCCCCTTTCCACCATCAGCCGTGAGCAGATGGAGCAACAGTTTTCCAGTAATTTCTTCGGCGCGCATCAGCTTACCATGCGCTTACTTCCCGCCATGTTGCCGCATGGCGAAGGACGCATTGTGATGACCTCATCGGTGATGGGGCTGATTTCCACCCCAGGGCGCGGCGCTTACGCCGCCAGCAAATATGCGCTCGAAGCCTGGTCTGACGCGCTACGTATGGAGCTACGGCACACAGGCATTAAAGTGAGCCTGATAGAACCGGGGCCGATTCGTACCCGTTTTACGGATAACGTTAACCAGACGCAGCGTGATAAACCGGTAGAAAATCCCGGCATCGCCGCACGTTTCACCCGCGATCCTGACGCGGTAGTAGCGAAAGTACGTCATGCTTTTGCAAGCGATAAACCCAGGCTGCGCTATCCCGTTACGCTGGTCACCTGGGCGGTGATGGCGCTGAAACGCCTATTGCCGGGCCGGATGCTGGATAAAATTTTACAAAGCTGAGTTGAAGCGCGCCAGTCAGCCCCCATGTAAACGTGACACAGACAAAAGAGAGCGACGCCATGTCCGTACAGAACATTGTCAATATTAATGAATCCAACCTGCAGCAGACCTTAGAGCAGTCCATGACCACGCCGGTACTGTTCTATTTCTGGTCTGAACGCAGCCAACACTGTCTGCAATTAACGCCAGTGCTGGAAAGTCTGGCTGCCCAGTACCACGGTCAGTTTATTCTGGCAAAGCTGGACTGCGACGCCGAACAGATGATCGCCGCTCAGTTTGGTCTGCGCGCCATCCCGACTGTCTATCTGTTCCAGAATGGCCAACCGGTCGATGGTTTCCAGGGGCCGCAGCCGGAAGAGGCGATCCGCGCTCTGCTGGATAAAGTACTGCCGCGTGAAGAAGAGCTAAAAGCGCAACAAGCGATGCAGTTAATGCAGGAGGGCAACTACATTGACGCTCTGCCGTTGCTCAAAGACGCCTGGCAGCTCTCTTCGCAGAACAGTGAGATTGGCCTGTTACTGGCGGAAGCGCAAATTGCGCTGAACCGCTCTGAAGAGGCCGAAGCGGTGTTAAAAACTATCCCGCTACAGGATCAGGATACCCGTTATCAGGGGCTGGTTGCGCAGATCGAACTGCTTAAACAGGCGGCGGATACGCCGGAAATTCAGCAACTTCAGCAGCAAGTCGCGGAGAATCCGCAGGATGCGGCTTTGGCAACGCAACTGGCGTTGCAGTTGCACCAGGTCGGACGTAATGAAGAAGCGCTGGAATTGCTGTTCAGCCATCTGAGAAAAGATCTTGCCGCCGCCGAGGGACAGACGCGCAAAACCTTCCAGGAGATCCTTGCCGCGCTCGGCACCGGCGACGCGCTGGCGTCGAAATACCGCCGCCAGTTGTACGCGCTACTGTATTAATCCTCTCTTGCCTGATGGCGCGCTTATCTGGCCTACCTGTCGTCCTCAGGCCGGATAAGGCGCTTGCGCCATCATCCGGCAACTATCATGATTTCTTGAGCGGCATCACTACCAACTGATGACGCGAATTATAGAACTTCCGGTAGGTTAAATAGCAGGCAATGATGGTAGACAGGCTGGCTGTCGACAACAGCATAAACGTTACCATAATTTGATATTTAATCGCTTTTACCGGATCGATCCCGGCAAAAATCAGCCCGGACATCATCCCCGGCAGGCTCACCAGCCCAACGGTCTTTGCCGAGTCGATCGTCGGGATAAGCGATGCGCGGATGCTATCGCGGATAAGCCCGGCGGAGGCCATTTTCGGCGTTGCGCCCAAACTTAACTTTTCCTGGATTTGCTGCTGCTCGCTATGAAAACGCAGCCCCAGTTGGTTGTAGCACAGCCCTACCGCTACCATCGCATTACCGGCGACCATGCCAGCGATGGGAATCACCTGCATCGGCGCAAATTCAATCGAACCGGTAAGCACCAGTACCGTCAGCGTTAGCCCGGCACCGACGGTGATGGCGATAAACGAGGAGAGAAATGCCTTATCGATATATTTACTGCGCTTTTGCGCGTTCCATGCGGCGTTAAAACAGATGAACAGCACCATCAGTAGCGTCAGGGCGGCATGATTAACGCCAAAGATGTATTTCAGTACATAGCCGACAATAATGAGCTGTATCACCGCCCGGCATACGCTCCACAGAATATCTTTTTCCAGCGCCAGCTTTTCCTTGTGACTGATGAGCATCGCGACCACCACCAGCAGCATCGATAACGCCAGCGAGATATTGGTAATATTATGCTCGTTCATAACGCGCCTCCTGCATCTCTCCGGCAGATGGCGTTAACGTTATCACCTTATCCGCGTGTTGAATTTCATCTTTATCATGCGTTACCCACAAGACAGCGACCTGCTTATCGCGAACATAGCGATGAATAATATCATTCACATTCCGTTTGTTATGTTCATCCAGCGCGCTGGTTATTTCGTCGAGTAACAGTATTTTCGGCAGAAACTGTAGATTACGAATTAGAGCAATACGCTGTTTTTCCCCGCCGGAAAGCGCGGCAATCGGTTTTTGCAGAATCGTCTCCGGCAGTTCAAAACGCGCCAGATCGTCTGCGAAGGCTGTCGGCTGCGGGCGCTGATGGCGAATTTGCCAGGGAAAAATCAGGTTATCGTAAACCGTATCGCCAAATAGCGCTGGCGTCTGAGCGCAATAAGAAACGTGCTGGCGATAGGCTTCCGGACTCAGAGTAGTAATATCCTGCCCCTCAAAAAGAATCACGCCGATATCAGGGCTTATTAACGAGGCCACCATTTTCAACAACGTACTTTTTCCGCAGCCAGAAGGACCGGTAATTAACTTAAATTCGCCGCGTTGCAGCGTAAAACTGATGTTATTCACTATTTTTGTCGTCGCAGTCCGGTAACCGACCTGCTTTAACTCAAGCAACATGCTACGTTCTGTCATTTATTGCGCATCCGTTGTTCATATTTTTATAGCGATAGTGTATCCCTGTAATTAATAAGGGGGGAACATGCTTTACTGAATCAGGTATAATTCGCTTAATTCGTCAGCAAAATCGGTTTATGGACAACGCAACAGGAGGTTTAGCTATGCTCATTCTTATCCCTATTCTCATTTTCGTCGCGCTGGTGATCGTCGGCGCGGGCGTCAAAATCGTTCCGCAGGGGTACCAGTGGACGGTGGAGCGCTTTGGACGTTACACCAAAACCCTGCAGCCGGGATTAAGCCTTGTTGTACCGTTTATGGACAGAATTGGCCGCAAGATCAATATGATGGAACAAGTGCTGGATATTCCGTCGCAGGAGGTGATCTCAAAAGATAACGCCAACGTCACTATCGATGCGGTCTGTTTTATTCAGGTTATCGATGCGCCGCGCGCCGCTTATGAAGTCAGTAACCTGGAACTGGCAATCATTAACCTGACCATGACCAATATCCGTACGGTGCTCGGTTCGATGGAGCTGGATGAAATGCTCTCCCAGCGCGACAGCATCAACACGCGGCTGCTACATATTGTCGATGAAGCCACCAATCCGTGGGGAATTAAAGTTACCCGTATCGAAATTCGCGATGTCCGCCCGCCCGCGGAATTGATCTCCTCGATGAACGCCCAGATGAAAGCGGAACGTACCAAACGCGCCTATATCCTTGAGGCCGAAGGGGTACGTCAGGCGGAAATCCTGAAAGCCGAGGGGGAAAAACAGTCGCAGATTCTGAAAGCCGAAGGCGAACGTCAGTCCGCTTTCCTGCAGGCGGAAGCGCGCGAACGTTCCGCCGAAGCGGAAGCCCGCGCTACGCAGATGGTGTCTGAAGCCATCGCCGCCGGGGATATTCAGGCGATAAACTACTTCGTGGCGCAGAAATACACCGAAGCGTTACAGCAAATCGGCTCGGCGAATAACAGCAAAGTGGTCATGATGCCGCTGGATGCCAGCAGTCTGATGGGCGCTATCGCCGGGATCAGCGAGCTGGTTAAGGACAGCGCCAGCGAACGGAAAAAAGCATGATAGCGATGATTCTGGTACATCCGCATATCTTCTGGCTTAGCCTCGGCGGCCTGTTGTTGGCTGCGGAAATGCTCGGCGGTAACGGCTATTTGCTGTGGAGCGGCGTGGCGGCAGTGATTACCGGCTTAACCGTCTGGCTCTTACCGCTCGGCTGGGAATGGCAGGGCGTGCTGTTTGCGGCCTTAACGTTGCTGGCGGCCTGGCTTTGGTGGCGCTGGCTGGCGCGTCGCGTGCGGGAGCAGAAGCCGACCGACAGCCGCCTTAACCAACGCGGACAACAACTGGTAGGCCGCCGGTTTATGCTTGATGCCGCGTTAGTTAACGGACGGGGTCATATGCGTGTCGGCGACAGCTCGTGGCCGGTATGCGCTGACGAAGACCTGCGCGCAGGTACGCATGTCGAAGTGATCGCCGTGGAAGGCATCACCTTACGCATTCGCGCCGTTTAATCAACGTGACTTTTGCGCCTTGTGATGACAGCAGCCGGAAAGATTATCAATAATCGGGCAGTCGGCGCTGTCATCGCCGGGACAACTCTCCGCCAGCGCCAACAGTTGATCGCGCATTGATTGCAGCTCGCTGATATGGCGCTCGATCTCCGCGACCTTTTCCAGCGTCCGCTTTTTCACATCTGCGCTATGGCGTCGCGGATCGTTAAACAGATTGACCAGTTCGCCACACTCTTCCAGATTAAACCCCACCTGCCTCGCCTGTCGCAGCAACGTCAGCTCGTTTAAATGCTTCTGCGTGTAGGTGCGATAACCATTTTCGCTACGTAATGGCGGCGTCACCAGCCCTTTCTCTTCATAAAACCGAATGGCTTTGCTGGTTAAACCGGTTTTTTTCGCCACATCGCTAATATTCATATTTCCCCCTTGACCTTAACCTTGCTGGAAGGTTTAACCTTTATCACAGTGAGTCACTACGATTACTAAGGTCAATGAATTGATGACCAATCATAAAGGAGTTTTTACTATGTCTCAAACTATCGACCTGACCCTGGACGGTTTGTCCTGCGGTCATTGCGTTAAACGCGTGAAAGAAAGTCTTGAACAACGTCCGGATGTTGAGCTGGCGGACGTCACCGTAACCGAAGCGCACGTTACCGGTACCGCCAGTGCGGACGCGTTAATTGAAACCATCAAACAAGCCGGGTATGGCGCGACGTTAAGCCACCCAAAGGCTAAACCGCTGACGGAGTCATCAATCCCGTCGGAAGCACTGGCAGCGGTTCCTCATGAGCTTCCGGTAGCGACGGCCGATGAAGAAAGCCAACAGTTGCTGTTAAGCGGCATGAGCTGCGCCAGTTGTGTCACCCGCGTACAACATGCGCTACAAAGCGTACCGGGCGTCACGCAGGCACGGGTAAACCTGGCGGAACGCACTGCGCTGGTGATGGGCAGCGCGTCCGCCGCTGATTTAGTGCAGGCGGTGGAAAAAGCCGGCTACGGCGCAGAGGCGATTGAAGATGACATCAAACGCCGCGAGCGCCAGCAGGAAACCGCCATCGCCACCATGAAACGTTTTCGCTGGCAGGCCATCGTCGCTCTGGCGGTCGGTATACCGGTCATGGTCTGGGGGATGATCGGCGATAACATGATGGTGACCGGCGACAACCGCAGCCTGTGGCTGGCTATTGGCCTGATCACGCTTGCGGTGATGGTCTTTGCGGGCGGTCATTTTTACCGTAACGCGTGGAAAAGCCTGCTGAACGGCACGGCGACGATGGATACGCTGGTGGCGCTCGGCACCGGGGTCGCCTGGCTCTACTCCATGAGCGTCAACCTGTGGCCGCAGTGGTTCCCGATGGAAGCGCGGCACCTCTATTACGAAGCCAGCGCGATGATTATCGGTCTGATTAATCTCGGACACATGCTGGAAGCGCGCGCCCGTCAGCGTTCCTCAAAAGCGCTGGAAAAATTACTCGATCTCACCCCGCCCACCGCACGCGTCGTGACAGAAGACGGCGAAAAAAGCGTCCCGCTGGCGGACGTTCAGCCTGGGATGCTGCTGCGGCTCACTACCGGCGATCGCGTGCCGGTGGATGGCGAAATTACCCAGGGCGAAGCGTGGCTTGATGAAGCCATGCTGACCGGCGAACCTATTCCGCAGCAAAAAGGCGAAGGCGACAGCGTTCATGCCGGCACCGTCGTCCAGGACGGCAGCGTCCTGTTCCGCGCCAGCGCGGTGGGCAGTCATACCACGCTGTCACGCATTATTCGCATGGTACGCCAGGCGCAAAGCAGTAAACCGGAAATTGGCCAACTGGCCGATAAAATCTCCGCGGTATTCGTTCCCGTCGTCGTGGCCATTGCGCTGTTCAGCGCCGCTATCTGGTATTTCTTCGGACCGGCGCCGCAAATTGTTTATACGCTGGTCATCGCCACCACCGTACTGATTATCGCCTGCCCTTGCGCATTAGGCCTGGCGACGCCAATGTCGATTATTTCCGGTGTAGGCCGCGCTGCCGAATTCGGCGTGCTGGTACGCGACGCCGATGCCCTGCAACGCGCCAGTACGTTGGATACCCTCGTTTTTGATAAAACCGGGACGCTGACGGAAGGCAAGCCGCAAGTGGTGGCGGTAAAAACCTTTAACGGCGTTGATGAAGCTCAGGCATTACGTCTGGCAGCCGCGCTCGAACAAGGCTCCAGCCACCCGCTGGCCCATGCGATTCTGGAAAAAGCCGGCGACGATAAACTGCCGCAGGTGAACGGTTTCAGAACTCTGCGCGGACTGGGCGTCAGCGGTGAAGCGGAAGGCCATCAACTGCTTCTGGGGAACCAGGCGTTGCTGAACGAACAGCACGTCGCCACGGATGATATGACGGCGGAAATCACCGCGCAGGCCTCGCAAGGCTCGACTCCGGTCCTGCTGGCGATTGACGGTAAAGCGGCGGCGTTACTGGCGGTACGCGATCCATTGCGCAGCGATAGTATTGCCGCGCTTGAACGCCTGCACAACGCCGGATACCGTCTGGTAATGCTCACCGGGGATAACCCAACGACGGCTAACGCGATTGCCAAAGAAGCGGGTATTGACGAAGTCATTGCGGGCGTTCTGCCGGATGGCAAAGCCGATGCGATTAAACGTCTTCAAAGCCAGGGTCGTCAGGTTGCGATGGTCGGCGATGGTATCAACGATGCGCCCGCGCTGGCGCAGGCGGACGTCGGTATCGCGATGGGCGGCGGCAGCGATGTGGCGATTGAAACCGCGGCGATTACGCTGATGCGCCATAGTCTGATGGGCGTGGCGGATGCGCTGGCCATTTCGCGCGCGACGTTGCGCAATATGAAGCAAAACCTGCTTGGCGCATTTATCTACAACAGCATTGGTATCCCGGTGGCCGCCGGTATTCTGTGGCCGTTTACCGGTACCTTGTTAAACCCGGTAGTAGCGGGCGCGGCAATGGCGCTGTCTTCCATTACCGTCGTAAGCAATGCCAACCGGCTATTGCGCTTTAAACCGAAAGCGTAAAAACGCTATATCAGGCAGCATTAGCTGCCTGATATATTATTAAGCCATCAGTAATTTACCGTATCAATATATAAAAATTTAACCGCACATCCTATAGAAAAATAAAAATCAACATTTTATAATGTTTTTTTGAATCATAAGGATGTGTTATTTATGTTTAGAAAAGCAGTTACGCTTCTTTTCCTGCTTTCTCCCGCCGTCAGTTATGCAGGGTTATTTGATTCCACTCCAGAGTTAAAATGTGGCAACGATAATGCAGTCACGGCGGCAAAAGAATGGATTTACAATGAAGCATTAGGTCGTTTACAGCAAGACTATATTAAAGAGCCCTCCACGCTTTTCTTCGATATCCCCCAGACTCAATACGAGCAACAACTCCGGGCTATTCCTGTTCAATTCAGTGATGTAATCACGCAGAACCCTCAAGCAGAAAATGCCAACTTACGAACTTGCTCGGCTACCGTCGCCATGGGTATTCCTCAGCCATTATTTAAATTAATGAAAGACTTACCAAACACTCTATTCTATATTTCACAAGGGGATGGACAGGTAATAAACAATACGGTGACCTGGAAACAGGTTAACTACAATATTCAGCTAGCAGACAACAACAAAGATATTGTTGTCACCCCTGTGCAAAAAACCGATAAATTGGCGCGGTCTATTTATGTAATGGCAAGAATGACGGTATCTGGTGATAGCATTATAAAGAAAAAAAATAACTCACTGATTGAAATCGCAGCAAAGAAATTTGAGAGTAGAGATCGCGAGCTTAATCAGGTCTGGAAATCGCTACCCGCTTCTGCCCGAACGGCATTAAAACAAGAGCAGCGAGTCTGGGTGACAAAAAAAGAGCAGCAGTGCGGCAAACTTAGCGATGCAAAATCCGAGGCCATACCCGCTGAAAAGCGCATCAGTATTTATAAATGCCAGCTTGAAATGACCATCGCCAGAACGGCCTATCTCGACGGCAGCGAATAACCCGACCGATCGTTGACGTCCCGTCAGGGCGCATTGCGCCCTTTTCTCCAACGCGCTAGCATGAGCTTTTTCAAAGGGAGCGCGTATGGAGTTATTAAATCAACTTAAACGTTTATGGCGCGCGCTGCGTGGTACCCCAAATAGTTGGCCTGCTATCGATCTCTCCCTGCCCGGCGGTCGTCATCTGCATCTGGTTGGCAGTATTCATATGGGGACACGCGATATGGCTCCTCTTCCAGCAAAGCTGGTGAAAAAGCTACGCCAGGCCGACGCGCTGGTCGTTGAAGCGGATATTTCCGGTAACGAAACGCCATTCAGCAATCTCCCCAAATGCCCGCCGTTGGTCGAACGTCTCAGCGCCGGGCAGCTAAGCGCACTGGAAAAACGGGTCAGTGAGTTGGGTATGCCGCTGATCCATTTTGATAATCAACCTTTATGGCAGATAGCTATGGTTCTACAGGCCACGCAGGCGCAACGGCTGGGATTGCGTCCGGACTATGGCATTGATTATCAGCTATTACAGGCTGCCCGCGAAATGTCGCTGCCGGTGCAAGAGCTGGAAGGGGCGAAACACCAGCTCGAACTACTCTGCGATCTGCCCGATGGCGGGATGGCACTGCTCGACGACACGCTGACGCACTGGCACACCAACGCACGGCTTTTGCAGGTGATGATCGGCTGGTGGCTTGAGCAGCCGCCGACCAGCGTCGGCGCTTCGCTCCCCAGAACGTTTAGCCAGCCGCTGTATGATGTACTGATGGTGAAACGCAATGAAGCCTGGCGCGACGCGCTGCTGGCACTGCCGCCGGGACGCTACGTGGTAGCCGTAGGGGCGCTACATCTGTACGGCGAAGGCAACCTACCGCAAATATTGAAATAAAAAAATGGCCAATATCGCTATTGGCCCGTCAAAGAGGAATTTCATCGTTATTATTATCCCGACGCTTTCGCTTCGGATCTTCAGATTGTCGCTCAAAGTTGCCGCAACTGCCAAGACCTAATGCACAAGATTATACTATTTTTTAGTCCGCTTTCGGGCGTATGCTGATGGCAAATCACGTCTGTAGTAAGAAGGAACGTTATGACACCCGCAGTTAAGTTACTCGAAAAAAACAAGATTCCGTTTAACATTCACACCTACGATCACGATCCGAATGAAACTAACTTTGGCGATGAAGTGGTGCGTAAGCTCGGGCTAAACGCCGATCAGGTGTATAAAACGCTTTTGGTTGCCGTGAATGGCGATATGAAGCAACTGGCCGTCGCCGTGACGCCTGTAGCCGGGCAGCTGGATTTGAAAAAAGTCGCCAAAGCTCTGGGCGCGAAAAAGGTCGATATGGCCGACCCGATGGTGGCGCAACGCACCACGGGATATCTGGTCGGCGGGATCAGTCCGCTGGGACAGAAGAAACGGCTGCCTACGCTGATTGACGCGCCAGCCCGCACGTTTGCCACTATTTATGTTTCCGGTGGTAAACGCGGGCTGGATATTGAACTGGCGGCTGACGATTTGGCCGCCATACTGGGGGCTAAATTCGCTGATATCGCGCGTCGGGATTAAGCCTGCGTAAAATACATTGCCGGATAGCGGCGCAAACGCCTTATCCGGCCTACAGCAGACATAATCCGTAGGCCTTAAGGCTGCGCGCCATCAGGCAGTGATGGCTATCCGTACCGCTACAACCAGCTCACCTCGCCTTTTGGCGTAAACGCCGCCGCATCCAGCGGTGAATTTTGCTGAATAAACTCTTTCAGCACTTCCGCATCAATAAACCCGGTATTCACGTATCCCGGTTTGTTATCGATGCGCGGATAACCATCGCCGCCCGTGGCGTTGAAACTCAGCGTCGCCATGCGGTAGGTTTTGGCCGGATCAACAGGCTCGCCTTTGATTTTCAGATCGGTGAGCTTGCCCTCTTTGGCGACAAAGCTCACATTGGCGAACTGTGGATAGGCGCCGGAGTCCGGTTTCATCTGTGCTACGGCGGTGAGATAATCAACTACCTCTTTGCCGCTCATATCGGCATACACCACAATGTTGCCGAACGGCTGTACCTTGAGCACGCTTTTATAGGTAATATCTCCCGCCTCAATCGAGTCGCGAATACCGCCGCCGCTCATCACGCCAAAATCGGCGCCGGTGCGCGCGATCTGCGCAGCCAGAATCACCCGTCCCATATTGGTCTGGACAAATCTGACCTTACTGCGATCGCCTTCAAGAAGGCCATTCACGCTACCAATTTTCACCTCCAGTTGCGCTTTACCTTTATTCTGGAACGGCGTTAATAACGAGAGCATTTGCGGATTTTCGGCGATTTCCGGCGTGTAAAGTACACGCTCGCTTTTCCCGTTATCCCAGGTCACTTTTTTCTTGAGATTTACCGGAATAAGCTGGTAGTTAACCATTTTCATCTCGCCGTTACGGAATTCGAAATCCGCGCGGCCCACATATTTACCCCACTCATGCGCCTGCACGATCCAGATGCCATTTTGCTTATCCGGCGCGCAGGGCGTTCCCGGTACGTAATTCACCTGTTTTTTATTTTCCGACGCCATGCATACCGGGTCTTGTGAGTGACCGCCCACAATCATCGCCAGCGAACCGGCAGGCAGGCTACGCGCCATCTCAACGTCGCCCGGCGCGTTCGAACCGTGATCGCCGTTGTCATAATGCCCCATATGTGTGGTCGCGATAATCACGTCCGGTTTTTCATTCATATTAAGTTCCTGAATCACCACCTTTGCTTCTTCAGCAGGTTTACGAAACTCAATATCGGTGAAATATTCCGGGTTGCCTATTTTCGCCGTGTCATCGGTGGTTAAGCCGATTACCGCGATTTTTATATCCTGGCGTGTAAAAATAGCCCACGGCTTAAACAGACGCTCGCCGGTACTTTTTTGATAAATATTGGCGGAAAGAAAGGGAAACTTCGCCCACTTTTCCTGCTGGCGCAATACGGTGAGCGGATTATCAAATTCATGATTACCGACGGCCATAGCGTCGTAGCCAATCAGATTCATCCCGCGGAAATCGGGCTCCGCATCCTGGAGATCGGATTCCGGCACCCCGGTATTAATGTCGCCGCCGGATAACAACAGGACGCTTCCCCCCTCTTGCGCCACCTCTTTACGGATACTGTCCACCAGCGTTTTTTGCGCTGCCAGACCATATTCGCCATATTCGCTGCGCCAGAAGTGACCGTGGTGATCGTTGGTATGCAGGATAGTAATTTTATAGGTTTTATCTTTTTCGTAAGCCTGTGCAGGCTGAGTCGTCAGCGCGAACGCCGCCAGTAACGCTAGCGCCACACCCCGTTTCAAAAATTTCATCTTTCTCTCCCTGACTCAATATCAACCGCAGAAATTACCTTTCCTTGCAATAATAGACAAATATGTTTTCAGAATTGAGACTTCCTTCAAACACATTTCACAGGTATGTTAGGCAAGTAATAATTACACATCCTACTATCTCCAACATCGCATAAAATTTAAGTGACTTTCTATGGCCATGAGTGAACCAACCCAGCCGTTAGCCGGCGCGCCCGCAGCGGCCGCTAAAGCACGTACTTCGTTTGGTATTTTGGGCGCGATCAGTCTTTCCCATCTGCTGAACGATATGATCCAGTCGCTAATCTTAGCCATTTATCCCCTGTTGCAGGCGGAGTTCTCACTGACTTTCGTCCAGATAGGTTTGATCACCCTGACGTTCCAGCTCGCCTCATCGCTACTGCAACCGGTCGTCGGCTACTGGACGGATAAGTATCCCATGCCGTGGTCGCTGCCTGTCGGCATGTGTTTTACCCTGAGCGGGCTGGTACTGCTGGCAATGGCGGGAAGTTTTGGCGGCGTATTGCTCGCTGCGGCGCTGGTGGGTACCGGCTCGTCCGTTTTTCACCCGGAATCATCCCGCGTGGCGCGCATGGCCTCCGGCGGACGTCATGGTCTGGCGCAGTCTATCTTCCAGGTCGGCGGTAACTTCGGCAGTTCGTTGGGCCCGCTGCTGGCCGCCGTGATTATCGCGCCCTATGGCAAAGGGAATGTCGCCTGGTTTGTGCTGGCCGCGCTGCTGGCGATCGTGGTGCTGGCGCAGATCAGCCGCTGGTATGCCGCCCAGCACCGGATAGCGAAAGGTAAGCCAAAAGCGATAATCGCTAACCCGCTGCCGCGCAATAAAGTCGTGCTGGCGGTCAGCGTGTTATTGCTACTCATTTTCTCGAAATATTTCTATATGGCGAGCATTAGTAGCTATTACACCTTTTATCTGATGCAAAAATTCGGATTATCAATACAAAACGCGCAGCTCCATCTGTTTGCCTTCCTGTTTGCGGTGGCTGCTGGGACGGTTATCGGCGGGCCGGTGGGCGACAAAATCGGCAGGAAATATGTGATTTGGGGCTCTATTCTCGGCGTCGCGCCGTTTACCCTTGTTTTACCCTACGCCACGCTGTACTGGACGGGGATTTTAACGGTGATTATCGGCTTTATTCTCGCGTCGGCGTTTTCCGCCATTCTGGTGTATGCCCAGGAGCTGCTGCCAGGACGCATCGGTATGGTTTCCGGCCTGTTTTTCGGGTTTGCCTTCGGGATGGGAGGCCTGGGCGCAGCGGTGCTGGGGCTGATTGCCGACCATACCAGTATCTATTTAGTTTATAAAATCTGTGCTTTCCTGCCGCTTCTGGGGATACTGACCATATTCTTACCTGATAATCGACATAAAGCGTGATTTTATGGCGGTTAAAGGTACGCTTTAACCGCCTGTACATCCTGATGCCATCTTGCTTTGTCCATCTCATACTTATCACTTTTACGTTCCGTGCTCTTTTTGCCTTCAGATCGTATCTTTTTATAAAACACAACCATTTTTTATAAACATCCTGATTGAAATTGTCATAAACTATTACCCGGAGTTTTGGAGTCCAGCAACCAAAGGAGACGGAATGCATCACGCTACCCCGCTTATCACCACCATTGTCGGCGGCCTTGTGCTCGCTTTTATTCTCGGCATGATTGCCAACAAATTGCGTATTTCTCCACTGGTGGGATATCTGTTAGCGGGCGTTCTGGCGGGACCTTTTACCCCGGGTTTTGTTGCGGATACCAAACTGGCGCCGGAGCTGGCGGAGCTCGGCGTGATTCTATTGATGTTCGGCGTCGGGCTGCATTTTTCGCTGAAGGATTTGATGGCGGTAAAGTCTATCGCCATTCCCGGCGCTGTCGCTCAGATAGCGGTGGCGACATTGCTGGGTATGGCGCTTTCCGCCGTGCTGGGATGGTCATTAATGACCGGCATCGTTTTTGGGCTTTGTCTGTCTACCGCCAGTACCGTCGTCCTGCTGCGCGCGCTTGAGGAGCGACAACTCCTTGATAGCCAGCGCGGGCAAATCGCCATCGGCTGGCTGATTGTCGAAGATCTGGTGATGGTGCTGACGCTGGTCTTGCTGCCCGCCGTTGCCGGCATGGTGGAAAAAGGCGATGTCGGCATAGCCTCGCTGGCAGTCGATATGGGGATAACCATTGGTAAAGTGGTGGCGTTTATCGCCATCATGATGCTGGTCGGACGCCGCCTGGTGCCGTGGATTATGGCCCGCAGCGCCGCCACCGGCTCGCGCGAATTATTTACCCTTTCCGTACTGGCGCTGGCGTTAGGCATTGCGTTTGGCGCGGTAGAACTGTTTGACGTCTCTTTTGCGCTGGGCGCGTTCTTCGCTGGAATGGTACTTAATGAGTCGGAACTGAGTCACCGGGCGGCGCACGATACGTTGCCGCTGCGCGACGCCTTTGCCGTCCTGTTTTTTGTTTCCGTCGGCATGTTGTTCGATCCGTTAGTCTTGATTCAACAGCCGCTGGCGGTGTTGGCGACGCTTGCCATTATCGTCTTTGGTAAATCGATCGCTGCGTTTTTCCTGGTGCGTATGTTCGGCCACTCGCCGCGAACCGCGCTGACCATTGCCGCCAGCCTGGCGCAAATCGGTGAGTTCGCCTTTATTCTCGCCGGACTCGGCATGGCGCTCAACCTGCTGCCGCAGGCGGGACAGAACCTGGTGCTGGCAGGCGCTATTTTGTCGATTATGCTTAATCCCGTACTGTTTACCCTGCTGGAGAAGTATCTGGCGAAAACCGAAACGCTGGAAGAGCAAACTCTGGAAGAGGCTATCGAAGAAGAGAAGCAAATTCCGGTGGATATCTGTAATCATGCCCTGCTGGTGGGTTTTGGCCGCGTAGGCAGTCTGCTGGGAGAAAAATTACTGGCGGCGGGGATTCCGCTGGTGGTTATCGAAACGTCCCGTACCCGCGTGGATGAACTGCGCGAACGCGGGATTCGCGCCGTGCTGGGCAACGCTGCTAACGAAGAAATCATGAATCTGGCGCATCTGGACTGCGCTCGCTGGCTGTTATTGACCATCCCCAACGGTTACGAAGCCGGTGAGATTGTCGCCTCAGCGCGGGAAAAAAGTCCTGATATCGAGATAATCGCCCGCGCGCACTATGATGATGAAGTGAAATATATTACCGAGCGGGGAGCTAATCAGGTAGTGATGGGCGAGCGAGAAATTGCCCGGGCGATGCTGGAACTGCTTGAAACGCCGCCCGCGGGTGAAGTCGTCGCCAGTTAAGGGTTTGCCGGGCGGCCCGATGCGCGCAGCGCCATCGGGCAAGACAGATTAGCGATCCCAGTACGACTCTTCCAGGCTGTCCTCACGCTCCGGCAGCCCGCGTGTCAGACGCGGAGAATGCTGGTTCAGTACCTGATAACTGACACGGTTAGCATATTTACACACCTGCGCCAGCGACGAATAGGTCAGCCAGGTGAATTTGTGCTTACTGGAGTTCGGTACGTTGCTACGATGGTAACTGTTCGCCGTAATATCGTGCAGCAGCGCCGCCAGCGCGCCATCGCCCGCGCCGTTGGTGTTCATGATTTTTTCCGGCCCGCCCATATACGGCGCAATATGCGAATAAACGCGTAGCGGATTAATACAATCTTTATGGCGCATTGCCCGGCTAAATTCATACTGGTTAAATTCAGCAATAGCCCCCGGCAGCAGCGGATGCTGGGTTTTACGTTTTGCTTCCTCTTCGGTGAAGCCCGCCATATATAACCCTATCGGTCCGGCGGTGCATAACACCAGGTCGACCCAGTCCAGCGCCTTATCCGCCGCCAGCAGCGGGTCGTTTTCGCCGGTCAGCGCTTCCGCTTCTTCTTCATTCATTGCCAGAATCGAGACATTCTCTTTGAGAAACGCCTGCCACCACTGCGGATTATCGGCGATCACAAATTTGGTGCCCAGCGTCATGACAACCGGCACGTTATGCTTTTTCGCGTATTCGATCGCTTTCATCGTCGCGTCAGGCATCGGTTCGCCAGGCTTACAGCGCACCAGATATGAGGTCAACACCAGCGCAGAAGCGCCAGCGATCACCGCTTCCGGAATACTTTCCGCCCGTAGCTGATTCATATGGCCGGGGCTGATAGCGAAGGTACGCTCGCCGGATTCGCCAATCAGCGTGAAACAGCGGCCAATCGGGCCATCTACCGCTTGCAGATAATTCAGGTCGGTACGGCTGGAAGTATTACACAGGTAGCGATAAGCGTAGCTGCCAATCTCAATGTTGCTGCACATCACGCCCAGTAACACCGAACGGTCATCCGCCAGTACCGAGTAATTGTGCATCGTATTGCCTATGGTGCCGCCAGCAAACTGATGGGTGATCAGATTTTCCCGCGTCAGTTCCTGATACAGCTTCTCCGCCACCTCGTCTTCTATCACCAGAGAATGCCCGGCGCTTAATCCATAGCGTGTAATAAAATCGTCATCCACTTTCGCCTCAATATCCACCAACGTCTGGTCGATACCGACGACCCAGGAGGCGTTGGTTTCCTGTTCTGGCTGAATTTGTTGCAACAACGGGTCACGCGCATTGACGGGAAAATAGTGTTTGGATTTACGTTTACCGGGAAATTTCATGATTGTGCTTACGGATGAATAACGGAGCGCTGCATGGTAGCACATTCCCCCTGCTGCGCGCGACGGACGATGGCGTTTCAATATCGGACGACGAGATCGCAGTTTCTCCAGCCGCGTTTTTTACAATGGTTCACTTTCACAAGGAGCGTTTTATGAAGCCGGAAAATAAAATTCCCGTACTCACCCGACTGTCTGACGAAATGAAAGCCGTCGTAAACTTCCAGCAACCAGGCCTTCCCCCCTGGCCTGCCGATGGCGATATTGAGACCCAGCGTCAGTATTATCTTCTTGAGCGCCGTTTCTGGAATGCCGACGCGCCGTCCATGACCACCCGCACCTGCGTCGTCCCTACGCCTTATGGCGATGTAACAACCCGGCTCTACTCGCCGCAGCCGACCAGCCAGGCCACCTTATACTATCTGCACGGCGGCGGATTTATCCTCGGTAACCTGGATACGCATGACCGGATAATGCGTCTGCTGGCGCGTTATACCGGCTGCACCGTGATCGGCATTGATTATTCGCTGTCGCCGCAAGCGCGTTATCCACAGGCCATTGAAGAAACCGTCGCGGTATGCAGCTACTTCTCTCAACATGCCGATGAATACTCGCTCAACGTGGAGAAAATCGGTTTCGCCGGGGATTCCGCAGGCGCCATGCTGGCGCTTGCCAGCGCGCTCTGGCTACGTGATAAGCACATTCGCTGCGGTAACGTTATCGCGATTCTGTTGTGGTATGGGCTGTATGGGTTGCAGGACTCGGTAAGCCGCCGTCTGTTCGGCGGCGCATGGGACGGCCTGACGCGTGAAGATCTGGACATGTACGAAAAGGCCTATCTGCGTAACGATGAAGATCGGGAATCGCCCTGGTATTGTCTGTTTAATAATGATCTCACGCGGGATGTGCCGCCCTGCTTTATTGCCAGCGCGGAGTTTGATCCGCTCATTGATGACAGCCGCTTGCTGCACCAGACATTACAGGCGCACCAGCAGCCCTGCGAATACAAAATGTATCCCGGCACACTGCACGCCTTCCTGCACTATTCGCGAATGATGACAATCGCCGACGATGCCTTGCAGGACGGCGCGCGATTCTTTATGGCGAGGATGAAGACACCGCGTTAACGGTACGGCGCCGTGAGTTTCAGCATCATATCAATATGTTCCGGCGTCGCGTTCAGCGCCGGAATGTACGCATATTTTTTACCGCCCGCTTCAAGGAAAATCTCGCGGTTCTGTTCCGCTATCTCTTCCAGCGTCTCCAGACAATCCGCGGCAAATCCCGGACACATGACCTGAATATGGCCAGTCCCCTTTTCACCCAACATTTTTAGCGTTTCATCGGTGTACGGCGTCAGCCACGGTTCACGGCCAAAGCGCGACTGGAACGTCATCATTACCTTTTCCGGCGGCAGTCCCAATGCGGAAACCAGTTCGCGCGTGGTATCGCGACAGCGCTGCGGGTAGTCATCGCCTTCATCCGCATAACGTTGTGGAATGCCGTGATAGGAGAGCAGAAGTAAATCCGGCTCGCCGTGTCTGGCGAACGACTCACGCGCGCTTTTCGCCAGCGCATCGATATAAGCGCCGTCATCCGCGTAATCGCGAATAAATGAGATACCGGGAATACGACGTTTACGCGCCAGTATCCGCCCCAGTTCGTCCCAGACTGCGCCCACCGTTGAGCAAGAGTATTGCGGGTACAACGGCAGCACGACGATATGGTCGACGTCGCTTGCTAACAGTTCATCGACAGCGCTTTCCAGCGAGGGCGAGCCGTAGCTCATCCCCAGCGCGACGGGCGTGTCTGGCAACCGCGCGGCCAGCGCCTGTTGCTGTTCGCGGCTATATACCATGAGCGGCGAACCGCCATCCATCCAGATAGATTGATAGAGTTTCGCGACGCGCGGCGAACGCAGCGGTAAAATAACGCCACGCAGCAGCGGCCACCACAGCAGACGAGGAGTATCCACCACGCGTCTGTCGCTTAAAAATTGTTTCAGGTAGCGCTTTACCGCTTCAGGAGTTGGGGCATCTGGCGTGCCAAGGTTAGCCAGCAGGATACCGGTTTTCGTCTGACGCATTGCCGCCTCTTATCTATTCAAATTGTTGATAATTGTAGCGGAAAAGCGATAAAGAAGAACTAATTGCTGCGAGAGGTAAGACGAGAATTTGCCGAATGGCGCTAACGATACCAGCAGGCCGGATAAGGCGTTCAGGCCGCCATCCGGCACCGATTGCCTGATGGCGTTACGCTTATCAGACCTGTGGGATAACAGCAGGCCTGATAAGCGGTTCACTACGCGAAAAAATTAACCGAGGATTTTTTCCAGCGCTGCGCGCACGTCGGCAACGGCCTGCGTACCGTCAACTTTAGCGTATTTGGTGTTGCCCGCTTCCGCTTCTTTCTGGTAGTAGCCAATCAGCGGCGCGGTCATCTGATGATATTCCACCAGACGTTTGCGAACGGTCTCTTCCTGATCGTCTTTACGGGTGGTCAGATCTTCGCCGGTGACGTCATCTTTGCCTTCCACTTTCGGCGGATTAAACTTTACGTGGTAAACGCGGCCAGAGGCGGCGTGTACGCGACGACCCACAATACGGTCAACGATCAGTTCGTCCGGTACGTCGAATTCCAGCACGTAATCCACGACAATACCCGCTTCTTTCATCGCGTCAGCCTGCGGGATCGTGCGCGGGAAACCGTCCAGCAGAAAACCGTTACGGCAGTCTTCCTGGGCGATACGCTCTTTAACCAGCGCAATCACCAGTTCATCGGTCACCAGTTTACCGGCGTCCATGATATCTTTCGCCTGTTTGCCCAACTCGGAGCCTGATTTCACTGCGGCGCGCAGCATATCGCCAGTGGAGATTTGCGGAATACCATATTTCTCCATGATGAACTGAGCCTGAGTTCCTTTACCCGCGCCCGGAGCGCCAAGCAGAATAATACGCATTACGAAAATCCCCTCAAAGGTTGTCGATATTTTTTAAAAAGCGCTAAACGATACCACCATCACGCATTTCGCTCAAGGAAGCCGCCTGATGCTGAAACGGTTAACGAAGAGAAATCCAGAAAAGAGAAGGTATTATAAAAAATGCCGGATGGCGCTGGCGCTTATCCGGCCTACAAACAGTACCAGTCCGTAGGCCGGATAAGATGCTTCGCGTCGCTATCCGGCAATCAGATGAGCGTTATCAGGACACCAGCAACTGGTTCATACGGCGGATAAACTGGTTCGGATCTTCCAGCGTACCGCGTTCAGCGAACAGCGCCTGATCCAGCAGCAGCTCGACCCACTCTTTAAACTGCGCTTCATCCTCGGTATCGGCAGTGCGTTTAACCAGCACATGATCCGGATTGAGCTCAAAGATGTATTTCACTTCCGGCACGGACTGACCGGCCGCGGCGAACAGTTTCGCCATCTGGGTGCTCATTTCATCCGCATCGGTGGTGACAATCGCCGGCGTGTCGGTTAAACGGTGCGTCAGACGCACCTCTTTCACGCGATCGCCCAGCAGGGTTTTGACACGCTCCACGAACGGCTCAAGCGCCTTTTCCGCTTCTTTCGCATTTTCGTCGACTTCATCCGCCAGTTTTTCGATGGACTCATCGGCTTTAGCGACCGACTGGAATGCTTTACCGTCAAACTCGGTCAGGTAGTTCATCATCCACTCGTCGATGCGATCGGAGAGCAGCAGCACTTCGATGCCTTTCTTACGCAGCAGTTCCAGGTGCGGGCTGTTTTTCGCCGCCGCATAGCTGTCTGCGGTGATGTAGTAGATTTTTTCCTGCCCTTCTTTCATCCGGGAGACGTAATCTTCCAGCGACACGGTCTGGGCGGAAGAGTCCGTATGGGTGGAGGCAAAGCGCAACAGTTTAGCGATCGCTTCCTGGTTGGCGTGATCTTCCGCCGGGCCTTCTTTCAACACCAGACCGAACTGTTTCCAGAAGGTTTGGTATTTTTCCGCGTCATCTTTCGCCAGTTTTTCCAGCATTTGCAGGACGCGTTTGGTCAGAGCGCTACGCAGATTACGCGTTACCGTGCTGTCCTGCAGGATTTCACGGGAGACGTTCAACGGCAGGTCATTAGAATCAATCAGGCCGCGCACGAAACGCAGATAGTTCGGCATGAACTGCTCGGCATCGTCCATAATGAACACGCGCTGTACGTACAGCTTCAGACCATGTTTGTGATCGCGGTTCCACAGATCCCACGGCGCCTGCGTCGGGATATACAGCAGGCTGGTGTACTCCTGCTTACCTTCCACGCGGTTGTGGCTCCAGGTCAGCGGATCGGTGAAATCATGCGCGATGTGCTTGTAAAACTCGTTGTACTCGTCGTCTTTAATTTCCGACTTGTTGCGGGTCCACAACGCCTGAGCCTTGTTGATTTTCTCCCAGGAAATCACGGTTTCGCCGTCTTTTTCTTCCCGTTTTTCAATCTCTACCGGCAATGCGATGTGATCGGAATATTTACTGATAATTGAGCGTACGCGCCAGTCATCAAGGAATTCATCTTCGCCTTCACGCAGGTGTAAGGTGATTTCCGTACCACGGTCATTTTTGGTGATATCGGCAACGGTGTATTCGCCTTCGCCTGCCGATTCCCAGAACACGCCATTTTCCGGCTTGTCGCCTGCCGCACGAGTACGTACGGTCACTTTATCGGCCACAATAAACGCGGAGTAGAAGCCTACGCCAAACTGACCAATGAGCTGGCTATCTTTCGCCTGATCGGACCCCATTGATTCGAGGAAAGATTTGGTGCCGGACTTGGCAATGGTGCCTAAGTGGTCAATCACCTCATCACGATTCATCCCCACGCCGTTATCGGCAATGGTCAACGTACGCTTATCTTTATCGAAAGAGACGCGCACACGCAGCTCGCCATCTCCTTCATACAGGTCCGGGTTTGACAGAGCGCGGAAACGCAGCTTGTCCGCCGCATCTGAGGCGTTAGAGATGAGTTCACGCAGGAAGATTTCTTTATTGGAATAAAGAGAATGGATCATCAGGTGCAGAAGTTGTTTAACTTCTGACTGAAAACCACGCGTTTCTTGTCCTTTCATGTGGATAGACCTCAACAATGCCATTTTTAATGGTAAAAATACGTTGAGGGTGAGATGGGGACAAGCGGGTGTGATTTCAAGCGGAGGCCGCGAATGCCGCCTCCGTTTGTTCAGAAAATAATCTTATGGCGTCCCGCCAGCGAGTGGGACAGCGTCGTACCGTCGACCATCTCCAGTTCGCCGCCAACCGGCACGCCGTGGGCGATACGACTGGCTTCGACGCCGGCCTCCGCGCACAGCTCGGCAATATAGTTCGCGGTAGCCTCCCCTTCAACCGTCGGGTTGGTCGCGAGGATCAGCTCACTGATTTTTTCTGACGCCAGCCGCTGTTCCAGACGATCGAGACCGATATCATCCGGCCCGATGCCGTCCAGCGGCGACAGGTGGCCCATCAGCACGAAATACCGCCCGGAAAATTGCCCGGTCTGCTCAATGGCGTAGATATCCGCAGGACTCTCCACCACGCAAATCTGGCCGTTTTCCTGACGCCGCGGGTTCGAGCAGATATTACAAACCTCCTGCTCGGTAAAGGTGCGGCAGTCGGCGCAGTGGCCGATTTCCGACATCGCCCGGGTCAGCGCCTGCGCCAGGCGCATTCCGCCGCTGCGATCGCGCTGCAACAGGGTAAACGCCATCCGCTGCGCCGACTTAGGGCCAACGCCCGGAAGGCAGCGCAACGCTTCCATAAGCTGAGTTAACAGCGGACTGGTTTGCATCAGAATGGCATCTTAAAGCCTGGCGGCAGTTGCATACCGGAAGAGACGGAAGCCATCTTCTCTTTTTGCGTCTCTTCAATGCGGCGCGCCGCATCGTTGAAGGCCGCAGCGACCAGATCTTCCAGCATCTCTTTGTCATCTTCCAGCAGGCTTGGGTCAATTTCCACGCGGCGGCAGTTATGCGCGCCGTTGATGGTAACCTTCACCAGACCCGCGCCGGATTCGCCGGTCACTTCCAGCTGCGCAATCTCTTCCTGCATTTTCTGCATTTTTTCCTGCATCTGCTGGGCCTGTTTCATCAGATTGCCCAGACCGCCTTTTCCAAACATAAGCTCTCTCTCTTGATGGTTCACAATCGCAAGCCGGGCTTACGATCAAATGGGGCGGATACTCTCTTCATCCAGCTCGGCGTCGAAGAATCGACGCAGCGTCTGAATGTTATTATCCGCAATAATTGACTCACGCGCTTGCGCGAGTTTCTCTTCATAAATGGCCTGACGCCATTCCAGCGGCGTACGCACCGCGGGATTATCATCTTCAACGATGGTCAGTTCAACCGTCGTTCCCGTCAGATCGCTGAGCGCTTGCGCCAGCTTTTGCTGCGCGCCGCTGGAATTGAGGTGCCGCTGCGTCGAGCGCAGATGCAGACAAACCGCGTTGCCGTTCTGCTCCTTCCAGGCATTAAGCGCCACCTGCTCCACCAGCTTAGGCAAAGAAAGCTGGCTTACCTGCGCCGCCCACGGATCGCGCTCAATCGCTTCCGCCGCCAGTTTAGCCGCCAGCTCCGGCGTTTTTTCATGCTCCAGAGCTTTCTTAAGCGCTTTTGGCGTAGCCACCACTTCTTTGGTTTGCACTACCGGCGTGGTGGCCTTCCAGCGATAAGCCTCTTTCTTTACTGGCGCCGTTTCCAGCGCAGACGGCGCCGGGCGAGCCTGTACGCGCTCCGAAACCGAGGCCAGCCGCTCCAGCGCAGAGTTATTCACCGGCCGCGCGCGGGATGCGGCTGCCGGTTCACTCTTTTTTGTTTTGGTTACTCCCTGCGCGCGCTGTAGCTGATTGCGCGCCGCCAGCACCTGACTGGTAGACGCCGGCAGCGGCGCTGGCGATGTCTGCGGCGCGGGCACCGACGGCTGCTGCAGCTGCGGCGGCGTCATTACCGCCGTTGGGGCCACGGGTGCAAAAGACTGCCGCGGCGTTTCAGGCTCCGGCAAGGGCATACGCGGGTGAAACGCCAGCGCACGCAGTAACGTCATTTCAACGCCCATCCGCCGGTCCGGCGCCCAGGGCAATTCTTTGCGACCAATCAACAACGTCTGATAGTAGAGCTGAAGATCGCCGGGAGGCACCGTCCGGGCAAGTTCGCGCATCCGTTGCTCGATAGCCGCCCTATCGCTGCCTAACGCGGCAGGCGAAAGTTGCACCATCGCAATACGGTGCAGCAGGCTAAGCATTTCGACCAGCAGCGCTTCCCATTCAATACCGCGCGCCGCCGCCTCGTTGATAAGCGACATGACGCGTTCGCCGTTAGCGTCAACCACCGCCTCGACTAATGACAAAGCCTGGTCGTCGTCCAGCGTACCGAGCATGGCGCTTACCGCCTGCGTCGAAACCTGCCCGTCGCCGCTGGCGATCGCCTGGTCAGTCAGACTTAATGCATCGCGCAGGCTGCCGTCAGCCGCACGTGATAACAACTGCAACGCGCGGGGTTCGTGAGCGATATGTTCCTCATTAAGAATATGCTCAAGCTGATGGCGAATCTGTTCAACATCCAGCGCTTTGAGATGAAACTGTAGGCAGCGCGACAAAATGGTCACCGGCAGCTTCTGCGGATCGGTGGTCGCCAGTAAAAATTTCACATGCGCTGGCGGCTCTTCAAGCGTTTTAAGTAGCGCATTAAAGCTGTGGCGCGACAGCATGTGGACTTCATCGATCAGATAGACTTTAAAGCGACCGCGCGCAGGCGCGTACTGGACGTTATCCAGCAGGTCGCGGGTGTCTTCGACTTTGGTACGCGATGCGGCGTCAATCTCAATGAGATCGACAAAACGCCCCTGCTCAATTTCCCGACAGTTATCGCAAACGCCGCACGGCGTCGCGGTAATACCGGTTTCGCAGTTCAGCCCCTTCGCCAGCAGTCGGGCGATAGAGGTTTTACCGACGCCGCGCGTGCCGGAAAAAAGATATGCGTGATGAATGCGCCCTAACGACAAGCCGTTCGCCAGTGCGGTCAGCACATGTTCCTGGCCGACGACGTCAGCAAAGGTTTGTGGGCGCCATTTTCTGGCTAAGACCTGATAACTCATTGGCAGGCTCTGAAACGCTGGAAGGTGGATTCATAGAAGGGTAATGCTAACACAACCTCGCCGATACAGCGAGGTTGTCTCTCTGGCTAAAATAGCAGTGTGGATAGCCTGAATCAATGCCCTGGAAACGGCACCAGGCTGTAACAGGTAATCCCCTGCTTTTCCAGACGCTGCTCGCCGCCTAGATCGAACAAATTGATGATGAACGCCGCATCGGTGACTTTCCCGCCCAGACGACGGATCAGCTTCACGGTCGCCTCAATGGTGCCGCCAGTCGCCAGCAGATCGTCCACGACCAGCACGTTGTCGCCAGGTTTAATCGCGTCGACATGGATTTCCAGCTGATCGGTGCCGTACTCTAATTCATAGGTCTCGGCAATAGTTTCACGCGGTAATTTGCGCGGTTTACGTACCGGAACAAAACCAACGCCCAGCCCAAGCGCAACCGGCGCGCCAAACAGGAAGCCACGCGCTTCGGTGCCGACCACTTTGGTGATACCCGCATTTTTATAACGCTCAACCAACAGTTCAATACTGAGCGCGTAGGCTTTCGGGTCTTCCAGTAAGCTGGTGACATCACGGAAAAGAATGCCCGGTTTCGGGTAATCCTGAATGCTTTTGATGCTGTTTTTGAGAAACTCAAGCTGCTGTGCAGTCGCGGTCATGGATATATGCCTGCTAAGTACGGTGTTACTCACGGCGCAATACTTTTCGGTCAGGGGTAACGCTCGGTTACTCTTTGACCGCCTGCGCCTGTGCTCGAAAACGGTCGAATTTACTGGCTGTGAACGACAATTGCAACAGCGATTCGTGTGCTTCAGCGCTTTTGTTGCTTTTCATCAATCACCGGTATCCGCCACATAAAAATCAGCAGACAGGCCAAAATAACCAACAGCAGCACCCGCACCCACATCATATTCACCAGCCACAGCGAGATACCAAAGGTCAGCAATATCAACGCGATCGCTCGCGGTTTCGCTCCCGGCGGCATGGCCCGATAGCGCTGCCAGTGGCGCAGATAACCGCCAAACCATGAGCGGTATAACAACCAGGCATGGAAACGCGGCGACGAGCGGGCGAAACACCAGGCCGCCAGTAAAATGAACGGCGTAGTCGGCAACAGGGGCAAAACCACGCCCAATGTCCCTAATACTACCGCCAGCCAGCCAATGATGATTAAAATAGTACGTTGCATAATGCGAATCGTTATCAAACAGAAGGCTACTGTAGCACAGCCTGTCTTATTTTCATCGGGGTGTTGAATTGAAAACCGCTATGCTGTTACAGACGCTGGAAGAGAGGCTGGCGACGCTACGCCAACGCTGCGCGCCGCTGGCGCAACATGCGACGTTAAGCGCGCGCTTTGACCGACATCTTTTCCGTACCCGCAGTACTCTGTTGCAGGGATATCTGGAAGAGGCTGACGCCAATCTCGCCGCGTTGCGTCAGGCGGTAAAACATGAGCAACTGCCGCAAGTCGCCTGGCTGGCGGAACATCTGGCTTCGCAACTGGAGGCGATATCGCGTGAAACCGCCGCCTGGTCGCTGCGCCAGTGGGACGCCGCCGCGCCAGGGCTTGGCCGTTGGCAGCGCAGACGAATACAGCATCAGGAGTTTGAACGTCGACTACTGGCGATGACACAGGAGCGCAAAATTCGTCTGGCGCAGGCGACCGGCCTTGTCGAACAACAAACGCTGCAAAAGGAAGTCGAGATCTATGAAGGACGGCTGGCGCGCTGCCGACATGCGCTGGAGAAAATAGAAAACGTACTGGCGCGTTTAACCCGTTAATCCTGGAGAAAGTATGTCGCTTGAAAATGCCCCTGATGAAGTCAAACTGGCCGTGGATTTAATTGTGCTGCTTGAAGAGAATCGCTTACCGGCACGAACGGTGCTACGCGCGCTGGAAATAGTTATGCGAGATTATGAAAACAAGTTAAAAAGTACGGAAGACGACTCGCAAACAGAGTAATTGCCCTCTGGTTTGTCCTCGTTGTCGCTGACAGAGTGGTCGCTACAGTCAGGCAACAAGGGATGGGTCATGGAACGTCTACCCACCACGCCGCACGATGCGGTATTTCGACAAATGCTGATGCAAAAAGAGGTCGCCCGCGACTTTCTGGCTCTCCACATGCCAGAAGACTTTCTTGCAATCTGCGATCTGGATTCACTGAAGCTGGAGTCGGGGAGTTTTGTTGAAGACAATTTACGCAGCCGCTATTCAGATATTCTCTACTCTCTGCATACCCAACACGGCCCCGGGTATGTTTACGCGCTCATTGAACATCAGAGCAAATCAGACCGGCTGATGGCTTTTCGCCTGATGCGGTACGCCATTGCCGCCATGCAGCGTCATCTGGATGCTGGTCATGATACCTTGCCGCTGGTGGTGCCAATCCTTTTTTATCACGGTCCGGAAAGCCCGTGGCCCTATAGCCTTAACTGGCATAATATGTTTGTGAAACCGGATATGGCGAAGGCCTTATACAGCCGCGAATTTGCGCTGGTCGACCTGACGACAATGCCGGATAATCAGCTTTTGCAGCATCGGCGGATAGCGATGTTAGAGCTCCTGCAAAAACATATTCGTCAACGCGATTTAAGCGAACTGCTCGACCCCCTTATCACGCTTTTAACGCAGGATCATTTGACGGACACGCAGCTCAGTGTGCTGATCAACTATATGTTGAAAGCAGGAAACGCCGCAGAACCCGGGGCGCTAATTCGTCAACTGGCGCAGGGCGCGCCGCAGTATAAGGAACAACTGATGACAATAGCGGAATGGCTGGAAGAAAAAGGCCGAACGGAAGGGTTGCAAAAAGGCCTTGAGCAAGGGTTAGCACAAGGCCGAGAGGCCGAAGCGCGCGCTATTGCCCGCAAAATGCTTGCCAACGGGCTGGAACCCGGGCTCATCGCCAGCGTCACTGGCATTACGCCGGAAGAGCTTTCTACGCTTTCGCATTAGCGGCGCCGCGCGCACTCATAAAGCGCGCGGCCCACCGCCTTTTAGCTTGCCGTAGGCGCCAGATCGCCGCCGTTGAGATCGCGCTTCACTTCAGTGACTTCGTCACCCTTCGCGTTATGCAGATGCACCTCAAGCTGGTTAAAGGCGATATTGATATCATTTTCACGGCACAGTCGATCGATCGCGCGGTTCAGTTCATCCACCGTATGGCTACGATCGCGCAATTCACGCACGTACAGACGCAGTTCATGATCCAGAGTGCTGGCGCCAAAGGTGGTGAAGAATACGGCAGGTTCCGGATCGTGCATCACCTTCGGATGCTCCATCGCCGCCTGTAGCAAGACTCTTTTCACTTTCTCCAGATCCGAGCCATAAGCCACGCCAAGCCGGATAACCAGACGGGTCGTGGTATCGGAGAGGGACCAGTTAATCAGCCGCTCCGTTACGAATGCTTTGTTCGGAATGATCACTTCTTTACGATCAAAATCGGTAATAGTGGTGGCGCGAATACGAATCTTACTGACCGTGCCGGAATAGGTGCCGATCGTTACCGTATCGCCAATGCGTACCGGACGTTCGAAGAGGATGATTAAACCCGAGACAAAGTTACCGAAGATCTCCTGTAGCCCAAAACCGAGACCCACCGACAACGCCGCCGCCAGCCACTGGAGTTTATCCCACGAGACGCCGAGCGATCCGAATACTGTCATCGCGCCAACAGCGATAATGACGTAGTTAAGGATCGTGGTGATCGCATACGAAGCCCCCTGGCGCATATTCAGGCGTGAAAGCACCAGCACTTCCAACAGGCCGGGTAAGTTGCGGATGAGCGCCCAGGCCACCATCGCGGCAATAATGGCGAATAGCAAACTGCCCATCGTCACGCTTTTCACCACCGCAGCGCCAGCTTCGGAGCCGTTGTAGTGCCACAGCGTGATGCTATCAAGATAGCTGAATACGGTGATCAAATCGGACCAAATCGCCCAGAACATAACGCCGAACAGGGCAAGCATTAGCAGCATCGTGATACGTAATGTTTGCTGGTTAATCTGCTCCAACGCGATGGCGGGTTCTTCCTGTGGCTCCGCGCCTTCCGCTCCCTCTTTTACCAGGTTCTGACGACGAGCCAGCGCGCGTCGCCAGGCAATCCGGCGCGCCGCTACGCTTAACCCGCGCAGCACCGTTTGATAAAGCAGGTTCCAGATAATGACCAGATAGACGGTTTCAATCCAGCGCCCCGCCAGGCGCAGCGTGGTATAGAAATAGCCGGTCGCCGTTAATACCATTAACGCCACCGGAATAATGGAAAGAATCGTCACGGTCACCAGTCGAATGCCGTGAGATTCTTTATCGCGCCAGCTTTCCCGGCACAGTGGCCACACCAGCAATGTTATGACCAGCAGATTGAGGAAAATAACCGCCTGCCCCAGCACGTCATCCATCAGATTCAGCGGCGACAACTCCGCCACCACAGACCAAAAGTGCAGCGGCAGCAATGCGAGGCTAATGCGTACAATCTGGCGACGCCAGTGGCTGGTCAACTGCGCTGGCATACCAAAATGGCGTATCGCCACGCCCTCTTTTTCCAGCACCTTCCAGCACAGCCCAAAGACCAGCCAGAACATTGCGAGCTTTTTACTAAAGGCCCAGAGCAGATCGCTGATATTTAGCTGCATGGTCAGCAGGATCAGTCCAAGCGCGAGGATAATCAGACACACCGGCAGCGCGCGGATCAGATCGATCAGAATAGCTTTTGGCGTATTGAGTTGACTATCGTTACGCAGCGATCCCACGGCGGCGGCCAGCTTCTGTTGATACGCTTTTAACCATTTCAGACGCCAGCGGATTAAACCGGCGATGAGCAAGAGCGGCAACCCGGCCAAAAAAGCAATAAATACCGCGGGCCAGGCTTTTTGCCAGTTCACCGTGATTTTCATGGCGCTGAATTGCTCTTTTAACGTTTGGGGGAACGCTTTAAGCCAGTCCCAGTCCATAGGGCGGTTACTGTTCACCCAAAAAATCTGCTGCGTCAGAATGGCTTTCAGATTTTTCGAGACGCTCATCAACTGCTGCTGGTTAACTTGCAGGTTAATCGCCATCATCAGCTGGTTACCCAACTGTTTATTTAGCTGATCCAATAGCTCACGGCGCATCTCCACCACCTGAAGCAACGCATCATGAACTTCATCATTTACCTCGCTGGTATGCCCCTCCTCCAGCTTGTCGACAAAGGCATCGCTTTGGAATAAGGCATCACGCTGCTGGTTGATTTCAAACTGCTCCAGACGCAAATCCGCAATACGGTTGGTCATATCTTCGAGTTCGTCGGCGGAGGGCAGGGTTTGCTGCTGTTGATAAAGAATACGCGACAGCAACAGGCTGCCTTTTAAGACGGCAATCTGTTCTTTGATATTTCTTTCCGACTGCAGCGCGCGATCGAGCCAGTTTTTTACTTTAATGTTTTGCTGCATCAACATATTGCCGTTTTCGGTCGCGACAATCAGACGCTGGCTGAGTTGATGGTTAATATCCAGTTCCTGTTTTACCAGCGGGTTCGCCTGGATACGCGCCGTTTCGTCCGGCGAAATGGCCTCCTGGGCCGTTTTTTCCGTTAGCGTAAGTCGTTTGCTGTTGACCGCCTCCTGTAAAAGTTGAAGCTGATGTTCAAGGCGATTACTGTTGGCCGTCACGTAATCCCGCTGTTTTTGCAGGGTGTCCTGCAAAACGGTATTTCCTTCAAGACTCTTACGTTGCTGGTCGATCTGCGCATTAAGCAGCGCCTGTTGTGCCTGTAATAACACCTGTTGGCTGGGGCGAAGCGCGGCTTCGCCGACGTTATTGCCGTCCAGACGGTTACGGATTTGCTGTATTTGCTGTGAGGCGGTATACATGGCGTTTTGCACGCGCTCAGGCTGGGTCTGTAGCGAAACAAGCTGGCTGTTATAAGCGGCAAGATCGTTTTGCGAATTTTGCAAATCATCCAGTACCTGCGCCACGCGCAGCTCAAGCTGACGTAGCGAAAGCGCACTCAGCGTTTTTCGCATTTCATCATCATTATCGACGTCGCTCAGCGCATTCAACGCAGCCGTCGCCTGACGCATTTTTTCAGGCGCCTGCGCCACCTTCTGCCGTAGCTGTACGGTCTCCTCTTTCACCCGCTCGATTTTATCCAGCGTAGCTAACGTATCAATAAGGTCCTGCTGGACGAGCTTATCCTGGGCGGAGAGATCTTTTTGCTTATTCAGCGTATCCAGCTGGTTTTGCACATCCGCTTTTGACGGCAGGTCGCCATTCGTTTGCCCCCGGGCAAATGCCAGAGGCTGACAGGACAGCAGGATAATAAGGACGCTAATTGTAATAAAAACAAAATGCTGTGAACGTTTATAAAGCTGCAACATAGTCATGAGAATGAAGTGTCTGAACCGGCAAGCAGACCGGAAATAATTGAGTCGCAAGAATATCACGCCTGTAACAAACAGAATAGCGACACAGAAAATGTCCAGGAGTTTTCCTGGAATATTATCAGGGGGAGCCGTTGACCGTCGACGCGCGCAGCGTCGGACACAATTGATACATCTCCAGCAGGATCGTGACGTAGGCGCGAGCTTCTTTTTTTAAATCAAACGATTGCGGAGCAAATAACCAGTTTTCCATGAGCCCTGAAATAAAGCTGCGCATCAGTATCGCCGCACGACGGGTCAGCAGATTTTCAGGCAGCATTTTAGCATTAATACAATGTTTTAACGTTTGTTCAATCCGATCGTAACTTTCCAGACAAAGGCTACGTTGCGCCTGTTGAACCACAACCATTTCTCCGACAAACTCACATTTATGGAATATAATCTCCATCAATAAGCGGCGTCGTTCTTCTGTTACAGTAGCTTCAAGAATATGAACTAAAATTTCTCTTAATACAGATAGTGGATCGTCGGGGAATTTTGCCTGATACTCAATCTCAAGCTCACCAATATTGGATTCTGATAGCTCCCAGATCTCACTGAATAAATCCGACTTATTTTTGAAATGCCAATAGATTGCGCCGCGCGTCACGCCAGCAGCGTTCGCAATCTCCGCCAGCGAGGTTGCTGATACGCCTTGCTGCGAGAACAAACGCAGGGCCACATCCAGGATGTGTTGTCGTGTCTCCAGCGCTTGTTGTTTGGTTTTTCGTGCCATATGTCGGTGAATTTACAGGCGTTAGATTTACATACATTTATGGATGTATGTACCATAGCACGACGATAATATAAACGCAGCAATGGGTTTAAGGACCTTTGACCATTGACCAATTTGAAATCGGACACTCGAGGTTTACATATGAACAAAAACAGAGGGTTAACGCCTCTGGCGGTCGTTCTGATGCTCTCAGGCAGCTTAGCGCTAACAGGATGTGACGACAAACAGGACCAGCAAGGCGGCCAGCAGATGCCAGAAGTTGGAGTTGTCACACTAAAAACGGAACCACTGCAAATCACAACTGAACTTCCGGGTCGTACCGTTGCTTACCGTATCGCCGAAGTTCGCCCACAGGTAAGCGGCATTATCCTGAAGCGTAATTTCGTTGAGGGAAGTGATATCGAAGCGGGAGTCTCTCTCTATCAGATTGATCCTGCGACCTACCAGGCGACTTACGACAGCGCTAAGGGCGATCTGGCAAAAGCGCAGGCCGCCGCGAATATCGCTGAACTGACGGTGAAGCGTTATCAAAAGCTGCTGGGTACGCAGTACATCAGTAAGCAGGAATACGATCAGGCGCTGGCTGACGCACAACAAGCGACTGCCGCCGTTGTCGCAGCAAAAGCCGCCGTTGAAACCGCACGTATCAACCTGGCGTATACCAAAGTCACCTCGCCGATTAGCGGTCGTATTGGTAAGTCGTCCGTAACGGAAGGCGCGCTGGTACAGAACGGTCAGGCGTCGGCGCTGGCGACAGTGCAGCAGCTGGACCCTATTTATGTCGATGTGACCCAGTCCAGCAATGATTTCCTGCGCCTGAAGCAGGAGCTGGCAAATGGTTCGCTGAAGCAGGAAAACGGCAAAGCGAAGGTCGATCTGGTGACCAGCGACGGTATCAAATTCCCGCAGTCCGGTACGCTTGAATTCTCCGACGTGACCGTTGACCAAAGCACCGGGTCTATTACTTTGCGCGCCATCTTCCCTAACCCGGATCACACCTTATTGCCAGGAATGTTCGTTCGCGCACGTCTGCAGGAAGGGACAAAACCGACGGCATTACTGGTTCCACAACAGGGCGTTACCCGTACTCCACGCGGCGATGCCACGGTGCTGGTGGTTGGCGCTGATAACAAAGTGGAAACCCGCCAAATCGTCGCAAGCCAGGCGATCGGCGATAAGTGGCTGGTGACTGACGGATTGAAAGCGGGCGACCGCGTAGTCGTCAGCGGGCTGCAAAAAGTACGTCCTGGCGCACAGGTTAAAGTGCAGGAAATTACCGCGGATAACAAACAGCAAGCCGCAAGCGGTGATCAACCTGCTCAGCCCAGGTCTTAACTTAAACAGGAGCCGTTAAGACATGCCTAATTTCTTTATCGATCGCCCTATATTTGCGTGGGTGATCGCCATCATCATCATGTTGGCAGGGGGGCTCGCGATCCTCAAATTGCCGGTAGCGCAATATCCGACGATTGCGCCACCAGCAGTGACGATCTCCGCAACCTACCCTGGCGCTGATGCGAAAACGGTACAGGATACCGTCACGCAGGTTATCGAACAGAATATGAACGGTATCGATAACCTGATGTATATGTCCTCCAACAGTGACTCCACGGGGACCGTGCAGATCACGCTGACCTTTGAATCCGGCACCGATGCGGATATCGCGCAGGTTCAGGTTCAGAACAAGTTGCAACTGGCAATGCCGTTACTTCCCCAGGAAGTACAGCAACAGGGCGTGAGCGTTGAGAAGTCCTCAAGTAGCTTCCTGATGGTAGTGGGCGTCATTAACACCGACGGCACCATGACCCAGGAGGATATTTCGGATTACGTTGCCGCCAATATGAAAGATCCGATCAGCCGTACCTCTGGGGTGGGCGACGTCCAGCTGTTTGGTTCGCAGTATGCGATGCGTATCTGGATGAATCCGACAGAGCTAACCAAATACCAACTGACGCCGGTCGACGTGATTAACGCGATCAAAGCGCAGAACGCCCAGGTCGCGGCAGGTCAGCTCGGTGGTACGCCGCCGGTAAAAGGCCAGCAGCTTAACGCATCGATTATTGCCCAAACGCGTCTGACCTCAACGGATGAGTTTGGCAAAATCCTGCTGAAGGTGAATCAGGATGGCTCTCAGGTTCGTCTGCGGGATGTAGCGAAAATTGAGCTTGGCGGCGAAAACTACGACGTCATCGCGAAATTTAACGGTCAGCCAGCGTCAGGTCTTGGCATCAAACTGGCTACCGGCGCCAACGCGCTGGATACCGCTACCGCTATTCGCGCCGAACTGAAAAAAATGGAACCGTTCTTCCCGCCAGGGATGAAAATCGTCTACCCGTATGACACCACGCCGTTCGTGAAGATCTCTATTCATGAAGTGGTAAAAACGCTGGTCGAAGCGATTATCCTCGTGTTCCTGGTGATGTACCTGTTCCTGCAGAACTTCCGCGCGACGTTGATTCCGACTATTGCGGTTCCGGTGGTGTTGTTGGGAACCTTTGCCGTACTTGCGGCATTCGGTTTCTCGATAAACACGCTGACGATGTTCGGGATGGTGCTCGCCATCGGCTTGCTGGTGGATGACGCCATCGTGGTGGTCGAGAACGTCGAACGTGTTATGACGGAAGAAGGCCTTCCGCCGAAGGAAGCGACGCGCAAATCCATGGGCCAGATTCAGGGCGCATTGGTGGGTATCGCGATGGTACTGTCGGCGGTATTTATTCCGATGGCCTTCTTTGGCGGCTCAACCGGGGCAATTTATCGTCAGTTCTCTATCACCATCGTATCGGCGATGGCGCTGTCGGTGCTGGTCGCGCTGATCCTGACGCCCGCGCTGTGCGCGACGATGCTCAAACCCGTCGCCAAAGGCGATCATGGCGAAGGGAAAAAAGGCTTTTTCGGCTGGTTTAACCGCCTGTTTGATAAGAGCACGCATCACTACACCGATAGCGTAGGCAATATTCTGCGCAGCACCGGGCGTTATCTGCTGCTCTATCTCATTATCGTCGTCGGTATGGCTTATCTGTTCGTTCGTCTGCCAAGCTCTTTCTTGCCGGATGAAGACCAGGGCGTATTCCTGACAATGGTCCAGCTCCCCGCCGGCGCGACGCAAGAGCGCACGCAAAAAGTGCTGGATGAGGTCACGGATTACTATCTGAACAAAGAGAAAGCCAACGTTGAATCGGTATTCGCCGTCAACGGCTTCGGTTTTGCAGGGCGCGGTCAGAATACCGGTATTGCATTCGTGTCGTTGAAAGACTGGGCCGATCGTCCAGGCGAAAAAAACAAGGTTGAAGCGATTACCCAGCGGGCAACCGCAGCGTTTTCACAAATTAAAGATGCGATGGTCTTCGCCTTTAACCTGCCGGCGATTGTTGAACTGGGCACCGCAACCGGGTTTGACTTCGAGTTGATTGACCAGGCGGGACTTGGTCATGAAAAACTCACCCAGGCACGTAATCAGTTGTTCGGCGAGGTGGCGAAATATCCTGATCTGCTGGTCGGCGTTCGACCTAACGGTCTGGAAGATACGCCGCAGTTTAAAATCGATATCGACCAGGAAAAAGCTCAGGCGCTGGGCGTGTCTATTAGCGACATTAATACCACGCTGGGCGCAGCATGGGGCGGCAGCTATGTAAACGACTTTATCGATCGCGGTCGTGTGAAGAAAGTTTACGTGATGTCCGAAGCGAAATACCGCATGTTGCCGGATGATATTAACGACTGGTACGTTCGTGGTAGCGATGGTCAGATGGTGCCGTTCTCCGCATTCTCCTCTTCCCGCTGGGAATATGGTTCGCCGCGTCTGGAACGCTATAACGGTCTGCCTTCGATGGAAATTCTGGGTCAGGCGGCGCCAGGCAAGAGTACCGGTGAAGCGATGGCGATGATGGAAGAACTGGCCAGCAAGCTGCCGTCAGGCATTGGGTATGACTGGACCGGGATGTCCTACCAGGAACGGTTGTCCGGCAACCAGGCCCCTGCCCTGTATGCTATCTCGCTGATCGTCGTCTTCCTGTGTCTGGCGGCATTGTATGAGAGCTGGTCTATCCCGTTCTCCGTAATGCTGGTTGTTCCGCTTGGGGTTATCGGCGCGCTGCTGGCTGCGACCTTCCGCGGACTGACTAACGACGTTTACTTCCAGGTGGGCCTGCTCACAACCATTGGGTTGTCGGCGAAGAACGCGATACTTATCGTCGAATTCGCCAAAGACTTAATGGATAAAGAAGGGAAAGGTCTGGTAGAAGCGACGCTGGAGGCCGTCCGGATGCGTTTGCGCCCGATTCTGATGACCTCGTTAGCGTTCATGCTGGGGGTTATGCCGCTGGTTATCAGTTCCGGCGCGGGTTCCGGCGCGCAGAATGCGGTAGGTACTGGCGTACTGGGCGGGATGGTAACGGCAACCGTACTGGCTATTTTCTTCGTACCGGTCTTCTTCGTGGTGGTACGCCGCCGCTTTAGCCGTAAAAGCGAAGATATTGAGCATAGTCATTCGACAGAACATCGCTGATTTGCTCACTGTTGATAAGGCCGCGCAAGCGGCCTTTTTTACACAAAAATCATAAAATACGCTTATTGTTAGATTGATTATTTTTTGCCATATTAATAAAAGGTATAATCCTTACTGCGTTAAAGGCTTTTCTTAGGAAAGTTGGCCATTTCTTAATTCAGCCATTAATTAAGAAATATTAAGAATATTCCTGGCTATTTTCTCCTGTCAGAGTCTATTGTTTTAGCCTGAAAAGCTAAAAAACGTTAACCCAATGATTACACAAACAATAAAACTGGTTCCTTTTTAGGCGACCGACGATCACTGTTAAAATTCGAAAAAGTATGGCAACACGCGGCTTTCACGCAATTGTAATTTTTCGTAATATGACGATGAAAAGTTTTTTAGAGTAGATTATAGTTAAATCATAAGGTGACGTGGGAAGTACCAGGTTAGTTAGTTGTATCCATCCCGAAGGTGTTCGGTTAGTTTAAGCCACTAAAAAGGGGATGCATTATGGACGAATACTCACCCAAAAGACATGATATAGCACAGCTTAAATTTCTTTGCGAAACCCTGTATCATGACTGTCTTGCAAACCTTGAAGAAAGCAACCATGGCTGGGTTAATGACCCGACCTCAGCAGTCAACCTGCAGCTCAATGAGCTGATAGAGCATATTGCAACTTTCGCGCTTAATTATAAAATTAAGTACAATGAAGACAATAAATTGATTGCGCAGATAGATGAATACCTGGACGACACCTTTATGTTGTTCAGCAGCTATGGTATTAATACGCAGGATTTGCAAAAATGGCGTAAATCGGGCAACCGCCTGTTCCGTTGTTTCGTCAACGCCACCAGGGCTAATCCTGTTAGTTTGTCTTGTTAAAAATTATTACAATCATAGGTAGAATTTATGTCTGATAAACCATTAACTAAAACTGATTATTTGATGCGTTTACGGCGCTGTCAGACAATTGACACTCTGGAGCGCGTCATTGAGAAAAATAAATATGAATTGTCCGACAATGAGCTGGCTGTATTTTACTCAGCTGCGGATCACCGTCTTGCAGAATTGACGATGAACAAACTCTACGACAAGATCCCCTCTTCAGTATGGAAATTCATTCGTTAATCACGCTACATTACTTTTTAGAGAACACGCAGGTGTTATCTGCCTCCTCGTTCTGGCTAATAACACAACGGGCTATTATAGAACAGTGATATAGATCACATACCAATAGCAGGGAACGTTCCCTCTAATACTTTATTATTGCTTCTATTGCGATAATATCCACCAAGGGGAGCGCGCGATGAGTGACGAAAAACAAAAAATGATCGCTGGGGCACTGTATTGCCCGACCGATGAAACTTTATGCCAGGATCGACTGCGGGCGCGTCAACTCATCCATCAATACAATTATACTACGCCTGATGAAATAAATAAGCGTCAGGCGATTTTACGCGACCTGTTGGGTCGATGCGAAGACGCCTATATTGAACCTTCCTTCCGTTGCGACTACGGCTATAATATTTTTCTTGGCCACTCCTTTTACGCTAACTTCGACTGCGTCATGCTTGATGTTTGCCCAATTCATATTGGCGATAATTGTATGCTCGCGCCAGGGGTACATATCTATACCGCCACGCACCCGCTGGACGCCGTCGAACGCAACAGCGGCAGAGAATTAGGTAAACCCGTCACTATCGGAAATAACGTCTGGATAGGCGGACGAGCCGTCGTTAATCCTGGCGTAACCATCGGCGATAACGTCGTCGTCGCTTCAGGCGCTGTGGTGACAAAAAACGTACCGCCAGACGTCGTGGTAGGCGGAAATCCGGCGCGAATCATTAAAAAATTGTAGTCAAAATGATAACTGTTATGCTAATTCGTGGTTAATCTGTTACTTTTTTCACGTTACACCTCCCTTTAAAATGGGCTGTTACTACCCCTATGTCGCAGAAATCATGAAGGCAAAAGATGACAGAGATACAGCGCCTGCTTAGCGAAACTATTGATGACTTAAACGTCCGTGAAAAACGCGATAACAGGCCGCGTTTTAGTATCAGTTTTATCCGCAAGCATCCTGGGTTATTTATCGCGATGTATGCAGCCTGGTTTGCGACGCTGGCGGTCATGCTGCAATCAGAAACGCTGGTGGGGTCAGTGTGGCTGTTAGTGGTGTTATTTATCGCATTTAATGGCTTCTTCTTTTTCGACATCGCCCCGCGTTATCACTATAACGACATCGATGTGCTGGACCTCCGGGTCTGTTACAACGGCGAATGGTACAACACCAGGTTTGTTCCCCCCACGCTCATTGAGACGATTCTTCAGTCTCCACAGGTGGATAATGAACATAAAGTCCAGCTGCAAAAAATGGTTGCCCGTAAGGGCGAACTTTCCTTCTACGATATTTTTACGCTGGCCCGCGCAGAAGCCAGCCGGTAATAAAAAAGTGCGCACCCTCCCTGGTACGCACTGCTTTCCCTGAACCGTTGGTTTTTAACGTCTTTTTTTACGCCCCTGAACCGCCTTAAAACGCGGATTTGTTTTACAAATCACGTATAAGCGTCCTTTGCGTTTGACTATCTGGCAATCCGGATGCCGTTGTTTTGCATTGCGAAGTGAGTTTAACACCTGCATTTCATTTACCCCCTTTTAGCGCCGATAAAATGACCAAAACGTTTCTGGAAGCGTGCGGCGCTACTTTCGCTATCAAACGTTTTCTGTCTACCGGTATAAAAAGGATGCGATTTTGATGACACATCAATAGTGACATACGGATATGTCACGCCGTCCAGTTCGATTTCACGTTCAGTTTTGATAGTTGATCCCACTTTCACATATTCATTTACGCTGGTGTCGTGAAATACGACGGTGCGGTATACAGGATGAATATCAGGTTTCATTGCGCCCTCTCAATTATGTTATAACATAACAATAAAATACGCTATCAACGCTCCTTTTTCAACCGGTAAACATTCACGATCTCTTCCTGGCGGCAAAAGCAACGTGGCGTAACGCGTTAGTCTGGCCCCTGTATCTGTAAAATCGATAAAATAGCTTTATCATTCAAGGGCGCGATTTACGATCGGATATACTTTCTCTACGCTGTGTTTATAAGGACATCACTGTGACAACACGACATCTGGTCAGCCTGGTAACGGGAGTGCTTATCCTGTCTGTCCTTTTCCCGATAGGATTGAGCCTGTGGCTGGCGCACCGTCAAGTTGAAAAAAGGTTTAACGAAGAGCTGGATATCTTCTCGTCCCGGGTGGCGCTACGTACAGAAAGGGTCAGTGACCAGGCAAAAGCCGCGTTAACGCATATTGCCTCCTTTAAAGGCGAGCCCTGCAGCAGCGCCCATTTACTCGCCATGCGCCGCGTGTCTTATAGCTTTCGGTATGTCCAGGAAGTTCTGTATCTTAAAAATTCGATTCCCGTTTGCTCCTCACTTGAAAAAGAGAGCCATATTCCCGCGTTCCCTCCGCCCATGAAAATCACTCGCGACGGTTATCGCGCCTGGTTTACGGCGCAAAACGATCTGGGTATAAAACGCTATATGGCGGCACTCGGGAGCGACAGCTATATCGTGATGATCGACCCGGCGTCCTTTATCGATGTGATTCCGTTTGGCGCATGGCCGATTGACGTCGCTATTATTGGCCGGGAACGCAATACTGTGGTTGCCAGCAGCGGTAACCTTGACCCCGCTATTCTTCCGCTCATTCACCATGAGACGCCCCTGCGGCTGGAAAACCGAGGCATTCAGTATGCTATCCACCCCTTTCCGGAAATGGGCATTACTATCGTAAGCTGGGCACCGACCGCTCCGCTGGAAAGGAGCTGGTATCGACAGGCGTTTATCTGGCTACCGGCGGGCATCGTAACGGGTCTGCTGGCCGCGGCCTTTATTCTGCGTATTTTGCGTCGGCTACAGTCGCCCCGCCACCGTCTCCAGGATGCGATAGACAATCGCGAAATTAACTTACACTATCAGCCTATTGTCTCCCTGAGCAGCGGAAAAATTGTCGGTGCCGAAGCCTTAGCTCGCTGGCAACAGGCGGACGGCACCTTCCTTTCGCCGGAAATTTTTATCGCGCTGGCTGAACAAACCGGGCTCACGGAGCCGCTAACCCGGCTAATCATCGAAACCGTTTTTGAAGACATGGGGAGTTGGTTAAAGTCCCATCCCGAACAACATATTTCAATCAATCTTGAGGCATCCGATCTGGCGTCGGAAACGTTGCCGACGCTGTTAAGCACGCTGCTGAACCGTAGCCAAATTTCTCCGTCGCAAATCGCGCTTGAATTAACGGAACGCGAGTTCGCCGATCCGAAAACCAGCGCGCCAATTGTCGCCAGATACCGTAACGCGGGACATTCAATTTATATTGATGACTTTGGCACCGGCTATTCCAGCCTCAGCTACTTACAAAATCTGGATGTGGATGTCCTTAAAATTGATAAATCTTTTGTCGATGCGCTGGAATATAAAAACGTCACGCCGCATATTATTGAAATGGCGAAAACGCTCAAACTCAAGATGGTCGCAGAAGGCATCGAAACGACCAGGCAAGAACAGTGGCTACGCCAGCATGGCGTACATTATGGTCAGGGCTGGTTATACAGTAAGCCCCTACCCGCTACGGCATTTATTCTTTGGGCGGAACAGCGGCTATAACGTCGCACAGCAGAAAAGAACAGTGTGGAGAGGCACAAATGGGTGGGGGCCCTGCCAGCTACATCCCGGCACACGCGTCATCTGCCTTGGCTGCTTCCTTCCGGACCTGACCTGGTAAACAGAGTAGCGTTGCGGGAGAACCAACAGAGCCCCCATTGAGAGCGTTGTGAACCAACGCGCAGGCGCATTATCACTGCTATATCGTGCAATTGCAACCCATCAGGCATCGGATGCTGGTTTCTTGCGCATCCGGGCTTTCCTCCCCCCTTATTCCAGATTATCCTGAAGCATTAACGCAGGATTCTATTATGGATATTCAGGACACTTTTCCTCAACGCGTCTGGCAAATCGTCGCCTCGATCCCGGAAGGATTTGTCACGACCTACGGTGATGTCGCCCGGCTTGCCGGTTCGCCTCGGGCGGCGCGTCAGGTCGGCGGAGTTTTAAAACGTCTGCCGGAAGGCAGCACTTTACCATGGCATCGGGTGGTGAACCGCCACGGCGCAATATCACTTACCGGGCCGGATCTACAGCGGCAACGTCAGGCATTACTGGCGGAAGGCGTGGTGGTGTCGGGAAGCGGACAAATCGATTTACAACGCTATCGCTGGGTGTATTAACCCTCTCCGTAACGGAGAGGGTTGGCGCAGGATTAATACTGGGTAGGCGCAGGAACGGCAGAAGACGGATTGACCTGGGTCGGTGAGGTCGATGGAACCGTCGTCGTCGCACCGCCGCTGGCCTGCACAGGCACCGCCGTTTGCTGTACCGGTACCAGCGTCAGATCCGCTTTAGTGCCGCCATTATTAATCACCGGTTTCACGCTATCGGTAATAAATACCAGCTTATTGTCAACGGTGATGGCCGCGCTCAGGAGAATACGCGCGTTAGGTTGAATATCTGATGGGTTAAACGGCAACACAAAACTGAAAGGCGCCTGTTTACCTTCGGTACGTACCGCTTTTTGCGACAGCACCTTAGACGGCACATCAGCCAGCGAAGCATCTGAAAGCGTCACGGTCAGCACCGCATCTGGCGGCAGAGCGACCTTCTGGCGGATCCAGACGGTACCGGAAACATTGGGTTGCTGAATAGTAGACTGGTTAGCTGTAATCGACATGTTAGGGTTTGGCGCAGGCGTCTGGATATCAGCGCTTTTATCAGCGCAGGCCGCCAGAGATATCGCAACCGCTAAACCACTTACGATGTGCACGAGTTTCATTCAATTCTCCTTATCATCAATGCACCAGCAGGCCTTTCCCCCCGCCGGAAGAGTGGTTAACAGAAACATAACGTGATTAAGTGTGGCACATGTCACTCATTTTTGCCTGGAATTGGTCTGTTATTCAGACTTTTGTACCCATCGGACCACTTGCAAAATTGCGTTATACTCTGCCCTACCTCGCTTCGGCATCGTTGTCACCTGGAGAGTATGTATGAGTCAGACACTGAATAATTTGCTGACATTATTGAATCTGGAAAAAATTGAAGAAGGACTCTTTCGGGGCCAAAGTGAAGACTTAGGGCTGCGCCAGGTATTTGGCGGTCAGGTGGTGGGCCAGGCGCTCTATGCCGCCAAAGAAACGGTGCCGGAAGCGCGACTGGTACATTCATTCCACAGTTATTTTCTGCGGCCCGGCGATAGCCAAAAACCCATTATCTATGACGTAGAAGTGCTGCGCGATGGGAATAGCTTCAGCGCCCGCCGCGTTGCCGCTATTCAGAACGGGAAACCCATCTTTTACATGACCGCCTCATTCCAGGCGCCGGAACCGGGTTTTGAACATCAAAAAACCATGCCGACGGCAGTCGGGCCGGAAGGACTACCGTCAGAAACGGAAATCGCGCAATCGCTGGCGCATTTACTGCCGCCGATTCTGAAAGAAAAGTTTCTCTGCGATCGCCCGCTGGAAATTCGTCCCGTCGAATTTCACAATCCGTTGAAAGGTCACGTCGCCGCGCCTGTGCGTCAGGTATGGATTCGCGCCAACGGCACCGTTCCGGATGACATTCGCGTCCATCAATATTTACTGGGATATGCCTCGGATCTGAATTTCCTTCCCGTCGCGCTTCAGCCTCACGGCATCGGTTTTCTGGAAAAGGGCATTCAGATCGCCACTATCGATCACTCTATGTGGTTCCATCGTCCGTTCAATTTTAATGAATGGCTACTTTATAGCGTGGAGAGCACTTCCGCCTCCAGCGCCCGGGGCTTTGTTCGCGGCGAGTTTTATACTCAGGATGGCGCGCTGGTCGCTTCAACCGTGCAGGAAGGGGTAATGCGTAATCACAATTAAAAAACATGCCGCTATGCGGCGTTAATGGCCTGATGACGCTGCGCTTATCCGGCCTACAGTAGACTGGGTAAGCGCAGCGCCATCAGGCATGTTGCGCAATCACGCGTTATACGCATTCTCGCCGTGACTGTTCACATCCAGCCCCTCGCGCTCCTGCTCTTCCGGTACACGCAGTCCAACAAGGATATCCGCCAGTTTGTAACCAACAAACGCGACAACGCCGGACCAGACGACCGTAATAGCAATACTTTCCAGCTGTACCATCACCTGATGTCCCATCGTAACGCCGTCGACAAAGCCAACGCCGCCCAGCGAACTGGCGGCAAAAACGCCGGTCAGGATACAGCCGACTATTCCGCAAACACCGTGAACGCCAAATACGTCGCACGGATCATCTACCCGTAGCAGACGTTTAAGCATGGTGACTCCCCACAATCCCGCCAGACCCGCAATAACGCCGATAACCAGCGCGCCGCCAACGCCAACATAGCCACAGGCTGGCGTCACGCCGACCAGACCGGCAATCGCGCCGGAACAGGCTCCCAGCAGGGAAGGCTTACCGCGTAGCGTCCACTCGCCGATAATCCACCCCAGAATCGCGGCGGCGGTCGCCACCACGGTGTTCACAAAGGCCAGCGCTGCTATCTCGTTTGCGCTACCAGCAGAACCCGCGTTAAATCCAAACCAGCCGATATACAGAATTGCAGTACCGGTAAAGACCATCGGCAGGTTATGGGGTTTAAATGCTTCTTTCCCAAAGCCGACGCGTTTGCCAATTAAGTAAGCCCCCACCAGCCCGGCGATAGCGGCGTTAATATGCACCACCGTACCACCGGCAAAATCCAGCGCGCCGTGAGCAGCCAGCAGGCCGCCGCCCCACACCATGTGCGCAATCGGAATATAAGAGAGCGTGAACCACACCACGACAAAAATCAGTACCGCCGAAAAACGAATACGCTCCGCCAGCGCGCCGACAATCAGCCCGACGGTAATACAGGCGAAAGATCCCTGAAACGCGACATGAATATACTGATAAATCGTACCCGTTACCGCCGTCAACGCGATATTCTTCAACATCGCCCCATCAGCATTACCGAAGAAATGATTCCCTTCGCCAAAAGCCAGCGAATAGCCGTACACCACCCATAAAATACAGACCAGCGCAAAGGTGACGGTCACTTGTGTTAACATTGACAGCACGTTCTTGGCGCGAATTAATCCGCCGTAAAACAGCGCGATACCCGGTATCGTCATGAACAGCACCAGCGCGGTGCAAATCATCATAAAAGCATTATCCGCTTTATCGGCAACCGCCGGCGCGGCTATCGTTAGCCCAGGCAGCAGCGCCAGTGAAGCCAGTGTGGTTTTTATCATCGCTATCTTCATTTTTTCATTTCCTGTTGCTGTGTGGCGGGTCTTACAGCGCTGCTTCGTCAGCTTCGCCGGTACGAATCCGAATAACGCGCATGAGCTCCGCGACGAAAATTTTGCCGTCGCCAATTTTTCCGGTGTAAGCCGCTTTACTGATGATATCGATCACCTCTTCCAGTTGGTCGTCGGCGATAGCCACATCAATTTTGACCTTCGGCAGGAAATTCACGCTGTACTCCGCGCCGCGATACAGTTCGGCGTGTCCTTTCTGACGGCCAAACCCTTTCACTTCGGTGACGGTCAGTCCCTGAATGCCAATGGAAGAAAGCGCCTCCCGCACGTCCTCCAGCTTGAACGGTTTGATAATCACGGTAACCAGCTTCATAGAACCCTCCAGTCAGAATTAGGTAACGGCTGCCGCCGCGCATGGACTCTTCAGAATGGATATTGCAAAGGATGTGCCAGAAGCTGGCGAGCGAGGAAAAGCGCGGTTAGCGGCGCGTCTTTATATTGACGCGCCCCAAAATCGAAGCAGGGAAAGAAAAACGCACCATGACGGTGCATGATGGGCGAGGCTTTGCCCTGTGGTGCCAAACCTTATGCCGCAGGGCCGGGTTCTTCGTGTACGCTGGCGGCTAACTCCTCGCCAACTAACTGTAATTGATACATTTGCCAGTAGCGCCCTTGCGCCGCCAGCAATTGTTGATGCGTCCCGCGCTCCACCGCCTGGCCGCGATGGAGAACCAGAATGGTATCCGCCTCCACGATTGTCGATAGCCGATGGGCAATAACCACCAGCGTGGTGCGCTCGCGAATCGCCGCCAGCGCCTGCTGTATCGCCTGCTCAGTGCCGGAATCGATGCTGGCCGTCGCTTCATCAAGAATTAATATTTGCGGGGCGTCAACCAGCACGCGCGCCAGCGCCAATAGCTGTTTTTGCCCGACGGACAGCGTATTTCCCTGCTCGCCGAGATGCGTATGCAGCCCGTCGCTCAAGCCGCGCGCCAGATCTGCCAGTTGTACCGTTTCCAGCGCCTGCCACACCTGCGCCTCGGAGACATCGCGCCCCAGCGTCACATTAGCCAGAAAGGTATCCGCCATCACTACCGGGTCCTGTTGAACCATCGCCACGCCCTGGCGTAAAACGCGATGATTAAGAGAGGAGATCTCTCGCCCATCCAGCCGAATTTCGCCTTGTGTCAGGGGGTAATACCCCATTAATAAGCTGGCGAGCGTGCTCTTCCCGCTGCCGGTGTGCCCCACCAGCGCCACAAAGCTACGGGACGGTACTGAGAGCGTAATGTCCTGTAAAACAAGATTATCGTCGCGGTAAGCAAACGACAGATGATCAATATCAATCGCCCCGCTTTGTAACGGCCTGTCGTCGCTGCCATAGCGCTGGCGCGGGCGATCCATCAGTTCAAAAACACGCTCTCCCGCCACAACCGCCTGCTGTAGCATGGATTGCTGGGTGGTCAGTTCAATGAGCGGCTCGTTCAGACGTGACAAATAGCTAATGAACGCATACAGCACCCCGACCTCAATCGTGCCGGCAGACGTAAAGCTGAAAAGCATCAACAAACCGCATAAAATGAGCGCGGAAAAGAGGCTAAGCAGCGGACGCAATAAAAAGCCGTCTAAGCGTAGCGTCTGCATCCGCGCCATGTAGTGCGAGCGGCTGGCCTCGCCCATGCGTTCGCCGAAGCGCGCCTGCTGGCGAAACTGCTGAATTACGCTCATCCCGTTGATGATTTCGTTAAAGCCGTCGTTAATATCCGCCAGGTATGCCCGCACGCGGCGTACAATCGGCGTGCTGTAGCGCTGATAAATGATCATCACGGTCAATACCGCCGGAAAAATCAAAATCGCCACCAGCGCCATCCGCCAGTCAAGGCTGAACATGGCGACCAGCATGGCGCCGATCAACGCCGCGCTACGTAATACCGTTGCGACGACCGTGACGTACAGATCGCGGATGACTTCCGTATCGTTGGTCACGCGTGAAATTAATTGTCCGACAGGCTGCGTGTCGAAGGCGCTTAGCGGCTGGCGCAAGGCGGCATCCATGACGTCCGTGCGCAAAGACTGAACCACGCCAACGGCCGCCCGGTTAAATAATAAAGACTGGGCGTAATGCAGACCCGCCGCCAGAAACTGTAGCCCCACATAGGCGGCCGCCAGCCCCGCGACCTTGCCCAACGGTAAATGGTGGCGGGCCACCATGTTATCAATGAAATAGCTGATCAGCAGCGGACCGCTAACCTCCGCCGCCGCCGCAATCCACAGCATCATCACCGCGACAGAGAGCGGTTTTCGCCATGGCGAGCCATACGCCAGCAACCGTTTCAGCGTCGGCCATAGCTGTCCAAAACTACGCATTCACCGCCTCCTCGCCGCGTTCCGGCGCGTCATCCAGAGCGGCCTCCAGTTGCTGATAGCGATACATATCGCGATACCAGCCAATCTGCTGCGCCAGTTGATCGTGATCGCCGCGCTGAACAACATGACCATGTTGCATAACGATAATTTCATTGGCGTCGGTCAGCGCGGATAAACGATGCGCGCTGATGATGACCGTACGCCCTTCGCCCCACTGGCGCAAATTATGCAAAATCTGATGCTCCGTGCGACCATCTACTGCTGAGAGCGCATCATCAAGAAGCAGAATTTCCGCATTCAACAGCAGCGCTCTGGCAATCGAGATACGCTGTTTTTGCCCTCCCGATAACATGACGCCACGTTCACCTACCTGCGTGTCGTAGCCCTGAGGCAAACGGAGAATATCCTCATGTACGCTGGCTAAACGCGCCACCCGTTCAATCTCTTCCTGGGTCGCCTCCGGGCGTCCGAGCGCAATATTATTGGCAATAGAGTCCGAGAACAAAAACGGCGTCTGGCTGACGACCGCCAGTCGGCTACGCCAGCTATCCAGTTGCAGATGCGTCAACGGCATGTCATGGAATCGGATCTCTCCCTGCGTCACATCAAAATGGCGCTGGATAAGCGACAATATTGTGCTTTTCCCCGCGCCGGTCGGACCGCATATCCCCAGCATCTGACCCGGTTTAAGACGAAAGTTCACATTCTCCAGCGCCGGATGCGTCGTTTGCGGATAGCAAAACTCACGAATGGCCGCCGTCAGTTCGCCGCGCCCCGCCGGGACCGGCTCTTCGCCATCCTTAACTACCGGCGCTTCCGCCAGCATGGCGCGGATGCGGCTGTATGCGGCGCTACCCCGCTCCACGATATTAAACATCCAGGCCAGCGCCAGCATCGGCCAAATCATCAACCCCAGATACATCATAAAGCTGGTGAGTTCGCCCAGCGTCAGGCTGCCGTTAACCACCATCCAGCTTCCGCCGCTAATCGCGAGCAGGTTCGCCATGCCAATGGCGATGTAAATGGTTGGATCAAAACGCGCGTCAATACGCGCCACGCGCATATTTTTCTTGCCGGTATCTTCGGCATCCGCCGCAAACAGCGAAGACTGGCGATCCTCCAGACCAAACGCTTTGATCATGCGGATGCTGGTCAGACTCTCCTGCGTGCGATCGTTCAGGCTGGAGAAGGCGGCCTGCGCCAGTTTGAAATAATCATGCAGCCGATCGCCGTAACGTTTGATCATCAGCGCCATAATCGGCATCGGCAACAGCGCTAATAGCGTTAGCTGCCAGCTAATTTGCGTCGACATGACAATCAGTACCGCGCAGCCCATTACCAGCGAGTCAACCAGCGTCAGAACGCCCTCGCCCGCTGCAAATACGACGCGATCCACATCATTCGTCGCGCGCGCGATAAGATCGCCCGTCCGATGGCGCTGATAAAATTCAGGATGCTGACGACTCAGCTGGCGATAATAATCTTCACGCAGTTCGACGGCTAATTGATAAGAAGCGCCAAATAGCAGCACGCGCCAGACATAGCGCAACAAATAGACCACTACGGCGATCAGGGCAATGGTGCCAATCCACATCGCTATTCGGCCTGGAGTAAAATGCTGTGCGGTTACGCCATCCACGACAATCCCCACCACTTTGGGCGGGATCAGCTGAAGCATCGCAATAAGCATAAGCAGGGCCACCGCGCCAAGATAGCGACGCCATTCCCGGCGAAAGTACCAGCTTAATTGAGCAAATAATCGCACGCGTTATTTCCTGATATGATTTCCGGCAATACCGGGAGAATTATTCAATGGGCAGAGAGGTGGTGTACTTAATCTGTTCCATCGCAAAACTGGAGGTGACGTCTGACAGTCCTGGGACGCTATTGACCAGACGTTTATAGAAGTCGTCATACCGCTTCATGTCGGCCACCTGAACTCGCATCAGATAGTCGTATTCCCCCGCCATTCGCCAGAAGCCAAGCACTTCCGGCATCTCAGAGACGACGGTCACGAACCGACAGTACCATTCACTGCTGTGGTGCTGCGTTTTTATCAACACAAAAGCGGTTAATCCCAGACCCAGTTTTTCCGGGTCCAGCAGCGCGACCCTGCCAAGCAGGATACCGTCATCTTCCAGGCGTTTAAGCCGCTTCCAGCAAGGCGTTGTCGTCAGATTAACGGCATCCGCCAGCGCCTGCAAAGAGAGGGTACAATCCTGCTGCAATAAGCAAAGCAGCTTACGGTCAATTTTATCTAACATACCCACTCCATAGAGAATATTTTTCTCCTTACATTGTAATTTAAAGGTCAAATAGCAACAATTTTTTCCGTACTTTTCGCTACTCTTGGCACAAAATGATAAATGGATATTAATGATGAGTAGCAATTGGGTTAAAAATGCCATTAATGAAATTAACGCTGACCACCAGCGCTCAGCGGATACGCATCTTATTCGTTTGCCCCTGCCGGCATTTCCAGGTATCCAGCTTTACCTGAAAGATGAAAGCACGCATCCCACCGGTAGCCTCAAGCATCGCCTGGCGCGCTCGCTGTTCCTTTATGGGCTGTGCAATGGCTGGATTAAAGAAGGCACTCCGATTATTGAAGCGTCATCAGGCTCAACGGCGATTTCCGAAGCCTGGTTCGCGCGTTTACTGGGACTGTCGTTCATCGCCGTCATGCCCGCCTGTACCGCAAAACGTAAAATCGAACAGATTCAATTTTACGGCGGCCACTGTCATTTTGTGGAGAGCGCCTGCGAAATTTATGCCGCCTCCGAGCGGCTGGCACATGAACTGAACGGTCACTATATGGACCAGTTTACCTACGCAGAACGAGCTACCGACTGGCGGGGCAACAATAATATTGCCGACAGTATTTTCCGCCAGATGCGCAACGAACCCCATCCGGTACCGCGATTTATCGTCATGAGCGCCGGAACGGGCGGAACCTCTGCGACGATTGGGCGCTATATTCGCTGCCAGGGCTATGATACTCAGCTCATGGTGGTGGATCCGGAAAATTCCGTCTTTTTACCTTACTGGCAGGATCGCGACGCTTCATTACGCAGCCCGGTGGGCAGTAAAATTGAAGGAATTGGTCGTCCGCGAGTAGAGCCTTCTTTTATTCCGGATGTCGTGGATGAGATGCTGCGCGTGCCGGACGCCGCCAGCGTTGCCACCGCACACTGGCTGGAAACGCAGCTAGGCCGTAAAGTCGGCGCCTCTACCGGCACGAATATGTGGGGAGCGCTGCAGCTTGCGGCCCGGATGCGCGAGGCTGGAGAAACCGGCGCTATCGTGACGTTATTGTGCGATAGCGGCGATCGCTATCTGGATACCTATTACCATCCGTCCTGGGTTAGCGACCATATCGGCGATTTGACGCCGTGGTCAGCGGCCATCGAAAAATTACTTACCGGCGACTAGAAACAAAAAAAAGCCAGACTGAATGTCTGGCTTGCTGGAAGAGATCTCTCATTCGGGGGAATAAGGTAGATGCGGATTGTCCAGCCAATGCGTCAAAAAGTGTGATACCGCTTGATTACCACAATGTCCGATAACCGAAAGGTGTGGCAGCGCGGCGATAAGCTGCGGCATGGCATTGCCCATAATGAGCCCCCGCCCGACGCTGCCCAGCATTTCCCGATCGTTCATCGCGTCGCCAAACGCCATGCAATCTGCCAGTGAAAGCCCTAAATGGTTGCTCAATACCGCCAGCGCCGATCCTTTATTGCACCCCAGCGGTAGCACTTCCAGGCAGTCGACGGCAGAGAAACAGAGGTGAGCGCGTTCTTCCAGCGCCTCATTGAGCTGAATGCGCAAACGGATCAGATCGTCATGATCGCCGCAAAAACAGATCTTCGTCACCTGATGGGCCGGAATGCTTTTTATATCGATAACCTGATAACGAAAGCCGCTGTAGACGTGCGCCTGGAGTAGCGCGGGGATCTCCTGGCCTGTAAACCAGCCGTTGTCATTAAACACATGCATACTGGCTCGGGTATCCCAGGCATGGTGCATCACCGTATCGGCAACCTGAGGATCGAGATCCTGACGATGCAGCACGTCGCCTTCCAGCGAGTGAATTCGCGTCCCGTTACCGGTAATAAGATAAGCATCCAGTGAAAGCGTCCCCAGAATATGCCGCATTTCCAGCACATGACGACCCGTAGCGAATGTCAGGGTGATATCGCGTTCGCGCAGACGCGCCAGCGTGGCGATCGTTTCTCTACCCAAATGGTGATCGGGCATTAATAACGTGCCATCCATATCAAATGCTGCCAGACGGGCCATCTCTTTCTCCACACTGTGACGCGGTTAACTTGTTGTTCAGTATTACCTGAGATATACGGAAGTAATAGTGAACAGATAAAAGGAAGTGTTCCGGGTTTCTATGAGGCTACTGAATCGGCTTAATCAATATCAACGCCTCTGGCAGCCTTCCGCCGGGGAAACGCAACATGTCACCGTTAGCGAACTGGCCGAACGCTGTTTTTGTAGCGAGCGCCATCTGCGAACGCTGCTGCGTCAGGCCCAGCAGGCGGGTTGGCTAAGATGGGAGGCGCAGTCCGGGCGCGGGAAACGTGGACGGCTCCAGTTTCTGGTCACGCCGGAATCGCTCCGCACCGCCATGATGGAACAGGCGCTGGAAAAAGGGCAGCAGCTCAACGTACTGGAACTGGCGCAGCTGGCGCCGGGCGAGTTACGGGCGATGCTCCAGCCTTTTATGGGCGGCCAATGGCAAAACGATACGCCGACATTGCGTATTCCATACTATCGTCCGCTTGATCCGCTGCAGCCGGGTTTCCTGCCAGGCCGCGCGGAACAGCATCTCGCAGGGCAAGTTTTTTCCGGGTTAACGCGCTTCGACCGCGATAGCCAATATCCTTGCGGGGATTTGGCGCATCACTGGAAGGTTTCCGCCGACGGTTTACGCTGGGATTTTTATATTCGCTCCACGCTGCACTGGCATAATGGCGATGCGGTGGATACCGCGCAGCTACACGAACGCCTGGAAAGGCTGCTTACCCTACCCGCGCTAAGCAAATTGTTTATTAGCGTCGCACGGATCGAAGTAACGCATCCTCAGTGCCTGACCTTTCTCCTTCACCGACCTGATTACTGGCTGGCGCATCGTCTGGCGAGCTATTGTAGCGGTCTGGCGCATCCTGACCTGCCGCTTATCGGCACCGGTCCTTTTCGCCTGGCGTTGTTCACGCCGGAACTGGTGCGTCTGGAAAGTCATGACCATTATCACCTCAGCCATCCGCTGCTGAAAGCGATTGAATTCTGGATCACCCCGCAACTGTTTGCCCAGGATCTGGGCACCAGTTGCCGCCATCCGGTGCAGATTGCCATCGGCAAACCGGAAGAGCTGGCGACGCTGAGTCAGGTAAGTAGTGGTATCAGCCTGGGCTTTTGTTATTTAACCCTCAAAAAGGGCTCACGGCTCAACGTACAGCAGGCGCGGCGTCTGATACATATTATCCATCATACTTCGCTGCTGAAAACCTTACCGGTAGATGAGAACTTGATTATGCCAAGTCAGGGGCTGCTACCCGGCTGGACAATCCCGCAATGGCAGGACGTTGATGAAACGCCATTGCCGAAAAAACTTACCCTGGCGTATCACCTTCCCGTAGAGCTGCATACGATGGCGGAACAGCTTCGACATTACCTGGCGACGCTCGGCTGTGAGTTAACGTTGATTTTTCATAATGCCAAAAACTGGGATAACTGCCCTGCGTTGGCGCAAGCGGATCTGATGATGGGCGACAGGCTGATCGGCGAAGCGCCGGAATATACGCTGGAGCAGTGGCTACGTTGCGATCAGATCTGGCCGCATGTCCTGGACGCGCCTGCGTTTTCCCATCTGCAGGCTACGCTTGACGCTCTGCAAATTCAGCCCAATGAAAAAGATCGCCGCGCCGCGCTACAACAAGTTTTTGCCAACCTGATGGATGACGCCACACTTACGCCGCTGTTTAATTATCACTATCGCATCAGCGCCCCACCGGGCGTTAACGGCGTTCGACTCACCCCTCGCGGCTGGTTTGAATTTAGCGAAGCCTGGCTTCCGCCGCCTTCGCCGTGAAGAAGCTGGTCGGGATTATCCGTACGCGTTACCATATTGGCTTTCGTCATTGATCAGGATAACTATGAAACGCGCCGTTGTTGTATTTAGTGGAGGTCAGGACTCCACCACTTGTCTGGCGCAAGCGCGGCATCAGTATGATGAAGTGCATTGTGTCACGTTTGATTATGGTCAGCGCCACCGCGCAGAGATTGATGTCGCGCGCGCACTGGCGTTAAAACTTGGCGCACGCGCGCATAAAGTGCTGGATGTCACTTTGCTGAACGAACTGGCGGTCAGTAGCCTGACGCGGGATAGCATTCCGGTGCCGGACTATGAACCGAACGCTGACGGTATCCCCAATACTTTCGTACCGGGACGCAATATTCTCTTTCTGACGCTGGCGGCGATTTACGCTTATCAGGTCAAAGCCGAAGCGGTGATCACCGGCGTTTGCGAGACCGATTTTTCCGGCTATCCAGACTGTCGCGATGAGTTCGTCAAAGCGCTGAATCACGCGGTGAATCTGGGCATGGCCAAAGATATCCGTTTCGAAACGCCCTTAATGTGGATTGATAAAGCTGAAACCTGGGCGCTGGCCGATTATTGGGGCCAACTGGATTTGGTTCGCGAAGAGACGCTGACCTGCTATAACGGCATTAAAGGCGATGGCTGTGGTCATTGCGCGGCCTGTAATCTGCGCGCTAACGGCCTGAATCATTATCTGTCGAATAAAGCGGCGGTGATGGCAGCAATGAAGCAAAAAACCGGGTTAAGGTGATTGTTTTGCCGGATGGCGGCGCACGCACCTTATCCGGCCTGGCGATATTCACCATGGTCAATATCGCCAGGCCGGACAAGTTCAACGCCATCAGACTGCGAGGCGTTATTGCACCATCTGTTCCAGCTTTTCACGCAATTCGCCTTCCAGCGGCAGCGCTTTTTGCGTTTTTAAATCAATACAAACAAACGTGATGAGCGCATCAGCCACCACCTGCCCTTCTGGCTCCAGCGTAATCGTCTGGCTTAATACGCCGCTTTTACCGTTAAGCTGTTGTACCTGGCTGGTCACGGTCAGTAGATCGCTCAATACCGCCGGATGACGGTAATTTATATTGATGTTTACCACCACAAAGGCAATATTGCGGGCCGTCATCCACTGAAAGCTGTCGCTGTTTTCCAGCCCATCCCAACGGGCCTCTTCCAGAAACTCCAGATAGCGGGCATTATTAACATGTTGATAAACATCAAGATGATATCCACGAACTTTGATTTGTGTTTGCATAGCGCAATAACCTTACGTTGTTGTTATAAGTAAACGACAAGTACAGAGGTCATAACTGGTATGACCTCTACAGTCTGGCAAATTTTGGCCACTGTGCAAGTGATTACAATGTTAAAACTGCCAGATTACGCTCCACCAGCGCGCTTCCCATTCCCGGCACCTGCTTTAAATCATCCACCGTTTTAAAAGGACCATACTCCTCCCGATAGCTCACAATAGCCTGCGCTTTTTTCAGCCCAACGCCGTTCATCACCCGCGCCAGATCCTCCGCAGACGCGGTATTAATGCTCACCCTGGTACCTTCATCATCGCTGGCTTTAGCAGGTAATGCCGCTTTGGCGGAGGATGAAGAAGGCGTATCCGCTTTTGTTTCCACCGCTGCATTTTTTGCGACAGGCGTCGCCGCCAGCGCGCTATGGGCCATGCCCGCGCAGGTTAAAGAAAGCGTAATAAGCAGTGCTTTAATTCCGTGTTTCATACTGTTTTCTCCTTGTTTGTTAACAGTGCAGCCACGATAGCGGGGCGGAGAAAAACGAACAAACGGCAATTCTCAGAAATGGAAAAGGCCGCGAAAGCGGCCTTTGTGGGATACAACGTTTTGCAATTTTTTGCGAAGCGCCTCGACGATTACTGCTGTTCCAGAGCGTCGCCGATTTTGATTTTCGCCTCTTTACGCAGATTGCTCATCAGCGCCTCAAAGACAATTTGCGCATTGTTCTGCGTGATGCCCTGCACCATCGCTTTTTTCTGCGCTTCCGGCATGGCGCCCGCTTTCACCTCGTCAAACGCCAGCAGAACGACGTTACCCTGCATATCGTTCGCCACGCCATAAACTGGCTTATCTTTCGTCGGAAGGCTTAACGCAAAGGCCGCCTGACTCACCGGATCCTGACTGGTACGACTTAACGTTTTAGGCTCGCCAAAACTCAGACCCGCCGCTTTCATCGCTTCCGCGCCTTTGCCCGCTTTCAGCTCGACCAGCAGTTTTTCCGCATCCAGCTTCGCCTGTTGTTCCGCTTTGTTATGCTTCACCAGGGCAGTGACCTGTTCTTTCACTTCTGCCAACGGCTTCACGGCTTCAGGTTTATGTTCGCTCACGCGCACGACAAAAGCCCGGTCGCCATCCACGGTGATAATGTCTGAATTCGGCCCCGGCGTACCGTTTTCGCCCACCAGACCGCCATTAAAGATAGCATCGGCTACCGGTTTGAAGTTCAGCTCTTCCGGTAAGGTGTCACGGCTAAACCAGCCGGTTTCAACCGCTTTTACGCCAGCGACCTGTTCAGCGCCTGCTAACGACTCATTGTCGTTGCTTGCCGCATCGCTCACCTTCTGCTGCAACGCATAGTAAGCATCCAGCGCTTTTTCTTGTTTCACTTTCGCGGCAATGTCGTCGCGAACCTCGCTTAACGGTTTCACTTTGGCAGGCTGAATATCATCCAGACGCGCCACCAGAAAACCGACAGACGACTTAATCACGCCAGATATCTGGCCTTTTTCTTTTAATCCGGCGTTTTTCAGTTCCGGCACCGTGGCAGACTCTTCCAGCCAGCCCATGTCGCCGCCATTACGCGCAGAGATGATATCGGTGGATTTCTCTTTCGCCAGCGTGGCGAAATCTTCGCCCTTGTTCAGCGCATCCAGTACCGCTTTCGCATCATCTTCCGTTTTGGTCTGAATAATGCTGTAACGAATGCGCTCCGGCTGAGTAAACTGATCTACATGCTGGTCATAATAGGCCTGAATATCCGCATCGCTGACCGGTGCCTGCATCGTCGCGGCATCCAGCTTGATATAGCTTACGCGGAACTGTTCCGGCGTCATAAAGCGGACTTTATTCTGATCGTAGTAGCTGGACACTTCCTGATCGGTCACCTGCTGCTTCGCCGCCAGCGCGTTGACATCAATAACGGCTTCACGCACCACGCGCTGTTGAGAGACTAATGCCGCCAGTTCGTCGGTTTCCCCTTTCAGCATAAAATCAGTACCGGCCACGCCGTTGATCAGTTGCTGAGTGGTAAGCTGGTTACGCAGCGCCTGAGCATACTGATCGGCCGTCATTCCCATCTGATTCACAATCGCGTTATAGCGGTTGTTGTCAAACTTACCGTCCACCTGAAAAGCGGGAGTGGCGAAAATCGCCTGCTTTACCTGCTCATCGCTGATGCCCAGTTTCAGTTCGCGGGAATATTGATCCAACAGCGCTTCATCTATCAGACGATTCAGCACCTGCTGGCGCAGGCTTTTCATATAACCTTCGTTGGCCGCCAGTTCAGAATACCTGTCGCCCAACTGCTGCTGCATACGGTTACGTTCGTTATTAAACGCATTCTCAAACTGTGCCCGGCTGATTTCCTGGCCATTCACTTTTGCGGCGTAGTTATTGCTTCCGCCAATCAGGTAACCACTAACGCCGGTCAAAATGAACGACACGATAATGATAACGAAAATAATCTTGAGCACGAGACTGTTTGCAGCCGTGCGTAAGCTGTCCATCATGGTGTAACCACACTCCGCTGTAGGTGACTTTACACTTTATCTTTCAGGCGGCTTCTCTGCTGGCTACCGAGTGATTCGCTCAGTTGCCGCGTCGACGCAACCTGAATGATTTGCGTATAGAGACTTCACGCGCATCGCATTTTCTGAACGCGGCGCACAAAAGCCTATTGTGACAAGAAACGAGGGCAATTGTCAGCCCGCAACGCACAGAAAGTCCCGAATCGCCAATAAAAAAGGCACATCAGTTGATGCGCCCTTGTACTTTGTCACATCCCCCGAGGGGATCACGCTTAGTTTACCGCGTCTTTCAGCGCTTTACCTGCACGGAAACTCGGCACTTTGGCAGCGGCGATGGTGATCTCTTTACCTGTTTGCGGGTTGCGACCAGTACGGGCAGCACGCTCTTTAACAGCAAAAGTACCAAAGCCTACCAGTGCAACGTCATCCCCTTCTTTCAGAGATTCGGTAACAGAAGCAATAATCGCATCTAACGCACGTCCAGCCGCAGCCTTAGAGATATCAGCCCCTGCAGCAATTTTTTCGATCAGTTGAGATTTATTCACTCTTCTCTTCCTCTTTATAATTTATATCGCACCTGAATCCTTCGAAGTACGACCGCGCAGCAGTTATATCAGGCCTGCCACGCCCTTACAACACCCGTTAATGGTGGCAGACCCAATCAACCATCTAAATTAGCTATACAAAAAAAGGCTGGCAAGTCCGAAATAGCCTGCCAGCCCTGTTTTTATTAGCGCTATTTGCGCGAGGTCACTATTTTGCGGTTACAACCTGCATTCCAGACGGTTCGTTTTGCAGAGCAAGCGTCAGAACTTCCTCAATACGCTTAACCGGGTGAATATCCAGATCGGCAATGACGTTGTCCGGAATTTCCTCCAGGTCACGTTTATTTTCGAATGGAATTAAGACCGTTTTAATCCCGCCGCGATGCGCCGCCAACAGTTTTTCTTTCAGGCCGCCGATCGGCAACACCTGACCACGCAGCGTGATCTCACCGGTCATTGCCACATCTGCGCGCACCGGATTACCGGTCAGGCAGGAAACCAGCGCGGTACACATCGCGATACCGGCACTTGGACCGTCTTTCGGCGTTGCGCCTTCCGGCACGTGAACGTGGATATCGCGTTTTTCGTAAAAGTCCGGATTAATACCCAGTTTTTCCGCGCGCGCGCGCACCACGGTCAGCGCCGCCTGAATAGATTCCTGCATCACTTCACCGAGCGAACCGGTGTAGGTCAGCTTGCCTTTGCCCGGTACGCAGGCGGTTTCGATGGTCAACAGATCGCCGCCCACTTCCGTCCACGCCAGCCCCGTCACCTGACCTACGCGGTTTTCGCTATCCGCGCGGCCATAATCAAAGCGCTGCACACCGAGGTAGTCGTGCAGATTATCGCCGTTAATTTCGATATGTTTTAACGACTTATCGAGCAACAGTTGTTTAACCGCTTTGCGGCACAGTTTGGAGATTTCACGCTCCAGACTACGCACGCCCGCTTCACGCGTGTAATAGCGGATAATACCGATAATCGCGCTATCGTCGACCGTCAGTTCGCCTTTCTTCAGCGCGTTACGCTCGATCTGCTTCGGCAACAGGTGACGTTTAGCAATATTCAGCTTCTCGTCTTCGGTATAACCGGACAGACGGATCACTTCCATACGATCCAGCAGCGGCGCCGGAATGTTCATGGAGTTGGAAGTGGCGACGAACATCACATCGCTGAGATCGTAATCCACTTCCAGGTAATGATCGCTGAACGCCACGTTCTGCTCCGGATCCAGCACTTCCAGCAGGGCGGAAGCCGGATCGCCGCGCATGTCAGAAGACATTTTGTCGATCTCATCGAGCAGGAACAGTGGGTTTTTAACCCCCACTTTGGCCATTTTTTGGATCAGTTTACCCGGCATAGAGCCAATGTAAGTCCGGCGATGACCGCGGATTTCCGCTTCATCACGCACGCCGCCCAGCGCCATACGGATGTATTTACGCCCTGTTGCTTTAGCGATGGACTGGCCCAACGAGGTTTTACCTACCCCCGGCGGCCCCACCAGACACAGGATCGGCCCCTTGATTTTATTTACACGGCTTTGAACCGCGAGATACTCAAGGATGCGGTCTTTCACGCGCTCCAGACCATAATGGTCAGTATCGAGGATTTCCTGCGCCTGACGCAGGTCTTTTTTGACCTTGCTACGCGCATTCCACGGCACCTGCACCATCCAGTCGATGTAGCCGCGCACCACGGTCGCTTCCGCCGACATCGGAGACATCATTTTCAGCTTCTGCAGTTCCGCTTCCGCTTTCTCTTTCGCCTCTTTCGGCATTTTCGCCGCGTCGATCTTACGCTTCAGCGCTTCGTTTTCGTCCGGCGCGTCGTCCATCTCGCCAAGCTCTTTCTGAATCGCTTTCATTTGCTCGTTCAGATAGTACTCGCGCTGGGATTTCTCCATCTGCTTTTTCACGCGGTTGCGAATGCGTTTCTCAACCTGCAGCAGATCGATTTCAGATTCCATCATCGCCATCAGATATTCCAGACGTTCGTTAACGTCGGACATCTCCAGTACGGACTGTTTATCCGCCAGTTTCAGCGGCATATGCGCGGCGATGGTGTCAGCCAGACGTGCAGGGTCGTCAATGCTATTGAGTGACGTCAGCACTTCCGGCGGAATTTTTTTGTTCAGCTTGATGTAGCCTTCGAACTGGCTGATAGCGGTACGCACCAGCACTTCTTGTTCTCGCTCATCAATGGCTGGCGAATCAAGGTACTCCGCCTTCGCGGAGAAATGTTCGCCGTTGTCAGACAGCGCGGAAATACGCGCGCGCTGTAACCCCTCGACCAGCACTTTTACGGTGCCGTCAGGCAGTTTCAACATCTGCAAAATAGAGGCCACGGTCCCGACGGTGAAAAGATCGTTTACACCCGGCTCATCCGTTGATGCTTCCTTCTGGGCGACCAGCATGATTTTTTTATCATGGTCCATAGCCGCTTCCAGACAACGGATAGATTTTTCCCGCCCTACAAATAAGGGTATGACCATGTGCGGATAAACCACCACATCGCGCAAGGGCAATACGGGGATTTCAATGCGTTCAGAACGCTCAGGATTCATAGAGCTCTCTCTTAGTTTAGTGTCCGCCAGGTAATCAGATAGTATAGCTGTGCTCCATACCACCTATAACATGTACGTCAGTATATGGGGATGTTTCCCACACATTCAACGGCGTGTTTACAGGAAAAACGAAAGGGGAGATAAAATCCCCCCTTTTTTGGCTAACTGATTGTATGAATGTTTAATTATTCGCCAGAAGCCTGCGCTTCCGGTTTGCCGTAAATCAGCAACGGCTTACTCTGACCGGCAATAACGGACTCGTCGATCACCACTTTTTCGACGTCTTCCATAGATGGCAAATCGTACATGGTATCCAGCAGCGCCGCTTCGACGATAGAACGCAGGCCACGGGCACCGGTTTTACGCGCCATTGCTTTCCTGGCGATAGCGTCCAGCGCTTCGTCACGGAATTCCAGATCGACGCCTTCCAGGTTAAACAGCGCCTGATACTGCTTGGTCAGCGCATTTTTCGGCTCTTTCAGGATTTGAATCAGCGCTTCTTCGCTGAGTTCGTTCAGCGTCGCCACCACTGGCAGACGACCGATAAACTCAGGAATCAGACCAAATTTGATCAAATCTTCCGGTTCAACCTGCGACAACAGCTCGCCTTCGCTGGCTTTGTCGGACTTCGCTTTCACCGTCGCGCCAAAACCAATGCCGGAGCCGGTTTCAACACGGTTAGCGATCACTTTATCCAGACCGGCAAACGCGCCGCCGCAGATAAACAGAATCTTAGAGGTATCTACCTGTAAGAACTCCTGCTGCGGATGTTTGCGACCGCCCTGCGGTGGAACCGCGGCGACAGTGCCTTCGATCAGTTTCAGCAACGCCTGCTGTACGCCTTCGCCGGAAACATCGCGGGTAATGGACGGATTGTCTGATTTACGCGAAATCTTATCGATTTCATCAATGTAGACAATCCCACGCTGCGCTTTTTGCACGTCGTAGTCGCATTTCTGCAACAGTTTCTGAATGATATTCTCGACGTCTTCCCCCACGTAACCCGCTTCGGTCAGCGTGGTCGCATCCGCCATAGTGAACGGCACATCCAGCAAGCGCGCCAGCGTTTCCGCCAGCAGCGTTTTACCGGAACCGGTCGGTCCAATCAGCAGAATGTTGCTTTTACCTAACTCGACGCCATTGCTGGTATCGCCGTTACGCAGACGCTTGTAGTGGTTATAGACCGCCACCGCCAGCACTTTTTTCGCCTGCTCCTGACCGATAACGTAATCGTCCAGGTGGGTACGAATTTCATGCGGCGTCGGCAGCGCACTACGTTCACGGTGCGGAGCAACTTCTTTAATTTCTTCGCGAATAATGTCGTTACATAAATCGACGCATTCGTCGCAGATATACACGGATGGACCGGCAATCAGCTTGCGCACTTCATGCTGGCTTTTGCCGCAAAAAGAGCAGTACAACAATTTGCCCGAGCCATCTTTGCGTTTATCTGTCATGAGTCAAAACCTCTTCTTTGTTCTTTGTGCCGCACACGACGACGCAAATGCCATTCTCAGGCGCAAGCCGCTAATCAGCGTTGTGCCGCCCTTCATTAGTATATACACAAAATCATTCGAGCTACATCAAGGCGGCAACTCGGCGACTCCGCAGGCGCTTACATAAGTAAGTCACCGGGAGGCGCGCTGGCAACCAACACCGAGGTAGCGTGAAGGATGAAGTGTATAGCGGCACACTTGCGTCCAGGGCATCAATTACGATGGGTCAAAATTGAGTCAACCAAACCGTACTCTACCGCTTCAGGCGCGGAGAGGAAGCGATCGCGCTCAGTATCACGTTCAATCTGCTCAAGAGATTGACCCGTATGATGCGCCATAAGTTCATTCATGCGCCCTTTTACTTTCAAAATTTCGCGGGCGTGAATTTCAATATCCGTCGCCTGGCCCTGGTAGCCGCCCAGCGGCTGGTGGATCATGACGCGAGAGTTCGGCAAGCAGAAACGTTTGCCTTTCGCCCCGGCAGTCAGCAGAAACGCCCCCATAGAGGCCGCCTGTCCCATACAAATGGTGCTGACGTCTGGCTTAATAAACTGCATGGTGTCATAGATGGACATCCCCGCAGTAATTACGCCGCCAGGAGAATTAATGTACAGATAGATATCTTTTTCCGGGTTTTCCGCTTCCAGGAACAGCATCTGCGCCACGATCAGGTTAGCCATATGGTCTTCGACCTGGCCGGTCAGAAATATGACGCGTTCCTTAAGTAGACGAGAATAGATATCAAAAGAGCGCTCACCGCGTGAGGTCTGTTCAATGACCATCGGCACCAGCGCCATATGAGGGGCCAAATTATCTCGTTCTCCGCTGTATGACATTTCCGTCTCCTGGATAAAAATTGAAAAAATCTGCTGTACTGATTGTAACCTGATGGACGGATTATCAGCCAGTCCCTCTGTAATGGGTACGGCATCGCCATAATTCAAGCATAACAATCTTTTGTTCTAACGCTAACACTGAAACGCGGTTTTCGCACCCTTACCATGCAAAATGCGTGACAAAAAAAACCCGTCACTGAAAGGTGACGGGTTTTTGTGCAAATTTCGTGCTTTTAACGCGAAAAATTACGCCTGCTGGTTCATCAGCTCATTGAAGGAAGTGGCTTTTTCAGACACTTTCGCTTTTGCCAGAACCGCTTCAACAGCCTGTTCTTCCAGAGCGACGTTACGCATATTGTCCATCAGCTCTTTATTTTTGCTGTAAAACTCAATCACTTCTTTCGGATCTTCGTAAGCAGACGCCATCTCTTCGATCAGGCCTTTAACGCGTTCTTCGTCCGCTTTCAGCTCGTTGGTACGAATGACTTCGCCGAGCAGCAGACCGACAACTACACGACGCTTAGCCTGTTCTTCGAACAGTTCGCGCGGCAGCTCCAGAGCCTGTTTCTCGTTACCACCAAAACGCTGCGCAGCCTGACGACGCAGAACGTCGATTTCGCTGTCGATCAGCGCAGACGGTACGTCGATGTCGTTAGCTTTTACCAGACCTTCGATCGCCTGAGACTTAACGCGGTTACGCACCGCGCCTTTCAGCTCGCGTTCCATGTTTTTACGTACTTCAGCGCGCAGACCGGCTACGGAACCATCTTCAACGCCGAAACGTTTGATGAATTCTTCGGTCAGTTCCGGCAGTTCGCGTTCTTCAACTTTCTTCAGGTTGATAACGAACTTAGCCGCTTTACCTTTCAGGTTTTCAGCGTGGTACTCTTCCGGGAAGGTCACATCGATAGTGAACTCTTCGCCAGCTTTGTGGCCTTTAACGCCGTCTTCAAAGCCCGGAATCATACGACCCTGGCCCATCGCCAGAACGAAATCGGTCGCTTTGCCGCCTTCGAACTCTTCGCCGTCTACAGAGCCGGTGAAGTCGATGGTCACGCGGTCTTCCGCATCCGCAGCGCCGTCTTTTTCTTTCCAGGTCGCCTGCTGCTTACGCAGGGTGTCCAGCATCACATCAACGTCAGCGTCGGTGACTTCAACAACCGGCTTTTCAACTTCGATAGACTCGAGGCCAGTCAGCTCAACTTCCGGATAGACTTCAAACTCGACGGAGTAAGTGAAGTCTTCACCCACTTTGTATTCGCCCGGAACATAGTTCGGCGCGCCTGCCGGGTTAATTTTTTCTTTGATGATCGCGTCAACGAAGTTGCGGCTCATCAGATCGCCCAGCACGTCCTGGCGAACAGAAGCGCCATAACGCTGAGCGACGATATTCATCGGTACTTTGCCTTTACGGAAGCCGTCAATACGTACTTTTTTCGCTACGTTGACCAGCTCGCTTTTTACAGCGGTCTCGATGCTGTCAGCAGCGATTGTAATCGTTACACGGCGGCCAAGGCCCTGAGTGGTTTCAACTGAAACTTGCATCTTGTTACCTCAAAAAATCACAGTGCTCGGTCAACTCTACTCCGCAAGCACGTGCTATTTGCTTCGCGGAACCGGGATGTTCTCATAATCAATCACATTCCCTGTCGTCAGAATCATCCCGAAGACGTTCATATATAAGACGGCGCATTATAGCGGCATCACTTTTGTGAGTCGAGAACGGTGATTGTGCGATGCTGCGGCGGTTTTCACAATTCTCGGCTAATTTTTGTCTGAATACTGTACGACACGCTCAAAATTCAGACAAAACAAAACGGCCCGCAGGCCGTTTTCACATAATTCTGTAGCAACATACTGGAAAAGCGGAGGTAGTTGCAAATCCGTTTTGCTACGCGATGCTTCCCGCGCCGCGACAAGGAGGCGACGCGAAGATAGTATCCTGCAACCCTTCCCACTCTTTGAGGGTATAAGTATGCAGTGCCAGCGCATGTACGGTTGTGGAGAGTTCCGCCGTTAACGTACCGTAAATCATCCGATGACGATTAAGAAAACGTTCGCCTGTAAAGCGATCGCTCACCAGCACGACCTTAAAATGGCTTTCCGATCCTGCAGGAACATTGTGACGATAGCTTTCATCCACAACTTCGAGAAACACGGGGTCGAACGCTGTCCTTAATTTTTCTTCTATTTGCTCACGTATCATCATGAAAATCTCCTCCGACAACGCTGTGATGTCACCCATCCCTTTAAATACTAGCCGCTTTTACCGTTTCCATTACAGCATGACAACAAAAATTTAGCTTTCGTCTGGTTATTTCAGCCAAACGTATGAAGTTTACTGCCTTAATCATTCTTTTAGCGCTCAAAATCCCCGCTCGCGCCGTTATCAATACCAAATCGGACATTACGACGAATTTACCTGCGTTGACCACTTCCCCTCGCCGTTAGCGGTGTTATGATGGCGGGAATTTTTACCTATCACGTTTTAAGCGTCATTGAGAGCCTGAATATGTTAAAAAAACTTCTCTTTCCGTTAGTCGCTCTGTTTATGCTGGCAGGATGCGCCACACCGCCGACGACCATTGACGTCGCGCCGAAGATCACCTTGCCACAGCAGGACCCGAGCCTGATGGGCATCACCGTTAGCATTACCGGCGCGGACCAGCGCCAGGATCAGGCGTTAGCGAAAGTCACGCGTAACAACCAGCTGGTAACGTTAACCGCCTCCCGCGATTTACGCTTCCTGTTACAAGAAGTCCTGGAAAAACAGATGACGGCGCGGGGCTATATGATCGGGCCTAACGGCGCGGTTAATCTGCAGATTATTGTTAACCAACTGTATGCTGATGTTTCCCAGGGCAGCGTGCGCTACAACATCGCGACCAAAGCGGATATCGCGATTATTGCGACCGCGGCAAATGGCAACAAGATGACCAAAAACTATCGCGCCAACTACTCTATTGAAGGGGCGTTCCAGGCCTCTAACCAGAATATTGCCGACGCGGTGAACAGCGTTCTGACCGATACCATTGCTGATATGTCTCAGGACACCAGTATTCACGATTTTATCAAGCAAAACGCCCGTTAATAGCAACAACAAGACCCGGCAGAAGCCGGGTCTGTAGATGCCTATGTCAAGTCAATATTTACGTATTTTCCAGCAACCGCGTTCAGCCATTCTGCTGATATTGGGTTTTGCCTCCGGTCTCCCGCTGGCGCTCACTTCCGGTACGCTACAGGCGTGGATGACCGTCGAGAATATCGATCTTAAAACGATTGGCTTCTTCTCGCTGGTTGGTCAGGCCTATGTGTTTAAGTTTCTCTGGTCCCCGCTGATGGACCGCTACACGCCGCCTTTTTTAGGTCGTCGTCGCGGTTGGTTACTCGCCACCCAACTGTTGTTACTGGCGGCGATTGCGGCGATGGGCTTTCTTGAACCCGGCACGCAGCTACGCTGGATGGCGGCGCTGGCGGTGGTGATTGCTTTTTGCTCCGCCTCGCAGGATATCGTGTTCGACGCCTGGAAAACCGATGTTTTACCCGCAGAAGAACGCGGCGCTGGCGCGGCAATCAGCGTGCTTGGCTACCGGTTGGGAATGCTGGTTTCCGGCGGACTGGCGCTATGGCTGGCCGATCGCTGGCTCGGCTGGCAGGGCATGTACTGGCTGATGGCGGCATTGCTGATCCCCTGCATTATCGCCACCTTACTGGCGCCGGAACCGACCGATACTATCCCGTCCCCGAAATCGCTGGAACAGGCCGTCGTCGCGCCGCTACGCGATTTCTTTGGCCGTAACAACGCCTGGCTGATTTTACTGCTCATTGTGCTTTATAAACTGGGTGACGCCTTCGCCATGAGCCTGACCACCACCTTTTTGATTCGCGGCGTCGGCTTTGACGCCGGCGAAGTCGGCGTGGTCAATAAAACGCTGGGCCTGCTGGCAACGATCGTCGGCGCGTTATACGGCGGCATATTAATGCAGCGTCTTTCGCTGTTTCGCGCGCTGCTGATTTTCGGCATTTTGCAAGGCGCGTCCAACGCCGGTTACTGGTTGCTCTCCATTACCGATAAAAACATGTTCAGCATGGGCGCGGCGGTCTTTTTCGAAAATCTGTGCGGCGGGATGGGTACTGCCGCCTTTGTCGCCTTATTAATGACGCTATGTAATAAGTCGTTTTCCGCAACACAGTTTGCCCTACTGTCGGCCCTCTCCGCAGTAGGCCGGGTTTATGTTGGTCCTGTAGCGGGCTGGTTCGTTGAAGCGCACGGCTGGCCGACATTCTACCTCTTCTCGGTTGTCGCCGCCGTTCCCGGGCTGTTACTGTTGCTGGTCTGTCGGCAAACGCTGGAATATAGCTGGCAGAGCGAGCGTTTCATTCCCCGCACGCAATACCGTGGCGCCTACAATTTCGCGCTTTCAATCCTGCTCGCGGGCGTCGCTTTGCTGGCGGTCTGGGTACTCCTGCTGACCATGAACGCGTTGGATTACACTAACTTCTCATTCCTGTCCGGATTGCTTGAGACTGCGGTAGCGGTTGCCGTGTGCGGCATTGTCTTTGGCGGGTTACTGGATTACCTGGCGCTACGAAAAACACGCCTGCTCTAAAACATTATTTGCCGTTGTAATAACGACCCGGAATTATAACGGCTAAATAACCATCAATTGATAAAAAATATATTTGTCTTTTTGTGCGCAACAGAATTTTGGAAATTATTGGTAATTTCTACGCTACCTATTTTCTTTACACGATTCAGCCGATTAAATTTAAATTTCTGCCGTTGATTGTCCTTTTATTGATAATAAATTGTTAAGTAATTGTTTTATTTTTACATTGGTTATACCAATTATCCCTCAACATCCCACTTACAGACCTCATCCGTTATAACGCAAAGTTTCAACAGTGTCTTAAAGTTATTTCGACATACTTGGCAACATATGTGACATGCGCGGCAGAACTTGGTAACACAGAACCAATCATGTTTACAGTAATGTAACCTTACCGTAAAATGCCCCTACACTTTAAACGCCACCAGGTCCCGTGGAATTGAGGTCGTTAAATGAGACTCAGGAAATACAATAAAAGTTTGGGATGGTTGTCATTAATTGCAGGCACTGCATTACTCAGTGGCTGTAATTCTGCGCTGCTGGATCCCAAAGGACAGATTGGACTGGAGCAACGTTCGCTGATACTGACGGCATTTGGCCTGATGTTGATCGTCGTTATTCCCGCCATCTTGATGGCTGTTGGTTTCGCCTGGAAGTATCGTGCGAGTAATAAGGATGCGAAGTATAGCCCGAACTGGTCACACTCCAATAAAGTGGAAGCCGTGGTCTGGACGGTGCCTATCTTGATCATCATTTTCCTTGCCGTACTGACCTGGAAAACCACGCACGCGCTTGAACCAAGCAAGCCGCTGGCGCATGACGAAAAACCGATCACCATCGAAGTGGTTTCCATGGACTGGAAATGGTTCTTCATCTATCCGGAGCAGGGTATCGCCACCGTCAACGAGATCGCCTTCCCGGCGAACACGCCGGTTTATTTCAAAGTGACCTCCAACTCCGTGATGAACTCCTTCTTTATCCCGCGTCTGGGTAGCCAGATTTATGCCATGGCCGGTATGCAAACACGTTTGCATCTGATCGCCAACGAACCCGGAACCTACGATGGCATCTCCGCCAGCTATAGCGGCCCGGGCTTCTCTGGTATGAAGTTTAAAGCTATCGCCACCAAAGACCGCGCAGAATTCGACCAATGGGTCGCAAAAGCGAAGCAGTCTCCGAACACCATGAATGATATGGCGGCGTTCGAGAAAGTGGCTATGCCAAGCGAGTACAACAAGGTGGAATATTTCTCCAGCGTGAAACCAGATTTGTTCAAGGACGTTATTAACAAATTCATGGGCCACGGTAAGAGCATGGACATGACCCAACCTGAAGGTGAGCACAGCTCGCATGAAGGAATGGAAGGTATGGACATGAGCCACGCGGAATCCGCCAACTCCAAGGGTTGAGGAAGATAAGATGTTCGGAAAATTATCACTGGATGCAGTACCGTTCCATGAACCTATCGTCATGGTAACGATCGCTGCAATTATCGTCGGGGGACTGGCGATACTGGCAGCGATTACTTACTTCGGTAAGTGGACCTACCTATGGAAAGAGTGGTTAACGTCAGTTGACCATAAACGCCTCGGCATCATGTATATCATCGTCGCGATTGTGATGCTGTTACGTGGTTTCGCCGATGCCATCATGATGCGTAGCCAGCAGGCACTTGCCTCCGCAGGCGAAGCGGGTTTTCTACCGCCGCACCACTACGATCAGATCTTTACCGCTCACGGCGTAATCATGATCTTCTTCGTGGCGATGCCCTTCGTTATCGGTCTGATGAACCTGGTGGTTCCGCTGCAGATCGGCGCGCGCGACGTTGCGTTCCCTTTCCTGAACAACCTGAGCTTCTGGTTCACCGTTGTCGGCGTTATCCTGGTTAACCTCTCGCTGGGCGTGGGTGAATTCGCGCAGACAGGGTGGCTGGCTTATCCGCCGCTATCGGGAATAGAGTACAGTCCCAGCGTCGGGGTCGATTACTGGATATGGGCGTTGCAACTCTCGGGTATTGGTACGACGTTAACCGGTATCAACTTCTTCGTGACGATCCTGAAGATGCGTGCGCCGGGTATGACGATGTTCAAGATGCCGGTCTTTACCTGGGCCTCTTTGTGCGCCAACGTACTGATCATCGCCTCTTTCCCGATTCTGACGGTTACCGTCGCGTTGCTGACCCTGGATCGCTATCTGGGCACCCATTTCTTTACCAACGATATGGGCGGCAACATGATGATGTACATCAACCTGATTTGGGCCTGGGGCCATCCGGAAGTGTACATTCTGATTCTGCCGGTCTTCGGGGTATTCTCCGAAATCGCAGCGACCTTCTCGCGTAAACGTCTGTTCGGCTATACCTCGCTGGTTTGGGCGACCGTCTGTATTACCGTACTGTCGTTTATCGTTTGGCTGCACCACTTCTTCACGATGGGCGCAGGCGCGAACGTTAACGCCTTCTTCGGTATCACCACCATGATTATCGCCATCCCGACCGGGGTGAAGATCTTCAACTGGTTGTTCACCATGTATCAGGGCCGTATCGTCTTCCATTCCGCAATGATGTGGACCATCGGCTTTATCGTGACCTTCTCGGTCGGCGGTATGACCGGCGTGCTGCTGGCGGTACCGGGCGCGGACTTCGTCCTGCACAACAGTCTGTTCCTGATTGCGCACTTCCATAACGTGATCATCGGCGGCGTAGTGTTTGGCTGCTTCGCGGGTATGACCTACTGGTGGCCGAAGGCGTTTGGCTTCAAGCTGAACGAAACCTGGGGTAAACGCGCCTTCTGGTTCTGGATTATCGGTTTCTTTGTAGCCTTTATGCCGCTGTATGTACTGGGCTTCATGGGCATGACCCGTCGCCTCAGCCAGCAAATTGATCCGCAGTTCCATACGATGCTGATGGTTGCCGCCGCCGGCGCCGCGCTGATTGCGCTGGGTATCCTGTGCCAACTGATTCAGATCTTCGTTTCTATTCGCGACCGCGATCAGAACCGCGATCTGACCGGCGACCCATGGGGTGGCCGTACGCTGGAGTGGTCAACCTCTTCTCCGCCGCCGTTCTATAACTTTGCCGTTGTGCCGCACGTTCACGAACGTGACGCCTTCTGGGAAATGAAAGAAAAAGGCGAAGCGTACCAACAGCCTGGACAGTATGAAGAGATTCATATGCCGAAAAATAGCGGTGCCGGTATTGTTATCGCCGCCTTCGCGACGGTATTTGGCTTCGCCATGATCTGGCATATCTGGTGGCTGGCGATAGTGGGTTTCGCAGGCATGATCATCAGCTGGATTGTAAAAAGCTTTGATGAAGATGTGGATTACTACGTGCCGGTCCCGGAAGTCGAAAAACTGGAAAGCCAGCATTTCGATGAGATTACTAAGGCAGGGCTGAAAAATGGCAACTGATACTTTAACGCACGCGACTGCCCACGCGCACGAACACGGGCACCATGACGCAGGCCAGAACAAAATCTTCGGATTTTGGGTCTACCTGATGAGCGACTGCATTCTGTTCTCTATTCTGTTTGCTACCTATGCCGTTCTGGTGAACGGCACCGCTGGCGGCCCGACAGGTAAGGACATTTTCGAACTGCCGTTCGTTCTGGTTGAAACCTTCCTGCTGTTATTTAGCTCCATTACCTACGGCATGGCGGCGATCGCCATGCACAAGAACAACAAGAGCCAGGTTATCTCCTGGCTGGCGTTGACCTTCTTGTTTGGCGCCGGATTTATCGGGATGGAAATCTATGAATTCCATCACCTGATTGTTAACGGTATGGGCCCGGATCGCAGCGGCTTCCTGTCTGCGTTCTTCGCGCTGGTCGGCACGCACGGTCTGCACGTCACTTCCGGTTTGATTTGGATGGCGGTGCTGATGGTGCAAGTCGCCCGTCGCGGTCTGACCAGCACTAACCGTACCCGCATCATGTGCCTGAGCCTGTTCTGGCACTTCCTGGATGTGATTTGGATTTGCGTATTCACTGTTGTTTATCTGATGGGGGCGATGTAATGAGTCATTCTACCGAGAGCGGCGGCGCATCCCACGGCAGCGTAAAAACGTACATGACCGGCTTTATCCTGTCGGTCATCCTGACGGTTATTCCATTCTGGATGGTGATGACCGGCGCTGCCTCTCCGGCCGTTATTCTGGGATCTATCCTGGCAATGGCAGTGGTGCAGATTTTGGTGCATCTGGTGTGTTTCCTGCACATGAACACCAAATCTGATGAAGGCTGGAACATGACGGCCTTCATCTTTACCGTGCTGATCATCGCCATCCTGGTTGTGGGCTCCATCTGGATTATGTGGAACCTCAACTACAACATGATGATGCACTAAGAGCGGCGAGTATGATGTTTAAGCAATACCTGCAAGTAACGAAACCAGGCATCATCTTTGGCAACCTGATCTCGGTGATCGGGGGATTTCTGCTGGCCTCAAAGGGCAGCATTGACTATCCCCTGTTCATCTATACGCTGGTCGGGGTGTCACTGGTTGTGGCGTCGGGTTGTGTATTTAACAACTACATCGACAGGGATATCGACAGGAAGATGGAAAGGACCAAGAATCGGGTGCTGGTCAAAGGCCTGATTTCTCCTGGCGTCTCGCTGGTATACGCCACCCTGCTGGGTATTGCTGGCTTTATGCTGCTGTGGTTTGGCGCTAATCCTCTGGCCTGCTGGCTGGGGGTGATGGGCTTCGTGGTCTACGTTGGCGTGTACAGCTTGTACATGAAGCGTCACTCCGTTTACGGCACGCTGATTGGTTCTCTCTCCGGCGCAGCGCCGCCGGTGATTGGCTACTGCGCCGTAACGGGCGACTTTGACAGCGGCGCGGCGATCCTGTTGGCTATTTTCAGCCTCTGGCAGATGCCGCACTCTTACGCCATCGCCATTTTCCGCTTTAAGGACTATCAGGCGGCCAATATCCCGGTTCTGCCGGTGGTAAAAGGAATCTCAGTCGCTAAAAACCACATCACGCTGTACATCATTGCGTTTGCCGTTGCAACGCTAATGCTAACGTTGGGCGGTTATGCCGGTTACAAATACCTGGTGGTCGCCGCGGCGGTCAGCGTCTGGTGGCTCGGCATGGCGCTACGCGGTTACAAAGTGGAAGATGATAAGGTCTGGGCGCGCAAGCTGTTCGGCTTCTCTATCATTGCGATTACCGCGCTGAGTATCATGATGTCCGTTGATTTTATGGTGCCGAATTCGCAGAATCTGCTGACTTACGTCTGGTAAGACTTTTGATGGCGTATCGCTTGATACGCCATTATTTTCGCTCACAGTTACAGAAAAACGCCTGCCTTAAGCATATCCATCTCTTTACCGTTAACCATTCCCGTCACAGCAGTCACGCTATAGCTATCAACATCGCAAAATTCCGGCTGATAGACAGGTTGTAATGTCGATTCACGGAGCGTATCAGACTTATACCCTTGTAAATTGCGGTCCTGCGTATTTAGCCCAAAAGGCTCAAATGCGATAACCTGCTGTGACATCGCTCCGGCCTTATTTTTCAGCGCCAGTGAGACGCGTAAATTCTCTATACTGCTGATTCTGTCCGTTTTGACGACAAACTCCAGCTCGCATGCATAGCCGCTGCCCTGGCTCGCACCGAAAACACGATCACGATTGAAGGTTAACTTCGGCAAATTCTTTTCACGCATTGCCACAGCCTCAGCGCGGGCCTGTCGGTCTTTTTCGCAGGTCACCTGAAAATGGGGATCGTCTGCAAAACTTGTTCGCCCCTGAGCAAACAACTCCGCTGCCTTCCGGCAGTCTGTGTCGACAAACTGACCGTTGGTATACATCCAGGCAAGATAGTTTAAAGCGCGAGACTTGCCCATCTTCGCCGCCCGTTCAAAGAATTCAAACGCCCGAGCGTAATCAAGCGGAACCTGCGTCCCGGAGTAATAGATCTCACCAAGATTTATGAGCGCATCGGCATTACCCTGCGCAGCCGCCAACTCGTACCACTGCACCCCCTTCTGCAGATCGCGCTTAATCCCTCGTTTTCCATTCAAGTAGAAGTAACCGAGTATATTCTGCGCATCAGCCTGGCCCAATTCAGCAGCCTTGCGGAACCATTGCAACGAACGCGCCTCTTTATCGTCGACCTCAACAAAACCAGAGTCATAGAGGCTACCAACGATAAAGTTAAGTTCAGGGTCTCTCTCCTGCGCCCACAGCTCCGCAAGGTGCAGGATATCCGCCTTTGAATAACCCAGGCGCGTGATGCGCGCGGCCATCGCGCTCCCGCCGCCGGCATACTGGCGTAATGTTTCAATAAACCGGGAACGCTGAGTAATATCGCTTTCCGCGGCTTGCTTTGCCGTATCTATTTCGTCGGCTATCAGGCGCGTCACCGTCTGCGCATCAGTATCGATGTCTGCTTTACTGGTTTTATCCGCAAGCTCTTTTGCCAAAACGTCATCCTGCATCACCCCCAGGCCATGCAGATAAAAATAACGAGCGTTGTAGCAGCCATAGGGTTCTTCAACATGACAAGCCTGCTCATAATACTTGATAGCCTGTATCGTATCTTTCGGCACAGCAACGCCGTACTCATAAATAAACCCCAACTCCGCCAGCGCTTGAGCGTTATTATCTTTGGCTAACGCTTTTAGCTCATTTAGCGCCTGAATATCTTTCTGCGCAATACGGCTATACAACGCGTCAATATCATCACCTGCCTGGCATACCGATGCGAAAGAAAGCCCAAGCAGAAGCAAAAGATTCCATTTCCGTTTTATCATTTTTCATTCCCTTATTTTTTATCTAAAAAGCGCACACTGTCAGCTTTCAGCAAATCAACATTCTTATCGTTAATCGTTGCCGTAGCGGATTTCAGCGTAAAATGGATATCGCCGATCCCGTGACAAAAATCTTGAGTATACAGAGGGAGATCGTATGAGGTAACGAGAGGATCAACAGCATGATTTTGCATATCTATCCCCAGAGTATTCAAACCGAATGGCGGAATCATTAACGTTTCCTCAGTTGCCACTCCATCATCATTTTTCAGCTCAAGCGTAATATGCAAATTCGCCATGTTACGGATTTTATCTGTGCCAATCTGAAAAATTAGTGCGCATTCTTTCGGCTTAGCCGTTATCCCGCGAGAGAAAATACTCTCTTTTTTTAGGGTTACTTTGGGTAAAGCATCCGCGTTGTTTTTTCGACTCTGAATATCCGCTGCGCATTTACTTAAAAATATTTTTTCCTCAACCTTCTTACCTACATATCGAGATGCTTTCTTGTAATACGACCAGGCTTTATCACAATCAGGTGCAGTACCTAAACCGTTATAATACATCCAACTCAACGGCATCGTTGAGCGCGAATTAGTACCATCATTTTCAACCTGCGTAAATAATGCCAGCGCTTTAGCGTAATCAGTGCGCCCTGTTGCGCCAGAATAATAGATTTTACCTAGCGCAATCTGTGCATCGCTGTCACCCTGCTCAGCCGCCTGCCCATACCATTTTTGTGCTTCCTGAATGTCTGGCTTAATCCCCCACTCATCGCCCTCTCCCCCCGAATAAATACCCCCCAAGAGAGATTGGGCCTCAACGACGCCTTTTTCCGCGGCGGCGCGAAACCATTTCAACGAGGCTGGCCTGGCCTTATAAGGCTCATCCACATAATGACCGGAGAAATCATTAAGGGCGAGTAACCCCAGTTGATAATCCATTTGTGGATCGCCGTCCTGCCCCCATAGCGTAGCAAGGCGGAACGTTTTTTCCTGATTAAATCCGATACGACTAAAAAAAAGCGCATCGCTCTCTGGCCTATTATTTAGAAGATTAAATAGTGCATTAATAAATTCTGGCCGCTGCGATTTATCCGTATCGGCCAATGCTTTTGCCGCGTAAATTTCTTGCGAAAACTTATCGATATACTCTTGCTCAATCAATAAATTATCCAGATTCATTTTCTTAGCATACATATTGGCCTGAGCGCTATCTTTCGCCACTCCGTCGCCATACTGATAAGCATACTTCACATTATAACAGCCGTAGTTACCGCCAAGTTCACAGGCCTGCTTGTAATACTGCAACGCCCGCTCGCGATTCATCGGTACATTAAGGCCGTATTCATGGATAAACCCCAGTTCATCCAGAACCGAAGCTCTTTTTTCCACAGGCAAAGCATCAAGATCCTTCTGGGTAAGCGCAGCATATTTTACATCATCTTTACCGTTGTTCGCTGAAGCATTCACCTGGCTAACAAATAAAACACCCGCTAAAATACATAATGATAAGAATTTAATTTTCACAACGAATTCACTCCTTGAATAATATAATAAATAAGACTGATGACAAACCTTCTGCCTGATGGCGCTGCGCTTATCAGTATCTACAGGGTAGTTGCACAATTTATTGATATCAATAAATTTGTAGATCGGGTAAGATATATCCGCCACCCAGCATAAACGTGAATCTCTACTTTGTCAGCAATCTGACGATTTATAATCGTTTTAATCGCTGGATGGCAGTAATATCCGAGTCTACCATTATACAGTTAGCTCCCCAAAAAACATCCTGAGATCACCACAGATAACACGCTGGGCCGCTCGCCAGCGCGATTATGGCCCCCAAAGCCATCTGGCAACAAACGAACAGGGCTTACCGCTGAATATTGTTCTGAGTACAGGCGGGTTCATGAAAGTCAGTATGCGCTCAGGCTTCTGGATGGCATTGATGTAGTCCATAAAGACGGCGACCTCACCTTATAAGATCAACGAGAAAGTAGCGGAAAATTATCAATCAGCGCCCCCGATACCGTCTTTCAGATGAAGCCTGTTATTGATGAGTACAAAATCAAGTATTGCCCGCTGGTGTTCACAATATTCAGATCCCCCCGGAATTTGTTTATTCGGAGCCGATCCTACCGTTACCGATAATTCGCTATCATAAAATTCGGCGGTACTGACGACGTTATCGCATACGCCTTTAACATAATGTTTCTGATCGCCTTCCTGGTAATAATACAAATACTGGTCACTATCATCATCTCCCGTTGAATAATACTTGCGCTTTTGTGCTTCAGCAGTAAGGCTGTTTTCCCGATATTCCATTGTGGTAAGTGTTTGTAAATCAGAATCGATATTTACCAGTGGATTGAGAAACTTTGCTATATCAGAGAAATGTTGTTCAAACGTTTCTTTATCTACTTTAAGGCTGGCTACAGGAAGGTCCTGAAGATCGCCTTTTTGCCAGGGGACCTCTGTCTCCCAGGATAATGGGAAAGTGAAAAATGACTCTACTGTTGAAATGTCCTGATTTTTTAATGCCTGCTGAAACTGCTTAAATTGAGTCAGCATCTCACGCTTTTGGCCGTCGTTCAGCGTAGTCTGTCGGTTTGTATCACTGTCAGTGGTTTGCCCCAGCACCTGTGTAGATGTCAGAACGAGCGTTGCCCCTTCAGCAACATCGGAGTGCTGAAGCCCCCCGGTGACGGTAATGTGCTCACCTGCAAATGCCCGCAGACTGTTATTCGTTCCATCGTTCGACGTCAGTGCGATTTCCATATCGTCTTTCTCTGCTTCAGCGCTATCCGTGCCGATGGTACAGACTGGCTGATCCAGTAAGAGGTTAACCTCAACGTCCCGTCTGTCTATTTTCTGGTCTTCCGGGGTTTCACCGTAACCTGGAGGGCCAAAATTAACGACGACCTGCACATAGCCGCTGAGGGTGACTTCTTTCTGGTAACTGAGACATGCGCCATCGTTTGCATAAACCTGGCTGGTACCTGCAAGTAAAAGCAGAGCCGGAATAATAACTCCATATCGCATAGCAAAAACCTTTTTAATCATGTAGTTAGTCGTAAGTGTTAATTGAGCGCCACGCTGCGGCTCAAATTGCTGACAATTGACGAGTTCTGCTATTGCTACATGGAGCAACAGCGCACACAGCTTAAAGGCCGTGGCCGACCACTACACTATACTGAGATGGCTCAGATAGCCACTTACAGCCCATCAGCTCAAGGAGATCGGAATATGAATGAGCACAAGGCTATGCTGACTCTCCCGATCGCCCTATCGTGTTAACAATTTATCTCTTTTTTAGCTCAACTGTTTCAAAAACATAATATTTGCTAATTAACCCTCTATTTACCCGGCACACTCCCCGCACTACACTACTCCCAGCTTTTATACAGAGGTGGCAATGAACGATTATAAAATGACGCCAGGGGAGCTGCGCGCCACATGGGGTTTAGGGACCGTCTTTTCGTTGCGTATGCTGGGCATGTTTATGGTTCTACCAGTACTGACCACATACGGTATGGCGCTACAGGGCGCCAGCGAAGCATTAATCGGCATTGCGATCGGCATTTACGGGCTGGCGCAGGCTATCTTTCAAATTCCCTTTGGGCTGCTGTCCGACCGCATTGGCCGCAAACCGCTGATTGTCGGCGGACTGGCGGTATTTGTCGCGGGCAGCGTCATTGCCGCGCTCTCCCACTCAATCTGGGGCATTATTCTGGGGCGAGCGCTACAAGGGTCCGGCGCTATTGCCGCCGCCGTCATGGCGCTCCTGTCTGACCTCACCCGCGAGCAAAACCGTACCAAAGCGATGGCGTTTATCGGCGTCAGCTTTGGTATCACCTTCGCGATTGCGATGGTATTAGGGCCGATCGTTACCCATAGTCTGGGATTGAACGCGTTGTTCTGGATGATCGCCGCCCTCGCCACTCTGGGCATTCTTCTGACGATCTGGGTGGTTCCCAACAGTACTAACCATGTGCTGAATCGCGAATCCGGGATGGTCAAAGGCAGCTTCAGTAAAGTGCTGGCGGAGCCGAGGCTGCTCAAACTCAATTTCGGCATTATGTGTCTGCATATTTTATTGATGTCCACCTTTGTCGCCCTGCCCGGCCAGCTTGCCGATGCTGGTTTCCCTGCCGCCGAACACTGGAAGGTGTATCTGGCAACCATGGTGATCGCCTTTGCCGCCGTCGTGCCTTTTATCATCTATGCTGAAGTCAAACGGCGGATGAAGCAGGTATTCCTGTTCTGCGTGGGGCTCATTATCGTCGCGGAAATCGTGTTGTGGGGAGCGGGCCAACATTTCTGGGAGCTGGTGATTGGCGTACAACTCTTTTTCCTCGCCTTTAATCTGATGGAGGCGCTGCTGCCTTCGCTTATTAGCAAAGAGTCGCCCGCGGGGTATAAAGGAACGGCGATGGGCGTCTATTCTACCAGTCAGTTTCTTGGCGTGGCGCTTGGCGGTTCGCTGGGCGGCTGGATAGACGGCACGTTTGATGGGCAAACCGTTTTCCTTGCCGGGGCCGTACTGGCGATGGTATGGCTGGCAGTGGCAAGTACCATGAAAGAGCCGCCCTATGTCAGCAGCCTGCGCGTGGAAATTCCAGCGGATATTGTTGCTGACGACAGGCTAAAACAGCGACTGTTGGCAATGAAAGGCGTAAGCGAAGCGCTGATCGTGGCGGAAGAGCATTCCGCTTACGTCAAAATCGACAGCAAAGTGACCAATCGCTTTGAAGTTGAACAGCTTATCAGCAAAGGATGAATGCTGCATTGCCGGATGGCGGCGAGGCTCTATCCGGCATAACAACTTAATCGCGGAAGTTTTTGAACTGGAACGGCTGGCCCAAATCGCCGCCGCGAACCAGCGCCATTACCGATTGCAGATCGTCACGTGATTTGCCCGTCACGCGAATCTCTTCCCCCTGAATTTGCGCCTGCACCTTCAGTTTGCTGTCTTTAATCAGCTTGACGATTTTCTTCTGCACGGCGCTTTCAATGCCCTGCTTCAGCTTCGCTTCCACATACCAGGTTTTACCGCTATGCACGAACTCGTCCGGTACATCCAGCGAAGCGCCTTCAATACCGCGTTTAAGCAGCTTGGCGCGCAGAATATCGAGCAACTGATTGACCTGGAAATCGGACTCGCTCAGCACCTTGATGGTTTTATTGGCATCGTTCAGTTCAATAGTCGCCTCTACGCCACGAAAGTCAAAACGAGACTCAACCTCGCGAACCGCGTTATCCACGCCGTTACGCGCTTCCTGCAGATCAACTTCAGAAACAATATCGAAAGATGGCATCTTTTCTTCTCCCTTCATTTTCGTTGCGTTGCATAATACCTGCAACGAGGCTTAACGAGAAGCTTAGCTGATGACGCTATAATTAGCGCCATAACACCTGGCGCTGTTGCAGGTGAGGAGGAACAATGAAAATTACTGTACTGGGATGCGGAGCCTTAGGACAACTTTGGCTTTCGGCACTGTGCAAACACGGACATGACGTACAGGGCTGGCTACGGGTGCCACAACCTTATTGCAGCGTAAATCTGATCGATACCGATGGTTCCTTTTTCAACGAATCACTGACGGCAAACGATCCGGATTTTTTGGCGAAGAGCGAACTGTTGTTAGTCACGCTGAAAGCGTGGCAGGTTTCCGACGCAGTACGAACCCTGGCGTCAACCCTACCGGTGACGTCGCCTATCCTGCTCATTCATAATGGAATGGGAACCATAGAAGAGCTGCAAAATATCCAACAGCCGATGTTGATGGGGACTATCACCCATGCTGCGCGCCGCGACGGTAATATCATTATTCATGTCGCTAACGGTACTACGCATATTGGCCCGGCGCGCGAGCAAGACGGCGATTACAGTTATCTCGCCGATATCCTGCAGGGGGTACTGCCCGATGTCGCCTGGCATAACAATATCCGCGCAGAGATGTGGCGCAAACTGGCCGTCAACTGTGTTATCAACCCGCTCACCGCGCTTTGGAACTGCCCGAACGGCGAGCTGCGCCATCATCCTGATGAAATCAACGCGATTTGTGAAGAGGTCGCCGCCGTGATTGAACGTGAAGGCTACCACACATCGGCAGACGATTTACGCTATTATGTTGAGCAAGTGATTGACAGTACGGCAGAAAACATCTCATCCATGTTGCAGGACGTGCGTGCCATGCGCCATACCGAAATTGACTACATCACCGGTTATTTACTCAAGCGCGCCCGTGTGCACGGTCTCGCCGTTCCGGAAAATAGCCGCCTGTTTGAAATGGTAAAGCGAAAGGAGAGTGAGTATGAGCGCTCAGGCACTGGTATGCCTCGCCCCTGGTAGTGAAGAGACCGAAGCGGTCACCACTATCGATCTGCTGGTTCGCGGCGGAATCCACGTCACTACCGCCAGCGTCGCCAGCGATGGCAACCTGACGATTGTCTGCTCGCGCGGCGTGAAGCTGCTGGCGGATGCGCCGCTGGTTGAAGTTGCCGACGGCGATTATGACATCATCGTGTTGCCCGGCGGAATTAAAGGCGCCGAGTGCTTTCGCGACAGCCCGCTGCTGGTCGAAACCGTAAAACAGTTTCACCGCTCCGGGCGCATTGTCGCAGCCATTTGCGCCGCAGCCGCCACAGTGCTCGTGCCGCACGATATCTTCCCTATCGGCAATATGACCGGCTTTCCGGCACTGAAAGATAAAATTCCCGCCGAACAGTGGCAGGATAAGCGTGTGGTGTGGGATGCGCGGGTAAAATTATTAACCAGCCAGGGACCGGGTACCGCTATCGATTTTGGTTTGAAAATCATCGACCTGTTGGTTGGTCGTGAAAAAGCGCATGAAGTGGCTTCGCAACTGGTGATGGCGGCGGGGATTTATAACTACTACGAATAAGAATGATTGCCGGATGGCGGCGTAAACACCTTATCCGGCCTACAAAACGGTACAGTCTGTAGGCCGAATAAGCGACAGCGCCATCCGGCAGTTATTTTACGGGCGTTCGCCCTGCGCCAGACGCGCATTAATATGCGCAATCACCCCAGGTAAATCCGCCAGTGAATCCACCACGTAATGCGCCCCGGCGGCGTACAGCTTGCTGGCCGCGTGCTCGCGGCGGACCGCAACGTCCTCTTTCGACATAGTCTGATAGGCGTCCCATGTTGCGCCGAATTCGTTACCCGATACCGCCAGCCCCACCGTCCACATCCCCGCGTTAAGCCCCTCGCTAATGCCCGGCGCGGCATCATCTACCTTCACACAGTGCGCGACCGCATCAATGCCCAGCGCAATCACGTTTTGCAGCGCCATCCACGGCCCCGGGCGACCACCCGCGGCCAGGTCGTCCGTTGCCACCCAATGATCCGGACGATAACCATGCTCAGTGGCGGCAGGGACCAGGCGCTCCATCACCGCTCGTGGGTAACCGGAACAGGAGCCTATCTTAATGCCCTCGGCTCGTAGCGCCGCGATCGTGTCGATAACTCCGGCAATAGGAGAAGAAAAATCGACAACTTTAGCAATCTGTAACGGCATGAAAGCGGCGTAGATGGCATCAATATCTGCTGCGCTCATGGAGCGGCCAAACTTTGCCTGCCAGCGCGCGTCAACAGCAGGTAATTTTCCCAGCGCTTCAATGTGTTGCCATTTACCCAGCCCCATTGGCACGCGTGCTTCGGCGAGGGTGATCTCCACATCAAATGCCTGACGGAACGCCTCGACGAAAATTTGCGTCGGCGCGAAGGAGCCAAAATCGACGGTGGTGCCCGCCCAGTCGAGAATAACAGCGTGAATACGGTTCATCATGGTTCCTTATTTCGTCCAGTACATGGCGGTACGAATGGCGGTCAGCAGGGCCGTGATATCGGCGGCATATACTTCGCCAATGTTGCCGATGCGGAAGCAGTCGCTTTGCGACACTTTGCCAGGATAGATAACAAAGCCCTGCTCTTTGAGGCGGCGATAAAATTCGCTAAAGCGATACTGCGGGTCTTCCGGTGAATAAAAGGCGGTGATAATGGGTGAATGAAGTTCGTCATCCAGCAGCGTGTTAAAGCCCAGCGCCCGCATTCCGGCCACCAGGCTGCGCTGATTTTGCTGATAGCGTTGATGACGTGCCGCCACGCCACCTTCTTTCGCCAGCTCTTTCAGCGCCTGGGCAAACGCCAGGACGGTATGAGTGGGCGAAGTAAAACGCCATTTGCCGTGGTTATCCTCCATGCAGCGCCACTGGGCGTAGAGATCTAACGACAGCGAGCGGGAACGCCCTTTGCACGCGGCCAGTTTTTGCTCGCGGGCAATCACGAAGGCAAAACCCGGCACGCCCTGAATGCATTTATTGGCGGAGCTGATCAGATAGTCGATGTGTAATGTTGCAATATCCATGGGGATGCCGCCGAAGCTGCTCATGGCGTCAACGATGTAGGTTTTGCCATAGCGATGCGCCAGATCGCCCACCTCATCAATGGGGTTGAGCATCCCGGTGGTCGTTTCGCTATGCACCATGGCGATATGGCTGATCGTCGGGTCGGCATTGAGGATCGCGTCGATCGCCTGCACGTCCGGGCGCGCAACTTCGCCGCAGTCGTAAGCGTGATGGGCGATACCCATAAGGCCGGCCATCTCGACCATTCGTGCGCCGTATGCACCGTTGCTGACGATCAGCACCTTATCCTGCGGCCCCAATGCGCTGCCCAGTACGGCTTCCACAGCATAGCTGCCGCTGCCTTGCAGCAGTACGGAGGTGTAGCCTTCGGAGGCCGTTGCCAGTGCGGTTAGCTGCTGGCGAATCTGTTCCACCACGCCGATATTGTAATCATCATCCCAGGTACAGCTATCGAACAACATCGCTTCTTTCACGGTACGAGAGGTGGTGAGCGGGCCAGGAGTCAGCAGCAGATAGTTACGCGAAGTCATGTTATTTACCTTTGGTCTATACCAGATTGCATTTATCATGACGATCTTTGCCGCGACGGGTCAAAGAGAAAATCGCGCTGCAACAAAAAATTCATCTCTGCTTGTATAATGGCGGCAGGCAAAACGGAAGCGAGTAAGCATGAAATCTATCCCGGGCGATATCCCGCAGTACCTGTTGATCAAGGCGCAGCTTCAGGCGCGTATTCAGAGCGGTGCGTTGAAAAGCGGTGATAAACTGCCGTCTGAACGCGAACTGTGCGCGATCTTCAACACCACGCGCATTACTATTCGCGAAAGTCTGGCGCAGCTGGAGTCCAGTGGGCTTATCTGGCGCGCCGATCGTCGCGGTTGGTTCGTTACGCCGGAACGCCTGTGGCTGGATCCGACCCAGAACACCAACTTCCATAAGCTTTGCCGCGAGCAGGGGCGGGAGCCAAAAACCGCGCTACTGAGCGGCGTGTTAACCACCGTGCCTGTCGAGGTCATGGAGCCCCTCCAGCTCCAGCCGTTTGATCAAATCTATCTGCTGACCCGTCTGCGTTACGCCGATGGCCGCGCCGTGTGCTACTGCGAAAACCATTGTTTGCCCGCCCGCGTGCCTGAGCTGCTGCAGTACGATCTCAACGGCAGCCTGACCGAGGTATACGAGTCGCACTACAACCTCGTCTATACCAGCATGCATCTGTCGTTCTACCCCACCGCCATGCCTGCGCAGGCCGCACAGGCGCTGGGAGTTATGGAAGGACGCCCGGCGCTGTTGCTGCGCCGTCTGAACTACGATCAACACGGGCGAGTGCTGGATCTGGATATCGAATACTGGCGTCACGACAGCCTGCGCATTGAGGTAGATACCCACTAGCGGGTGCGCGGATGTTGGCTGCGGGCCTTATCCGGCCTGTCAATCGTATCGTCTCACGGCTATCCGGATAAGCGCAGCATCATCCGGCGTGGACTGATTTATTTCTCTTTCATCGTTTTGTCATATAAGCCGTTTAGCGTAAAAAGCAAACCTGGTATAGGCCAGAAAATGCAACGTACGCTATGAGGCTATTACGATGAAACTTTCCCGACTTGCTCTGCTGTCTGTCTTCGCTCTCGCCAGCGCCCCGTCATGGGCGGAATCGGTGGTCACGGTGTACTCCATCGACGGGCTGCACGATGGCGATAACAGCTGGTACCAGGTGCAGTTTGGCGCATTCACCAAAGCGACCGGCATTACAGTACGCTATGTTGAAGGCGGTGGTGGCGTGGTAGTGGAACGTCTGGCAAAAGAGCGCACGAATCCACAGGCCGACGTGCTGGTAACCGCGCCGCCATTCATTCAGCGCGCCGCCGCCGAAAAGCTGCTGGCGAACTTTAACACCGACGCCGCCTCGGCTATCCCCGATGCCAACAACCTTTATTCGCCGCTGGTAAAGAACTATCTGAGCTTTATCTACAACAGCAAGCTGCTGAAAACTGCCCCGGCGAACTGGCAGGATCTGCTTGACGGTAAATTCAAAAATAAACTCCAGTATTCCACGCCAGGTCAGGCCGCTGACGGCACGGCGGTGATGCTGCAGGCTTTCCACAGCTTCGGCAGTAAAGATGCCGGTTTTGCGTATCTCGGCAAGCTGCAGGCCAATAACGTCGGGCCATCTGCCTCTACCGGCAAGCTAACCGCGCTGGTTAATAAAGGTGAAATCTACGTCGCTAACGGCGACCTGCAAATGAACCTCGCGCAGATGGAACGTAACCCGAACGTGAGAATCTTCTGGCCGGCCAACGACAAAGGCGAGCGCAGCGCGCTGGCCATCCCTTATGTCATTGGCCTGGTCCAGGGGGCGCCGCAGAGTGAAAATGGTAAAAAGCTGATTAACTTCCTGCTGAGTAAAGAAGCGCAGACTCGCGTCAGCGAACTCTCCTGGGGAATGCCGGTACGCAGCGACGTAACGCCGAGCGACGAACATTATAAGGCCGCCACTGCCGCGTTAGAAGGCGTGCAGAGCTGGCAGCCAAATTGGGATGACGTAGCCGTTTCGCTGTCGGCAGATATTAGCCGTTGGCACAAAGTGACCGAAAGCGAGTAAGCCTGATGCTGATGAAAACGACCGCCGTTCACGCCCCTGCATCGCAGGGGACATCGGGGATAGTCCTCGACTCGCTGCGCGTTGCGTATCACGGCAACGTGGTGCTTAAACCGCTCTCTTTGACGATTGAACCTGGCGAAGTGCTGGCGCTGATTGGCCCATCAGGATCTGGAAAAACGACGGTGCTGCGTGCGGTTGCGGGCTTTGTGCAACCTGCAGGCGGTCGTATTCTGATTGGCGATACGGACGTCACCCATCTGCCACCCTATAAACGCGGGTTGGCGATGGTGGTGCAGAACTACGCCTTGTTCCCGCATCTGAAAGTGGAAGACAACGTCGCTTTTGGCCTGCGTGCGCAGAAGCAGCCAAAGGCGCTAATTAATGAGCGTGTAACGCAGGCGCTGAAAACGGTTGGCATGAGTGATTACGCCGCCCGTTATCCGCATCAACTTTCCGGCGGCCAGCAGCAACGCGTGGCCATCGCCCGCGCGATTGCCGTGCGCCCGCGCGTGCTGTTGCTGGATGAACCACTGTCAGCGCTGGACGCACAGATTCGTCATAATATGGTGGAAGAAATCGCCCGTCTTCACCGTGAGCTGCCGGAACTCACTATTCTCTACGTCACCCACGATCAAACGGAAGCGCTCACCCTGGCCGATAAAATCGGCATTATGAAGGATGGTTCGCTGATTGCTCACGGCGAAACCCGCGCGCTATATCAGCATCCGCCCAATCGTTTTGCCGCCGAATTCTTAGGCCGCGCCAATATTCTCTCCGCCATCGCGCTGGGGATAACGGAGGCTCCGGGGCTGGTGGACGTCAGCTGCGGCGGTGCGGTGATTCGCGCGTTCAGCCGGGGCAGCCACCACGGTTACAACAAACTGCTGTGCATTCGTCCTCAGCACCTCAGCCTAACGCCGCGTTCGGCCTACAGCAACCGCTTCAACGCCACACTGCAATCGGTGCACTGGCAGGGCGATTTAACCCATCTGCTGTGTGACGTTGCTGGCGAAACGGTGCGGATGGTGTTGACGCATGTCAATCCGCTGCCGCGCGTGGGCGACAAGCTGGCGCTGTGGTTCGAACCGGATGATGCGGTCCTGATTGAGGTATAACCATGTCACTCATTTTACCTCTGGAAAAACCGGCGCTTAACCTACGCCCGCTGCTGTGGCTGCTGCTCCCGTTGCTGGTGCTGGCGACGCTGTTTTTCTGGCCTCTGTCGCTCATCGTTGAACAGGCGCTACGCGGTGCCAATGGCGAGATCGGGCTCGAGACCTTCCGCCAGGTGGTCGACTCGAAACGCTTTGTCGGCGCGTTGCTGAACACGTTGCAAATCGCCTTTTTCGCCACCGCCGGTTGCCTGCTGCTGGGCAGCGTGATGTCGCTGATTCTGGTGTTTATTCCTTTCCCCGGAAGCGAGTTGATTGGTCGGGTCGTCGATACTTTTATTGCGCTGCCGACCTTCCTGATTACGCTGGCGTTCACCTTTATTTATGGGTCAGCGGGTCTGCTCAACGGTACGCTGATGAGCCTGTTTGCCTTTGAGCTACCGCCGGTGGATTTTCTCTACTCAATGCAGGGCGTCATTCTGGCGGAGATCACGGTGTTCACTCCGCTGGTGATGCGGCCACTGATGGCCGCGCTGCGGCAAATTGATAAAAGCCAGCTAGAGGCAGCCAGCATTCTGGGGGCGCACCCGTTACGGGTGATTGGGCAGGTGATTTTCCCGGCGGCGCTACCGGCGCTGATGGCTGGTGGCAGCCTGTGCCTGCTGTTGACCACTAACGAGTTTGGCATCGTACTGTTTATTGGCGCGAAAGGGGTTAACACCCTGCCGATGATGGTTTACAGCAAAGCGATTCTGGAGTCCGACTATACGGTCGCCTGCATGATTGCGTTGATTAACATTGTCTTGTCGCTGGGGCTGTTCTCCCTCTATCGCCTGGCGGCATCGCGTACCGGCGTAAGGAGCTAGCCATGCTAATTTGGTCACCTAAAGGACGCGCAGCGGCGGGCGTTGTGGCTAGCGTACTGTTTATCGTGTTCTTTTTCCTGCCGCTGGCGGTGATTCTGATGTCCAGCCTTAGCCAGCAGTGGAACGGTATTCTGCCGAGTGGCTTCACGCTGAACCACTTTGTTAACGCTCTGCACGGTGCGGCATGGGATGCCCTACTTGCCAGCCTCACGATTGGCTTTTGCGCCAGCCTGTTTGCGCTGCTTTGCGGCGTTTGGGCGGCGCTGGCGCTGCGTCAATATGGGGTGAAAACGCAGAAATGGTTAAGTATGGTGTTCTATCTGCCGAGTGCGATTCCGTCAGTGTCCGTGGGCCTGGGCATTCTGGTTGCTTTCAGCCAGGGGCCATTGCAAATGAACGGCACCCTATGGATTGTGCTGACAGCGCACTTTGTGCTGATTTCCGCCTTTACCTTCAGTAACGTGTCGACCGGACTGGCGCGAATTTCCGCCGATATTGAAAACGTCGCGTCGAGTCTGGGGGCATCGCCCTGGTATCGTCTGCGTCACGTGACGTTGCCGTTATTGATGCCGTGGATGATGTCAGCGCTGGCGCTGAGTTTATCGCTCTCCATGGGGGAGTTGGGCGCGACGATGATGATTTATCCGCCGGGCTGGACGACGCTGCCGGTGGCTATCTTTAGCCTGACCGACCGTGGAAATATCGCCGACGGCGCGGCGCTGACCATTGTGCTGGTGGCCATTACGCTGCTGCTGATGATGAAGCTGGAGCGCATTGCAAAACGGTTGGGGCAGAAATAAAACGGTAGGCCGGGTAGGACATAACCGCCACCCGGCAAAGGAATTACGGACGATACACCTTCACATTGGCAAACCCCTGCTCGCGCAGATAGAGCGCCTGCAGGCGACTCATTACGCCGCGTTCGCACCATAGCAGCCAGGTTTTGCTCTGATCGAGGTCGCCAAATTTAGTGCTCAGCTTGTAGAAAGGCAGTGAAACCACGTCCACACCTTCCACTTTCAGCGGCTTGTCATCCTGCTCATCGACAGAACGGATATCCAGAATCACATCGTTGGCGCCAAAACCGCTCACGGTTTCAACTTCCACCACCTCCTGCTGGGTCTGCTGGGCGATTTCACGAATATCGACGTTGTTCGCTTCTTCTACCACCTTATCGAGAATACTGAAGTCGAAATTTTCTTCTTCGGCTTCAATTTTCGCTTTAATGGCTTTCACCGTCGGACTTTTTGAAATCACGCCACAGTATTCCGGCATCGTACGGGCAAAATCTTCCGTACCAATCTGGCGCGCCAGGTTGATAATGTGCTCTTTATCGTAAGAGATCAGCGGGCGCAGGATCAGCGTGTCAGACACGTTATCGATCAAGCGCAAGTTGGTTAGCGTCTGGCTGGACACCTGGCCCAGCGCTTCGCCGGTCACCAGCGCCTGTACGCCGTAACGTTCCGCCACTTTCGACGCCGCGCGTACCATCATACGTTTGAGCACCACGCCCATCTGGCCGTCGTCAACTTTCTCCAGAATCTCGCCGACCACCGGTTCGAAGTTAATCGCCACAAAACGCACGCGATGGGAGCTGCCAAAGCGGTTCCACAGGTAATGCGCCACCTGGCGAACGCCGATTTCATGCGCCGCGCCGCCAAGGTTAAAGAAGCAGTAGTGTACGCGACAGCCGCGACGCATCAGCATATAGCTGGAGACGCCGGAGTCAAAACCGCCGGAGATCAGCGACAGCACATCTTCCTGGGTGCCAATCGGGAAACCGCCAATACCTTCATAACGCCCTTTGATCAGCAGCAGGCGATCATCTTCCACTTCCAGATGCACCGTCACATCCGGGTTAGTGAGCTTCACGCGCGCCGATTCAATATGCTGATTTAATCCGCCGCCAACATAGCGCTCCACCTCAATGGAGCTAAACTCATGCTTACCGCGACGTTTTACGCGCACGCAGAAGGTTTTGCCTTCAAGCTGCTCGCGATACTGCGCCAACGCTTTCTCGAAAATGTCGTGCATATCGGTGAACGGCACATCTTCGACTTCAAGAATATGGTGGATCCCCGGAATGCGGGTCAGCGCGTCGCGAATCGCCAGACGCTGGTTTTCATCTTTGGCGCGAACTTCAATGTTATCCCAGTGACGGACAACCGCGAGGGTCTCATCGTAGTGCTTTAAAACGTTACGGATGTTCCCGGTTAAAATTTTTATAAAGCGCAAACGCACAGATTGGCTTTTGATAGTGATTTCCGGGAACAATTTAATGATAAACTTCATGGCGGCAATGGTTCTTTAGCAAGCTATCTAAGGCTTGTCGTGGAGAAATAGTACAGCAGCCCATACCTACGGCTGCATCCAGGCGCGGAAGTATATCACTATCACGGACATCTTGCGCATTTCCCCTTACCATTGCGCGTTATTTGCTTATCAGTGTGAGTCCGTTACCATAGACTTGTGCTGCCATTACAGAGAGTCAAACAGTCATCATGCCGAAGAAAAATGAGGCGCCCGCCAGCTTTGAAACTGCGCTGAGCGAGCTGGAACATATTGTTACCCGCCTGGAAAGCGGCGATTTGCCGCTGGAAGACGCGCTGAATGAATTCGAGCGCGGCGTACAACTGGCGCGTCAGGGGCAGGCAAAACTGCAGCAGGCGGAACAGCGCGTGCAAATTTTGCTGTCTGATAATGAAGAGGCTTCACCTGAGCCTTTTATCGCGGATAATGAGTAAATGGACTTTACGCAGCAGCTACAGGCTTGCGTAACGCAAGCGAATCAGGCGCTGAGCCGTTTTATCGCGCCACTGCCCTTTCAGAACACTCCCGTGGTCGAAGCCATGCAGTATGGCGCATTATTAGGCGGTAAACGCCTGCGGCCATTTCTGGTTTACGCCACCGGTCAAATGTTTGGCGTCAGTACGGCAACGCTGGATGCGCCAGCTGCGGCGGTCGAATGCATTCATGCCTATTCGCTGATCCATGACGACCTGCCAGCAATGGACGATGACGATTTGCGTCGCGGCCTGCCGACTTGCCATATTAAATTTGGCGAAGCCAACGCAATCCTGGCGGGAGACGCGTTGCAAACGCTGGCGTTTGCCATTATCAGCGACGCGCCGATGCCGGAAGTCGCCGATCGCGATCGTATCGCGATGATCGCCGAACTGGCGAACGCCAGCGGCATCGCCGGTATGTGCGGTGGTCAGGCATTGGATCTGGCGGCAGAAGGCCAGCGGATCACTCTGGACGCGCTGGAACGCATTCATCGCCATAAGACCGGCGCGCTCATTCGCGCCGCCGTTAGACTTGGCGCGTTGAGCGCGGGCGATAAAGGACGGAATACTCTGCCGATACTTGACCGCTATGCAGAGAGTATCGGCCTTGCCTTCCAGGTTCAGGATGACATTCTGGATGTGGTGGGCGATACTGCAACGTTAGGTAAACGTCAGGGCGCAGACCAGCAGCTTGGCAAAAGTACCTACCCTGCACTTCTGGGTCTTGAGCAAGCCCGGAATAAAGCCCGGGACCTGATAGAGGACGCCCGTCAGTCGTTACATCAGCTGGCCGCGCAATCACTGGACACCTCGGCACTGGAAGCGCTAGCGAACTACATAATCCAGCGTGATAAATAAACCCCATATCCAATGAGCTTGCGATGAGTTTTGATATAGCCAAATACCCTACCCTGGCATTGGTCGACTCCACCCAGGAGTTACGACTGTTACCGAAAGAGAGTCTGCCGAAACTCTGCGACGAGCTACGCCGCTACTTACTCGACAGCGTAAGCCGTTCCAGCGGGCACTTCGCTTCCGGGCTGGGCACGGTAGAACTTACCGTGGCGCTGCATTATGTCTACAACACCCCGTTTGACCAGCTAATCTGGGATGTTGGACACCAGGCTTATCCACATAAAATCCTTACCGGTCGTCGCGACAAAATCGGCACCATTCGCCAGAAAGGCGGTCTGCATCCGTTCCCGTGGCGCGGAGAAAGTGAATACGATGTGCTGAGCGTTGGGCATTCCTCCACCTCCATCAGCGCCGGTATCGGTATTGCCGTGGCGGCGGAGAAAGAAGGCAAAGATCGCCGCACCGTCTGTGTGATTGGCGACGGCGCCATCACCGCCGGTATGGCGTTTGAAGCAATGAATCACGCAGGCGATATCCGGCCCGACATGCTGGTCATTCTGAACGACAATGAAATGTCGATTTCGGAAAACGTCGGCGCGCTCAACAACCATCTGGCGCAGCTACTTTCCGGTAAGCTTTACTCTTCTCTGCGCGAAGGCGGAAAAAAGGTCTTCTCCGGCGTACCGCCAATTAAAGAACTGCTCAAGCGTACCGAAGAACATATTAAAGGCATGGTTGTGCCGGGCACACTGTTCGAAGAGCTGGGCTTTAACTACATCGGGCCGGTCGATGGTCACGATGTCATGGGGCTTATCAGCACATTGAAGAACATGCGCGACCTGAAAGGCCCGCAGTTCCTGCATATCATGACCAAGAAAGGCCGCGGCTATGAGCCCGCGGAAAAAGATCCGATCACTTTCCATGCGGTGCCTAAATTTGATCCTTCCAGCGGATGTTTGCCGAAAAGCAGCGGCGGTCTGCCCGGTTATTCAAAAATCTTCGGTGACTGGCTGTGTGAAACCGCCGCCAAAGACAGCAAGCTGATGGCGATCACCCCAGCAATGCGCGAAGGTTCCGGCATGGTGGAATTTTCACGTAAATTCCCGGATCGCTATTTTGACGTCGCCATCGCCGAGCAGCATGCCGTCACCTTCGCCGCAGGTCTGGCGATTGGCGGCTATAAGCCCGTTGTGGCGATCTACTCTACTTTCCTGCAACGCGCCTACGATCAGGTCATCCATGACGTCGCTATCCAGAAACTGCCGGTCATGTTCGCCATCGATCGCGCCGGTATCGTTGGCGCGGATGGACAAACACACCAGGGCGCGTTCGATCTCTCCTATCTGCGCTGCATCCCGGATATGGTGATCATGACGCCAAGCGACGAAAACGAATGTCGCCAGATGTTATTTACCGGGTATCACTATAACGACGGCCCGACGGCAGTACGTTATCCACGCGGTAATGCGCAGGGCGTGGCGCTAACCCCGCTGGAAAAACTGCCTATTGGTAAAGGCCTTGTGAAGCGTCATGGCGAAAAACTGGCGATTCTGAACTTTGGCACCTTAATGCCTGAGGCGGCGAAAGTCGCCGAAGCGCTGAACGCCACGCTGGTCGACATGCGCTTTGTTAAGCCGCTGGACGACACGTTAATTCTGGAGATGGCCGCGCAGCATGACGCGCTGGTGACGCTGGAAGAAAACGCCATTATGGGCGGCGCTGGCAGCGGCGTAAACGAAGTGCTAATGGCCCATCGTAAACCTGTACCTGTGCTGAATATCGGTCTTCCGGATTTCTTTATCCCGCAAGGAACGCAGGAAGAAGCCCGCGCGGAACTGGGGCTCGACGCCGCAGGCATTGAAGCCAAAATCAAGGCCTGGCAGGCATAATCCCCTCTTTGCTCCTGCTATGCTTGAAGAGTGACGGGTATAACAGGAGCGGAGTCATGCAATACAACACGTTAGGAAATACAGATCTTCGGGTGTCCCGCCTTTGTCTGGGCTGTATGACATTCGGCGAGCCGAGTCGCGGCAATCACGCCTGGACGCTTCCCGAAGAGAGCAGCCGTCCCATCATCAAGCGCGCCCTTGAGGGCGGCATTAACTTTTTTGATACCGCCAACAGCTACTCCGACGGCAGCAGCGAAGAGATTGTCGGTCGCGCGCTGCGTGATTTCGCCCGGCGCGACGAGGTGGTGGTAGCGACGAAAGTCTTCCATCGCGTCGGCGATCTGCCGGAAGGATTGTCCCGCGCGCAAATCCTGCGCTCTATTGACGATAGCCTCACCCGTCTGGGAATGGAGTATGTCGATATCCTGCAAATCCACCGCTGGGATTACACCACGCCGATAGAAGAAACTCTGGAAGCGCTAAACGACGTGGTGAAGGCGGGTAAAGCCCGCTATATCGGCGCTTCCTCAATGCACGCCTCACAATTTGCCCAGGCACTGGCGCTACAAAAACAACACGGCTGGGTGCCGTTTGTCACCATGCAGGATCACTATAACCTGATCTACCGCGAGGAAGAGCGTGAGATGCTACCACTGTGCTGGCAGGAAGGCGTCGCCGTGATTCCGTGGAGTCCGCTGGCGCGCGGGCGCTTAACTCGCCCCTGGGGAGAAACCACGGCCCGGCTGGTCTCGGATGACGTGGGCAAAAATTTATACGCTGAAAGCGATAAAAATGATGCGCAAATAGCGGAACGGCTGGCTGGCGTCAGCGAGGCGCTTGGCGCAACGCGAGCGCAGGTCGCGCTGGCCTGGCTACTCAGTAAACGAGGCGTCGCCGCGCCGATTATCGGCGCTTCGCGTGAAGAGCAGTTAGATGAGTTGCTGAATGCCGTTGATTTAACGCTCAAACCGGAGCAGATTGCCGAACTCGAAACACCGTACAAACAGCATCCGGTGGTGGGATTTAAATAATCCGCCATTGCCCGATGGCGCGGCGCTTATCGGGCCTGCGAAATCGACATATTGTTCGGGGATAGGCCGGATAAGGCGTTTACGCCGCCATCCGGCAAACCCTTTAAATAATACCGAGCGGCCAGTGATGACCGATAAAATACAGTATGCCGGCGGATATCACCCCGGCGACGATATCATCGATCATAATCCCCATGCCGCCGTGCACGTTGCGATCAAACCAACGGATCGGCCAGGGTTTCCACATATCCAGAATGCGGAAAATAACGAACCCGGCAGCCACCCACTGCCAGTCCGTCGTCGGCAACGCCATTAGCGTTATCCACATACCGATAAATTCATCCCAGACAATACTGCCGTGGTCGTGTACGCCCATATCTTTCGCCGTCTGATGGCAAAGATAAACGCCAATGCAGATCCCAAACATCACGACCAGCGAATAAAGCTGCCACGGCAGAAACGTCATCAAATACCAGAAGGGGATCGCCGCCAGCGAGCCCATCGTGCCCGGCACCACGGGGCTCAGCCCACTGCCAAAGCCGGTAGCGAGCAGATGCCACGGATTGCGCAAATTCAGGCGGCTTTTCGCAACATCTTTATGGCGTGGCAAAATGGTCATATCCTTTCCAGTCAAAAGTGACAGGTTCTCCGTCACGCACAAAGGAGATCCCTTCGATATCCGCCGTCATTTGCCCGATACAGGTAAACGGCACGCCCAGATGACCAAGCGCGACATCCAGCGCGCCACGGTTCAGCTCCGGGACGGTAAAGCACAGTTCATAATCTTCGCCGCCGGATAACATCCAGCGAAGCTTTTGTTCGGGATCATTGGCATGTCCCCACAGTTCTTCGGAGTCAGGCAGCGCCTCCAAATCGATTCGCGCGCCGCAGTTGCTGGCTTGAAGAATGTGACCAAGATCGGAGATCAAACCGTCGGAAAGATCGATCGCTGAACTGGCGAGATCGCGTAGCGCCTGCCCTTGTAAAATACGCGGCGTCGGGCGCAGATGGCGTTTGACCAGATAGTCGGCATCTCCCCAGCTTCCCACGCGAAAATCACCCCGTAGAATCGCCAGCCCGGCAGCGCTATCGCCCAACGTGCCAGTAACATAAATCCAGTCGCCCGGTTTTGCGCCAGAACGTTTCAGCGCCCGACCGGCTGGCACAAGGCCATGAATACCGAGCGTCATCGACAGCGGGCCGCGCGTGGTATCGCCGCCAATGAGCTGCATGTCGTAGTAATCCAGTTGTTCAAACAGGCTGTCGCTGAACGCGGCAAGCCACGCCTCATCGACGTCAGGAAGCGTGAGCGCCAGCGTTAACCATGCCGGATCGGCGCCCATCGCCGCCAGATCGCTTAAATTCACCGCCAGCGCTTTATACGCCAGATCGGCAGGATCGATATCGGGTAAGAAATGGATGCCCGCCACCAGCGTATCGGTACTGATCGCCAGGGTCTGCTTTTCAGGAATATTCAGGAGCGCGCAATCGTCGCCAATACCGGTTTCAACATCAAGACGAGAGCTTCTTACACGGTCAAAATAACGGGCAATCAGGGAAAACTCGCCACATGCCATACGTTATGCCTCAGCAGAAAAAAAGAAAAGGCCGGAGACGGCGGGTATCATCCATCGCCCGCTATCTTTCCGGCCTGTGAATCACTTTTTGTTGGGACGAATCACCGGAGCTGCTTTATCCAGTACGCCGTTGACGAATTTGTGGCTGTCTTCAGCGCCAAAGGTTTTCGCCAGTTCAATCGCTTCGTTGATGGCCACTTTATAAGGCACATCGCTGCGTTTTGACAGCTCAAACAACGCAATACGCAGCACGGCTTTTTCAACCTGTCCCAGCTCTTCAAGCAGGCGGGACAGATACGGTTTCATTAAACCATCCAGGTACGCGCTGTTAGTCGCCACCCCGGATAGCAGTTCACGGAAATAGAGAACGTCGACGTCTTTTACGTCCTGTTCCGCCAGGAACTGGTATTCAACATCAGCGATGTCGTTCTGGGACAACTGCCAGGAGTAAAGTGCCTGGACGGCACACTCACGGGCGCGGCGACGAGCAGCAGGTTTCACGGAATTCCCCTTACAAAAAATCAGGCCTTAATGGCTTTCAATACATTAATCATTTCAAGCGCGGTCAGCGCAGCTTCTGCGCCTTTATTACCGGCTTTTGTACCAGCACGTTCGATGGCTTGTTCAATACTCTCGGTGGTCAGAACACCAAAGGCTACCGGCACGCCGCTGTCCTGGGCAACGCTTGCCAGGCCATTACTGGCGCCGCCTGCCACATATTCAAAGTGCGCAGTCCCCCCGCGAATCACGGTTCCCAGCGCAACCACGGCGTCGTATTTACCGCTTTTCGCCAGCGCTTCGGTCGCCAGCGGCAGTTCATAGGCGCCAGGCACCCACACTACGGTAATATTATCATCTTTTACCTGACCAATACGCGTCAGGGCATCAACCGCGCCATCCAGCAGACTGTCGTTGATAAACTGATTGAAACGCGCAATAGTGATGGCGACACGAGCGTCAGGGGCTGCAACGTTAGCTTTAATAATGTTCATATTCTCTCTTCCAGGGTTCATTTGGCCCCGCAGGGGGGCGGATTTTATCATAATAATTTGAGCGCTGCTCCCCTTTCGACGGGAGAACTCATGCGCTCACCATATGCAGGCAAACATCCGGGCCGACATGACGTATTTCGCTGAAGGTAAATTGCGGCGCGTCGGCGAGCTTCTCAAGCCCCGGCAATTCGCATAATCCCCGCGCCTGGGTTCCCAATAATTTAGGCGCGACATAGACAATCAGTTCATCCACCAGCCCGGCTTGCAGCAACGCGCCCGCCAGTCCCGGTCCGGCTTCAACCCATATGCTATTAATCTGCTGCCTGCCTAACTGCATCATCAGCACAACCAGATCCAAATGTCCGTTGTGCGCCGGCACGCTGATAGTACGAACCGAATCGGGCCACGCGCGGCTATCTTCCTGGGTACGCGCAATCCACGTTTCGCCAGGCTGCTGCACAATACGATGCGCAGGCGTTACCCGGTTTTGGCTGTCGATAACAATTCGCACCGGCTGGCGCAGATTTTCCTGCGGGTAAGACGCCTGCGTAGAGGCGTCTAACTCCGCCCAACGCACCGTCAAGGCCGGATCGTCAGCCAATACCGTCGCGCTACTGGTTAAGATAGCGTGACTTTGCGCACGCAAGCGCTGAACGTCGCGCCGGGCCTGCGGCGAGGTGATCCACTGGCTTTCGCCGCTGGCCATCGCCGTCCGTCCATCCACGGAGGCGCCCAGTTTAAGCTGAAGATAAGGGAATCCGGTACGCATCCGCTTGAGGAAGCCTTTATTGAGCGCCTCCGCTTCACTCATCATTAACCCGTGGCTGACCGCAATACCCGCCTGTTGCAGGCGATACAGCCCGCGCCCGGCGACCTGTGGGTTCGGGTCCTGCATCGCGGCGACCACGCGCGCGACGCCGGCCGCAATCAGCGCATCACAACATGGCGGCGTTCGCCCATGATGGCTACAGGGTTCAAGCGTGACATAGGCGGTTGCGCCTTTGGCTTTTGCGCCCGCCATCCGCAGCGCATGGACCTCGGCGTGCGGCTCTCCGGCGCGATGGTGATAACCTTCGCCGACGATGTCGCCATTGTTAACAATGACACAGCCGACATTAGGGTTCGGGTGAGTGGTGAAACGTCCACGCTGCGCCAGTTTTAGCGCTCGCGCCATGTAAAACTCATCCTGCATGGCTTAGTCCTGTAGGCGAGCGATTTCTTCGCCAAAGTCTTTGATATCTTCGAAACTGCGATAGACGGAGGCAAAGCGAATATACGCGACTTTATCGAGTTTTTTCAGCTGCTCCATGACCAGGTTGCCAATCATCTTGCTGGGAACTTCACGCTCCCCAGTGGCACGTAATTGTGACTTAATATGGTTCAATGCCATTTCAACATCATCTGCGCTGACGGGTCTTTTTTCCAGCGCTCTCAACATGCCGCTACGCAGCTTATCCTCATTAAAGGGTTCGCGCACATCGTTGCTTTTTATCACGCGCGGCATGACCAGTTCAGCCACTTCAAAGGTCGTAAAGCGTTCATTACACACCAGGCACTGCCGACGGCGGCGCACGGACGAGCCCTCGCCTACAAGACGAGAGTCAATGACTTTGGTATCTACGGCGAAACAAAATGGGCAATGCATACGGCGTCCTGACCAGATGATTTAGAAAACGCTATTTTACCCTGAACTGGCGCGACAACAAAGGCGGAGCGCTTTTGAGATAAAGGATCGGTGCCTTTGTGCGTATAGCGCACTACCATTACGCTATCGGACCACGAAGGAAATGATCGACATGACAAGACGTTACCTAAGAATTCTCCTGGTGGGAAGTCTCTTGAGCCTGACCGCCTGCGCGCCGCAGAGCGAAGTTCGCCAGATGCATCAAAGCATTAGCACCCTGAATAAAGAGATGACCCAACTGAATCAGGAAACGGTAAAAATTACCCAACAAAATAAGCTGAATGCGGAGTCAACCCGCGGCGTCTATTTGTTGCCTGGCGCCAATACGCCTGCCCGGCTGGAGAGTCAGATCGGTACGCTACGTATGACATTGCTGGAGATTACGCCTGTCGCAGACGGCGCTCACGCAACGTTACGCATTCAGGGCGAGTCCCGCGATCCGCTGCCGGCATTCAGCGCTACCGTAGAGTACGGGCAACTTCAGGGCACTACGGAGAACTATCAGGAGGTGAATGCACAGAGCCTTCTGGTAAATGCCCCTGCCAGCTTGCTGGCGCCCAGTGATGTCAATATTTCGTTACCGTTGAAGGGGATCACACCGGCGCAGTTAGGCTTCATTCGCATCCATGATATTCAGCCTGTTAATCAATAAACGTTCTGGCGGAGCGTTTTGTGCGTTCCGCAACATCCCCCGCGCGGCTTTTGTTGCCCTACTGACATTTCCGTAATTTATGACACGGATTGTTAATATTCATGAAAGATAGTACTGTCGCCGCGCCTAAAGTGCGCAAACGTGAACGCAATCGATTACGTAAATGATAGATATGTGAAACAAGACATATTTTTGTGAGCAATGATTTTTATAATAGGCTCCGCAGAAACACGAAATATTTAGAAACGCAAATTGCGTTCTTTTCACTCCCGCAAGGGATTTCAAACAGTGGCATACATATGAAAAAAACTTTACTCGCAGTCAGCGCAGCGCTGGCGCTCACCTCATCTTTTACTGCTAACGCAGCAGAAAATGATCAGCCGCAGTATTTGTCCGACTGGTGGCACCAGAGCGTAAACGTGGTAGGCAGCTACCATACCCGTTTCTCGCCGAAATTGAACAACGACGTCTATCTGGAATATGAAGCATTTGCCAAAAAAGACTGGTTTGATTTCTACGGCTATATCGATATTCCCAAAACCTTTGATTGGGGTAACGGCAACGATAAAGGTATCTGGTCCGACGGTTCTCCGCTGTTCATGGAAATCGAACCGCGTTTCTCGATTGATAAGCTGACCGGCGCAGACCTGAGCTTCGGCCCGTTTAAAGAGTGGTATTTCGCCAACAACTACATCTACGATATGGGCGATAACAAAGCCAGCCGCCAGAGCACGTGGTATATGGGTCTGGGGACCGATATCGACACCGGCCTGCCGATGGGCCTGTCGCTGAACGTGTATGCGAAATATCAGTGGCAAAACTACGGTGCTTCCAATGAAAACGAATGGGACGGCTACCGTTTCAAAGTGAAATACTTCGTCCCCATCACCGATCTGTGGGGCGGTAAACTGAGCTATATCGGCTTTACCAACTTTGACTGGGGATCTGATTTAGGCGACGATCCGAACCGTACCAGCAATTCCATCGCTTCCAGCCATATCCTGGCGCTGAACTACGATCACTGGCACTACTCGGTCGTTGCGCGTTACTTCCATAACGGCGGACAGTGGCAGAATGGCGCAAAACTGAACTGGGGCGACGGCGATTTCAGCGCGAAATCTACCGGCTGGGGCGGCTACCTGGTCGTGGGTTACAACTTCTAAACCTGCAAAAAAGGCCAGAGGTCGCCCTCTGGCCCGTTTCGGGCGCATGCTGCCATGCGGCGGCGAGTCGCGCCCACTTCACATTACTTCCGGCGATGCCACCAGCCTAAAAACAGACCTGTCGCAATCCCGACCAGCGTTGGTGCCGCCAGATCGTGCCAGATAGTAATGCTCAACTCTGTGAGCGTCATATTGCCGCCTTTGTTGCAATGGCAACGGTTCGCGGCTATCCTCAACTTGTCTAGGGTCAAGTTAGCCCCCGTAATGTTGCCGGTGAATACCGAACAATGTGCGGGGGTTTTCTCTTTCCAGCGACAAGGCCACCGGGGATCAAGCCCCCGCAACATTGCGCCTCACCGGGTTGCCCCGGCTTACCGCTGATTTTACTCTGCTCGCCAGTATCGGCAGGACTTAAAAACAAAAAAATCCCAACCTTGCGATCGGGATTCCAGTGACAATGTATGCGTTACAGGACGTTTGGGGCTGGCGACAAACTCCGGGGCTGAAAAAATGTCGGATTGCATCCGATCTACGAAAACCAATAATTCATTTATATTGCGGATTCCGTTGGGTGGAGCGAAGCGTAACCTAACATTCAACAGCACCAACAGCTTTGTCAGCAGTCTGCTTATTTCTTTTTGTTCATCATCGCTTTCAGATCGGCAAACGGGTTATAAGTCGCCTCGCCGACATCTTTTTGCGCATCTTCCCCGGCAATGACCGTCGAACCGTACTGATCGGCTTCGGTATATTTGGAATGCTCGTGGTCGTGGCAGTAGAGGCACAATAGCTCCCAGTTGCTGCCGTCTTCCGGGTTATTGGTGTGGTCATGATCGATATGATGCACCGTCAGCTCACGCAGATTTGAATACACAAACTCACGAGAACAACGTCCGCACACCCACGGAAACAGCTTCAGCGCTTTTTCACGATAGCCGCTTTCCAGGCGCGCGTAGTTTTTTGGGATGATAGCCATGATAGTTCCTCATGCAATCGAGTTTATTCTGGATAATAAAAAGCCGCAGCACCCTGCGATGTTGCGGCTTTTCTCAGTCATGTTAACGCCAGCTTACGGCAGAATGGACGGCTGATCCGCCCCTTCTTTTTCGACTTTCTGCTGCAGCATATGCTCGCGCTTCATGCCGAGTTTCAGCGCCAGCGCCGATGCGACATAGATAGAAGATGCCGTACCAATAGAGACACCGATCAGCATCGTCAGCGAGAAGCCTTCCAGTACCGGACCGCCGAAGAGGTACAGCATCAGAATTACCACTAACGTCGTACCGGAGGTAATCAACGTACGGTGTAGCGTCTGGGTCAGCGACACGTTAAAGATTTCGTAAGGCGTCCCGCGACGGATTTTGCGGAAGTTTTCACGAATACGGTCGGAGACCACGATACTGTCGTTCAGCGAGTAACCGATCACCGACATCAACGATGCCACAATGGTCAGGTCAATCTCGATATGGAAAAGCGACAGTATCCCCAGCGTAATGATCACGTCGTGCGCCAGCGCGATGACCACCCCTGCCGCCAGTCGCCACTCAAAGCGGAAACCGACATAAACGAGGATAGAGATCAACGCCACCAGCAGCGCCATAGCGCCGGTTTGCGCCAGATCGGCGCCCACGCTTGGCCCCACGAATTCAATACGCTTCACGGCCGCGTTCTGGTTGGTGGCTTCATTAATGATCGTCACCACTTTGCTACCCAGTACCTGACCGCCGGTTTCACCTTCGGTTGGCGGCATACGCACCATAATGTCGTGACTGCTGCCAAAGTTCTGCAACTGCGGCTCTTCATAGCCCGCTTTTTGCAGCGCTTCGCGCATCACGTCCATTTCAGCCGGTTTTTCCAGCGTGATTTCAATTACCGTGCCACCGGTGAAATCCAGCCCCCAGTTAAACCCGCGTACGCCCATAATGACAATGGCCGCGATCAGCAACAGCCCGGAGATGCCGAATGCCCAGAAGTCCCAGCGCATAAAGTCATAGACTTTACGGCCGTGGTTTAGTTGTTCAACAGTGTATTCCTGTGCCACATCGCACTCCTCAGATTGACAGCTTAGTGACGCGCTTGCCGCCATATAGCAGGTTTACGATAGCACGCGTACCGATAATCGCGGTAAACATCGACGTCGCCACACCGATACCGGTCGTAATCGCGAACCCTTTAATTGCCCCGGTACCGACAGCATACAGAATGATGACTTTAATCAGCGTCGTGATGTTCGCATCGAAGATGGAACTGAACGCGCCGGCATAGCCTTCGTTTATCGCCTGCTGTACCGTGCGGCCATTACTCAACTCTTCTTTGATACGTTCGTTAATCAGAACGTTGGCGTCGACCGCCACCGCAAGGGTTAACACGATACCCGCAATCCCCGGCATACTGAGCGTTGCCCCCGGCAACAGCGACATGATACCGACAATCAACACCAGGTTAGCCACTAACGCGCTGGTCGCAATCAGACCAAACTTCTTATAGAAGAAGATCATGAACAGGATGGAGACCACCAGGCCGGCCAGACAGGCTTCCAGGCCCTGCTTGATGTTCTGCATACCCAAAGTCGGGCCAATGGTGCGCTCTTCAACGATCTGAATCGGCGCAATCAGGGCACCCGCACGCAGCAACAACGAGAGCTGACGCGCTTCGTTCGGGTTGCTGATACCGGTAATACGGAAGCTGTTACCCAGCCGAGACTGGATGTTGGCAATGTTAATCACCTCTTCCTGTTTCACCAGTACGGCGCGACCGTTAGCGTCTTTCTTACCGCTGTCTTTATACTCCACAAACAGGGTCGCCATCGGTTTGCCGATATTGTCCTTAGTGAAGTTAGACATGATATTGCCGCCTGCGCTATCCAGCGAGATGTTAACCTGCGGTTGGTTATATTCATCCTGGCTGGACGTCGAGTCGGTGATATGGTCGCCGGTGAGGATCACGCGTTTGTACAATACCACCGGCTGGCCTTCGCGGGTCTGTTTCACTTCGGAATCGCCCGGTACGCGCCCGGCAGCAGCGGCGGCCTGGTCAACGTTGGTATTCACCAGACGGAATTCCAGCGTCGCGGTCGCGCCGAGAATTTCTTTCGCGCGAGCGGTATCCTGGATACCCGGCAGCTCAACCACAATACGGTCTGCGCCCTGGCGTTGTACGACAGGCTCCGCGACGCCCAGTTGGTTAACACGGTTACGCAGAATATTAATGTTCTGCTGAACGGCGTATTCACGCGCTTCGCTCAGGCGCGCATCGGTCATTACCGCGCGAAGTTGATTACCGCTCTGGCTGGAAATCACCAGGTCACGATGACGCGGCGTCAGATAGGCGATCGCCTCATCACGCGCTTTGCTGTCACGGAACGTGATGCTCAGCCCATAATTATTTTCTTTACGAACGGTGGTATAAGGAATGCCTTTTTCACGCAGATCGCTGCGCAGGCTATCGATATTTTGTTCCTGGAGTTTACCTAACGCGGTATCCATATCCACTTCCATCAGGAAGTGAACGCCGCCGCGCAGATCAAGACCGAGCTTCATCGGATCGGCGTGAATAGCCGCCAACCAGCGCGGCGTAGCCGGCGCAAGGTTAAGCGCCACGACATATTTATCCCCCAGCACGCTCATCAGCGCTTCACGGGCGCGTAGCTGGGTATCGGTGGTGTCGAAGCGCGCAAGAATAGCGCCCTCTTCCAGTGCCACAGACTTAGCGGGAATTTTTTCTTCTTGTAACGTTTTCTGGACCTGGATCAGCGTTTGCTCACTGGCGGCGACGCCGCGCACGCCAGTGATTTGAACAGCCGGATCCTCACCATACAGGTTGGGAAGTGCGTAAAGCAGGCCGACGATAATCACGACGACCAGCATGATGTACTTCCACAAAGGATAACGGTTTAACACGGCAGTTCCCTTTGGGAAAACGAAATATTACAGCGCCTTCATGGTGCCTTTCGGCAGAACGGCAGCTACGAAGTCACGTTTGATAACCACTTCCGTGGTGTCATTCAGCGCGATGGCAATGTAGCCGGCTTCCGCTACTTTGGTCACTCGACCGACCAGACCGCCATTCGTCAGAACTTCATCACCTTTCGCAATGGAGTCCATCAGCTTTTTGTGCTCTTTGGTGCGCTTCTGCTGCGGGCGCAGGATCATGAAATAGAAAATCAGACCAAACACCACCAGCATTAAAATCAGAGACATCGGGCTGCCCTGCGCTGGAGCACCTGTTGCCGCTACCGCATCAGAAATAAAAAAGCTCATTCAAATTCCCTCATTATTAAAATTAATCAACGTTCAAAGGTGGAACGGGTCGCCCCTGACGTTGGTAAAACTCGGTTACGAAGCTCTCTAATTTACCCTCTTCAATAGCCTTGCGTAAACCCGCCATCAAACGCTGGTAGTAACGCAAGTTATGAATGGTATTGAGACGCGCACCTAATATTTCGTTGCAACGGTCGAGATGATGCAAGTAAGCGCGTGAATAATTGCGACAGGTGTAGCAATCGCACTCGGCGTCAAGCGGGCTGGTGTCGCTTTTATGCTTTGCATTACGAATCTTCACCACGCCGTCGGTCACAAACAGATGACCATTACGGGCATTTCGCGTTGGCATGACACAGTCAAACATATCAATACCGCGACGCACCCCTTCCACCAGATCTTCCGGTTTACCCACGCCCATCAGGTAACGCGGTTTGTCAGCCGGAATCTGCGGGCAAACGTGCTCCAGAATGCGGTGCATATCTGCTTTCGGCTCACCGACAGCCAAACCGCCGACAGCGTAGCCATCAAAGCCAATCTCTACCAGACCTTTCACCGAGATATCGCGTAAATCTTCGTAAACGCTACCCTGAATGATGCCAAAAAGCGCATTCTTATTGCCAAGGCTATCAAAACGGTCGCGGCTACGCTTCGCCCAACGCAACGACATCTCCATCGAGCGTTTAGCATAGTCCCAGTCTGCCGGGTACGGCGTACATTCATCAAAGATCATCACGATATCGGAACCGAGATCGTACTGGATCTCCATCGACTTTTCCGGATCGAGGAAAATCGGATCGCCGTTGATCGGGTTACGGAAGTGCACGCCTTGCTCGGTAATCTTACGAATATCGCCGAGGCTGAAAACCTGGAAGCCGCCGGAATCGGTGAGAATAGGCCCTTTCCACTGCATAAAATCGTGCAGGTCGCCATGCAGCTTCATGATTTCCTGACCCGGGCGCAGCCACAGGTGGAAAGTGTTGCCGAGAATAATCTGCGCGCCGGTCGCTTCCACTTCTTCCGGCGTCATGCCTTTCACGGTACCGTAAGTACCCACAGGCATAAAAGCAGGCGTTTCCACTACGCCACGATCAAACACCAGACGACCGCGACGCGCGCGACCATCGGTGGTATCTAACTCAAATTTCATTATCACTCCTGCGTCAGAAAAACAGTCCGACGTTTAACGACTCGCTACGGAATGATTCCATAGCTAATAAATTCCCGAAGGCGTCATCGGCGCAGCCAGTTTGGGGTCGACCAGCGCACAACCACCGGAGCGTACACGCAGTACGTGAGGATGGCGAGCACTGCCCGGCGTCAAAATGGCAAGTGAGATAGCCTTCTTACGGACGCTCAGAAATAGCCTGCGGATTGTACGTGATAAACATCGCGTCCCCGTAGCTAAAAAAGCGATATTTTTGTTCTACCGCAGTCTTATAGGCATTCATGGTGTGTTGATAACCGGCAAATGCGGAAACCAGCATAATCAACGTCGATTCCGGCAGATGGAAGTTGGTGATCAGAGCATCAATCACTTTGTATTGATAACCTGGATAAATAAAGATTTGCGTATCGCCGAAGAACGGCTCTATCAAATCGCTTTTTGCCGCCTGCGCCGCGCTTTCCAGTGAGCGTACCGAGGTCGTGCCGACGGCGATAACCCGGTTGCCGCGCGCTTTCGCCGCCAGCACCGCGTCGACCACCTCTTGCGGCACCTCAGCATATTCGGAGTGCATGATGTGATCTTCAATGGTATCGACACGCACCGGCTGGAAAGTGCCCGCGCCGACGTGTAGCGTAACAAACGCCATTTCGACACCTTTCTCACGAAGCGCCGCCAGCAGCGGCTCATCAAAGTGCAGCCCTGCGGTCGGCGCGGCGACGGCACCCGGTTTTTCACTGTAAACCGTCTGATACAGTTCGCGGTCGGCGTCCTCGTCCGGACGGTCGATATACGGCGGCAACGGCATATGGCCGATGGCGTTAAGAATATCCAGCACCGGACGCGGGTCATTAAACTCAACTTCAAACAGAGCGCCGTGACGCGCGGTCATGGTCGCGTGAATACTTTCGTCGTCGCCCAGCAGCAGTTCCGTACCCGGTTTTGGCGCTTTAGAAGCGCGAATATGCGCCAGGATGCGTTTATCATCGAGCATACGTTCGACCAGCACTTCTATCTTGCCGCCGCTGGCTTTACGGCCAAAGAGCCGCGCCGGGATCACGCGGGTATTATTGAAGACCAGCAAATCGCCAGGGTTGAGCTTATCGAGCAGATCGGTGAAAGTACCGTGCGTCAGCGCGCCCGTCGGCCCCTCTAATGACAGCAAACGGCAGCGACTGCGTTCCGGCTGTGGGTAGTGGGCAATCAGGGATTCGGGTAGTTCAAAGGAAAAATCGGTAACGCGCATGACTCTGACTCAGACTAAAATAAGAGGCGGGTAGTCTAGTGCCGGGGCGTTCCCGCTGCAACCGTTACCCGCTTTTTGGACAGAGAATCAATAATGAATTTTCTTGCTCACCTGCATCTGGCGCACCTTGCCGACAGCTCGCTTCCCGGTAATCTGCTGGCCGATTTTGTCCGCGGTAACCCGGCAACGCATTATCCTCCTGACGTGGTAGAGGGTATTTATATGCATCGGCGTATTGACGTCATGACCGACAACCTGCCGGAAGTTCGTGAGGCGCGAGAATGGTTCCGCCATGAAACGCGGCGCGTGGCGCCCATTACGCTGGACGTCATGTGGGATCATTTTTTATCGCGCCACTGGACGCAAATCTCCCCTGATTTTCCACTTCAGGCGTTCGTCGGCTACGCCCATGCGCAGGTCGCGACGATTCTGCCCGACTCCCCGCCGCGCTTTGTCAACCTGAATGATTATCTTTGGTCAGAAAAATGGTTAGAGCGGTATCGCGATATGGATTTCATTCAAAACGTGCTGAATGGCATGGCGAATCGCCGTCCCCGGCTGGATGCCTTGCGTGATTCCTGGTACGATCTGGACGCGCACTACGACGCGTTAGAAGAGCGCTTCTGGCATTTTTATCCGCGTATGATGGCACAGGCCGCCCGCAAAGCGCTGTGACGGCCTGATAGCGAGGGCGTGCGTCAGATCCGCCATTGGCAGAAAGATCGTTCGCTGTCATAAAGGGGTCATCATTACGATTTATAATGACCCGATCGATAGGCAAAAGCTGTCTCATTGATTGTCAAGACCGCATTGTTTTGTCGCTTCGCCCTCCCTATACTGCCCGCGTTGCGTTCTAAAACCCTTAATATTGCAGGAGAATTATTATGGTACTGGTTACTCGTCAGGCCCCGGATTTCACCGCTGCGGCGGTACTGGGTAGCGGTGAGATTGTTGATAAATTCAACTTCAAACAGCACACCAATGGTAAAACGACCGTTCTGTTCTTCTGGCCGATGGACTTCACTTTTGTTTGCCCGTCTGAGCTGATCGCCTTCGATAAACGTTATGAAGAATTCCAGAAGCGCGGCGTTGAAGTAGTCGGCGTTTCTTTCGACTCTGAGTTCGTCCACAACGCATGGCGTAACACCCCTGTCGATAAAGGCGGCATTGGCCCGGTGAAATACGCAATGGTCGCCGACGTGAAGCGTGAAATTCAGAAAGCTTACGGTATCGAACATCCGGACGAAGGCGTTGCGCTGCGCGGCTCTTTCCTGATTGACGCAAACGGTATTGTTCGCCACCAGGTCGTGAACGATCTGCCGCTGGGTCGTAACATCGACGAAATGCTGCGTATGGTCGACGCGCTGCAGTTCCACGAAGAGCACGGTGATGTCTGCCCGGCGCAGTGGGAAAAAGGCAAAGAAGGCATGAACGCCTCTCCGGACGGCGTGGCTAAATACCTGGCTGAGAACATTTCCAGCCTGTAAGTCAGTACATTGATAAAAGGCTCGCAATCGCGAGCCTTTTTTATGCGTGAGGTGTTACGAACCACCTCGCCTCAACGATTCATCCATACCGTCGCGGAAATCGCGGGTAAACGAAGTCTTCCCTCGCGGATGTCACCGCTTCCCGTTTTACATTGCCATCCGGCCACGTTCAGCAATGGTAACGCTTCCAGCGCCACTTCACAGGCCTCGCCCCGGTTAATCGCCACCAGCGCCCGCTGCTGCTGATAAACCCGCACGAATACCACTACGTCACCTTCGGCATACAGCGCCTGGCATCCGCCACGACGCAGCGCCAGACTGCGCTGGCGCAGTTTCGCCATACGCTGGTACAGCGCCAGCAAGTTGCCGTCCTGCTTGCGTTCATCCCACGGGAACGGTTTGCGGCACATGGGGTCATTTGCGCCGTCCACGCCGACCTCATCACCGTAATAAATACATGGCACGCCGGGCCAGGTAAACAGCCAGACCACCGCCAGCGGCAGGCGCGCCGCGTCTTTACCCAGCAGGGTTTTAAAGCGCGCAGTATCATGGCTGTCGAGTTGATTAAACATGCGTAGTTGTTGCTGGTGTGACAGCCCGGCGCGGTAGTTATCCATCCACGCGATACAGGTCCGGGCATCAATATGCTGTGGTTCGTAAGCGATATCAGTATTGGCGAGAAATCCCCATAGCGGGAAGGTGAAGCCGCGATAATTCATGGCGGCATCTTCCGCATCGGCCTGTAGCCACTGCCGCGCATCGCCGAAATGTTCCCCCACAATATAGGCTTCGGGCTGCGCCTCTTTTGCCGCCCGGGTAATACCGGCGACGTGATGCAAATTATGACGCGCCCCGCCCGCCTCGCCCAGCATATGTACGACATCCAGCCGCCAGCCGTCCATATTCCACGGTGCCTTTAGCCAGTGACGAACGATACTGTCCTCACCGCGATAGATCTCATCCACCAGCGTTTCTGATTGATAATCGAGTTTCGGCAGGCTCGGATAACCCAACCAGTCCAGCGCCACGCCTTGTGGTGAAAAGGAGTACCAGTCGCGCCACGGCGAGTCCGGGTGATGGCACGCGCCGCCAATGCTACGGTTATGCCTGTCAAACCACGCATGCGAGTCGCCGCTATGATTAAACACGCCATCCAGCACCAGCCTCATGCCCTGCGCCTGGGTTTCACGCCGCAGGCGTAGCAGCGCCCGATCGCCGCCAAATTGCGGATCGACATGGCGATAATCTTCCGTGTCGTACTTATGGACGCTCGGCGCGGTAAATACCGGATTCAGATATAGCGCTGTGACGCCCAGTTTTTTCAGATACGGCAGCTTCTCACAAATGCCATTCAGACAGCCGCCGTAAAAGGTGGAACCGCCCGCCTGGGGGGTTAAAGGATCGTCCCAGTCGCGCAGCACAATCTCCTGACCTGCGGCATGATGGTAATACACCCGGTCCTGATCGGCTTCACGCGTCGCGCTGCGGGCAAAACGATCCGGGAAGATCTGATAAAAAATTTGATCGGCGACCCACTGCGGTCCGCTATCCGGCACATCAACCGCAAATTGTTCCAGACGCGCAGGCGGAAAACAGCTAAATCCCTGTGGCGTAAACCAAAGCTGGCGGTCGTGCCAAAGCAATTTAAAGCTGTAACGGCGACGGGGTTGCCCTAACGCGATATTGAGCGTCGCTCGCCACGCCGTCACGCCCGGCTGCGGCTGGCGGCGCTGTTTGCGCATCGCCAGTGAGATTTCTTCATTATCGAATTCTGAGCGCAACGTCACGCGAGACGGCGGATTTTCTCCGCTCAGCCACAGCGTAATGGTTAATTTATCGTTATGTTGCTTCACAAATGGGGCAACCGGTAAGTGCCAGGCATTCAACATCTCGTATCCCCTCTACTGAAAATGGGGCCACCTTGCCATAGAGATTTAAAGGATAACTCATCATCCAGGGGTTTATTAGGGGAGGAGGCTCCAGGAGGAGAAGCGGCTCCGCTTATCCGGTCTACCGTTGCCTGCAGACCGGATAAGGCAGAGAAAAACGACTACGCCTGCGCCAATTGACGGTCGCGACGGCGTTTAAATATCCAGCCAATCAACAGCAGAACTATCCAGGCGAAGCCCACATACAGTGAGATGCGGGTATCCGGATGGTAGCCGATAAGCGCAATAATGAAGACCAGGAAAATCAACCCCGCTATCGTCGTTACGACACCGCCCGGCACCTTAAACTTCAGCGCTTTTACCTCTTCCGGCGGTAAACGACGACGGAAGGCGATTTGCGACAGCAGGATCATAATCCATACCCATACCGTCGCAAACGTCGCCAGCGAAGCAATCACCAGGAAGACGTTTTCCGGCATGATGTAGTTCAGGTAAACCGCAAACAGCAGCGCAATCGTCATCACCAGCACAGTAACCCACGGAATACCACGACGTGACGTTTTGGCAAAGACTTTCGGCGCGCTCCCCTGCTCCGCCATACCATGCAGCATACGGCCTACGCCAAACACATCAGAGTTGATAGCGGAAAGCGAGGCGGTCAATACCACAAAGTTCAGAATGCTGGCGGCAAAGGTAATCCCCATATGCTGAAACGTCAGCACAAATGGACTGCCGTTTGTGCCGACCTGATTCCACGGATAGATAGACATAATGACGAACAGCGTGCCGACATAAAATACCAGGATACGCATCGGTACTGAGTTAATGGCGCGCGGAATGGATTTCTCCGGGTCTTTCGCTTCCCCGGCGGTGATACCGATAATCTCAATCCCGCCGTAAGCGAACATCACCATTTGCAGCGACATGATCATTCCCAGCCAGCCATTGCTGAAGAAGCCGCCGTTACTCCACAGGTTATGAATGCCGGTCGGCTGCCCGCCGTTGCCAATTCCCCACACAATGATGCCGATACCCGCGACAATCATGATAATAATGGTGGCGACTTTGAAGAAGGAGAACCAAAACTCCAGCTCGCCGAACACCTTGACGCTCATCAGGTTGATGGCGCAAATGATCAGCACCACGCTAAGTACCCAAATCCAGTGCGGCACGGCGGGGAACCAGACTCCCATGTAAATGCCGAACGCGGTCACGTCGGCAATGGCGACGATCAGGATCTCAAAACAGTAGGTCCAGCCGGTAATGTAGCCCGCAAGCGGGCCGAGGTTTTCCTGCGCATAGCGCGAAAATGAGCTGGCGGCAGGGTTGTGAACGGACATTTCCCCCAATGCGCGCATAATGATATATGCCGCGACCCCGCCAATAATATAGGCCAACAGCACGCTCGGCCCCGCCATTTTGATGGCGTCCGCCGAGCCGTAAAACAGGCCGGTGCCGATTGCCGAACCTAATGCCATAAAGCGAATGTGCCGGGTGCTCAGCCCACGCTTTAGCTTATTATTGCTTTCCATCAATTTCTGACCTATCAACACAATAAAAAACCACGGGGCGTTAAGCCCCGTGGTGTACACATATGTCAGCGATTTTAGTGAGCGCTGGAGGTCACCTGCCGACCCGCCGCGCGATCCCAGATAATCGCCAGGATCACCATCACCACCGTTGGCATCAACCACGCCAGTCCCTGTTCCGCCAGCGGCAAACGCTGACTCCAGGCTGGCAGCATATCGCCAAAGGCAGATGCTTTGATGCCGTCAAGGATACCAAAAAGCAGACTGATAAACATGGCCGGCGCGATGATGCGGGTGGAATTATGCCACCATGAGCGGGTAAAACTTAATACAACCAGTGCGATACACGGCGGATAGATGGCCGTCAGCACCGGAATGGAGATTTGAATCAGATGGCTCAGTCCGAGGTTTGACACCACCATAGAGAAGCCGCCGAGAATAAAGACCAGCGTGCGGTAAGACAGCGGAATATACTGCGCGAAAAACTCAGCGCAGGCGCAGGTCAGCCCCACCGCCGTCACCAGACACGCGATAAAGATCAGCGCCGCCAGCAGGAAGCTTCCCGCGCCGCCAAAGGTATGCTGAACGTAGGCATGAAGAATCGCCGCGCCGTTCGCTGACTGATCGACCAGCGTCGCGCTATCAGAACCTAAGCGGAACAAGGCAAGGTAAAGCAGCGTCAGCCCCACGCCCGCCATCAGGCCGGCCCAGACCGTGTAACGCGTCAACAGGCGCGCTTCGGTCACGCCGCGAGAACGCGCCGCGTTCACAATAACGATACCAAACACCATCGCGCCCAGCGTATCCATCGTCAGATAGCCGTTCACAAATCCGTTAGAAAAGGCCGCATTCTGATAAGCGTCCAGGGCGTTGCTGATTGGACCGGCAGGCCAAACGATAGCCGCGACGGAAAGGATGACCAGCGCAATAATTTTCAACGGCGCCAGGAAATTCCCCACCGTATCCAGCAGCTTACCCGGATAGAGGGAAACCAGAATAACGATAGCGAAATAGACCACGCTGTAAATCAGCAACGGCATTGCAGAATCGCCGGTCAACGGAGCGATACCGACCTCAAACGACACCGTCGCGGTACGCGGCGTCGCAAATAACGGCCCGACGGCCAGATAGCAAACGGTCGCCAGCAGGAGTCCCGCCACTTTACCAATCGGCGTACTGAGGCTGTCTACGCCGCCGCCGACTTTCGCCAGCGCCACAACAGTAAGAACCGGTAGCCCTACGGCGGTAATCAGAAAGCCAATAGCGGCTGTCCAGACGTGCTCACCCGCCTGCAAACCGACCATAGGAGGAAAGATAATATTGCCTGCGCCAACGAACAGCGCAAATGTCATAAAGCCCAGGGCGATGATATCGCGCGATTTTAACTGATGGGTCATAAAGTCTTACTGCCTGTGGATGGTGATGTTGTAAACATTAAAATTTTTGCCTTTCCCGGAGGATTATAAAGCGGCGTTTTTTATCAATTTCAGCGGGAAAAGCTCCCGGACCGATGCGGCGAAGAATTGTTTTTCGATTTACCGCGCAAATGCAGTCGTAATGACAGCACCTGAAGCGCAATTTAAACGCTTATAACGTTTTAAAGCAAGGTGGGATCTAAAAACCAGATGAATATAGCGATATGAAATTTACAACCAGAATAAAACACCATTCTCATGAAAAAGTTATGGCTAATCATGCGAACAAAAAATCACCAAACGTTGAATGTTTCAACGAGCCCGTCTTAACTGCAAAGAAAATAAGCCAGCATCCGCTGGCTTATGGAAAGTTATACTTACGAAAGGCAATTAATCGCTATTTTTGGCAATTAAACGTTCCGGCAGCACAAAGCTAAATCGCGTTCCTTTGCCAGGCGAACTGTCGATTTCAAGGCGGCTTTCATGGTGATTCAACGCATGTTTCACAATCGCCAATCCCAGGCCGCTGCCGCCCGTTTGCCGCGAACGCGCTTTATCTACGCGGTAGAAGCGTTCGGTCAGACGAGGAATATGCTCGGCAGCAATCCCCGGACCGTTATCTTGAATGCAAAATTCAGCGCCATGCGCGACACGTCGCCAGCTCACCGTAATATGCGTTCCCGCCGGCGTATGGTTTACCGCGTTATACACCAGGTTTGAGATCGCGCTACGTAGCTGCTCTTCATTGCCCAGAACGCTAAGACTATCGTCGACCTCAAACGTAAAGGTATGTTTCTGCTGGCTGAGCGTCTGCGCTTCACGCTCCACGACCCGCAGCATCATCGGTACATCCACTTTTTCATTTAATAACAGCGCCGGGGCCGCCTCAATTTTAGACAACGTAAGCAGTTGTTTTACCAGCCCTTCCATACGATACGTTTGCTCGCGCATCGTATGCAGCGCTTTCTCTCGCGTCGCCCCTTCCAGCGCTTGTTCCTGCATCATTTCCAGATAGCCTTGCAATACCGTCAAGGGCGTACGCAACTCATGGCTAACGTTGGCGAAAAAGTTACGTCTGGCGCCTTCAAGCTGATGCATTTGCGTCACATCGCGCGCCACCATCAGGAGTTGTTTATCGGTATAAGGCATGACGCGGATCTCCAGATGCCGCCCGGTATTGAGCACCAAATGAAGCGGACGGGTGAAATCACGCGTTTTTAAATACTGGGTAAACTCCGGATAACGCAGTAGATTGAGAATATTCTGCCCGTTGTCATCCGGCCAGCGTAGCCCCAGTATCTGTTGCGCCAAACCGTTACACCAAAAAATACCGCCCTCTTCTGTGGTCAGTACCACGGCATCAGGCAGCGACTCCGCGCCGCTGCGAAAACGTTTAATCAGGTTCCCCAGCTCGCGGCGACGCTTCTTATTTCGCAACTGCATCTGGTGTAAACCGTATAACAGCGGTTCCCAACTTCCCCGCCCCGGCGGCGGCGTCATACTTCTGTCGACCCAAAGCCACCAGGAGAGGCGTAACAAATTCCAGAAATGCCAGACAAGCAGTCCCGTCACCGCCGCCAGTAAAAACCACGGCAGATAACCAAAAAAAGCGCTAAGGATAAGCGCGGGGATGCAACAGAGCACCAGCTCCAGCACCAGCCTTTTCCATGACAGCCGTTCCAGCACGCGTCATACTCCCTCAAGAATGGAAAGCCTTCTCCGCCAGAAACCTGTGTTCTACTGGCGGAAAAGGCATTAAAAGCGGGTCGAAAAACGATACCCTGTCCCGCGTACCGTTTGCACCATCCGGTCGTGGCCGCTGTGCTCCAGCGCCTTACGCAAACGGCGAATATGCACGTCGACCGTCCGGTCTTCAACGTACACATTGGTGCCCCAGACATGATTGAGTAGCTGTTCGCGGCTGTAAACCCGTTCCGGGTGCGTCATAAAGAAATGGAGTAATTTAAATTCGGTCGGCCCCATATCCAGCGGGCTGTCGCCGGTCATCACGCGGTGAGAGCCAGGATCAAGGCTCAGTCCCTGCATCTCGATCACCTCTTCGACCGCCATCGGCGAGATGCGCCGCATAACAGCTTTAATGCGCGCCACCAACTCCTTGGGGGAAAACGGCTTGGTAATGTAATCGTCAGCGCCGGTTTCCAGCCCGCGCACGCGATCTTCTTCCTCACCTCTCGCGGTCAGCATAACCACCGGAATATCCCGGGTCAGGGCTTCACGTTTGAGATGTTTAATAAACTGTAACCCTGACCCGCCGGGCAACATCCAGTCAAGAAGGATGAGATCCGGCCAGGGTTCATTAAGTTTATTCACCGCACTGTCATAATCTTCGGCTTCTACGGGCTGAAAGCCATTTTGTTCGAGCACGAAGCACACCATTTCACGGATCGGCGCCTCATCTTCTACGACCAGAATACGTCTCGCCATAATTTGCCCTGTTAGTCGTTAGTTATCAATGCCGCGCCATTATGCGTCAGATTTATGACAGATTTATGAAAAAAAAAGGCGGCATTGACAGCATGTTGATGATTTATGACACCGGTGAAACCGTGCATTACCGTGTACCGGCGGTAAATTGCGCCCAAAAATGGAGGGGATGACGTGTATAATCCCGTTCACGCTTTTTTTTGCATGGAACAATTATGCGCATCCTCCACACCTCTGACTGGCATCTGGGACAAAACTTCTACAGTAAAAGCCGCGCCGCGGAACATCAGGCTTTTCTGGACTGGCTGCTGGAGACCGCGCAGGCCCATCAGGTGGATGCCATTATTGTCGCTGGCGATATTTTTGATACCGGTTCGCCGCCCAGCTATGCCCGAGAACTTTATAACCGTTTCGTCGTTAATTTACAGCAAACGGGCTGTCATCTGGTGGTGCTGGCCGGTAATCATGATTCCGTCGCCACGCTAAACGAGTCGCGCGACATTCTGGCGTTTCTCAATACAACCGTGATCGCCAGCGCGGGCTATGCGCCGCGGCTACTTCATCGTCGCGACGGTTCTCCGGGCGCCGTACTGTGCCCCATTCCCTTTTTGCGCCCGCGCGACATTATTACCAGTCAGGCGGGGTTATCCGGCAGCGAGAAACAGCAGCAACTTCTTCATGCGATTGCCGATTATTATCAACAGCAGTATCAGGAAGCGTGCCTGCTACGCGGCGAACGAAAGCTGCCGGTTATCGTGACGGGACATTTAACCACCGTCGGCGCCAGCAAAAGCGATGCGGTTCGCGACATTTATATCGGTACGCTGGATGCCTTTCCGGCGCAGCATTTCCCCCCCGCGGATTATATCGCATTGGGACACATTCACCGCGCGCAATGTGTCGGCGGCACAGAGCATATCCGCTATTGCGGCTCGCCCATCGCCCTCAGCTTTGATGAGTGCGGCAAAAGCAAATGCGTGCATCTGGTGACCTTCGAGCAGGGAAAATGGCAAAGTACCGAAAGTCTGGCTGTCCCCGTGACTCAACCGTTGGCGGTTTTAAAAGGCGACCTGGCGTCAATTACCGAACAGCTTGAGCAGTGGCGCGGCGTTGAGCAATCGCCCCCCGTCTGGCTGGATATTGAAATCACCACCGATGATTATCTGCACGATATCCAGCGCAGAATACAGACGCTAACGGAGTCGCTACCCGTAGAGGTATTACTGGTGCGCCGTAGCCGCGAACAGCGCGAGCGCTCGCTGGCGAACGAACGGCGGGAAACATTAAGCGAGCTTAGCGTGGAAGAGGTTTTTGCGCGGCGTCTGGCGCTGGAAGCGTTAGATCCCCCGCAGCGCGAGCGCCTGAATCAGCTCTTTTCCAGCACGCTCTACGCGTTGAATGAGGAGCATGAGGCATGAAAATTCTCAGTTTGCGTCTGAAAAACCTGAACTCGCTGAAAGGAGAATGGAAGGTCGACTTTACCGCCGAACCGTTTGCCAGTAACGGGTTATTCGCCATTACCGGCCCGACCGGCGCGGGAAAAACCACCTTGCTTGACGCCATCTGCCTGGCGCTGTACCACGAAACGCCGCGCCTGAATACGGTATCGCAGTCGCAAAACGATTTGATGACGCGCGATACGGCGGAATGTCTGGCCGAAGTGGAGTTTGAGGTAAAAGGCGAAGCCTGGCGCGCGTTCTGGAGCCAGAACCGAGCCCGAAATCAGCCCGACGGCAATCTCCAGGCCCCACGCGTGGAGCTGGCGCGGTGTTCAGACGGAAAGATCTTTGCCGATAAGGTAAAGGATAAACTGGAGATGATCGCCACGTTGACCGGGCTGGACTACGGGCGCTTCACCCGTTCGATGTTGTTATCACAGGGGCAGTTCGCCGCCTTTCTTAACGCCAAAGCGAAAGAGCGCGCAGAGCTTCTGGAGGAGCTCACCGGCACTGAGATTTACGGGCAGATCTCCGCACAGGTATTTGAAAAACATAAATCAGCCCGTCTCGAACTGGAAAAGTTACAAGCGCAGGCCAGCGGCGTCGCCCTATTGGCGGACGAACAGTTACAGCAACTGGAAGCCAGTTTGCAGGCGCTGACTGACGAAGAGAAACGCCTGCTGGCCGACCAGCAGGGACAGCAGCAGCACCTTCACTGGCTGACCCGAAAAAACGAGCTCCACACTGAATTACACGCCCGGCAGCAGGCGCTGTACGCGGCGCAAGAGGCGCGAGAAAAAGCGCAGCCGCAGCTCGCGGCGCTGACGCTGGCGCAACCTGCTCGCCAGTTGCGCCCGCATTGGGAGCGCATTCAGGAACAAACCCGCGCCGTTGAGCGTGTTCGCCAGCACAGTGATGAAGTGAATGCTCGCTTACAAAGCGCGTATCGCCTGCGCCAGCGTATCCGCGCCTGCGCGCATCGACAATTCACGCAACTGAACGCCACAGGGCAGCGGTTGAAGACATGGCTGGCGGAACACGACGGCATCCGCGTCTGGCGCAGCGAACTGGCGGGGTGGCGAGCATTATTAACACAACAATCCCACGATCGGGCGCAACTGAGCCAATGGCAACAGCAGTTGCTGAGCGATACGCGTCAGCGTGATGCGCTACCGCCGCTCACGCTCGACCTCACGCCACAGGCGCTGGCGGAAGCCAGAGCATTGCATACCCGGCAGCGTCCGCTACGCCATCGTCTCGCCGCGCTTCAGGGGCAAATTGTCCCGAAACAAAAGCGTCAGGCGCAGCTACAGGCAGCTATCGCGCGTCATCATCAGGAACAGGCGCAATACACCCAACGTCTGGCGGATAAGCGTTTGAGTTATAAGACTAAAGCGCAGGAGCTTGCGGACGTTCGCACTATTTGCGAGCAGGAGGCGCGCATCAAAGATCTGGAAAGCCAGCGGGCGCACTTACAGTCCGGCCAGCCGTGTCCGCTTTGCGGCTCGACGACGCACCCCGCCATCGCCGCCTATCAGGCGCTGGAACTGAGCGCGAATCAAACCCGCCGCGACGCGCTGGAAAAAGAGGTCAAAACGCTGGCGGAAGAAGGCGCGGCGCTGCGAGGACAGTTAGATGCCTTAACGCAACAATTACAGCGGGATGAAAGCGAGGCGCAGTCGTTGTTGCAGGAGGAGCAAGCGCTTACTGAGGAATGGCAAACGCTGTGCGCTACGCTGGGCGTTCAGCTCCAGCCGCAAGAAGACCTCGCGGGCTGGCTGACCGCCGCGGAAGAGCATGAGCAACAGTTGGATCAGCTCAGCCAGCGTCATGCTCTACAAACGCAAATCGCGGCGCATACTGAACAGGTAGCGCGCTTTACCGCGCAGATTGCGCAGCGTCAGGCGTCGCTGACGGCTGATTTGGCGCAGTATACGCTTTCCCTTCCAGCGCCAGAAGACGAGGCTTCGTGGCTGAATGAGCGCGCCGACGAAGCGAAAATATGGCAACAGCGTCAGACCGAGTTCGCGGATTTGCAAACGCAGATCGACAGGCTTGCCCCGTTGCTGGAAACGCTACCGCAAACGGATACCGCGGATTCCGACGACGACGTGCCGCTGGATAACTGGCGGCAGGCGCATGATGAGTGCGTGTCATTACAAAGCCAGTTGCAAACCCTGCAGGAACAGACGACGCAGGAACAGCAGCGCGCCGCCGAGGCGATAGCGCACTTTGATGCGGCGTTAAAAAATAGCCCGTTTGACAGCCAGGCAACGTTCCTGGCGGCGTTGTTGGATGAAGAGACCGTGACCCGTCTGGAAAAACAACAACAAACGCTGGAAAGTCAGCTACAACAAGCGAAGGCGTTAAGCGCGCAGTCCGCGCAGGCGCTGGCTGACCATCAGCAACAGCCGCCCGCCGGTCTGGACCCAACGTGTACGGCGGAGCAGCTCGCGCAGCGGCTGGCGCAGTTGGCGCAACAACTGCGCGAGAACACAACACGCCAGGGGGAAATCCGCCAGCAAATTAAACAGGATGCAGATAATCGGCAGCGCCAACGCGCGCTGATGGCAGAAATGAAACAAGCCTCTCAGCAAGTGGAAGACTGGGGCTATCTCAATGCGCTGATCGGCTCTAAAGAAGGTGATAAGTTCCGCAAATTCGCCCAGGGACTGACGCTGGATAATCTGGTCTGGCTGGCGAATCATCAGCTCACCCGCCTGCATGGCCGCTATTTATTGCAGCGCAAAGCCAGCGACGCGCTGGAACTGGAGGTTGTCGATACCTGGCAGGCCGACGCCGTGCGCGATACGCGAACGTTATCAGGCGGCGAAAGTTTCCTGGTCAGCCTGGCGCTGGCGCTGGCGTTATCAGATTTGGTCAGCCATAAAACGCGCATTGATTCTTTGTTCCTCGACGAAGGCTTCGGCACGCTTGATAGCGAAACGCTGGACGCCGCGCTGGATGCGCTCGACGCGCTGAATGCCAGCGGGAAGACCATCGGTGTGATTAGCCATGTGGAAGCCATGAAAGAACGTATCCCTGTGCAGATAAAAGTGAAAAAAATCAATGGACTTGGTTATAGCAAACTGGACAAAGCGTTTGCCGTGGAGTAACACGAGTGTCATCCTGCGCACAGCATACTGTCATGACATAGCATAATAATGAATACACAAAGACGGATAAGGAATGGTATTACCTCGCGCTTATCCGCAAGCTATACGTTGATTGGCTGTGACAATTCACAGCTACAGCGCGCAACATGCGCCTTTATTTTCGGCAGGTGGTATGAAAAAAGTTATTTTTTCTTTGGCGCTGGGTACGTTCGGACTGGGGATGGCCGAGTTTGGCATTATGGGCGTGCTGACGGAGCTGGCACGCGATGTCGGGATAACGATTCCCGCCGCCGGGCATATGATCTCGTTTTACGCCTTCGGCGTCGTGCTGGGCGCGCCTGTTATGGCGCTCTTTTCCAGCCGCTTTTCGCTTAAACATATACTGCTGTTTCTGGTCACGCTGTGCGTGATGGGCAATGCCATATTTACCTTTTCCTCGTCATATCTGATGCTCGCCGTCGGCAGACTGGTTTCCGGCTTTCCGCACGGCGCCTTTTTTGGCGTCGGCGCCATTGTCCTGTCAAAGATTATCCGCCCCGGGAAAGTCACCGCCGCCGTCGCGGGTATGGTTTCAGGAATGACGGTGGCGAATCTGGTGGGCATTCCAGTCGGCACTTACCTGAGCCAGGAATTTAGCTGGCGCTACACCTTTTTATTGATCGCGGTTTTCAACATCGCTGTGCTCACCGCAATTTTCTTCTGGGTGCCGGATATCCGTGACAAAGCCCAAGGCAGTCTGCGCGAGCAGTTCCACTTCTTGCGTAGTCCTGCGCCGTGGCTCATTTTCGCCGCCACGATGTTCGGCAATGCGGGCGTTTTTGCCTGGTTCAGCTATATCAAGCCATTTATGATGTACATCTCCGGTTTTTCGGAGACGAGCATGACGTTTATTATGATGCTGGTCGGGCTGGGGATGGTGTTAGGCAATCTGTTAAGCGGCAAACTCTCCGGCAGATATACTCCGCTGCGCATCGCGGTAGTGACTGACCTCGTTATCGTGCTCTCTCTCATGGCGCTCTTTTTCTTCAGCGGATACAAAACGGCATCGCTGACTTTCGCGTTTATCTGCTGCGCTGGTCTGTTTGCGCTCTCTGCGCCGCTGCAAATCCTGCTGCTGCAAAACGCCAAAGGCGGCGAACTGCTGGGCGCGGCGGGAGGGCAAATCGCCTTTAATCTCGGTAGCGCGATTGGCGCCTGGTGCGGCGGGCTGATGCTGACACTAGGTTTTACCTACCACTACGTGGCGCTTCCCGCCGCCCTGCTCTCGTTTTCCGCCATGTCGTCGTTGCTGGTATACGGACGTCTAAAACACAAGCAGCCATCGGTCACGCCGGTTGCCGGATGACGCGCCATCCGGCTAACAACGTTACGCCAGCGGCCACAGCCAGGCCGCGCCGCGCACGCCGCTTGAATCGCCATGCCGCGCCTTACGTACCGGCGTCTCGCACTCGCCGCCAAAAACAAACGATTTCATCAGCGACGGAACCGTCTTGTACAGGCGCTCAACATTGCTCATACCGCCACCCAGCACAATGACATCCGGATCCAGAATATTCACGACATGAGATAATGCTTTCGCCAGCCGCAGCTCATAACGGCTTATCGCCAGTTCCGCCACGGCGTCCTGCGCGTCGACCAGACGAATAATCTCATCGCCTTTTAGCGTTTTACCGCTCAAACGCTGGTAATCCGTGGCAAATCCCGTACCGGAAATAAAGGTTTCGATACAGCCTTGTTTACCGCAATAACAGGGAATTTCTTCGCGGTAACGCAACTCATCGTCATCCATCCACGGCAACGGATTGTGGCCCCATTCACCTGCCGTACCGTTGCCGCCGATGTGCGCCCGGCCATTTAGCGCTACGCCCGCGCCGCACCCGGTACCGATAATCACCGCAAATACCGTTTGCGCCCCCGCCGCCGCGCCATCTACCGCCTCTGATACCGCCAGGCAATTGGCATCGTTGGCTAACCGCACTTCACGCTTCAGACGACGGCTCACATCGCTATCGAACGGCTGGCCGTTAAGCCACGTAGAGTTAGCGTTTTTCACCACGCCGGTGTAAGGCGAGAGAGAACCGGGAATGCCAATGCCGACGCTACCGGTCTGGCCGGTCGCCTGTTCCGCCATGTCGACCAGCGTAGCGATGGTTTCTATCGTTTGCTGATAATCCTCCCGCGGCGTAGGCAGACGATGGCGAAACCGCTGCTCTCCTGCATCATCAAGCGCAATGACTTCCGTTTTTGTGCCGCCTAAATCGATACCAATACGCACATACCGCTCCTCATTTTTTGGGAATATCAACAGGGTAGAATTCACCGTTCTGATTGGCAATGCAAGCCTGCCGACAATTCGTTACTATACCGCCTGGATTTAACGACAAGGCCGTGGAAATTATCATGCTGTGGTTCAAAAATTTAATGGTTTACCGTCTTAGCCGCGATATTACATTACGCGCCGAAGAGATGGAGAAACAGCTTGCCTCAATGACGTTTACCCCATGCGGTAGCCAGGATATGGCCAAAATGGGCTGGGTTCCGCCGATGGGCTCTCACAGCGATGCGTTAACGCACACCGCCAATGGCCAAATTATTATTTGCGCGCGCAAAGAAGAGAAAATCCTGCCATCGCCAGTGATCAAACAGGCACTGGAGGCGAAAATCCAGAAACTGGAAGCCGATCAGGGACGCAAGCTGAAGAAGACGGAAAAAGATTCCCTGAAGGATGAAGTGTTGCATTCGTTGCTGCCGCGCGCGTTTAGCCGCTTCAGTCAGACAATGATGTGGATTGATACCGTTAACGGCCTGATTATGGTTGACTGCGCCAGCGCGAAAAAAGCGGAAGATACTTTGGCGCTACTGCGTAAAAGTCTTGGCTCGCTGCCGGTCGTCCCGCTGGCGCTGGAAAATCCGATTGAGCTGACGCTCACCGAGTGGGTGCGCTCCGGTACGGTCGCTCAGGGTTTCCAGTTGCTGGACGAAGCCGAATTGAAAGCGATGCTGGAAGATGGCGGCGTGATCCGCGCGAAAAAGCAGGATCTGGTCAGCGACGAGATCGCCGTTCATATTGAAGCGGGTAAAGTGGTCACGAAGCTGGCGCTCGACTGGCAGCAGCGTATTCAATTCGTCATGTGCGACGACGGCTCCATTAAGCGTCTGAAATTCTGCGATGAGCTGCGCGATCAGAACGAAGATATCGACCGGGAAGATTTTGCCCAACGTTTTGACGCGGACTTTATCCTGATGACCGGCGAGCTGGCGGCGCTGATTCAAAGCCTGGTGGAAGGATTAGGCGGCGAAGCGCAGCGCTAACCAGAGGGCCCCTCTCCGCCGGAGAGGGGACTCACCGTTACAAATAGCGGCACAGATACGAGGTGGGCTCAGCAACCTGTAGATGAAACTCGCTGTGGCCAGGCACGTTAAACACCTCACCGGCTGTATACACTTTCCATTCGACAGTTCCCGGCAACAGTACCTTCAACGCGCCGCTCACAACCGTCATCTCTTCGGGTTCGGCGGTGCCAAAGGTATACTCCCCTTCCGCCATCACACCAACGCTGGCCCAGCCGGTGCTACTGCTGGTAAATCCAATAGACTTCACTTTCCCGGAAAAGTATTCATTGCTTTGTAGCATAATCAGGCCCCGTCTCATTATTAAATTAACACCCAATATAGAGTCCTGACGTTCGGCCTGTCACGTAAAATTAGACAAGCAGTTCTGAAGCTAACCGCGCAATCAAAACGTTAGAGAGTAAAACCGGCACATCCAGCGCCTGCTGTAAAATATCCCGATGACGCTGATGAAAACCCAGACAATCCAGCATAATGACGTCCGCGCCTTGATCCAGTAGCGCCTGCCCGGCATCAATTAACTGTTGCTCAGAACCGTGAACCGGATTCGCCAGCGAATACACCGGCGGCATTTGCAATACCTGCCATTTTTTCTCCTGGGCCGCCAGAAGTTCTGCAACAGGCACAATCACGCCCACCTGATGTCCATCCACAATAGAGGCGACAAGCGGTGGAATAATACGCAGCGGTTCAAGCAAAATAGAATTACGGGCTGCCATACTTTTAATCGCCGCGGTGCTCATCAGTATAATGACATCGTAACCCTGATTATCCAGCACCTCGACAACGCTCTGTAAATCTCGCTCCACTTTCTGGCGGGAAACATGGGCTATCTGGTTATCATTCAGCAACGTCAAAAGCGGATCGTCGCCAGGCTCTACAGCGTAATCCGCCATAACGTCTTCCCGGCTCATTTTTCCCAGCAGGCTATGATGGGTGATGTGTTGTTCGTCGATGTATTCCGTCAGAAGCGGTAACACTTCGCTCATTGGCACAACGCCGATTGTGAGGATTGCCAACGACGCACTCATTTTTATTCCACCTTATTACTTCGTCGTAATTCCCGGGCAAATATTCACACGCTCACCGCGCTACCTGCCCTACAAATCTCAGAAAGCGTAGCAGCAGATGAGCAACGTATTGTGTAAAGATTCCAAATAACTCCAATATTGTATTGTTATCGCTTAATTTACGGTTTTAGTTGCCAGTATAAATGTTTCAAGAATGTGATGGAGATACAATTTAGGGGTACTCAGAATCCCTTCCGAGTGGTTCATGCGTCTATGATTTATCCGGATCTTCGTAACGTTTTTTCGCATCCATCGCTTCTTCTGCGGTCGGATGCTCGCTGATGAGCGAATCAGGTTTCGGATGGTCAGCCCGTAGCTGATACCACGTCACCGTCTGGCCCGGCGTGCCTTTTTCAATGGTGACGATATAAGCTTCCCGCGGATAAGGTGGTCTGGTTGGCATAGCGTTTCCTTTATTCTGGGTGAGCATTAAGTATAGACATCTCCCTGTAACCGTTGCGTCGACGGCGGCAGCGCCGCAATAATTTCAGAAACGACCTGGGCCGGCGCTTTCGTCGCGTCAATAATGTAATGCGCCGTTTCGCGATACAACGCGTCACGCTGCTCAAGCACTTCCCGAACCTCTTCGCTCAACGGCTTGCCGGTGAGGGTCGGGCGCAGATCCGCTTCAGGTTCAGCCTCAAGCCGGTTAACCAGCGTGGATACCGGCGCGCACAGATAAATCACTACGCCAACACGGTGCATATAACGTCGGTTATACTCCGTGAGAATAATACCGCCTCCCGTCGCCACGACAGTCGAAGGCGCGCTTACCGCCTCCAGGGCCGCGGTTTCCCGGGCGCGGAACCCTCCCCAGCCTTCTTTTTCAACGATATCAGCGACGCTCATCTGCACGTGCGATTGCAGCCAGCGGTCGGTATCTGCAAACCGAAAACCGGTTGCCTGCGCCAGCGCCATACCGATGGTGGTTTTCCCACAGCCCCGCGGGCCAACAAGATAAAGAGGTTGCATCATAGCAGGCGTTCCCCCAGGAACTGCGCATACGCAGGATTTGATATCAGCAATGTTATAATCATATCATCTAACTAGTACAACGCATAAATGTAAATAATAATTTACACAAAGGTACTAAAGTCACAATATTAGTACTATAGCAAGAATCAGAAATGAATAAACTGTAAATTTTTCATTACAGGATTTATTTTTTACGCTGGCTTTCCAGCCACCACTTATCCAGCTCGGCGGCAAAATGCTGACGATCGCGCGGCGAGAGAGTGTTTGGTCCCCCCGTTTGTACGCCGCTGGCGCGTAGCGTGTCCATAAAGTCACGCATCGTCAGACGTTCGCGAATCGTGGCGTCGCTATAGCGTTCTCCCCGGGGATTAAGAGCCGCAGCGCCTTTTTCCAGCACTTCAGCCGCCAGCGGAATATCCGCGGTAATCACCAGATCGCCCGCTTCGCATTGACGCACGATTTCGTTATCCGCCACGTCAAACCCGGCGGCCACGCGAAGCGTGCGGATAAAACGCGAAGGCGGCACGCGCAAGGCCTGATTGGCAACCAGAATAAGCGGCAACTGCATCCGCTCGGCGGCGCGGTACAAAATTTCTTTAATGACATTCGGACACGCATCCGCATCCACCCAGATGGTCATAATGTCTCCCGTACGGTATACAATCTTTTATTGTCTCGCGCTTTTGTCTTTCATCAAAGTGCTGTTTCTCCTTCTGCCCGTTTTCAATCCGCGTTAAGCTAACCATTCCCCATAACACACAAACATAGGGAGTGACGAGATGGAGAAGAAAATCGGTTTTATTGGCTGCGGTAATATGGGCAAGGCTATTCTTGGCGGACTGATTGCCAGCGGTCAGGTACTTCCCGGTCAGATCTGGGTCTACACCCCCTCCCCCGATAAAGTTGCCGCCCTGCATGACCAGTACGGCATTAATGCGGCGCAAAGCGCGCAGGAGGTCGCTCAGGTCGCGGATATCGTTTTCGGCGCGGTAAAACCGGGCATTATGGTGAAAGTGCTCAGTGAAATCTCCTCCAGCCTGAACAAAGACTCGCTGGTGGTCTCTATCGCCGCAGGCGTAACGCTTGATCAGCTTGCGCGCGCGCTGGGACACGACCGTAAAATCATTCGCGCTATGCCGAATACGCCGTCGCTGGTCAACGCAGGAATGACCTCCGTCACGCCCAACGCGCTGGTCACACCGGAAGATACGGCTGATGTCCTGAATATTTTCCGCTGCTTTGGCGAGGCGGAAGTGATTGCTGAGCCGATGATCCATCCGGTGGTTGGCGTGAGCGGATCTTCGCCGGCCTATGTCTTTATGTTTATCGAGGCGATGGCGGACGCAGCCGTTCTGGGCGGTATGCCTCGCGCTCAGGCTTATAAATTCGCCGCGCAGGCCGTCATGGGGTCGGCGAAAATGGTACTCGAAACCGGAAAGCATCCCGGCGAACTGAAAGATATGGTGTGCTCGCCTGGCGGAACGACGATTGAAGCCGTACGCGTTCTGGAAGAACGTGGCTTCCGCGCTGCGGTAATAGAAGCGATGACGAAGTGTATGGAAAAATCAGAGGCGCTCAGTAAATCCTGAAGCCCGGCTGGACGTCATGCCGCCACTTCGGTGCGGTTACGTCCGGCATTCTTTGCTTTGTAAAGCGCCATATCCGCAGACTTTAACCATTCCCGATAATGACCGATTTGTGGCGTTAACGGCGCCACGCCCACGCTGATACGTAACATGACCTGCGGCGCGCCCGGCAAGCGTAAGGTATTTAGCCGTTCATGCACTCGCGACATGGCGGTAATCGCGCTGTCTGCCGGCGTTCCGCACATAATCACCGCAAATTCGTCGCCGCCAAAGCGCCCGATAATATCACTCCCGCGTAGCGTTATCTGTAATTGACGCGTCAGGGCGATAATAGCCTCATCCCCAACATCATGTCCCCAGGTGTCGTTAATGCTCTTAAAATGATCGATGTCGATAATCAACAATGTCGCCTCCCGATGGTGGCGTCGGCTGTGATCGAATTCATTACGTAATAAAATTTCCCAGTGGCGTCGGTTATAGACGCCGGTCATGCCATCCCGCGAGCTCATCGCCTGCAAGCGTCGCTTATGTTCCGCTAATTTAATGGCCGTTTGATAACTTACCCAGGCGAACAGAAGCGGATACAACATAATGACGGGCAAAGAGAGCGTGACTTCCAGCGATGAGCTTCGCATAGCGACGGGTAGCCCGGTAAGCTGCAACGTCACCAGACATGACGCCAGCAAAAGGCCCATTCCGACAGTGAATAGCCGCCGCCCGCCAGCCCCCATCAGATTCATGCTCATCATCATAAACAGCGCGGCGGCAGGCAACATATTGACGCCCATCAACGCGATCCACATGCCGGAGAGGATCGCATCCACTTTCAGGTTGTAAATTTCCTGGCGTAGCGGATCAAGGGCTTTCGCCGCCCACTGCCACGCCAGATGCGGCCAGACAAAAGACCAGCCGACCAGCAATAGCCACCAGCCGCCAAAGACAGGTTGCGACACTAACACGGCGGCCACCGGTAAAAACATCCCCCCTAACCCCACCGCGCGCGGTAGCCTGATGCGCCGGGCGAAGCGCAACCCGGAGCGCTGACGATTATCAGGAGGGTCAGGCGGCGCTACCGCCTGCTCAACCGCTTTTCGGTAAAAATTTTCATCATTCATTATTTTTGGGAACATTTAGAAACAATTTTCCCAAATTATAGAAACAGAGCGCATGGAGGGAGTATGAAATTTCGGGTGAGTGTTTTTCAGGGCTCACCCGATAGCACTACGCCGCTTTTTTCAGGCAGGCGCTCATAAACTTGCTACGGTCATCGCCTTTCAGTGATTGTTCCGTCGCCTGAACATTGCATTCACGCATTTTCTGCTGTTGCGGCGTCAGGCTTTTCTCGCCAGGGGCTGACTGACTGTTTTTCAGGCAGTCGCTAAGGTAGGTTTTACGCGCATCGCCTTTCAACGCTTGCGCTGTCGCCTGCTGATTACAGGTCGTCATGCGCTGCTGTTGCGGCGTTAACGGTTTCTCGGTTGCGCCGACGGCGGTTAAAAAGACCAGGCCAAAAAGTAAAGTCACCAGTAATGTTATTTTCATAGCACCATCCTTTTGTCAGTGTACACATTACACGTTGTCCCTTTGGGAAATATCCCAGGGACTTTATATAAGTCTGGCTGTTACTGGCAAAAATACCACCCGGCTGTAAAAGTATTACTTACCGTTAGCAATAGATGTTTTATTGATTGACAAACCGTAGGCTAATGTGCAATTCGATTATCCACAGTCACACTGGCAGGATGCAGAAGAACAGCGCATAACGTTACACTGTTATTACCATAGCCGCTTCGTTTTTATTTTCTTCTGGTTAATACAGAGCAAAATAAAAACGAAGCGGCCAGGGCTATTTTATAAAAGTAACGTTATAACAACTGTGTTGTTTTAAATACGATTAGTGCCGGGGGTGTCTCAGCAACTTTTTTACATATTGGCGCAGCAATTCCGTATCGTGATCAGGAACGCTGGCATCCGGCTTTACGCCTTCAAGTGCCCCCTCTACCTGACGTATCAACATCTCCTGCTCGTTTTGCGCCATGTTACGTAACATTGCTGTGACGATAATCTCTAACGCTTCTACCTGAGCAACCAGTTCTTTCGACTCTTCTTCTTTTTGGGCTAGCTTAAGCAACAACTCTGCTATGAGATTTTTCATGACCATATTTCCTTATTAGTTCCAGGGTGACGTTATCACTATGAAGAACCACTGCCTAGAGGCTGAAAGTACTATTTTTATGATACAGGAAGAACTTTACACAAATAATTATCACTGTCGCCGCAGCGAAACGTTTCTCAGACCGAAAACGAGACGATAATAAACCATCAAAAAACAATAATCACGCTATATCATAATTTAAGGTTATGCCATCTATAGAAAAACTTCACGGATAAAGAATATATCTTTTAATTTAAACCATATCGTAACGGCAGAAGCGCCGTTACGATGCACCGCTATTGGCCTTTCGCTTTTTGCGCGTTACGCCGACGACGTAACGCCAGGGTCAGTTGCCCGATATTGATCAACACGATCGCCGCCGTAGCGATAAAAACCCAGCGGAAACCGGCCATCGCCGATACCGTCGCGCCCATCAACGGCCCAACCACGTTGCCCAGGTACATAAATGACTGGTTGTAGCCAAAAATACGTCCGGTAATTTGATCGCTGGAGTATTTCACCAATAACGTTTGTACGGCGGGTAACATCGCGCCATCGGCAAAGCCTAACAAGAAACGTAACAGCCCCAACTGGAACGGCGTGGTGACCCAGGACATCGCGAAGAAAAGCAGCACTGCGCAGATAAGCGTGGCCATCAGAATTCTTTCCGTGCCGATTCTGTCGCCAAGTTTTCCCAGGCGAGGCGCGGAGATAAGCGCAGAGATACCGGGCACCGAGGCGATTAACCCGCTAAGAAAGGCGATGTTATTACTGTCCGGCATCATTGATTTGATAAACAGCGCCAGGATTGGACTGATGGAACCATTACAGAGTTGAATGACCATCGTGGTAAAAAACAAACTGATCACCAGCGCAGGATAAGGTAACGACGCAAAAACGGCTTTACCGCTCAGGCGTTCGCTTTTCCTGATGACCGGACGCACGCCTTCTTTAATTAAAAATAGCGTGACCAGAAAGCTCACCACCAACAGCATGGCGGTAATCAGAAATACCGCCCGCAGCCCGATATGATCCGCGACAAAGCCGCCCATTAACGGCCCGCCGATAACGCCGCTGATCTGCGCGGTAGAAAGCGTACTGAGCGCCCAGCCGCTACGTTCGCGCGGTACCTGAGAGGCTACCAGCGCCATAGCATTGGGGATATAACCTGACGTTAACCCCATGATTCCGCGCAGCAGGAAAAGTTGCCAGACATGGGTCGCGAATGCCTGCAGTAGAATAGCTATCGCCATCCCGAGCGACGCGCGCAATAGCATCAGTTTACGCCCTTTGCGATCGGCGAGACTGCCCCACATCGGCGACACAATGGCGGAAATAAGAAACGTGATGCTAAACGTTAACCCGGACCACATTGATAACGCTTCATGGGAAGAGACGCCAAGCTGGGAAATATAAAGGGGTAAGAATGGCAGGATTTGGCTGATTGCCAGCCCGGTAAAAAAACATCCAAACCAAACGGAAATTAGATTAACTTTCCAGGATTCCATAAGACTCGTAACGGTAAGTAGCTGAAAATACGCGTTAGCTTAGCAAGTTCTCTTTTTCCTGGTGGTTCCAGAGGTGCGATACGTCACACTTTGCTATTTTGTCTCCCCGTTCATCATTTTTGTGAAACATGTCACATTATATAGCCGCGCAAGGCAGACGTTTATGCTTTAACGACACACGCCGTAGCCCCGCATTCCAAGATGAAAATGGTTAGCATGCGCAGCGTTATAGTCAGGCCCGAGCCCATTGCCATAATAATGGCAACTGGCGTTTAACATAGCGCGTAACCAGGGCCCCGTCTCCTGACGCCCCCAGCCGCGCAGAACAGTGATTTTTCGGCCATCTGATAGCTGAAACCCGCTGACATCCAGCGCTTCTGCGCTGGCATGTTCACTGCGACGCGCATCCGGGCGGTGATAAATATTACGGCAGGCGTAGCTGCCCAGATGTTCGATGCGGGTCAGGCGGCGCTTCATCCACGTTTCTGTTAAAGGTTTTGCCTGCTGTTCGACAAACAGCGCGGAGCGCAGCGCCAGCGGGCAGGAGGCTAAAAAACTGCTGCTCAGTTTGACCTGGCCAAAATCTCTGACGCGCACAACATGGGACAAGGGACATTCACCAGCGCTATCCGCAACAGGTTGTGATGAAATTAATCCCTGTTGATTGGCCGCCGTCAACAGCTCCCGGCACTGCGACGGCGTAAGGCGCTGTAGTTTGAAGGTAGTGATCCAGCCTGGCGGATCGGCAAGTTGTAGCGGAGAAAAAGGATTATAATAAGAGGGAAGATAACGATATCCCAGCCCGCCAATGCCGCCCAACAGCACAATAATCAGAAAACCCTTACCTCTCACGCGGCCTCCGTTCTCACATCCCATAAACATTATGGCAGAAGCCCGCGAAACCCGCGTTTTGTCGTGGTAATGTATACGCTTTGCATTCGATGGAATGGGTTTTTAAGATGGCGAAATTGCGGGTAGGAATAGTATTTGGCGGTAAGTCGGCGGAACATGAAGTGTCTTTGCAATCAGCGAAAAATATCGTTGATGCGATCGATAAAACCCGCTTCGACGTGGTGCTGTTAGGGATAGATAAGGCGGGACAATGGCATGTTAACGATGCGGAAAATTATTTGCAGAATGCAGACGATCCGGCACATATCGCGCTACGTCCTTCGGCAATCAGTCTGGCCCAGGTGCCTGGCAAACATCAACACCAATTGATTAACGCCCAGAACGGGCAGCCGCTACCGACGGTAGATGTTATTTTTCCTATCGTCCACGGTACGCTGGGCGAAGACGGCTCATTGCAGGGGATGCTGCGCGTCGCAAACTTACCGTTTGTCGGTTCAGACGTGCTAAGCTCCGCAGCCTGCATGGATAAAGACGTCGCCAAACGACTGCTACGCGATGCAGGACTGAATATCGCCCCGTTTATTACACTCACCCGAACGAATCGTCACGCGTTTAGTTTTGCCGAGGTTGAATCCCGTCTGGGACTGCCGCTGTTCGTTAAGCCCGCCAATCAGGGCTCTTCGGTCGGCGTCAGTAAAGTCGCTAACGAAGCGCAATATCAGCAGGCGGTCGCGCTGGCTTTCGAATTCGATCATAAAGTGGTGGTGGAGCAAGGGATCAAAGGGCGCGAGATCGAATGCGCCGTATTAGGTAACGATAACCCACAGGCCAGTACCTGCGGCGAAATCGTACTGAATAGCGAATTTTACGCCTACGATACTAAGTATATTGATGATAACGGCGCACAAGTTGTCGTGCCTGCGCAGATCCCTTCCGAGGTGAATGACAAGATCCGCGCGATCGCGATCCAGGCTTATCAGACGCTGGGGTGCGCGGGTATGGCGCGTGTCGATGTCTTCTTAACGGCAGACAATGAGGTCGTGATTAACGAGATTAATACGCTGCCAGGTTTTACCAATATCAGTATGTATCCAAAACTCTGGCAGGCGAGCGGATTGGGCTATACCGATTTGATTAGTCGCCTGATTGAGCTGGCGCTGGAACGCCATACGGCGAATAACGCCTTAAAAACCACGATGTAATAGCGCACGCCCGATAGCGCAACGTTTATCGGGCGTCTTTTACCTCATCCTCTTCGCGCCGGCGAATGATGAACCCCGCCAGCCAGAAGCTGATAATCCACGTTACCAGCCCAACGCCATAGGTTTGCCATCCTTTCGCCTCAAAACCCAGCAATCCTACGACGCCATTCAAAATAAAGATAAGGCCAATAGAGAAGGCATAGTAGTGCCAGTCACGACGAATTTTTACAGGCAAACGCATAACGACTCCGACGTATTAACAGCAACAAAAACGTATTTTTGCATACTTCTTGCGGGCGAGTCTGTGGGAGATACGGAATTTCTTAAATGTTAATTGATTTTGATAAAAGTGATCGTTTTGTGACAACTAACAAAAATTTACGCGATGGATACATTCCGTATGTGAAATTACCATGATTCTGATATTGACAAACACAATGACCTGTCAGACTTCACAGTAAGCCGATGGCATAACGCCAGATCGTAGCCGATCATCCTGGAGGTCTTTATGGCTGATTTCACTCTCTCAAAATCGCTGTTCAGCGGGAAGCATCGAGAAACCTCCTCTACGCCCGGAAATATTGCTTACGCCATATTTGTACTGTTTTGCTTCTGGGCCGGAGCGCAACTCTTAAACCTGCTGGTTCATGCGCCGGGCATCTATGAGCATCTGATGCAGGTACAGGATACAGGTCGACCGCGGGTAGAGATTGGGCTGGGCGTCGGGACGATTTTTGGCCTGGTGCCCTTCCTCACGGGCTGCCTCATTTTCGCCGTTATCGCCGCGTTTTTACGCTGGCGTCACCGTCACCGTCACCAATAAACCTTAGCGCGCTGGAGAAAATATCCCAGCGCGGAATTTATCGCCCCATACAGCGCGCCCGCCGCTCATCAACTCGTTTAGCAAACCAGGCGGTCGTCAGCTTGCGCGTGATCTTCGGACTTTCCAGTTGAATACCGGGCAACATTTCCCGCGCAAGCGTCTTGCCCGTTTTGGCCTCGGCCAGTTTATAGACTTTCTTGTAGAGCGCCGTTTTTTCAAACGCCAGGCTATCGCCTTTCTCCAGTTGGCTGCGAATTTCACGCTCACTCATTCCCAACTGCCCTGCCAGTTTGCGCACCGCTAACTCTGTTTTGCCCGGTTCCTTGCTGTTATAACGAATCAGATCGCCATCCAGCGCCAGTTTTACCCCACTGGCTTTACTGACGGCATTCTGGAACGCAGCGTTACGGCTGGCGTACCATCCCGCGTTGAAGTCGGCGAAGCGGAAAACAGGCGCGCTGTAGTTCGCCGGGTAATTCAGCAAATGGTAGGTTCCAAACCACAATCCGCCACGGCGCGTAAAGACCTCCTGACGTACCGTACCCGCCATCTTCCACGGATAGCCTTTCGCGTGCTGTTCGGCAAAGGCAATGCTGACCTGCATCGGGCCGCCCGTATGCACCGGGTTATATGAGCCAAATAGCGTCTGCCCCATAGGAACCATATTGATAAAATCGTCAAAAATAGCGCTAAGCTGTTTTTCGGTTTTTACCGTGTCCAGGCGTTCGCTATAGCTCTTGCCGTTGGGGGAGTTAATTTTCAGCGCGGTGTGCACCAGAAACAGCGGAATGTGTAGTCGTTCAGCGCGGCGATCAATCTCCTGCCAGGCGATTTTACTTAGCCCCGGCACGACAGGATCCGCCTGATAACCGGACTCCTGCTGGGCGACAGCCAGCACCGAACAGATATTTTCTACCGTCGGCGCCAGCCCCTGGCTCTTAAACGTTGTCGCGATATCTTTCGCCCAGGCCTCTCTGTCTTTGACACTGGCCGGCATTTTCTGACGTACTACGCTTGCCACGTCGACAGGCTTCTCGCCCTTGCTCACCGGCTGCCCGGATTGACTACTACAGCCAGCCAATATGGCAACCGCCAGAAAAGGCAGAGGATAAAGACGGGACGCCGCCGACATAACGTTTCCTTCTGTTAGCTAAAAGAGTGGGTCACTTCCTGAACTGGCTGACCATCCAACTGACGTTCAAAGCTACGTAAACGTTTATAAATAGACATCAGCTCCACCAGCGTCGTCCAGGAGTTAATCAAATACTGGAACGAACCGCGCACCTGGCCAAACACGTTGGTGATTTGCGTCATCAGCCCCAGCGTAATCGTACCGGCAACAATGGAAGGAAACAGCAGGAACAAACCGAAAACGTTATCGACCTGCAAATAGAGAATGCGCGCGATGTTGAAATACATATAGTGAAAGTAGAGACGGAAGTAGTTATGGCGCACCGCGCTAAACAGTTCACGGACGGTGGGCGGCGTGGCGCGGCTGGCGTCATCTTCACCGTAGACCAGCTCCTTACGATAAGCGGCTTCCACTCGCTGATTTTTAAATTCCAGCCCCGGCAATTTGATCCCGACGACCGCCAGCAGGCCCGTCCCCATTAATGACCAGACTATAGCGGCAATGACCAGGCCGTAAGGGATATGCCCTACGATGGGTAAATCCGGCACATGCGCTGACAGGGTGACCAACACCGGCAGAAAGGCGATAAGCGTCATGATGGCATTGATAAAACTCACGCCCATGTTCTCCAGTGTAGAGGCAAAACGCATGGTGTCTTCCTGCACACGCTGGGCGGCCCCTTCGATATGGCGCAGGTACTGCCAGTGCGCCATATAGTGCTCATTCATTGCGGTACGCCAGCGAAATACATAGTGGCTGACAAAGAAGTTGTTCAGCACACCGATCACCACGGCGATAAGCGCAATACCGAGAAACACCCCCACTTCATGATAAAATTGACCAAGAGTGACCTTGTGCGGCGAGCTGAGCGCCGTTTGAATCAAATCATAGAATGGTGCGTACCAGGCGTTAACCGCAACGCCAACCTCCACCAAAAACCAGGTGACAAAAATAATGAGCGAGGTGCCAAGTATCGACCAGTACTGCCAGCGGTGCGGGCTATAGATGAACCAGAACGTTGCAAATAATCCCACGCAAATCAGGTAATAAGCATAAAAAATCAGATAGTCCAGCGACCAGAAGCGCGCTGCGCTGATAGGCACTTCATCGGATGCCCCTACAAGTCGCGCCACCCAATCTCCTCCTCCCGCCTGCCAGAAAATGACGGCGATCAGCGCCCAAACAAACGCCGACATGAAAAACGGCCCTGGCTTTGGGAAAAAAGATTTAAACATCATGCTCTCCTGCTAACTTCTTATCTTTATTACGGCTGCTGTGACGGCGGCAATAGCACGCCATGCCCACGCAAATGAAAGGGCTAAACCAGGCATTGTGACCTACGTTGTGACGCTTAGTTCGCATTTCTGCTCAACAGAATTGTTTCGACGAGTTTCATACACAGCAGGCACGCTGACGCTATCAGGTTATCACAAGCGCTCTATCACAAAAGTAAACATTCTCCATCACGAAAACCCGCCGTTACGTTTTTTCACCCACTTTTTTCTCTTTAACGTTTTGCAATGTGCCGCCGGGTAGTATAAATACGCATAACCACCGTTATTTCACTTATGGACATCACCGTTGAAACGTAGTCTGCTTTTTACTGCCATGCTGTTTGCGGCATCACTTACTTCTGTCCAGGCGGCTCAGCCGATTGCCGATCCGGTTTTTGCCTCTGATATCGTTGATCGTTATGCCGAGCATATCTTTTATGGTAGCGGCGCCACGGGCATGGCGCTGGTGGTGATCGACGGCAATCAACGCGTGTTTCGTAGTTTCGGTGACACCAGACCGGGAAATAATGTTCGTCCACAGCTTGATTCGGTCATTCGTATCGCTTCTCTCACCAAGCTCATGACCAGTGAAATGTTGGTAAAATTGCTCGATCAGGGAACGGTAAAATTAAACGATCCGCTCAGCAAATATGCGCCTCCCGGCGCGCATGTCCCGACGTATCAAGGCACGCCGATTACGTTGGTCAACTTAGCGACCCACACCAGCGCGCTTCCGCGAGAACAGCCCGGCGGCGCGGCGCATCGTCCGGTATTTGTCTGGCCAACCCGCGAACAACGCTGGAACTGGCTCTCCACAGCAACGTTAAAAGTCGCGCCAGGCTCGCAGGCGGCCTATTCCAATCTGGCGTTCGACCTGTTAGCCGACGCGCTGGCGACCGCCTCCGGCAAACCTTATACGCAACTGTTTGAAGAAAAGATTACCCGCCCGCTGGGAATGAAAGACACCACGTTTACCCCCTCTCCCGATCAGTGTAAGCGTCTGATGGTGGCAGAAAAAGGCGCAAGCCCCTGTAATAATACGCTGGCAGCCATTGGCAGCGGCGGGGTCTATTCTACGCCAGGAGATATGATGCGCTGGATGCAACAGTATCTGTCGTCAGATTTCTATCACCGTAGCCAACAGGCCGATCGTATGCAAACGTTGATTTATCAGCGCACACAGTTAAAGAAAATCATTGGGATGGACGTACCGGGTAAAGCCGACGCGCTCGGTCTGGGCTGGGTCTATATGGCGCCAAAAGACGGACGTCCTGGCATTATCCAGAAAACAGGAGGCGGCGGCGGTTTTATTACCTATATGGCGATGATCCCGCAATATAATATTGGCGCTTTTGTGGTCGTAACCCGTTCCCCCCTCACTCGTTTTACCAATATGAGCGACGGGATTAACGATTTGGTTACTGAGCTAAGCGGCAATAAACCGATTGCTATTCCTGCATCCTGAGTCGTCGCGCCTCGCGCTATATCAGACGAGGCGCAACATTCTTGTTAATATTCGGAGGGCAAACGGTTAATACTGATCAGTTTGCCTTTATTCATTTCAATGTAATTACCCTTACGCAGGGCCGCGAGAACTTCCGCCACCACCGATCGCGATACGCGCGTTCGTTGATGAATATAATTCATAACACCAATACGTGAGCGAAGTTCTTCATCCCACTCAATCATTGTCATTAACGTCGCACGAATTTGGTCGTAAGAATTATTACCAATGAGCTGCTTGTCACGAAGTTCCAGTACCTGACTTTTCCATACTATCCAACAGAAGGCTTCACGCCACAGTTGGTTTTGCTCAATGATGGCAAGAGTTTGTGATGATGAGAGGCGATAACCAATGCAACCGCTCTCCGCAATTAATTTATATTGTGCCTCTTTTTTCGCCACACCATCGGCTAAACCGAAAATAAAGGGGGCCTGCACAATACCAATAAGAACTTTATCACCGCGAACTAACGAAACAACCCCCTCTAAAATAACAAAGGTATGGGTATTACTTTCATCAGGTGAACAGATAATCTCTTTATCATTAACAAACTCGAAACGCGTACCATGCTTAGAAAGGCATTTATCGAGTCTGTAGAATTCCTGTAGTGGCTTGCTTAAAGATAACATATGCATTCCTTGCAATAATGCCCGTCAAGTCCTTGACGGGCATTTTTCAGTTTAAATTACCTTTATTTCTCCTGAGAGAAAATGATTACCAGGTATATTTAACACCAACGTTTGCAGACCAGTCTTGATCAACATCACCGCCGCCGAGGTAGTTAGCATCGGTGTAGGCGCTGAAGTTCTTCGTGAAGCTGAACTGAGTACCCAGACCAACACGTACCGCAGAACCTTCTACGCCGTTGTCGATAGAGTCGCCGTTTACGTCAGCATCGTTGTTGGAGTCGTCGTAAACGTAAGCCAGTTTGAAGTACGGGGTCAGCGCCTGATCTTCGCTGTAAGTGAAGGTATAACCTGCATCTACACCGAGTTCATAACGCATGCTGTCGTAAGACTGACCGTCAACTTTCATGTCGTTGCTCAGCTGGTAGTCGTCGCCAGACTGGAACAGACCGGATACGCTGCCGTAAGGCGTTACGTAGCCTGCATCACCCAGCTTCAGATCATAACCCAGTTTCAAGCCAAAGCCCCAGGCGTCAGAAGAGGTGTTGCCGTCAACGTAAGTACCGTCGCTCATGTTAGCAGACAAATCGTTGTTGAAGTGAGAGTAGCTTAAGTTACCGTCAACAAAGATGTTGTTTGCGAAACGAGCGGAAGAGTAGATGTAGGCAGACTGGCTGTCCTGATCCACCTGACCGGTACGATCGCTCAGATCGCCTTTCGCGAAGCCTGCTGCCGCACCAACGATCCACTTAGCGTTGTTACCGTCAACTTTGGTATCAACACCGACCATGATGCCATTAACATCCTGATCGTAGTTAATGGTGCCGTTGTCGCCGTTGAAGTTACCGCCGAAGTAGCTTACCCATGCGCCGCCGTTATCCGCCAGGCCATGACGAGCGTTGGTCAGACGAGTACCAACGGTGTCTTGTTCCAGGTTCCAGATATTGGTGTTCGCAGAAGGAATGCTCAGCGCCATGTTAGCGTAGTCGGTCAGTTCCATCTGTTCCAGCACGACAGTGTTGCCTTCCTGCTTAGCCTGATAGGTGTAAGCACCCAGGTCAGCTTTGTTTGCTGCAGAGAAGGTCGCGTCGGTGTTTATGTCATTGACATAAATCAGCTCGTTGCCTTTGTAATCCGCAACAGAACCGGCACCAGTAGCGTTGTCGATGCGCACTTTATAGTTACCAGTTGCGGCTACAACGTTGTCAGTGGTGCTACTTGCATCAGCCTCGTCACCATTGTTGATATCGCCGTTACCATTGATAGTCAGGTGACCGTCAGAGTTCATCGCAACAACGCCGTAACCGTAGTTAGCCTGAGTAGTATCCCAGGTACGGTCGTTCACCAAATCGGCATTTAGGGTATAGTCATTGCTATGAATGTTGAGCACACCAGCATAAACATTGCCATTATTATCCGCAACGTTACTGCTAGTCAGTTCTAACGTATCAGTATCAATGACGCTATCTGCGTTTGTATTGTTGGTTTGAATATCTAACATACCACCGTGAGTTACGGTAATAGTATTAGCATACAGTGCATCATCACTCCATGCACTGCTGACATCATCAGCCAAAGTAACTGTACTGAAAGTATCAACGGTCAGGTGATCAGTATCAACGTAGCCACCTTCCCCGATGTTCATAGCTGAACCACCGTTTAGAGTAATGGTATCAGCGGTTAACTTGGAGCCATTAGCAACATCAACCTGAGAGCCGCTATTTACTGCTAAGGTATCTATTACAGATGTTTTTGTGGTATCCCACTCAGATCCATTATTCAAGCTGACGTCAAAGATACCGCTCTGGAAGGAAGCAGCACTATTAACACGTCCCCAGGCATCATAATTAGTCGAGTCTGGATCTAAGCTATTGGCATCAACATCATAGAATTGCACTGGATCCATTGACTGTGAATCATTAAACGCCGCACCAACCCATTTAGTGTTATTCAGGGTCAATGTCAGGTGATCAACGTTTTGATCATCATCTGCCCAACCACCATTCGTATAGACGGTAGTGGAATCATCGACTAAACGGCCGTCAGAATAGAAATTATAATTCCAGGAGCTCTGAAGGACGACATCCCCCAGTAACTGCGAGTCGGTAAACGTAACGTTGTTTACCATACGGTAATTTGAATAAGGATCGTCAACAAAAGCTAAAGCAACATCATCTTTATTCCAACCATTGCCATTATAATCGCTTGGTTCACTTGAATTGCCAAAATGGCCTTGTTCTTCATCTTCGGACCAAGAACCTGAAGTTACAGTTGAATTCGCTACGTTAATAGTGTTATCCCACTGATGTGCTTCGGTTGTATATGTTGAATTGCCAAGATCTTTTTGGTAAAGAGCAATACCAGCCACATGAGAATTGTTAGTAATATTAATATTACTTTCAACATCAAGGGTTATAGCAGTGCCTAAACCAGCAGTAACCAATTTGTCATAATCGGTTTTGACTGTTTTTCCATCAGAATCGAGATAGGTATCAGTGAAGTAAAACGCCTCAAAGTCATCATCGATTGTAGAATTAGAAATGTTTAGATTAAAAGTATCATCATCAACCCAATCATGGGTCGTATAATCACTACCGTTAGTCCAAACATATTGACCGTAGCCAATCTGGTAAGAAGTAATCATACCATGAATGGTTGAGTTGGTAACATCCAATGTATTCGCAGTATCATTGGCGTAATCATGATTCAGATAAAAAGTTGAAATGACGCCATTTACAGTGTCACCAGTAAATTTTGTATCAAAATAGCCGCTATCACTAGCTGGGGTATTGTAGACATAACCACCATAAGTTAGATAGTCATGATCGTTGGTATTATCCCAGCCAAAAACAGTGGCTGCATCGTCATGGTACCCAAAAGTATCATATGTAGTAGCATTCGCCTGAGAAGTGATTGCCAGAGTGCAAGCCAATGCTAATTGTGAGACTACAAGTTTCTTTTTCCAGGAGTGCATTTGTCATCCCTCCTCAGGGACGTAATATAGTTGATCCATCAATTATCAATGCATAAAAACATACAGATGTTTAGCAAGAAGGATTATGCGGCGTCATTGCTAAAAGGTTCAATTATTCTTTATCCTCAGTCCGGATTCGGACATGAATTAAAAAGACGTAATAAAAGGAAGTTTTATAATTGAAAAGCATTCTTTTTCATGACCTTACAAGAAAACAAAAAAACAAAATACATATAATATAAATATGGATTAAAGAAAAACAAAATAAACATGAATAATGTTAAAACCCTCATTTACTTAAATGACGATGAAATAAAACTAAAAACAACGTAAAACTAATTCTTATTTAAAATGATATAGTGCCTGAGGTATTAATCTTCAGTATATAAAAGAAGCGCCATGTTCTGCCGCAGCCGGGGCTGCGCCTGCTACGTTAAGGACCGTTTTCGTAAAACATCTGCCTGCAGATTCAGGTATACTGGGCCTTCGATTCCACAAACATCAGGCAGACCATGACAGACCTTATCCATCGCCCTCGCCGCCTGCGCAAATCCGCTGCGCTGCGCGCTATGTTTGAAGAGACAACACTTAGCCTGAACGACCTGGTGTTGCCGATCTTTGTTGAAGAAGAACTCGACGATTACAAAGCTATTGATGCCATGCCCGGCGTAATGCGTATCCCGGAAAAGCAGCTGGCGCGAGAGATTGAACGTATCGCAAATGCTGGCATTCGTTCCGTTATGACCTTCGGCATTTCTCACCATACTGATGACACCGGCAGCGATACCTGGAAAGAAGACGGCCTGGTGGCAAGAATGTCCCGCATCTGTAAGCAAACCGTACCGGAGATGATCGTCATGTCCGACACCTGCTTCTGCGAATACACCTCGCACGGCCACTGCGGCGTGTTGTGCGAACACGGTGTGGATAACGACGCGACGCTGGCCAACCTCGGCAAGCAGGCCGTTGTCGCGGCGGCGGCTGGAGCAGATTTTATTGCGCCCTCCGCGGCCATGGATGGACAAGTCCAGGCTATCCGCCAGGCGTTGGATGCCGCCGGTTTTACCGATACGGCAATAATGTCCTACTCCACTAAGTTCGCCTCTTCTTTCTACGGCCCCTTCCGTGAAGCAGCGGGTACCGCGTTAAAAGGCGACCGCAAAACGTATCAAATGAATCCGATGAACCGCCGTGAAGCGATTCGTGAATCACTGCTCGACGAAGCCCAGGGCGCGGATTGCTTAATGGTGAAACCGGCCGGCGCGTATCTGGACGTGCTGCGTGAAATCCGCGAACGCACAGAGTTGCCGCTTGGCGCTTACCAGGTGAGCGGTGAATACGCCATGATTAAATTTGCTGCTATGGCTGGCGCCATCGATGAAGAAAAGGTCGTGCTGGAAAGTCTGGGCTCGATTAAACGCGCCGGCGCCGATTTGATTTTCAGCTACTTCGCACTGGATCTGGCTGAGAAAAATATTCTGCGTTAATTCTGTTACAGGGCGGCGCGCTGCCGCCCTTTCCCGACGTTACACCCCACTATTCAGTCGCTGAGCCTGACCCGTTGCCGGACGCGGCTTATCCGGCTTACGGCTATTCCTCGATCGCCTGGCGAATTTGCTGCAACGACGCGAGATCGTCAATGGTTGTCAGATCGCCCGGATCGCGGCCTTCGCAGATCGCCTGGATCGTGCGGCGAAGCATCTTTCCGGAACGCGTTTTGGGAAGCTGCGAGACAAACCAGACATGCGCCGGACGACCAAAGTGACCGATCTGGTTGTCCACCAGCGCCATAATCGCGTTTTCCTCATCGCGCGCCGCCTCGCGATCCGCCAGCGTATCGCTCTGCTTCGGAATGACAAACGCCACCGCTACCTGCCCTTTCAGAGCGTCTTTTATCCCCACTACCGCCACTTCCGCTACGTTCGGGTAGCTGGAGATACTTTCTTCTATTTCTCGCGTCCCCAGCCGATGACCCGCAATATTAATCACATCATCGGTACGGCCCAGAATAAAGTAATACCCCTCGGCGTCGCGGATCCCCCAGTCGAAAGTGGCATAAACCTGACGGTTAAACAGCGACCAGTAAGTCTTCACAAAACGCGCATCGTCGCCCCAAATAGTCTGAATACAGCCCGGCGGCAGCGGCCCCTCGATCACCAGCATCCCCTTTTCATTTATGCCGCAGGGCTCGCCGGTGACTTCATTGAGTAGCTGGACGTTATAACCGTACATCGGCACCCCGGGACTTCCCAGACGCGGCGGCCTGTCATCCAGCGCACGCGCCAGCGCCATGATCGGCCAGCCGGACTCCGTCTGCCAATAATTGTCGATAACCGGCACACCCAGCGTCTCCGTCACCCAACTGGCCGTCGGCTCGTCCAGCGGCTCACCGGCCAGATAAAGCGCCTCCAGCGAGGAGAGATCGTGATTGCGGATTTGCGCCGTCGGGAATTTTTTCAGCACGCGAATCGCGGTCGGGGCGGAAAACATCCGGTTAACCTGGTATTTCTCGACAATTTTCCACCAGACCCCGCAGTCCGGGTACGTCGGCAGTCCTTCGTAAACAATAGTCGCCATGCCTGCCAGCAGCGGCGCGTAAACGATATAGGAGTGGCCGACGACCCAGCCGATATCCGATGCGCAAAAGAATACGCCGCCCGCCTTGCCGCCAAAAATGGTGTCCATCGAGGTTGCCAGCGCCACCGCATAACCGCCGACGTCGCGCTGGACGCCTTTCGGTTTGCCGGTAGTGCCGGAGGTGTAAAGAATGCATGAGGTTTCATTGGATTCCAGCCACTCCACCGGCACGCTCGCGCCGAGATGCTGCTGGCGCAACGTGGCAAAATCCAGATCGCGCCCATCCACCCACGCCATTTTCGCCAGCCCTCTGTCCACCAGCAGAACGTGTTTCGGCTGATGCTGCGCCTGCGCAATAGCGTCATCGAGCAGCTTTTTATACGGCAGGATTTTACCGCCCCGCGCTCCGGCATCCGCCGACACAATCAGCGCCGGTCTGGCATCGTCAATCCGCGCCGCCACGCTGTGCGAGGCAAAACCGCCAAAGACCACCGAATGGATCGCGCCAATGCGCGCGCAGGCCAGCAGCGTTATCTGCGCTTCGGCAATCATCGGCATATAGACCAATACGCGATCGCCACGCTGCACGCCCAGCGACAGCAACATGGCGGCCACAGCGTTGACTTCATCATGCAACTGGCTGAAGGTAAATGTACGCTCTTCATCGGTCTCTGATGAGACGGCAATCAGCGCCAGCGCCTCCGGCTGTTTATCCAGCCAGCGGTCAACGGCGTTATGACATAAGTTAGTAGTGCCGCCGCAAAACCAGCGGGCAAACGGTGGACGGCTATGATCCAGCGTCTGCGTAAACGGCTGTCGCCAGTCGATACGTCGGGCCTGCTCGGCCCAGAACGCCTCCGGTTCGTTAATGGAACGCTGATAAAATTCGCTAAAAGACATCACGCTCTCCTGTTGAACTTACGCCTTACTGCTGGCTGGTTCAGATGACATATAAATCGAGGTATTCGTTAACCGGCATCTGCTCCAGGCGGGCTCTGTCCAGGGAGACATCCAGAATGCGTTGCTGCTGGCGAGTCGGGAACTGACGCGCCAGGTTAATTTTAAATTTTTCGATAAGCTTCGGAATACCGTCGGCGCGGCGACGCGCATGACCAATCGGATACTCCACGACAACCTCGCCAAAGCGTGAGCCATCAGTAAACTCCACGGTGATCGCATTGCCGATAGCTCGTTTTTCCGGGTCGTGATAGTCGGCGGTAAAAGCCGGGTCCTCATAACACACGATTTTCTCGCGCAGGGCGTCAATACGCTTGTCCTGCGCCACCTCATCTTCATAATCCGCCGCGGTTAACCGTCCGAACAGCAGCGGCACGGCGACCATATACTGGATACAGTGATCGCGGTCCGCCGGGTTATTGAGTGGGCCTTTTTTATCGATAATGCGAAGACAGGCTTCGTGGGTACGGATGGTCACTTTCTCGATATCCGCTGCCGTTTTGCCCGCGGCCTGCATCTGCTCGTACAGCGTCATCGCCGCTTCGACGGCGGTTTGCGAGTGGAATTCGGCCGGGAAAGAAATTTTGAATAGCACGTTTTCCATCACGTAGGAGCCGTAAGGACGCTGGAAACGGAACGTTTCACCTTTGAATGAAACGTCGTAGAAGCCCCAGGTTTTGGCGGTGAGCGCCGAGGGATAGCCCATCTCGCCGGTTTTCGCCATCAGCGCCAGACGTACCGCGCGCGAAGTCGCATCTCCCGCCGCCCAGGATTTGCGCGTACCGGTATTCGGCGCATGACGATAGGTACGCAGCGACTGGCCGTCGACCCACGCCAACGATACCGCGTTGAGGATCTCATCGCGCGTCAGCCCCAGCATTTCAGCGACCACCGCAGTCGAGGCCACTTTCACCAGCAGCACATGGTCAAGCCCGACACGGTTGAAGGCGTTTTCCAGCGCGATGCAGCCCTGAATTTCATGGGCTTTGATCATCCCGCTCAATACCTGTTTCATGGTCAGCGGCGCTTTGCCGGCGGCGACGGCGTTGCGTGACAGCCAGTCAGCCGTCGCCAGAATACCGCCGAGGTTATCAGAAGGATGGCCCCACTCGGCGGCAAGCCAGGTATCGTTAAAATCGAGCCAGCGGATCATCGCGCCAATGTTAAAGGCTGCCTGTACCGGATCGAGCTGAAACTGGGTGCCCGGCACGCGTGCGCCGTTGGGCACCACCGTGCCTGGCACGATTGGCCCAAGCAATTTTTTACAGGCCGGGTATTCCAGCGCTTCCAGACCACAGCCGAGCGTGTCGAGCAGGCAGTAATGCGCGGTGTCGTACGCCACCTTTGAGGTGATGTCGTAATTCATAACGTAATCAACGATATCAACGATTTCACGGTCAAAGTCTGGGCGGATGTTCAGTTCTTGGGTAGACATAGGGTACGTTTCCTGCGTTTTATTTTTAATAAGAGTGAGTTAGCAACGATCGTCTATCGAGACAAACGGACGATCTTCCGGCCCGGTATAGTTGGCAGAGGGGCGAATAATTTTGTTGTCCTGACGCTGTTCAATAATGTGCGCCGCCCAGCCGGTAACGCGGGCGATGACAAACAGCGGGGTGAACATTTCGGTAGGGACGCCCATCATGTTGTAGGAGACCGCCGAAAACCAGTCGAGATTCGGGAACATCTTTTTGGTCTCCCACATCACCGTTTCCAGACGGTCGGCGATGTGGTACATCTTCAGCGAGCCGCCTTCTTCTGAAAGCTGTTTCGCCACCCGTTTGATCACCTGATGGCGCGGGTCGGCGATGGTGTAAACCGGATGTCCAAAGCCAATCACCACCTCTTTGTTTTCCACGCGTTTACGGATATCCGCCTCTGCCTCGTCCGGCGTTTCATAACGCTGTTGAATTTCCAGCGACACCTCATTCGCCCCGCCGTGTTTCGGGCCGCGCAGCGCGCCAATCGCGCCGATAATCGCGGAGTAAACATCCGAGCCGGTCCCGGCAATCACCCGGCTGGTAAACGTCGAGGCGTTGAACTCATGCTCGGCATACAGCACCAGCGAAATATGCATCGCCTTTTCCCAGCTTTGGGTTGGCTTTTCACCATGCAGCAGATGCAGGAAATGGCCGCCGATGGAATCATCGTCGGTTTCCGGCTGAATACGTTCGCCGTTGTGGCTGTAGTGATACCAGTAAAGAAGGATAGAGCTGAGCGAGGCCAACAGCTTATCGGCAATATCGCGCGCGCCGGAGACGGTATGTCCCTCTTTTTCCGGCAGGGTGCAGCCCAGCGCAGAAACGCCGGTACGCATCACGTCCATCGGGTGCGAGGCCGCCGGTAACGCTTCCAGAACGGTACGGACATTGGCGGGTAATCCGCGCAGCGCTTTTAACTTGCTTTTATACGCGTTCAGCTCGTCGCGGGTCGGTAATTTTCCGTGGATCAGTAAATGCGCGACTTCTTCAAATTCGCAGTGCTCCGCCAGATCGAGAATGTCGTAACCGCGATAGTGCAGATCGTTACCGCTTTTTCCCACGGTACACAGAGCGGTATTTCCGGCAGGTACGCCGGAAAGCGCGACCGATTTTTTAGGCTTAATGACATGCGTGTTGTTTTGCAGGATCGTCGTGTCTGTCATATTGTCCTCGTCATTTTTTTAATGTGTAGGATATTGAGGCGTGTAGGCCGGATAAACGTAGTGCCATCCGGCATTGCCTGATGGCGCCTTCGCCTTATCAGGCCTACAGGCTACGATTTTTTATTCCTGTACAGCGCGTCCAGCTTCTCTTCGAACTGGTAGTAATTGATGCTTTCGTACAGCTCGTTGCGGGTCTGCATGATGTCGATCACGTTCTTTTGTGTCCCTTCCTGGCGCAGCACGGTATAGACTTTTTCTGCGGCGCGGTTCATGGCGCGAAACGCCGACAGCGGATAGAGCGCCATCGCCACGTGTGCGCTGCGCAACTCGTCGGTCGTAAACAGCGGCGTCGCGCCAAACTCAGTGATGTTGGCGAGGATCGGCACCTGCGCCACGTCGGCGAACTGGCGGTACATCGACAGTTCGGTGATCGCCTCCGGGAACAGCATGTCAGCCCCCGCGTCCACGTAAGCCTGCGCGCGATCGAGAGCCGCCTCCAGCCCTTCCACCGCCAGCGCATCGGTACGCGCCATGATCACAAAGTTCGGATCGGTGCGCGCATCCACTGCCGCCCGAATTCTGTCTACCATCTCCTCTTTCGAGACGATCGCTTTGTTTGGACGGTGTCCACAGCGCTTAGCGCCAACCTGGTCTTCAATATGCAGCGCGGCGGCGCCCGCTTTGGCTATGGACTTTACCGTCCGCGCGACATTAAAGGCGGAGGAGCCAAAGCCAATATCCGCATCCACCAACAGCGGCAGCGGGCAAACATCCGTGATGCGCCGGATATCGGTTAACACATCATCCAGCGTAGAAATCCCCAGATCCGGCAGTCCGAGCGAGCCCGCCGCTACGCCGCCGCCAGAAAGATAGATAGCCTGATACCCGGCCCGTTGGGCCAACAGAGCATGGTTGGCATTAATAGCGCCGACAATTTGTAATGGATTCTCTTTAGCGAGCGCGGCGCGAAATGCCTGCCCCGGCGAATGTAAAGACATATCTCGTCCTCATGTTAGTAAATTGTTACTCAGAATGTATTCACCAAAGCAAAGGCTATGCCAGGCAAAGAGGCTGCGAGAAAATTAAATACAATGAGATTTAAAAACAGGTAATTACAGTTATTCCTGTTATGAATAAGCGCGATTAAGGGAAAAGAAAAACGTGTCAGCTAACGTTTCATGAAACGAATCGCTCCGTTTCATTGCAACATTTATGAAACACGTTTAAAACAAAAAATCGCCCCTTAAAGATGAACCTACTGCGATGACGACTGCTCACAGCGCTCCGCGCGATAATAGCGATAAACCGGTGATCTGGACGGTCTCCGTAACGCGTCTGTTCGAACTGTTTCGGGATATCAGCCTGGAATTCGATCATCTGGCGACCATCACGCCTATTCAACTCGGCTTTGAAAAGGCGGTGACCTACATTCGCAAAAAACTGGCGACCGAGCGCTGCGACGCGATTATCGCGGCGGGTTCGAACGGGGCCTATTTAAAAAGTCGCCTGTCAATACCGGTGATCCTCATCAAGCCCAGCGGATTCGATGTATTACAGGCGCTGGCGAAAGCGGGAAAGCTCACCTCGTCTATCGGTATCGTGACCTATCAGGAGACCATTCCGGCTTTACTTGCCTTTCAGAAAACGTTTCACCTCCGTCTTGAACAGCGAAGCTATGTCACCGAAGAGGACGCGCGCGGGCAAATTAACGAACTTAAGGCCAACGGTATTGAGGCCGTCGTCGGCGCGGGATTAATTACCGATCTGGCGGAAGAAGCGGGTATGACCGCCATCTTTATTTATTCCGCGGCGACCGTTCGTCAGGCTTTTCATGATGCGCTGGATATGACCCGTCTGACACGGCGACAGCGCGTGGATTACCCATCCGGCAAGGGATTACAAACCCGGTATGAACTGGGCGATATACGCGGCCAGTCGCCGCAAATGGAGCAGCTCCGCCAGACGATTACGCTCTATGCCCGCTCCCGTGCTGCAGTGCTGATTCAGGGGGAAACAGGGACCGGAAAAGAGCTGGCGGCGCAGGCGATTCACCAGACGTTTTTTCACCGCCAGCCTCACCGTCAGAATAAGCCATCCCCTCCCTTTGTCGCCGTCAATTGCGGCGCGATTACCGAGTCGTTGCTGGAAGCGGAACTGTTTGGTTATGAAGAGGGTGCGTTTACCGGTTCACGACGAGGAGGCCGGGCGGGGCTATTTGAAATCGCACACGGCGGCACGCTGTTTCTGGATGAAATCGGCGAAATGCCCTTGCCGTTACAAACCCGACTTTTGCGCGTACTGGAGGAAAAAGCCGTCACTCGCGTCGGCGGACACCAGCCGATCCCGGTGGATGTCCGGGTGATCAGCGCTACGCATTGCGATCTGGATCGGGAAATAATGCAAGGACGTTTTCGCCCCGATCTCTTTTATCGCCTGAGTATTCTGCGTCTGACGCTTCCTCCTTTGCGCGAGCGGCAGGCTGATATTTTGCCGCTGGCGGAAAGCTTTTTAAAACAGTCGCTGGCGGCGATGGAAATTCCGTTTACCGAATCGATACGTCATGGATTGACACAGTGTCAGCCGCTTTTGCTGGCCTGGCGCTGGCCCGGTAATATTCGCGAACTGCGTAATATGATGGAGCGCCTGGCGCTTTTTTTAAGCGTCGATCCCGCGCCAACGCTGGACAGGCAATTTATGCGGCAGTTATTACCTGAGCTTATGGTGAACACAGCAGAACTGACGCCTTCAACCGTGGATGCGCACACGTTACAGGATGTACTGGCGCGCTTTAAGGGCGATAAGACCGCGGCGGCGCGTTATCTGGGGATTAGCCGCACCACTCTGTGGCGTCGTTTAAAAGCAGGTGCCAAAGACCAGTCGGGTGATTAAGACAAATGACAGCGTCCTGAATGCCTGATGGCGCTACGTTTACTGCAGGCCGTCATCCGGCAAAACGGATGCCGGTTGCCAGGAATAAAAATACCCGCCGGAAACCCAGGCGGGTATTTTTATGATGCAACGCTTTTATTTCTTTTTATAAATATCAGCCGTACCATGAATTTTATTTTCTGTCTGCCCGGACGTCAGCACCACCACATCCGCCCCTTTTTCATCCGCCTTTTTGATTAAATCTTCTCTGGCGTCCAGCGGCGACATTTCCCCGGTGGTGGAAATCGTGCCAATTTTCGTGTATTCGGAGGCGACTTTATCAAAGTCCGTTTTTTTCATGATTTCTGCGGCATAAACGTTTGTCACGACAAACGCTAATGCGCCAAGCATAACCTTGTAGCCAGTTTTCATAGCAAAACCCTCGTTTTATTATTACGCCATCATCGCTTTATCAGAACAAAAAGGCCGTTCGGACTGATTAAATAAGTAGTGTAGATTGCTGGAAAAATCCAGTCAGCCCCCGCTCTGTCGGCGTAACAACGCGGATTAAAACGCCCCTGCTTTGTGATCTCACTCGCAATCATCTGGTTTGACTATTAATAAGATGAAGGTTATTTCTTGAGGCTAAGAGAAGAGTTGCCTATGGAGCCGTTTCATGCCGTTGTGCTTACCGTCAGTCTGTTTGTGTTAACCTTTTTTAATCCCGGCGCGAATTTGTTTGTGGTGGTGCAAACCAGCCTCGCATCAGGACGCCGGGCGGGAGTCATCACCGGCCTGGGCGTCGCCACGGGAGACGCCTTTTATTCCGGGCTGGGGCTTTTCGGTCTGGCGACGCTCATTACGCAATGCGAAGCGGTATTTTCTCTTATCAAAATTGTCGGCGGGGCCTATTTATTATGGTTCGCCTAGAACAGTATTCGCCACCAGGCGACGCCGCAAATGAGCACGCTCCAGACGCCGATTGCCGCCCCGTGGACAATTTTCTTTCGCCGGGGATTAATGACCGATTTATCCAATCCGCAAACCGTACTGTTTTTTATCAGTATTTTTTCCGTAACGCTTAGCGCAGAAACGCCCACATGGGCAAGGTTAATGGCCTGGGCCGGAATTGTGCTGTCATCCGTTATCTGGCGTATTTTTCTCAGCCAGGCCTTTTCGCTCCCCGCAGTCCGCCGCGCTTATGGACGAATACAGCGCATTGCCAGCCGTGTTATCGGCGCCATTATCGGGATGTTTGCGCTCAGACTTCTCTATGAAGGCGTGACGCACCGCTAATGTTTGCCCGGTAGCCTTTGCTACCGGACGATAAGCGTTATCAAAACGCCCATGACACGCTGCCTACAATGCTACGCTCGGCGCCAAAATAACAATAAGAGAGCGAATTACAGGCAGCGACATAGCGTTTGTCCGTCAGATTATTTATGTTGAGCTGGGCGCTCAAGCCATTTAACCCAATGCTGGATAAATCATACCCAACCACCATGTCGACCAGTGTATAGGACGGCAACGTGTGGGTATTCAGGCGATCGCTGGTCACGCCGTTGACGTACCGAATGCCGGAGCCCAAAGTCAGCCCCTCTAACAGACCGCTTTTCACATCGTAACTTAGCCAGGCGCTGGCCTGGTTTCGTGGAGCATAAACCGCGCGCTTACCCTGCTCTTGCGGGCTACTTTTCTTATAACGGATATCAGTATAGGTATACGCCGCCTGCAAACGGACGCTATCCGACAAATGGCTAATGGCCTCCAGTTCAACCCCTTTAGACTCAATTTCACCAATCGAGCGGTACGGATCGGTAGGTTCTTCTTTGGTCGCGATATTGGTCTGGTTAATACGATACACGGCGGCGCTAAACTGGCTGTTCCCCCCCAGCGGTTCGTATTTTACCCCCGCCTCCCACTGCTTGCCTTTCATCGGTTCCAGCACATTGCCGTTTTCGTCGGCGAAGCTGGTCGGCGTAAACGCGGTAGAATAACTGAGATAGGGGGCGACGCCATTGTCGAACAGATAAAGCAACGCGGCACGGGTGCTTACGTTGTTTTTATCGAGATCGCTGCGTGAATCATGAAGTTTGTCGATGTTAGACACGCTGACCCGATCGTAACGACCGCCCAACGTAAAGCGCCAGCGATCCCATGACATCTGATCCTGTAAATAGTATCCGGTCTGCCGCAGCTTATGTTTTTCACGGCTATACAACGTAATGTAATCCGGCTGAGCGCCATAAACAGGGTTGAAAGCGTCAATCGGCGGAAACGCGCCATAATAGCCAGTAGTATGGTTACTGCGATCCTGATAATCGATCCCCACCAGCAGACGATGATTAATCGCCCCGGTATCCACGCTGCCGTCAAGCTGATTATCCAGCGCGATAGCCGACATTTTCTCCCCGGAGCCGGAATAGCCGCGATTCAGCGCCGTTTCATTCAACCAACCTGCGGCATAGACCTGATTCAACGTCACTTTGGTATGCAAATAGCGCAATTTTTGCCGTACCGACCAGCCGTTATCGAACAGATGCTCAATGTTATAACCCACCATATTTTCACGGCGATCGTATTTGTCGTAGTCATCTTCACCTTCAAAGAAAGTGTTAGAAATTTTTCCGCCGTTATAAGGTACAACCGTGCCTTGATAAGGCAGTCCGGAGTGGCTACCGCCTTCCGGATCACGGTGCAGATAGGCCATAAGATCAAGACGCGTCCGATCGGTAATTCGCCAGGTCAGGCTCGGCATCAGCGCATAACGTTCCTCTTTCAAGGGGGTAAACTGCGAATCGGCGTAACGTGTCATGCCGCTAAGACGCGCCGCCACACGTTCATTGTCATCCAGTGGGCCGGTCACATCAAAAGCCGCCCCGCGCTGGTTGTGATTGCCGGCAAACAGCTTCACCTCTCCCCCGGCATCAAACGCCGGTTTTCGCGACGTCAGCGCGACAATGCCGCCTGGCGATGAACGTCCATACAGAACGGACGCCGGGCCGCGTACCACCTCGATATCTTCCAGAAACCAGGGGTCAACCACCAACGAACTGTGCGAATTGGTGTCGCCCATCATTTTTAACCCGTCGAGATAGACGTTATCCAGACTACCGTCCGAAAAACCACGCAATACGATGTAATCAAAGCGGTTAGAGGCGCCTATCTGATTACTGTATACGCCTGGGGTGTAGCTGACCGCCTGACGCACGCTGGTTGCGCCCTGCTCTTCAAACTGCTGGCGGGTAATAATGGATACCGACTGCGGCGTTTCAATATCTGGCGTCGCCAGCTTAGTCGCGCCACTCTGAACGGGCGAGGTGACAATGACGGTATCATTTTTTGTGGTTTCCTGGGCAGAAAGAGGAAAAGTCGCGCCGCCGATAGCTCCGCCTATCAATAGCGCCATACGCGTTGTCGCAAACATGAACATCTCCAAAGGCATCTTTATTGTAAATAAGAATTATTACCCTTTAGAGATAACGGACCACTATGCGTAACGCCAGATTGCCTATGCGCAATGATAAAAAATCACCCAAAGCGGCAGAAAACCGGGTTAGCGGCGGATATTACCGCTCTGGCGGGGCGCGTTACGCACAGTGTCGGGACGCCGTCAGAGACGCGTCACGCAGCTCGCCGGGCGAGCAGCCATAACGCCGACGAAATGCCGTCGCAAAGTTTGTGGCATGTTGATAGCCTGACATCCAGGCGGCCTGCTGCACGCTGTATCCCTCCATCAGATAACGACGCGCGCGCGCCAGGCGGCAATCGCGCAGATAATCAAACACGGTACACCCATAGGCATGGCGAAACTTGCACCGCAGGCTACTTGGACTCATTGCCGCCCGACGCGCCAGTTCGTTCAGCGTGTAGGCTTTTTCCGGCGTCTGCTCCAGTAAACGCCGAATGAGCTCCAGCCGCTGATATTCACCGGTGACGGGAAGCCCGCGTTTTTGCGTTGCGGGCTGACATAGATTTAGCGCATAGCCCAGCAATTGCAGCATGATGCCTTCCAGCATTAACTGGCGTGACGCCGCATGAGGTCCGAGCTGCTGCGCATAGCGTAGCCCTGAAAGCAGAAACTCCGGCACCTGCCAGACCCTCGCCGAGGTTGCGCTATGTTCCCACTCGTCTGCCAGCGAGACAGGCAAACGCTCCCGCCATCCGCCGTCCGGGTACATTCCCAGCGACAAGGTGCGCAATTTACTGTCTGCGCCGTGATGGGCGCGTATCGTCTGCTGCTCACTCAGTTGCGAGCAAAACGCCATCCCCGCGCTCAACAAAAAGGTCTGCTCATTGACAGCCAGCGCGACGTTACCTTCCAGCACCACCAGCATATACAGCGGACTGCTATGGCGAGAGGTGGTTTCATAAGGTTGTAACACGTGAACATCCGAGCGTGTAATGCAAATCCCGCCGGGAAGCGCTATCTCTTCGATATCGCCATGAAGTACGGGACTACTCTGCGTATACTGCGGTAACGCAGGGAAGCGGTAATCAATGCCATAACGCTCGCCAAACGCGATGAAATCGCTGACGGAAAAGATCTTTTTCATCGCCGGGGCGGCGGAAGAGTGACAGGAGATCGGAGACATTATCAATACCGTTTATCTGCGTTATACCAGAGCGTTAGCCACTGTGTAACCATATCACTGCGGCCCGGGAACGACAATAAAGATGAGAATAATTATCAACCGCTATTGAGGGGAGAGATAAGGCGAGCAAAGGTGATCGATAAACGCCGATCTGTCGATAAAAACGCGCTTTCGCCAGCGACGAAAGCGCGTCCGGGGGGTATCAGTCAGGAGCGAAATCCTGCGGAGGTCATGAGCAGTCTGAATAACATTCCGACGCCCGCCAGCAGAAGCACGCTGGCGCACCATATCGCAACCATCCATACGACTCGCCGCGACCATTTTTTCACTTTAACCATCAGTGATATCCCTCTCCATGTCGCACTTTTCCACGGAAGACGTAGTAGCTCCAGAAGGTATAAGCCAGAATAATCGGGATGATTATCAGCGCCCCAACCAGCATAAAGCTTTGACTTTGCGGCGGCGCGGCGGCGGCATACAACGAAATATCCGGTGGAATAATATTCGGCCAAATACTGATGCCTAACCCGCTGAACCCCAGAAAAATCAACCCTAGCGTGAGAATAAATGGACGCGCATGGGATTCTGGTTTTTTCACGCTGCGCCATAGCCAGACGCTAAAAGCCAACACCAGCACAGGCACCGGCAGGAAGTAGTATAAATTGGGCTGCGTGAACCAGCGCTCGGCGATGTCGTCGTGGGTGAGCGGCGTCCACACGCTGACGCCTCCCATCACCAACAACAAGACGATCAACAACGGGCGCGACAGCGCGCACATCCGGCTATGCAGCGGATCTTCGCTTTTCATAATCAGCCAGGTAGCGCCCAGCAGCGCGTAGGTGACAACCAGACCGACACCGCAGAACAGATTAAACGGCGTCAGCCAGTCAAGCTGCGAACCGCTAAAGGTTCGCCCTTCCACCTGAAAACCGCTCACCACCGCGCCCACCACAACTCCCTGGGCAAAGGTCGCCAGGATTGACCCGACGATAAAGGATTTATCCCAGAACGCGCGATGCGACTCGGTGGCTTTAAAACGGAATTCAAAAGCGACGCCGCGAAAGATAAGACCAAGCAGCATAACCACCAGCGGGATAGTCAGCGCGTCGGTGATGACGGCATAAGCCAACGGGAACGCGCCAAAAAGCCCGGCCCCGCCCAGCACCAGCCAGGTTTCGTTCCCGTCCCATACCGGCGCGACTGAGTTCACCATAACATCGCGATCGTGTTTATCGCGAATAAATGGAAACAGGATACCGACGCCCAGATCGAAACCATCCATCACGATATACATCAGCGTGGCGAACACGATAATAGCAAACCAGATAACCGGAAGATCGATGGTCATTCGCGTTTCTCCTGCTCAAGCGATTCTCCCACGGCAGAGATAGGACGCGCGGGTCTGCCATCGGTTTCAGCGGTCGGTGTCTCCGCCGGCTGCGGCCCTTTCTGGATAAGGCGAATCATATAAATATAGCCAACCCCAAAGACCAGGGAATAGACCACAAAGAAGGCCAGCAAACTGATGCTCATCTGCAAGGTGCTGTGCGCGGAAACCGCATCACGCGTTCGCAGCAGGCCATAGACCACCCACGGCTGACGTCCTACTTCAGTCGTCACCCATCCGGCAAGGATGGCGATAAGCCCGGACGGCCCCATCCACAGCGCAAAGTGCATAAAGGGCCGCGAATGATACAGTCGGCGTCGGTAGCGTAGCCACAGGCTGGCCAGCCCCAGGAAGATCATCAGTACGCCCATGCCCACCATCAGACGGAAAGACCAGAACACCACGGTAGAGTTGGGGCGATCCTCTTTGGGATAATCTTTTAGCGCAGGCACCTGTTTGTCCAGGCTATGCGTCAGGATCAGACTGCCCAACGCCGGGATCTCAAGCGCATAGCGGGTCCGTTCCGCCTCCATATCCGGCCAGCCTACCAGCGTAAGCGGCGTTGGCTCGCCGGGCGTATTTTCCCAGTGCCCCTCAATCGCGGCGATTTTGACCGGCTGATGCTTCAGGGTGTTAAGGCCATGCATATCGCCAATCAATGCCTGAACGGGCGCCACCACGACCGCCATCCATAACGCCATCGAGAACATACGGCGGATAGCCGGCGTATCGTTACCTTTCAGTAAATGCCAGGCTGCGGACGCGCCGACAAACATCGCGCTACTTAAAAACGCCGCAACGGACATATGCAACAGGCGATACGGGAACGACGGGTTGAAAATCACCGCGAACCAGTCCACCGGGACCACCTGACCGTTATGAATTTCAAATCCCTGCGGGGTATGCATCCAGCTGTTAGACGCCAGAATCCAGAACGTCGACATTAACGTGCCCAACGCCACCATACAGGTAGACAAGAAATGCAGGCCCGGCCCGACTTTGTTCCAGCCAAAAAGCATCACGCCTAAGAATCCCGCTTCCAGGAAGAATGCGGTGAGCACTTCATAGGTTAATAAAGGCCCGGTGATACTGCCGGCGAACTGGGAGAAACCGCTCCAGTTCGTTCCGAACTGGTAAGCCATGACCAGACCGGAGACCACGCCCATCCCGAAGTTGACGGCAAAAATTTTGAGCCAGAACTGATAGAGCGAGCGCCAGACAGGATTACGCGTTTTTAGCCATAAACCTTCCAGTACCACCAGGTAACTGGCTAAGCCAATCGTAATCGCGGGGAAAATAATATGAAAAGAGACGGTAAAGGCAAACTGGAGTCTCGCTAAAAAGAAGGCATCAAACTCCATGTTCCCTCCCGTTTATATATAGTCACTTCGTGTAAAATATTCACTGTTCGCAACCAGGTTGAAACGAAACGGTTATTTTCCCCAAACGTAAAAACGTCGGGGAATATCCAGATAAATTACGATTTTTTTTGCGGCTGGCTGTCAGGCTTATCGCCCGACTCTGGCGCTTCGGAGGGGTCGTCTTTTTCGACAGCGAAACGGTAGTATCTATTTAGCATAACATGTCTCCCTTAGTTACATTCACTTGGCAATATCTACCTGGCCGTTATAAAAATAACGGCAAAACAAAAAAACAGCGTCTTCAAGACTATTTGCAATTTCAGCAAAATACGCTTAGCTGAAAGTTAAGAATAGACGTAAAACGATAACCTTCAAGTCAACGCGGTTTACGGGACGGGGGATTAGCACAGGGAGAATGACCGCAACGCTCGCTGCGCGGCGGCCATTTTATATGGTCTATCAAAAAGATAACCGTTAAGGTCCATTCAAACCCGTTAGTTTGCCTTCCCCTCAATCAAGCCATTGATCGTAGAAAATACCGCCGGCGCGCTGGTCGCTTCCGCAAACTCGACATTAATATTTTGCCGACGCAGCATATCGAAGAATTTACGTTGCGCATCAAGAATAACCTGATCGCCTACGCGCATATTTTCTGCTTTAGTTTCAACCAGTAAATAAACGCTGTCGGCGTCCTGACGCTCAATACGGTACACAAAATCCGGCGTAGTAGAGCCCCCCGTATATTTGGGGATCTGAATGGCCCGCTTAGGCAGTTTGCCAAACACAGAAACCTGTTGCGGATAATCGTATTTTAATAGCGGCAATTCTGGATCGACGCTGTCATAACGCAACGGCGGTATTTGATAGAGAGAACGAGGATCGTCTATCGCATTCTCATCCACATTTTTCCCCACAATTTCAGCGCTAATCTCCTCTCTGAACTGCCGTGCCGTGGAATCAAATACCGACGTTGAAGCCTGGAAGTCGAGAGGCAGATAATCGTGGCGCTGCGCAAAATGCGCATTAATCCGCGTCTGTAATGCGCGGGTCATATTGTCCAACGAGATCTCGCTTAAATAGCGTGAATCTCCGTGCAAAACATCACGCAGCATCGCCATTAACACCGGGTGCAGGACGTTAACCGGCAGACTGGTGCGTAACGCCAGTTGCTTAAGAAAATGGCCATATTTCATGCCCGCCATAAATTCGCTGGCGGCTAATTCGCCTTCCCGCTGCGCCACTTCAAAACGGCCATTATCTTCATTCGATACCAGCCGTTGTTGCACCTGGCTTGGCTTCTGGCGTATATACAGCGACGGATCGCGCAGCACCTCGGCGGCAATCTGTTCCAGAGAAGCGCCGCTACGCTCGAATTGCAGCATATAACGGCGGGAAAACTGCTCCCAGATACTGCTAAGTTGTTCCCAATTCTCTTTGCGTAACCTGACTCGCAGTCGGGAGGCGGGCTTATTGTCACGAATGCGATCCGCTCGCACCCGCGCCTGCGTCAGCTCAGGGTAGAACTCCAGTAGCCACGCAAAACCACTTTTGGTTTCCCCGTTAAGCGTGACGCTGGGTTTAAACTCATTACTCCGATTGATCAGTTTTTTATCATCCAGATCTTCCAGCAAACGAAGCTCCGTAAACGCAGGATCGACTTTTTGCCGCTCGGTGACGATGAGTGTGATCATCGCCTCATCCAGTTTCTGCTCGTTAAGCTGAACTTTGCTGTCGCGATTAATCTCATCAACCAGCATACTGGCAAACGCTTTTTCATCATAACCAATCAGAAACGACAGCCGGGACGGCCACTCTTCCTGATGAACGCGATGGCCGTTTTCATCTACCGGTAGCCGCAGGCCGCGCCCCACTTCCTGAATTTTGCTCGACTCGCTACCGGAAGAACGTAATTTAGCAATGACAAAAACATTCGGGTTATCCCAGCCTTCGCGAAGCGTCCATTTTGAAAACAGAAAGCGGCGCGTTTCCCAGTTGCCGTGATGGTCTGAAAAACTGAGCAACTTCTCTTTATTTTTCAGAATATCATCTACCTCAGCCTGGATCGCCTCATCGCCGCTTCCGCGGTCTTCGCCAAAGTAACCAGCGTGGACGTTTTGGTTATCCGAGTGCAGGCTGGCGAGCGTGGCCTGCAGAAACGACAGATACTCCACTTCTCGCGGCAGGGTCTTGCGCTGATAATCGTCAATCAGTTGCGTCAGTTTCTTTTTCAGCAAACGCTCAAAAGTGACTTTCAACCAGCCTTCGTCATCACGATAGCTTTTAATACTGTCAATAAAGAAAAGGCTTAAGGTCTTAATACGCGGGGCATTATTTTCTGGCTCATTGCTGCGTAAGAAATTTGCCTGCTCGGTATCAAAATGCTTATCAATGGCTTCCTGAATAATCAGTTCCTGGTAGCTCGCGCCAAAGGTTCCTGGCACCAGCGCCATCCCTGCCTCCAACTCCAGATCGTTCGACAACATTTTACTGCCGGCATATTCAATACTGCCCTCAAATCCTGCATCGACATCGGCGAGATTTTCGCCCACGCCAACCTCGGCAATTTTGCTCCCCCGTCGGAGGATTAATTTCTTTGCCGTGACGCTGTCAACGATATAACGATTGTTGGCCTGTTCTTCGGGGAGATTCGGGTAATAAATATCAATACCTTTCACCAAACCATCGTTAAAACTGTCCACCGCGTTGAGATCAAACTGCGGTTGCCGGCGATAGTAATCTTTACGTACACATTTATTTTTACCCTTACCTTCGACAATATCCGGGAAGGTAGCGCCAAAGCGGACGATCATTTGCGGCTGAATAGCCTGAATCGCTCGATAAAATTTGTTATCTCGCGCAAAACGATGCGGTTCATCAATAATGACCACCGGTCGCGTCATTTGCAGCCCTTTAACAGGCGACGTCAGCCCGCCCAGTAGCGTTTGATCGTAATCGTCTCGCGTCATACTGGCGGAATTGAGCATTTGCGCATTGATCAGCAAAACCTGAATCGTATGGCTATCACGACGGCTGGCATCAGTAAAACTTAATAGCTGGGCCGGAAAATTTTTACGCCCCGACTTTACTTTAAAATCACCGGCGTTAATGGTGCAAAGTTCCATCCGCGTATTTTCGTAGAACTGTGAAAAATGCTGTCTGGCGTAATCGCTGGTGATAAAGTTCCGCGCGCCTTCTTTAATGGCTGGCGTCGGCACCACCAGCACAAATTTGAAGAGCCCGTAGTTCTGATGCAGTTCATACATCAATCGGGTATAGACATAGGTTTTGCCCGTCCCGGTCTCCATTTTAACGTCAATATTGGCCTTATCGTCGTAACGTTCCTTAATCAGCGGATTAGCATAGTGATTATGATCGGCCTGCGCGTGATCGATACCGGTGAAACTCGCCAGAATCGCCGCTAACGCCTGTTCCTGATGGGGAAGTTCTTCCAGTAAAATATTCATCATCATCCCCTCTTAATAACGCTTCACCAGGTTCACTTTTTGATCAAGCTGTTTTAAGCCGATTTCCAGTTCACGAATGGATTCAAGGTCGAAAGAGTAGCCGTAAATGACAATAGTCTGAACCGGAAGCTGGTGCGTACCAATGTGGTTGAGAAGATCGCGGGTCTGCTCTGTTCCCCATCGTTCATCAATCAGATACAGGCGCGTATTATCAACATACCTGGCGCAATAGCCGGAAAAATCAACGGCCTGTACGTCAATATCCATTTTATAACCATCGGCGACCAGCCATGTCGTTAATAAGGTCTCTTCGCCGCTTGCGCCGCCCGGCACGCCCAATCCTCTGGCGGAAAAAGGATTGATCATGTCGGTAAATCCTGACTCGGTGAAAGCGGCCAGTTGACCGCTGGTATTGATAAAATGGCCGGTAGCAATATCGAAGCTATCCAGATCGTCCAGCGTCTGCTGTGTCGGAGTGGCAAAACGATAATGTTTAAAACCGAGATCGCTATTGGTCGCGGGATTGTTGGCGCGGATCTTCGCCGCAACGCGTGTAATTCGCTCGCGGCTGATTTCATCAATAGTGTTATAACCTGCTTTTTTCGCGATAGTGTTATTGCTTAATGCCTGATCGATAGTACACAGAATAAACGTGCGCTGCCCCCCATCTTCTTCATTCAGCGCCATTACCGCATGGGCCGTGGTGCCGGAACCGGCAAAAAAGTCCAGAACGACGCCGTCTTTATCGATAGCGAGCTTGATGATTTTCTTCAATAATGCGGTCGGTTTCGGCGTATCAAAAACGTTGTCGCCGAAGAGATCCAGAATCTCCTTTTTCCCCTCTTTATTCGACGCTACGTTATCCCAGTAATTGGTCGTTGGCTGCCCTTTACTGTGATGCGCGTACATGACTCGCTGGGGAATACCGCCGTTATCTTTGCCAAAATAGACCAGATTATCGGCCACCAGTTTTTGGTAACTGGCTTCAGGATAAGCCCATAGTCTTTCGTGTACCGTACCGTTCGGCGTGGTAATTTTATAGGTATAGCCGCCGCCGCTTAGCCCTTTTGACACCGTTAACGGCACCGGGCGCCATTTCCCTTCTGGAAACTGTTCGGTCGGTTCTTTATAGGATTTCTGAATATACTCTTTAGAAAGCGGTTCTAAACGTAAAGCGCCCTGACCGGTTTTGGCGTAAACAAGAATGTATTCCCCCTGGATGGAAACGTTATCAGAGTCGTTAGAAATCTCTTTTTTGCGCTTCCACATCACATTGGTGACAAATCCGCCTTCGCCAAAAATCTCATCCATCATTAATTTAAGATTGGCGTACTCATTATCGTCGATAGAGATAAAAATAAATCCGGTATCTTTCAGGAGCTTCCTGGCCAGGAAAAGACGCGGATACATGAAAGATAACCATGCAGAGTGCGTCGATTTACCCTGAATGGATTTTAAACGTGCCAGTTCAGTATCATTAAGACCAAACATATCCTGCAACGCCCGATCGCTATATTCAAAATGATCGGGATAGACAAACCCGTCCGACCCGGTGTTATAAGGGGGATCGATATAGATCATATCGACGGTATCGGCGTAATTATTTTGCAGATGGCGTAACACATCCAGATTATCTCCGGTCAGAAAAAGATTATGGCTATTTTTATTTTCTGCCAGAGTATTGTGTTCCACGTCAGGAACGATAACAGTAACGGATTTTTCACCCGCCTGTTTTTTTGCGTAATCTTTGCCAATAAAATCAATCTGATAACCGCTAGTCAGCTCATCAATATTACGTGCTTTCAGCGCGCGCTCAAATCTGGCGAGATCAAATCCGCCTTTCGCGATCAGTTCGCCCTGCTCGTTATAGCGATCGGCGGTAAAAAATTCCGGTAATGCACGTTGTAACTCAGACAGAAAGGCGCTATTCGGGGCAACAGACTCGTTGTGTTTTTGGTTATCTTTCAACATGATATCTTCGCTCCGTTGATAATTTTAAGGTGAAGCAATCAATTTCTTATAAAGAAAAAAGTAAGCGATGATTGTAATGGTCACGAACGGCAGATGCCATCATTAACCTTTGTTGTTCGTTGAAAGGGCGTGAAAACGACGGGAGGAAGGCGTGCTCCCGGCGACAGTATGCGCCAGGAGCGTAGTGTTTACGTGCGATGACTGATGGCCGACTCCGGGAGGGCGTCGCTATCTGTACCGGAGATGACGACTCCCCGGGTCTCGCGACCAAATGCCACAAATACACAGATTAAAATAGCCACCGCGCCAGCCACGATCGCCATTGCCAACCCGTAATTTCCGCCATGCGTTTCCGCGATGCGGGCCTGTAACGTCGCATTAACCGACGCCAGTAAATTACCGAGTTGGTAAACAAACCCTGGCAGCACGGCGCGCGCATTCGCCGGAACCAGCTCGTTCAGCCAGGTCGGCACGACTCCCCAGGCGCCCTGCACCATAAACTGCATCAGGAACGCGCCCAGGCCAATCGTGAATGATCCGCTGGAAAATGCCCATAGCGGGAGTACCGGAAGCGCAAGAAAGGCGGCGATCATGATCGCTTTTTTACGCCCAATACGTTCCGATAGCGTACCGTAGAAAATACCGCCGAGCATGGCGGCAATGTTATAAAAAATCGCAATGATACTGATCAGATGCGGATCAAAACCATGCTGCATCTTCAGGAAGGTAGGATAGAGATCCTGCGTGCCGTGACTGAAAAAGTTAAAGAACGCCATGACCAGCACCAGATACAGACACAACTTCCACTGTTTGCGCAGAACAGGAAGCAGCGCGGTATTCTCTTTACGCGCTCTGGCCGCCAGCCAGACGGGGGATTCCGGCACTTTAAACCAGATATAAGGCAGTAAGACAACAGGCAGGGCGCCAATCAGGAACATGCCGCGCCAGCCTACCATACTGTAGAAGAGGCCAAAAATAACCGAGGCGAACAGATAGCCGCAGGGATAGCCCGCCTGAAAAATGCCCGACATCAGGCCACGCGAACGATCGGGAATGGTTTCCATCGCCAGTGATGACGCAACGCCCCATATCCCGCCCATCGCCACGCCGTACATGACCCGAAAAATCAGAAATGCCATGAAGGTGGGCGACCAGGCGGAAAGCAGTTCAAACACCGTAAAGAACAGAATATTGAGCATCAGTATCGGTCGACGTCCGTACTTTTCCGCCATTCGGCCAAATAGCAGCGCGCCAATGGGACGTACCGCCAGGGTCAGCATAATCGCAATGGAAACGTCCGATACGGAAGCGTGAAACCATTCGGCGAGATCGCTAAGTACAAAGACAAGGATAAAGAAATCAAACGCATCCAGCATCCAACTGGTAAAGCTGGCAAACGCCACATGTCGTTGTGTCGTCGTCCAGTTCAGGGGGGTGTACATAGGTAGTGTCCTGCATCAAAAAATAACATCAAGCTTTGAAGCGGCGAAACGCTGGAGCGCTCCCGTCGTCAAAGCGACGTAACAAGGTAGCGTTGCGCTACTTATTTGTTATCTTTTTGTATATAGCAGGTAAAATGTTAGCAAAAATAGACAAATCATTACATATTATTAACAAAGCTTACTGGCACATGATTTGTCACATTTTTTATGGGGATTATCTCACGCAAAGAAAAGCGAAGCGTGGCTAGCGTATCGCGACCGGCCTGTCGCCAGACCGATCGCCATTGACGATTACCTTTCGCGCGGCGGGAAACCGGCCTTTTGCAGGGCGGCGGCAATCTGCTCCGCGGATAGCGACGTTTCAACGTCTACCAGACGCGTCGCCGGGTCAGTTCTCACCGTCGCATTAGCATCGAGAGTCAGAATCGTCTTTTTTACCGTACTGGCGCAGCCGCCGCAGGTCATGTCATCAATATGGAACTGCATAGTGAACTCCTTTTGTGTGGGAACTGTTGCCAGTCTGGGCCTTGCCAGTGTTGGAAGGTCAAGCGTAATCTCAGGACTTACAGACGCTTTGCCAGTCCGTGGCGACGAGGACGGCGCAATACCGCTCCGGTACGCGCCTCCAGCTCGCTATCGTCAGGTTGTCCAAGCGTATGCAGAATGGGGCAATCTGGCAGCGCGTCGCCGGCGCAGCAGTGAATCAGCGCTTTGAGGGTTTGCGCCATGTGCTGCATGTTCTGGATACGTCTGTCCAGTTCATCAATGTGCGTCTGCGCCAGGCGTTTGACGTCAGCGCTTTGCCGCGACTGGTTATTCCAAAGATTCAGTAAGTCGCTGATTTCAGCAACTGAAAAGCCGAGGTCGCGCGCGCGGCGTATAAAATGCAATTGATTAACATCAGCCTGGGTATAGGCCCGATAGCCGGAATCCGTCCGACTTGCCGCGGGAATCAGACCAATCTGTTCATAGTAGCGAATCATTTTGGCCGAAACTTTCGATGCTTTAGCTGCTTTACCGATGTTCATGACGCTCCTCCTCAGGTCGTGGATGTGTCGGATGGGGTTGCCATCGGCGCCCGGAAACGGCGCAGCCGCAAAGCGTTGCCCAGCACGAACACGCTCGACATCGCCATCGCCCCTGCGGCGAATACCGGGGACAATAATATGCCCCAGACCGGAAATAGCGCGCCTGCCGCGACAGGAATCAGCGCCGTATTGTAAGCAAAGGCCCAGAACAGATTCTGGTGGATATTGCGGATGGTCGCTTTAGACAGCGCGATAGCATTCGGCACGCCTTGCAGGTTGCCGGACATTAGTACGACGTCGGCGGATTCCACCGCCACATCGGTGCCGGTGCCAATCGCCAGCCCCACGTCGGACTCCGCCAGCGCTGGCGCATCGTTGATGCCATCGCCGACAAACGCCACCTGCCCATACGCCGCTTTCAGGCGCCGTATCGCCTCGACTTTCCCTTCTGGCAATACCTCGGCGACCACGTCATCAATTCCTAACTGTCTGGCGATAGCCTGTGCCGTGCGGGCATTATCGCCAGTGATCATGGCGACCTTAATCCCGAGCTGATGTAAAGCGTTAATTGCGGCGGGTGTGCTGGGTTTGATCGGATCGGCCACGGCGATAATCGCTGCCAGTTGACCGTCAATAGCCGCATAGAGCGGCGATTTCCCTTCCTGTCCTAACCGTTCGGCGGTGGTGGCGAAGCCGCTAATATCCACGCCAATTTCGCGCATATAGCGATCGGCCCCCACGTCAACACGCGTACCGTCAACGGTAGCGTATACGCCCATCCCGGTCACCGATTCGAAGCCGCTCATGCCTGGTAGCGCGATCCCTTCCTCTTCTGCCGACACGACAATCGCACGGGCAATCGGATGCTCTGAACGCGATTCTACCGCCGCGACTTTCGCCAGCACCTCACGGCGCTCAAAGCCGCTGGCCACGTCGAGATCGGTCAGTACCGGGCGGCCTTCGGTAAGCGTCCCGGTTTTGTCTACGGCCACCACCTTAGCGTCTTTGAGTAGCTGTAACGCCTCCCCCTTACGGAACAGCACGCCCATTTCCGCCCCACGACCGGTTCCCACCATAATGGAGGTCGGCGTCGCCAGGCCCATCGCGCAAGGACAGGCGATAATCAGCACCGCAACGCCATTGATCAGAGCGAAAGTCAGCGCTGGCGACGGCCCAAACGCCAGCCATACCACAAAGGTCAGCGCAGCAATAAGCATTACCATCGGGACAAACCACAGCGTCACTTTATCCACGACGGCCTGAATCGGCAGTTTTGAACCCTGCGCCTGTTCCACCAGACGAATGATTTGCGCCAGCATGGTCTGTCCGCCGACGGCGGTCGCCCGCAGCGTGAGCGCGCCTTTTTGGTTTACGGTACCGCCCACCACCGCGCTTCCTGCGGATTTCTCAACCGGTATCGGTTCGCCGGTAATCATCGACTCGTCAACGAAGCTGCGGCCTTCGGTTACTTCGCCGTCAACCGGTATCCGCTCGCCTGGCCGAACCTCCACACAGTCGCCCAGCACAACCTCGTCGACAGGGATATCCACGATGCGGCCCTCGCGTAACACATGCGCGACCCGCGCCTGTAGCCCCACCAGACGTTTAATCGCTTCGGAAGTCCGCCCCTTCGCCCTTGCCTCCAGAAAGCGCCCCAGCAGAATAAGCGCGACAATCACTGCGGCGGCCTCGTAATAGACGTTTACCGTCCCTTCAGGCAACAGGTCGGGCGTAAAGGTCGCCACCAGCGAGTAGCCGAATGCCGCTGCGGTTCCCACGGCGACCAGCGAGTTCATGTCCGGCGCCAGACGCGCCAGCGCCGGGAACCCTTTAAGGTAAAAACGGCGACCGGGGAGCGTCAGCACCAACAGGGTCAGTGCAAATTGCCAGTACCAGCTTTGTTGCAGGCCAATCGTTTTTATCACCCACTCGTGCATACCAGGAATAAGGTGCGAGCCCATTTCAAGCACAAAAACGGGGAGCGCCAGCACACTGGCGAGAATCAGATCGCGCTTCAGCCTGACGCGCTCGGCCTCTTTTTTCTCTTCAGAGTCGTCTTCACCCTGCCCCGCCGTCTCTATCGGTCGCGCCTCATACCCCGTTTTTTCAATCGCCGCGATCACCGCCTCCGCCGACGCCGTCCCGCGGACGGTGGCGCGCTCCGTCGCCAGATTCACCGTAGCGTCCGTTACGCCAGGCACAGCCTTAATACCTTTTTCAACGCGAGCGACGCACGACGCGCAGGTCATACCTTCAATAAGCAAGCTTATCGTGTCGTGACGATTTTCTGACTGACTCATGACGACTTCCCCATCCTGACTATTCGGTATCAGAAAGCCTAAAGCTTGCCATTGTGGGAAGGTCAAGCGTATTCAGGCTGCACGGTTCGGCGAGAATGTGAGATGGCTCATAAAAGAGGATGATGCGAGACATTTACGCCACGATGCCGACCCACGCCCCGAAAAAACCCGTCAGGAACGCTTGACCTTTCCTTCGTTGTAACGCCTAGCCTTTGCCAAAAATTCTGCGGCAGCGTTGCGGAATGGCCGACACGCTGCGGTAAAGAGGGAAACGACATGCGTAGAACATTCAAAATTATGTTGATAGCCGGCGTCATCGCCGCCATCGGGGGCGTGATTTACATGGCCGGCGAAGCACTATGGGATAAAGACAACGCCGTCGGCCCCCCGGCCAGCGCGCCGCCTCCACCGTCGGTACCGGTTGCTAAAGCCCTTAGCCGCACACTCGCGCCTACGGCGGAATTCACCGGTTTTCTGGCCGCGCCGGAGACCGTGGAGCTGCGTTCGCGCGTGGGAGGAACCCTTGACGCCGTCAGCGTTCCTGAAGGACGTCTGGTAAGCCGCGGACAACTGCTGTTCCAGATCGATCCGCGCCCGTTCGAGGTCGCCCTCGACACCGCCGTCGCGCAATTACGTCAGGCTGAAGTACTGGCCCGCCAGGCGCAGGCGGATTTCGATCGCATTCAACGACTGGTCGCCAGCGGCGCCGTATCACGTAAAAACGCTGACGATGTCACCGCCACGCGTAATGCGCGACAGGCGCAGATGCAATCGGCCAAAGCCGCCGTCGCCGCAGCGCGCCTTGAACTCTCCTGGACCCGTATTACCGCGCCCATTGCCGGACGCGTTGACCGCATACTGGTGACCCGGGGCAATCTGGTCAGCGGCGGCGTAGCGGGTAACGCCACGCTTCTGACGACTATCGTGTCTCACAATCCCATGTATGTGTATTTCGATATCGACGAAGCCACCTGGCTGAAGGCGTTACGGCATACCCGCTCCGACAAAAATCCACCGGTAGTCAACATGGGGTTAACCACCGATAACGGGCTGCCTTATCAGGGCGTACTCGACTTTATGGGCAATCAGATGAACCGCAGCACCGGCACTATCCGGGCGCGCGCCGTGATTCCTGACCCCGACGGAATGCTTTCTCCCGGCCTGTTTGCCCGAATCAGTTTGCCCATCGGCGAGCCGCGGGAAACCGTGCTGATTGACGATCTGGCGGTGAGCGCCGATCAGGGCAAAAACTATGTGCTGATCGTCGGCAAGGAGAATCAGGTGGAGTATCGTCCGGTTGAGCTGGGACAAATGGTCGATGGACTCCGCGTCGTTACACAGGGAGTACAGCCGGGAGAAAAAATCATCCTCAAGGGGCTGGTGCGTCCTGGCATGACCGTTGCGCCGCGTCTGGTGCCGATGCGGCAGAATGTGACCGATAAACAGACCGCGACATTGACTAAAGCGGACGGCGACAGTGCGCCGAAGGCGGTGCGCCAATGAAATTCACCCACTTTTTCATTGCACGACCCATCTTCGCCATCGTCCTGTCGCTGTTAATGCTGCTGGCTGGCGCTATCGCCTTTTTAAAACTGCCGCTGAGTGAATATCCGGCCGTTACGCCGCCCACGGTACAGGTTAGCGCCAGCTACCCCGGCGCTAACCCGCAAGTGATTGCCGATACGGTAGCCGCGCCGCTGGAACAGGTGATCAACGGCGTTGACGGCATGTTGTATATGAATACCCAGATGGCCATTGATGGTCGCATGGTTATCTCTATCGCCTTCGAACAGGGAACCGATCCTGATATGGCGCAAATTCAGGTGCAAAACCGGGTATCCCGCGCGCTGCCTCGCCTGCCCGAAGAAGTCCAGCGAATTGGCGTTGTAACGGAGAAAACGTCCCCCGATATGTTGATGGTGGTCCATCTTGTCTCGCCGCAAAAACGCTATGACTCGCTTTACCTGTCTAACTTCGCCATCCGGCAGGTTCGCGACGAACTGGCCCGTTTACCCGGCGTCGGCGATGTTCTCGTCTGGGGCGCGGGCGAGTACGCCATGCGCGTCTGGCTGGACCCGGCGAAAATCGCCAACCGCGGTCTTACCGCCAGTGATATCGTTACGGCGTTGCGGGAACAAAACGTACAGGTCGCCGCCGGTTCCGTCGGGCAACAGCCGGAGGCCTCCGCCGCTTTTCAGATGACGGTAAACACGCTGGGCCGCCTGACCAGCGAAGAACAGTTCGGCGAGATTGTGGTAAAAATCGGCGCTGACGGCGAGGTGACGCGTCTGCGTGATGTCGCCCGCGTCACGCTGGGCGCAGATGCCTATACGCTGCGCAGTTTACTGAATGGCGAAGCGGCGCCAGCGTTACAGATTATTCAAAGTCCGGGCGCCAATGCGATTGACGTTTCTAACGCGATTCGCGGCAAAATGGATGAGTTGCAGCAAAACTTCCCGCAGGATATCGAATACCGGATTGCCTATGATCCTACGGTCTTCGTGCGCGCATCGCTACAATCGGTGGCGATTACGTTGCTGGAAGCCCTCGTGCTGGTCGTCCTTGTCGTGGTGCTGTTCCTGCAAACCTGGCGGGCGTCCATTATTCCTCTGGTGGCGGTTCCCGTTTCGCTGGTCGGCACCTTTGCCTTGATGCACCTGTTTGGCTTTTCGCTGAATACGCTTTCGCTGTTTGGTTTGGTCCTGTCGATAGGTATCGTTGTCGATGACGCCATCGTTGTGGTCGAAAACGTGGAACGGCATATCTCGCAGGGCAAAAGTCCCGGAGAAGCGGCAAAGAAAGCGATGGATGAAGTCACTGGTCCCATTCTTTCTATTACCTCGGTGCTGACGGCGGTCTTTATCCCTTCCGCATTCCTGGCGGGCCTGCAGGGTGAGTTTTATCGTCAGTTCGCGTTGACCATCGCTATTTCGACCATCCTTTCGGCCATTAACTCGCTGACGCTCTCCCCTGCGCTGGCCGCCATTTTGCTAAGACCGCACCACGATACTGCGAAGGCTGACTGGCTAACGCGGTTGATGGGCACGGTCACTGGCGGTTTTTTCCATCGCTTTAACCGTTTCTTCGACAGCGCGTCGAACCGCTATGTTAGCGCCGTCCGTCGGGCCGTGCGCGGCAGCGTCATTGTGATGGTGCTCTATGCTGGCTTTGTGGGGCTGACCTGGCTTGGCTTCCATCAGGTGCCGAACGGGTTTGTGCCTGCGCAGGATAAATACTATCTCGTCGGCATCGTCCAGCTCCCAAGCGGCGCATCGTTGGATCGCACAGAGGCGGTCGTAAAACAGATGTCCGCTATCGCGCTGGCGGAACCCGGCGTTGAAAGCGTCGTCGTCTTCCCCGGTCTGTCGGTTAACGGCCCGGTAAATGTGCCAAATTCGGCGCTGATGTTCGCCATGCTGAAACCCTTTGACGAGCGTGAAGATCCTTCGCTTTCCGCTAACGCTATCGCCGGAAAGCTAATGCACAAATTTAGCCACATTCCCGACGGGTTTATTGGCATCTTCCCGCCGCCGCCGGTTCCAGGGCTTGGCGCGACGGGCGGCTTTAAATTGCAGATTGAAGATCGTGCGGAACTGGGATTTGAAGCGATGACAAAGGTGCAAAGCGAGATTATGTCTAAGGCGATGCAGACGCCCGAACTGGCCAATATGCTGGCCAGTTTCCAGACGAATGCCCCGCAATTACAGGTGGATATCGACCGGGTAAAGGCGAAATCAATGGGGGTATCGCTCACCGACATCTTTGAAACGTTGCAAATTAACCTCGGCTCGCTTTACGTCAACGATTTCAACCGATTTGGCCGCACCTGGCGGGTGATGGCGCAGGCCGATGCGCCATTCCGTATGCAGCAAGAGGATATCGGCCTGCTTAAAGTCCGCAATGCGAAGGGCGAGATGATCCCGCTTAGCGCTTTCGTCACGATTATGCGCCAGTCAGGGCCGGACAGAATCATCCATTACAACGGCTTCCCCTCGGTAGATATTAGTGGTGGACCGGCTCCGGGCTTCTCCTCCGGACAGGCGACGGACGCGATTGAAAAGATCGTGCGTGAAACGTTGCCGGAAGGGATGGTCTTCGAATGGACCGATCTGGTTTATCAGGAAAAACAGGCCGGCAACTCCGCGCTTGCTATCTTTGCGCTGGCGGTGCTGTTGGCCTTCCTGATCCTGGCGGCGCAGTATAACAGTTGGTCGCTGCCCTTCGCCGTCCTGCTTATTGCGCCTATGTCATTACTCTCAGCCATTGTCGGCGTGTGGGTATCTGGCGGAGATAACAATATCTTTACGCAGATTGGTTTCGTGGTGCTGGTCGGCCTGGCGGCCAAGAACGCCATTTTGATTGTCGAGTTTGCCCGCGCCAAAGAACACGACGGCGCAGACCCGCTGACCGCCGTACTGGAAGCGTCCCGCCTGCGTCTGCGTCCTATCCTGATGACCTCATTCGCCTTTATCGCAGGCGTAGTACCGCTGGTACTCGCGACGGGTGCCGGCGCGGAAATGCGACATGCGATGGGCATCGCCGTGTTTGCCGGAATGTTGGGCGTCACGCTCTTTGGCCTGTTATTGACGCCTGTATTTTACGTGGTGGTTCGCAGGATGGCATTAAAGCGTGAGAACCGCGTTGATGCGCATGATCAGCAAGCATAATGATGGGAATGGCATAATGAAGATCACTTTTACAGGCTATCGGCAGACCGCCACGCTGGCGACGCTTGCTTTCGTCACCACGCTTGCTGGCTGTACGATGGCGCCGAAGCACGAACGCCCCGCATCGCCGACTGCGATGGTCTATCCCTACGCAACGTCAACCGTTTCTGGCGCGCCGGATGCCGCTGACATTGGCTGGCGTGATTTCTTCCACGATCCGCTTCTACAGGAACTGATTGCGATCGCGTTACGCAATAATCGGGATTTACGCAAGGCAGGGCTCAATGTTGAAGCCGCCCGGGCGTTATACCGCATTCAGCGCGCGGAGATGCTGCCGACGCTCGGCATCGCCACCGCCATGGACGCCAGTCGCACTCCCGCCGATCTCAGCGTCATGGACGAGTCTGAGATTAACCGACGCTACGAGGCGGCTGGGGCGACGACGGCCTGGGAACTGGATCTCTGGGGGCGAGTGCGAAGCCTTAGCGACCAGGCATTAGCCGCCTATATGGCGCTTGATGAGACGTACATTGCGGCGCGAATGAGCCTGGTTTCCGAAGTCGCCAGCGCCTGGCTGACGCTACGGGCTGACCGGGAGCTGCTGCGCTTAACCGAAGATACGCTGGCCGCGCAAAAAAGTTCATACACATTGACAACCCAGCTTGCCCGGACAGGCAACGCCACACAGCTCGATCTGCGTATGGCGGAGATCGCGCTGCGTTCTGCGGAAATCAATCGCGCGGCGTATACGCGACAGTTGGCGCGGGATCGTAACGCGCTGGAATTGCTGTTGGGCCAGCCGCTCACGCCTGAACTGTCGCGTCGACTAAACGAGGCGGTCACGCTTACGGAAGGCGCGATCCCGACCACACTGCCAGGCGGATTACCGTCAGATCTGCTGGTACGCCGCCCGGATATTCGCGCCGCCGAGTACAGGCTGCGTGGCGCAAACGCCCGAATAGGCGCAGCGCGCGCCGCCTTCTTCCCGACCATCAGCCTGACAGGCACGGCGGGAACGGCCAGCGCGTCTCTTAGCGGACTCTTTGAACCGGGATCGGGAAGCTGGCGTTTTCTACCGCAAATCACCTTGCCTCTCTTTCACGGCGGCGCATTACGCGCTGACCTGGATAGGGCGCATGTCCAAAAACAGATTGAAATCGCCAGGTATGAAAACGTTATTCAGCAAGCCTTTCGCGACGTGGCGGATGGTCTGGCGGGACAGCGTACGCTGAGTGACCAGGTGCAATCAGAACAACGCGCGGTTGAAGCCAGTCAAATCGCCTATGAGCTGGCCGGACTCCGTTTTCAGGAAGGCGTCGATGACTACCTTACGCTGCTTGATACCCATCGTATGCTTTATGGCGCGCAACAGCGCCTGGTACGCACACGTCTCATGCAACAGTTAAATATCATTAACCTGTATAAAGCATTAGGCGGCGGTTGGCGGGAATACAGCGAGAAAAAGCAAGGTTAGCCCAAATAGCGCGCGCGTCGCCAGTGCGGCGCGCGCGCTAAACAGGCATATATTGCCTGCAAAATAAGGTTAACGAGGGCAACGATAAACGTTCCCGCTTAACGTGACATTGGTTTGTTTGCTTGAGCCAGAACCGTGCCATGAACTTCCTGTCTGGCCTGCACGCTGGGTTAACAGGACTACCGTATTTCCGCCCATTTTATAAGCTTTGTTTTTCAGATCGTTACGGGCACCCGTTTCCAGGTTACTGTTGGAAGTCCAGCCACCGGTAAAGAAATTCCCCTGGCTGCCCGTGATATCCCCTAAGTAGCTGCATTCCTTACCTGGCTCGCTGGTCATCACCCGTACCTGTTCAGCGCCATAATTCAACGAATTAGCGCTACATGCGGTTAAAGCCAAGCCGACGAAACATACTAAGATCTTTTTCATACTAATACCTGGTCTATTAATCATTAAATAATAACGCGTTCTTGCTTCTGAACGCCGTCAAGGAACTATATTTAAGATGTAACGAATGTCTTTCATTTGCTGAAGAAAAGTCTCTGTCATGATGCTATCATGTATGCTTGAGGCTATTTCTTGTTCAGTTTTTTCAATATGCTCTCTGAGCCTTATTTTTGTTTTTTCGTCAAGCGCCGAGATAAGTATCTTAATGGCAAGCAGCATAGTAGGATTGATGCTTTCACACTCTCTCATCGTTAACTTTTTCATCTTGTTTGCTTCAAGCCTGATCGGCGTTTTTGTCTACACGGCAAATTTTAGATGCGAAGATATGGCGACTTCTTTGGTAAATAAATAGCAAATGGAAAAAGCGTTTGAAGCCATATTTACGACAGATACGCAATCTATGAATGTACAAAGTCTTACGACTCATGCCATAGCTACTGGCGATCTGACTCATCGACTTTTTATATAAAAAGTGCCATAACAACTCCTCCTCCTTTTTTGTCAACGGCGCAAGTTCACCGACCGCTACTTCGTTTGCACAAGCGTATTTAATGAAATGCTCAATAAAAACAGGCTTTGCCAAATCGGGATCGATATCAGGATCTCTATCGCAGCCATGTGGATAAAGTTTTCCAATATCTCTGCGCGTGAGCCAGATTCGACGAGCATGTGGATAATGCTGCATGAGCGCCTTAAAACCTTTCCAGACCCCCTGAATCAAAACTCGTCCATCAATAATAATTATGATATCTTCGCTAGCTGATATCTGACACGAATTATATTCTCCATTGAGTGGGAACATAAAGCACTTCCCATCCTCAAAGAGTGAAGCGATGCCTAAATAAGTATAATAATCATCCGTTAAAACTATACCTATCGTTTTTAACGGAAGTTGTTCCGATAGTGAATTTATCATAATTTCATCAATAGAATAACGCTACGGTGAGTGTTTTATCTTCCTCTTAAGATTACCTGAGCGCTCATAACCATCCCTATTCTGTAGCAGCGCCATATTATTTTTAATTCCTTGCCATAAACGTAACGCTTATACTTTTAATGTCAGAAGCGATAACCTACGCTGACACCAAATGTATTGGTATCCACAGCGAAGAAACGACTGGCTTCCCATGATGCATCGATAGATATACTCTTAACTGGATTAAATATTACGCCAGCGCCGTAGGCAAAGGAGTCTTCTTTTGAGTGTTTATTAAATTTCATCGTCGCTATACCCGCATTGCCGTACAGGCTCACATAGTCATTAAAACGATATGTTGGTCCAAACATCAAAGAACCATAGTCCACAGAATCGGAACCATTTTTATGCAATTTCCCCTCTTTCCAGGTGTAGTTCTCCATTTCATTGCGCGTCGCGGTGAATGAGCCTAACATCCCCCAGGTCTCATTAAACTCGTAACGATATTTAAAATTAAAGCCTCGCAGATCTTTGCTATCGCTATTTTTCAATGAACTGAGATGAGTTTGTGCATAACCAAACGATATGGTGTGCTGATCGTTAGCCAAAGCTAAAGGTGACGCTAATAATAAACCTAAAAAAACAAGGAACGAAGACCGTCTTTTCATTAAAACCACTCCATTTTTGATATATAATTAAGGCGGTACCGGAACTTATGGCACACAAATAGCATTTAGATTAAGAGCACCTAATGCGCTTATTACCAGTCATGCCAACTGCGGAGGTAATATAACCTGATATATTCGATAATGGATATGAAATCAGTCTTACAGAGTTCTTACTTTTTTATTAATAGCGGATTCATAGTTGCTTCAGACCCGATCCTGGCATCGCATCCATCAGGCGGACTGCGAGAGGTTATCAGCGAGTATCAGTTACCTCCCTGAAGAGTAAAAAATTCATAACTAATTGTTTTTAATGCTCTTTAACTGGTGTTCGAGTTAACCTTTACCCTTGCGGAGGGCAATTTCGCAACTCGCTTTCTGACGCATTCAGACAACATTCAGATCTACTGCGCGGTACAAACGTTATAAAGCTGCCGATTAAGAGAATAAAAAAAGGTTTTCTCACCCACTTTAGATATTCGAATCTCATTAGCCGCTTCCGGATGCAGAACCCGTAAATATGATAACAGATCGCCAGCCGTGTCCGTGGCAAAGACTTTTACCTGGGATACTTCGAACGTATAAACACCAGGCGCTGTTCGATGTAAATTTTTCATATATACGTCCCGGTATAATATTTTTACACCGTTATCTTTTGTTTTTATTTCATATTGAAGCGTAATTCTCTTCATCTTAAAATCAAGAACAAGACTGCCATCGGCATGGATATCTTTAGGCTGTATCGTCGTTACCGTTCTTGTCGTGCATAAAAATTCATTAGTATTAATAGAACTATGGCTACTGTTTCGTACCCAAACTACCATCAGTACGACTGAAACAGCCAACATACCAAGCGTCGCCACGCTTAATAACGTTCTTTTATGGAAATGCATTTCGGCTCCGCTATATCAAGTTGGTTAAGACACTGGACAAAAATATTTGTATTAGGAACGCGAATGTAATAAATGATTTTTCCGTTTTGTTTATGTATTTCATTACTCATCTCAGAGTACGCTTCAACGATATCCGTCAGATGGGTTTTATCATGCCCGACACTATAAAAAGTGTATCCATCATACGAACCCTGGAGGGTAAAGTAATCAATATTTTCACCCTTAACTTTATACATCATAAAAAACATCAGAAGCGCGGCCAGGCAAAAGTAGAGCCAATCTTTTTTATTCACAGCGCCCGGTATTGGGGGGATAATAGTGTCATCGCGTCGCACTTCAACTGTCGATAATTCTGTTTCAGCAACAGCAGGCAACGGCGTATTTTGCGCCTCATCACTCAACGGTTCAATGGAAACTGAGAGTAAAACACCCACGCGAGGGCGAGTCACAACAGATGCCCCCTTAAGACCAATTTTATCAAATGATCCTCGTAGCTGGTTAATCAGTTTATAATAACTGGCATCAGAGACCACGACACCTTTGCGACCCCAGACATAGTTAATTAAATCATCTTTTTTAAAAAGGCCTTCATGAAAAGCGATAAGCAAACTGCGTTCCGATTCAGATATCGTTATCGACTCTCCGGCGCAGGAAAGCGTCATTCGTTCACAATCAAGAATAACTCTTTTGTCAATCAGATAATTGTTCTGACTCATAAAAATATCCGCCCCAGTGCTATCACGTTTCTTCACGGCATAAACATATTACCAGGATATATCGCACTATTGAATTTTTTTCCGTAGCGAGCTCCTGTATTATTCAGCCACCAGGCCACTCGCAGATTCGTTTTCCCCCTTGAGCAGACCATTTTGCCTCTGGGCTGACTTGCCAAGCCAGCTCATAAAGTCATTAGCCTCCATCGGCCTGGCATAAAGAAATCCCTGAACGAATCCTACCCCGTGGCTTAAGATATAACGCAATTGGTGCTGGGTACTGACCCCTTCGGCAACCACATTGAGCCCCAGTCGCTGACTCAGCGTAATGATAATATCCAGGACAGGAACATCATCGCTGCTGGTATCAATGGTATCGATAAACGTTCTGTCTATTTTAAGATAGTCTACAGGTAATTGTTGGAGATAGGAGAGTGAGCAATAGCCGGTCCCAAAATCATCAATCGCTATTAACACGCCTTTTTCACGGAGCGTTGAAAGTTTTTCCGCGACCTGTGAAGGTTCTACAATCAGGCTACGTTCGGTGAGCTCCAACATAAGCGTTATCGTTCCCAAACGAGTCCTGAGCGCCTCTATATCTTGTATAAAACCGTCATCCATAAGATGCGCAGGCGATATATTTACGCTGATATAGAAATCATCCGGTACAGTCCAGTTTATCACGTCATGAGCAATCAGTTCGAACAGATGACGAGAGAGTGGAATAATCATGCCTTCATTTTCTGCGGCGGTAATAAAAATATCCGGGGTTATAAAACGGCCATCCGGTTGCGGCCAGCGCATTAGCGCCTCCACGCCGCCGCAACTACCGTGTTTAACATTAAAAACAGGCTGATAATGTACCGTAAACTCATTGTGCGTTATTCCCCTGGCAATCTCCCGGGCCAGAGATAAACGTTTTAAATACCAGCGCCTGTAGAACAACATCATCCCTACAGAAAAACACAATGACAGCGGAACAAAAATAAAAAGGTTTTGTAACCAGTATGCCGATAACGTTGAGAAAGGGGTTCGCACCATCAGTTGGATAGTGTGATCGGTTGAGGTGAACCGCTGCGTTAAAAACGCCTTACCGCGCAACGTCGCAGCGCTGGTAATCGCCTCTCCTGCGCCGAATGTCAGGCTAAAGGCTGATGCTCTCTCTGCTGCCAATATCTCCATGAGCTCCTGGACATACTGCGAATCCACAATGACGAAGGCCGCTTTATTCGCTGCTACTTTTTTCACATAAACCACAACAAGGCGATCGGGTCCTTCGGCCATACTACCGATAGATCGCAACCACCGTTTCGGATAAGAAGCAGGTAAAGAAAGCCCTGCCAGCCGGGAAAAATGATAGCGTTCGGTTCCTGTGACAAAGGAGCAAGTGATATCACCATTTTCCAGAAACCCAATGTCACGTACATAAGGAGTGAAGGCCCGCGTTCTGGACAGTTCTTTCAGCGTATCAGTGCAGGAACTCTCAGCCAGTCTGGCGGCTTTTCCGGCGACTTGCCAGGAGGCGGCAGATATATCCGCGCTAAACCGCAGCAGCGTATTGGCGCTGACGGCGATATCTCGTTTTAGCTGGAAAATACCCGCGAGTAACCCCACCAATATCATTACGATCAGTGGAACGGCAATAAACAACATCAGAAATAGCTTTCTTACTTTCAAATCATTGCCCTCTTACCGGCCTTCCTTTTGCCACTGTACGCTTTTATAGGATAACTAAAGTAACATTAATATAGAAAAGCAATATTGAGAGATAGGTTATACGTTCTTAATGATAGCAAGATGGCACTCCCTGTGCCGAAAATAGACAAGAAAATATCAATACCCAACAGGTGCAGGATACTATCGTTAAAATAAGCGATAGCAGATATCTAAATTCAATATGTTAGCCAGATGCCAGGTTCGCTGCCTGATGAGGCATAACCATCACGGAACGAATTCCCATCAATACAGGGATTATTTGCTACAACTCAACGTTACTACTGGTGGTACACACATTATACAAATGTCGATTAAGCGAAAACATGTAGGTATTTTTCCCAATTTTGACCATCTTTAACTCATTAATCGTACCAGGCTGTAACAGTCTCAACCAGGAAAACAAATCGCCAGCAGTATCAGACTCAAAAGTCTTAACTGAATTGACTTTAAAAGTAAATGTTTTCATACCCGTTCTGCGCAGTTTGCTGATGCAGATATCACGAAAAAAAAGCCGTTTCTCTTTCGTATCGGTAGTAACATCGTAGTGCAGGGTAATCCTGCCGGATTTAAGATCCAGCACAAGTCCACCATCCATGTACAATTTTCGTGGTTCAATATACGCTTCTGATTTTGTCGTGCATATAAGATTATTGGTTCTATAAGAGTCACGATTTACCCACTCAAGCGCTATTATCGATCCGATTGCGACAATGGCGATAAATATTACAAATATAATCAGTAACGTTCTTTTACTGTAATACATTTTGGCACCGCCATTTCAACAGGATTTAAGCATTGCAGAAAAATATTCATATTAGGCTCCCTGATATAATAAATATGGCGTCCATTTTGCCGGTAAATTTTAATTTTTAGAGAGTTAAAAGCAAAAACTACTTCACTTAATGTGACCTTATCCTCTTTTGTTTTATAGATTGCATAATCGTTATATTCGCCAAGATATGTAAAAAAACTATCAGGGCTGTTACGAACAGGCGCTTTATAGATAGTAAATACACCATAGAGCAATGCCAGAAGAATGGCTCCTGTTAATACCACAAATACGCTGTGACGTTTAATTTTGTAAAATATGTTCTCCCGAGTCGGGGTGCCTTTAACGTTTTCATCACTCACCTTTAGGGAGGTGATTTTTTTTATAGGTTCAATGGCAACAGACAGCGACACCCCCACCCGAGGGCGAGTTACGATGTCAGATGACTGTAGACCGATGCTACTAAAATCATTTCTCATTTGATTAATGAGTTTATAGTAACTTGATTCTGAGACGCAGCCTCCACGATTTTCCCAAACAAAATGAATAATATCTTCTTTTTTGTAAAGACCATGCCAAAAAGCAAGAAGCAGATGGGTCTCAGCTTCTGATATTCTGATTATCTCATTACCATGCGATAAGGTCATCTTCGTACTATCAAATACAACACGCTTATCAAGTAAAAATATGCTTTCATTCATGACAATCCTAAAGGTAACTGCATCCATCATTCAGACGACATATTATCATGCTCAAAAAAGAATTCAGCCCCCTAATTAACCTGAGTTTAACTTATAAGTATCACTTATAGTAAACAATAATTGACACAAGCATTACCTGCACATTACAAATCAAACAGTTATAGGTAAATCTGAACACTTTTCTTTACCTTAACGCAAACTCAGGAAACTTCTGAAAGGCCAAAAGTAAGAAAAAAGTAAGACTAATTATACTGTTTCAGAAGCACATTTCAGAAAATTTACCTTAATCTCACCATCGTATTATCCATCGGGAGGTTTAACTGATACGGATTTTACATAGCAAAAATGTGCAGGTTTGTATTGCAACATAGTCTATCTATTCAGACGCGGAGAGAATTGTTATCGGATTACACTCAATCAAATGATAACACTATCAGTTGTACTAATGAGATGTATGGACGAAAGCGCTTATCGCTCTATTTCATGATAAGAGAAATAAGTCTGTTTGTTTTATATCGCATTATCAATAGTCAGGAGGGTATAGCTCACATCCAAAAATAGAGTTAATGATCGTTATTTTTACCACTCCTCCATAAGCACGAAACATTCGGGCGAATTGCACTCGTCCTGAAAAAGTAAAGATTAATACAGGAACATTATCATATGTCTATGAAAAAATATTTAGCAATGATCACAGGCTCGCTTCTTGTCTCCAGCAGCGCGATGGCTGTTTCTGATAACACCATCACCTTTCAAGGGGAAGTCTCTGATGAAACATGCTCTGTCGTGATTAATGGTAATCAGGCTAAACCCGTCGTGTTATTGCCAACAGTAAGTACTAAAGATTTATCAGAACAAGGGAAAACTGCGGGGCCAATAACGTTTGATATTGGGCTGTCCGGGTGTACCGGCTCTAAGGACAAAACAACAAAAATTTCCACTGTCTTTGTCGGTAATCAGGTCACCAGTAACGGTAACCTGGGTAATACTGGCAGCGCGAAAAATGTTGAAGTCCAATTACTCGACACTTCAGGGGAGCCAATCAATCTGACCGGCGGCTTTACTGGCGACGGCGACCTACAGCTGGAACCAAATGCTTCTGAAGCGAGCGCGACTTATACCGCGCGGTATTACTCTACCGGGAAAGCAGAGGCTGGGACAGTCGCTGCCACCCTACAATACGCCGTTTCGTATAAATAATTGTCGCTACGGTCTGGCGTTGAAACGCCAGACCATTTTCAATCGCCAGGGAGTTGTTGAGATGAAAATGGATACCCGACATTCCGCATTATATTACTTAATAGTTTTTCTATTGCTGGCCCTACCCGCCACAGCATCGTGGGCGAGCGTTACTATTTTGGGTAGCCGAATAATTTACCCATCAACAGCCTCCTCCGTAGATGTGCAGTTAAAAAATAATGATGCAATACCTTATATCGTACAAACCTGGTTTGACGATGGCGATATGAATACCAGCCCGGAAAATAGCAGCGCGATGCCGTTCATTGCCACGCCGCCGGTATTTCGTATTCAACCCAAAGCAGGCCAGGTGGTACGCGTAATTTATAACAACACGAAAAAATTGCCGCAGGATCGTGAGTCAGTATTCTGGTTTAACGTATTACAGGTACCACCAACGAATATTGGCAGCGACAGCGGGCAAAATAAAATGTTGGTGATGCTGCGCTCAAGAATAAAACTTTTCTATCGTCCTGACGGGCTAGGTAAACCTGATACTCTGGCGAAAAAACTACAGATTAAAACGGTAAATAAGGGTTCCGGAAAAAGCGGTATTGTTATTGTTAATCCGCAGCCCTGGTTTGCCTCTTTAAGTAACCTGAATGTAAAAGTGAACGGCGCTTCGTATAACCTGGATGCTGACATGATTGCCCCTTTCTCCAGTCAAACCTGGTGGCTGCCGGGCAAACAGTCACTCAAATCCTTCTCCGGTACAGTCACCGTTACTTTGGTTAACGACCTGGGCGCAAGGATAAGCGAGAGCTACGATGTCCCCCACCATTAATTTGAACCGCAAAAGCCTTGCGCTATTGATCGCCATAGTTTGCTCAGGCTCCGCGCAGGGTGAAGAGTATTATTTTGATCCTGCGCTACTTCAGGGGGCCACTTACGGACAAAATATTGCCCGTTTTAATGAACAGCAAACGCCTTCCGGAGACTATCTTGCCGACGTTTACGTTAATGGCACGCTGGTAACCTCGAGCACTAATATTCGATTTAATGCTGTAAAAGAGGGTCAACAGACTGAACCCTGCCTGCCCTTATCGGTGATGAAAGCGGCACAGATAAAATCACTCCCCGCGACCGACGCTGCGACCGAGTGTCGCCCGCTCAGGGAGTGGGTGCCTCATGCCGGCTGGCAATTTGATAGCGCCACGCTTCGCCTGTTGCTGACGATTCCAATGACCGAACTTACGCACAAACCGCGCGGTTATATCTCCCCTTCAGAGTGGGATAGCGGCGCGCTGGCGCTGTTTTTACGCCATAACACAAACTGGACCCACACCGAAAATACCGACAGCCATTATCGCTACCAATACTTATGGAGCGGTTTAAACATGGGCGTTAACCTCGGACTTTGGCAGGTCCGTCATCAAAGTAATCTGCGCTATGCCAATAGCAACCAGAGCGGAAGCGCCTGGCGCTATAATAGCGTTCGAACCTGGGTGCAAAGACCTGTCTCGTCTATTAACAGTATCCTGTCGCTGGGCGATAGCTATACGGACTCCAGCTTATTCGGCAGTCTGTCTTTTAACGGGGCTAAGCTTGTCACCGACGAGCGGATGCGCCCGCAGGGCAAACGCGGTTATGCGCCGGAAGTTCGGGGCGTAGCGGCCAGTAGCGCGCACGTGGTAGTAAAACAACTGGGGAAAGTGATTTATGAAACCAACGTTCCGCCGGGCCCATTTTATATTGACGATCTGTACAACACCCGTTATCAAGGCGATCTGGAGGTAGAGGTTATCGAGGCCAGCGGTAAAACCTCACGTTTCACCGTGCCTTATTCTTCCGTGCCGGATTCGGTACGTCCCGGTAACTGGCACTATTCGCTGGCCTTCGGCAGGGTCCGTCAGTACTACGATATTGAAAATCGTTTCTTTGAGGGAACGTTCCAGCACGGCGTTAATAACACCATTACCCTCAACCTCGGTTCACGAATTGCGCAGCGTTACCAGGCATGGCTGGCGGGCGGCGTCTGGGCCACCGGTATGGGCGCGTTCGGCCTTAACGCCACCTGGTCGAATGCGCGCGCAGAGCATAACGATCGCCAGCAAGGCTGGCGCGCGGAACTCAGTTACAGCAAAACGTTTACCACCGGCACTAACCTGGTGCTGGCGGCTTATCGTTATTCAACCAACGGCTTTCGCGATCTTCAGGACGTGCTCGGCGTACGCCGGGAAGCAAAAACGGGGATTGATTACTACTCCGACACGCTGCATCAGCGCAATCGCCTGTCCGCGACGGTAAGCCAGCCGTTAGGACGGCTTGGCACGCTTAACCTCAGCGCCAGCACCGCAGACTACTACAATAACCAATCGCGTATAACACAGCTACAAATGGGGTATAGCAACCAGTGGCGGAATATAAGCTACGGGGTGAATATCGCACGACAGCGCACCACCTGGGATTACGATCGCTTTTATCACGGTGTCAACGAACCACTGGACGTGAGTAGCCGACAAAAATATACCGAAACCACAATGTCGTTTAATGTCTCTATACCGCTGGATTGGGGCGAAAACAGAACGTCTGTCGCTATGAATTATAACCAGTCCAGTCAAAGCCGTTCCTCAACCGTATCCATGACCGGCAGTAGCGGTGAAAACAGCGACCTGTCATGGTCGGTTTATGGCGGCTACGAGCGTTATCGCAATAGTAATAGCGATAGCAGCGCGCCAACGACGTTTGGCGGTAATCTACAACAAAACACCCGGTTTGGCGCACTTCGCGCCAACTATGACCAGGGTGATAACTATCGTCAGGAAGGGCTGGGCGCGTCCGGCACCCTGGTACTCCACCCTGGCGGTCTGACGGCTGGCCCCTATACCAGCGATACCTTTGCGCTTATTCATGCCGATGGCGCGCAGGGCGCGATCGTACAAAATGGCCAGGGCGCTGTGGTTGATCGCTTTGGTTACGCCATTCTGCCTTCGTTATCTCCTTACCGCGTCAATAACGTTACGCTCGACACCCGTAAGATGCGCAGCGATGCCGAACTGACGGGAGGAAGTCAGCAGATTGTGCCGTATGCTGGCGCCATCGCGCGTGTCAATTTCGCCACTATCAGCGGCAAAGCAGCGCTGATCTCCGTGAAGATGCCGGATGGCGGCATACCGCCAATGGGCGCTGATGTTTTCAACGGTGAAGGCACAAACATCGGCATGGTCGGCCAGAGTGGGCAGATTTATGCCCGTATCGCCCATCCGTCGGGTTCTCTACTGGTACGCTGGGGAACAGGGGCAAACCAGCTTTGCCGGGTTGCCTACCAACTCGATCTTCACACCAAAGAACCGTTTCTCTATCTGAACAAAATCTGCGAGAAGGAATAGCACAATGCTTTTTAGTTTCCGAACGCTATTGTTTATCACCAGCCTGTTCGTCAGCGCCGGAACATGGTCGTCCTGTATCAAAGTCACCGATAAGAGCGCGCTCTCTGACGCGGCGATAAAAGCGGGCTACACGGCGCAAAACTGGATCGGCGCAACTGACACGAATACCGGTAATATCGGTTTGCCAACGGTGATTAGCGTCAGTAATAGTGAAACATTTCAACCCTCCGGCACACTATTGGCCAGTGGGATCGGTAACTTCCTGACGGCCGCCACCGGAACGCCCTATTCCAGTAAACAGGTACTTTACCGCTGCGATACCGCCGATGCCGGGAAGCTCTATGAGATGTATTCGACAAATGGCGATAGCGCTTTTGCGGGGGCATTTTTTACTCCCGAAGTAGAAGGCGCCTATTATGATGTGGAGCGTAATGTTGCTGTCCGTATGACAAACCTCAGTACCGGCGAATATTACAGCCGTTTCTGGAAAGAACGCCAACTTACCGCAGACAGTTGGTTTCAGGATGACAAATATATTTATATTCCTGCCAGCGCGTTTAGCAACGTGCTATATGAGATGTTTAAAATTGACTCAAGAAAATATTTTGCCTACCAGAATCCAATGGACCGAGATACCTGGACGCAGCCTCGGGGTTATATCGCGTTTAAAGGCCCAGGCTTGATTACCGAGCGGATCAAAGCGGGACTGGATCATGCCAGCGATTATTATGGCTGGCCCAGCTATTGGCCCGGGGCATGGAGTACATATAATAGCGTCACCTATGTTCGCGGCGCGTTATGTAAAATCACAGATTATCCTGCGATCGTGAAAATTCCCCCTGTCGCCGTCGGCATATTAGCCGCCGGAGGCAATAGCCAGGCGCCTTTCCACGTCAGCCTGGAATGTGAGTCCGGCGCAGTGTCCAGCGCCCTCCCGTCCACCAGCGCCGCTAATGTCGCAATGGGGTTTGTCGTTAATCAACCCACCGCCGTGGCGGCGGCGCGTCGCCTGGGGCTAACCACATCCGCAGGCGGTCTGTCGTGGCTACTGGACACCCATTATGGCGAACCTGGCGTAGCTTCCGGAGTGGGTATCCGCATCTATAACGATGCCGGTACGCCGATTAACCTGTTACCCGATCGGATCAAGACAGGCACTGGCAACGCCCGAGGCTGGTATGGCTATAAAGATTTAACCACACGGGTATCATCCGGTTCAGTAGAAACCTATAGCGGTGATTTTACTGCCTCGCTTGAGGCGATCGGCGGACAAACAGTAACGGCAGGAAGCGTGAATGCGCAATTACAGGCAGTGGTTAGTTTTCAGTAAAGTCATATTAACGCTACTTGGGTTGACGGGATGGTATGGCCCGGCACAAGCCGCCGTTAATATTGACAGAACCCGAATTATTTTTGCTTCAGATGATATCGCTCAATCGTTGACATTATCCAACGATAATACAACGCCGATGCTGTTACAGGTATGGACCGACGCAGGAAACATTGACGCCTCTCCGGATAATAGCAAAACGCCGCTGGTGGCGCTGCCGCCGGTATTTAAAATGCAGCCAGGGGAACTGAGAACGCTTCGCCTGCTCCTGAGTTCCCGCCAGCAGCTTGCAACGGACCGGGAGAGTCTCTTCTGGCTAAACATTTATCAGATACCGCCACTCCCCCATGACATTAAAAACAACCCGCGAAAACTGGTATTACCGCTTCGTTTGCGGCTAAAAATTTTAATTCGCCCGACCGGGCTAAAAGCGCCAACGGAAGCGGAGGAGAAAAAATTACGTTTTATTGCTAAAGAGAATACTATACGGATAGTTAACCCCACCTCGTGGTATATGAGTTTAACGTTAACGATGGATAACAAGAAAAGTATCGGCGATATCATGGTTGCGCCGAAAACAGCACTTGATGTGCCGCTAACACGCTCGCCAACGCCGGGAGCATCGATAAATTATGCAGTAATCAATGATTCCGGGAACTGGCGACAATATACCGCCATGCTGGAAAAATATATTAGTAAGAGTAATTTTATTCCTGAGTTTTGATGGGAAATATTCAGGGATACGATCGTATCCCTGAGACAAGCCAGAATTCAGCATGTACCATTGTCAAAAATAGCATTAAGCTGATATTTTACTTTTTGCACGGCATCTTTGTTCTGTTGAGTTCCCTTCTCCTCAACAGACATATCCCATACTTTTTCATTATCTGATTCAATTAATGTGTAGGACGTATTATTATTACGTATCATATAACCGCGAAAATTATTTTCGATGCCCGTTGTCACAGGCTTAGCAACCCCTGAAATAACAGACTCCGTCTCTTTATTGAAAAGCTGATATTGAATATTTGCGCAGTTTAAATCACAGGGGGAACATTTAAGATTTAAAACAAGCAGTATCGTGTTATTTTCAAAAACAAGGGCATAATGATTGCTGGCAGATGAACATAACGGGAATAACGCGAGAAGGAGAATTATTATCAATTTCATATTTTTATATAGACTCCGTCAAAGAAAACTTTCATTTCACGCCCCTGAGAATAGCGAAAGGCATACCATGCAGAACGAATGCTTTGCGGACTGACGTCCTCATAGACATCTATACCATGCTAAACAAGTACGCGAGAAAGAAAATGAGAAGATTGTTATGAAAGAAAAGGTTGTGACGATAATAGGAACAATACCTATTTCATATTCATTTAATTAATAATATTAATTTTCTATTTCATCTTTGGTGATACCCCCAATGGATTTTCCGCCTATAATGCTGCACAGGTAGCTACTTCTCTTTTGCTGTGAGAAAACATTACATTGGTATAACTAATGAGAATGAGCAGAGGCATTAAGTCACGTAATATTGCGTTTCCTCTGTTAAGGCTTTTGTGTGAAAAGAGCATTACTTTTAGTCAGTTAGGTAGCATTACATAAGCAGAACTAAATTTGAGAAAACCTCGAAAAATCAGCAGATTGAATTGATGGATGGTATTGTTTTTTTAAAAGAATTTTAATTGCTAACCTGCGATAATACGCTTAAGATGAACACATATCTATTGAGCTAAAGTAGTCGCTCAATCAATCTGATTGTTATGGAGTGAGTGTGTGATACTTACAATGCCATCCAGCCGATACCAATAGAATCCTCAACCTCCGATAATTGTCACCCAAAAATCAGGAGATAAAATATGACGTTAAAACCAGGTGAGAAATCCGGTAATAATGGAGGTATCTATGTGGAGGTTGGGCCGCGTGGTGGGATAAAAGATAACTTCGCCACGATAGCGGAAACAAAACCGCGCCACCAACGCAACGCCCTAAAAGCTACTGGGTGCTGGCAAAAAGAACACCTAACAGTAAACGTAAGCCAGAGCATCTGGCGCCACGACAGTTGGCGCCGACTGATCACAGTACGCCCGGTGCTTTACCGCCTGGCAAGCATTGTGCAAGATGCTCCGTGAGGAAATCGATGCAGATTTTGATACGATCAGAACTTGATGAACGCCGGGTATATACAGCCCAGATATTCGCTTCCTGATACCACTGAGGCAACACGCGAACCAGTTCACCTCGTTCAATATACTGCGCAACATCCCATTCCGACCGCAATGTAATGCCATGGCCTTTCAGGGCCCAAATAAGCACCACACTGCCGCTGTTGGAAGAATGAAAACCGTTTAGTCGGCAATGTGTCTGCTGCTTACCGTCCGTTAATATCCAATTTCCAAATGCCGAGTTTTTTTCCTGAATCATTAGGCAATCGTGCTGCACAAGCGCACTAACAGACTCTGGCTTGCCGTGGCGTTCGAGGTATTCAGGGGAAGCACACAGGATCCGTCGATTAGTGGCTAACTGCCGTGCGATATACAATTCGTTGATATCATCCCCAACGCGAATTTCAATATCGATCCCCTCTTCCACCAGATCCACTTCACGATCCGTTAGCGTGAGTTTTACCGTAATATCAGGATAGGAGATCATAAATGACGACAGCGCCTCTGCGACATATTTATGCCCAAAACCAAATGAGCAGTTGATGGTGATATTACCAGCCAACACACCACGTTGATTATCCAAACGACTGACAAAACCATCCATTTCACTGACGACCTGCATAGCCCCACCCAGCGCATTTTCGCCTTCCGGTGTGAGACGCATCACTCTGTTATTTCGAAAAAAAAGCCGGGCGTTGAGACATTTTTCAAGGATAGCGATACGTTTGCTGATATAGGAGGGAGATAACCCCAGCTCCAGCGCTGCCCGGGCAAATCCACCGTTGCGAGCAACGGTGACAAAAACGAAAAGATCTTCAACAGAAGGCCAGCCCTCAAGGGGCTGGCGATGTTTTTTTCCTACAGGTGTCGTTTTCATAGCATCAGTGCGAAGTTGCAAAGGATGACCGAGTTATAACACTGAATGTAAAAAGGACTGAAGTTTCTGGATAAAGTACTCAGGACACTCTTCCTGCGGGGAGTGTCCGCAAGGCAATGCTTCCCCCTGAACGTTCAGCGCCTTTTCTTTCCAGGTACCAACCACATCATATAGTTGCCCTACCGTTCCCAGCCCTCCCCACAGCAACTGTAACGGACACCGGATACGCGCCGACGTATCTGCGGCATCATCGTCCAAATCAATCGTCGCAGCAGCCCGGTAGTCCTCACAGATCGCGTGGATCATCTCAGGGTTCTGGTAACAGCGCAGGTATTCATTGAATGCTTCCTGCGAGGTCGCGCCCTCTATTTTTAGCTGGCCAGAAATATGCTTACGCAGAAAAAATGCCGGATCGTGCGCAATCATCGTTTCGGGTAACGGGAAAGGTTGAATCAGGAAAAACCACCAAAAGTAACGCGTAGCAAAGGATTTATCGGTCAAGGCGTACATCGTCGCGGTTGGAGCAATGTCGATAAAAGTACAACAGGTCACACGATCCGGATAATCCAGCGCGAGCCTGTGTCCTACGCGTCCGCCACGATCATGCCCTACAAAGGCAAAACGGGAAAAGCCGAGCGCGTCCATTAACATGGCGATATCCTGCGCCATGGTGCGCTTTGAATAGGTACGGTGCGCCGGATCGCTCGTTGGTTTATCGCTGTCGCCATAGCCACGCAAATCCGGCAAAATGACTGTATGATTTTGCGCCAATGTCGGTGCGACTTTCCGCCATGTTGTATGATTCTGCGGATGCCCATGTAGCAGTACCAAAGGTGAACCGCTGCCTCCGATAGCCACTCTTACCGTCAGACCATTTTCCAGACGAACATCCTTGAGCGCAAACCCCGGAATAAACGGAGAGGCGCCGCATTCAATCAGTGTACTCATCACTTTCTCCCGTCATGCCAGCTAACAGATGATGTTAAATAACGGCTATCCCGGACGACATTGCGCAGGGTTCCAATATGTTCAATCTCAACTTCAATAACATCACCATCGTGTAAAAACAGCGGTGGAACGCGTTTTTTGCCCACTCCACCAGGCGACCCTGTGAGGATCGTGTCGCCAGGGGAAAGCAGAGTAAAGGTGCTTATATAAGCAATGAGTGAAGCGATAGGATGGATCATATTTGCCGTAGATTCGTTCTGCACCTCCCGCCCGTTTAGTCGTGTCAGTAAACGTAGCATCTGGGGATCGGGAATATCGTCTGTGGTCACCAGACACGGACCGAATGATCCTGTCGAAGGCCAGTTTTTTCCAGCCGTAAACCAGCTATGCTGCCAGTCCCTCACTGAACCATCCATATAGCAGCTGTATCCGGCGACATAATCTAAAGCATCCTCAGCGCTGACCCGGGAGCATGGCCGCCCAATCACTACGGCTAATTCACCTTCGTAGTCGAACTCATTGGTATTTTCAGGCTTCAGCAGCAGGCTATTATGCCCGGTCTGAGAATCCGCAAAGCGGACAAAAAGGGTTGGGGCCGGGTTGGTTTCATTAAACTCAATACGCTTATCGGCGTAATTCATTCCGACACAGATGATCTTCTGCGGATCGTCAATCACCGGCAGAAAAGTGACTTCCTGGTAGTAATAATCCGCCGGCTCATCACACCATAACGCCGCATCCGTCAGCGCATTAGCGCACAGTAGAGATTTCAAAGTGGGATATTTGTCGCCAAGCCGCTGCGAGAGATCAATTATTCCGGTTTCCTGCATAATGCCGTAGCGTTTGCCACCGTTCACAAGATATTGAACCAGTTTCATTGCAGTCTTCTTCCTTAACCGCGCGGGGATGCAGGGCGTTTTAACCACGGCCGCCGTGAATAATGCGCAACCTCAAAATTTTCAATCTCCGGCAAGTATTGCAATGTCCAGGCTATCGCATCTTCGCCTGCGGCCAGCATCGCCCGTTTGAGTTCACTGATCACAAAGGAGATCGTTTCCTCTGCCGTCGTAATTTCGCAGCGATCGAGTGAAACAGTGATAGAATTGGTATCAGCACTCGCGGCAAGCTGCGCCAGGCGCGCCAAAGCAGGTTCATCTAATGAGACCGTGAGGATCCCGTTGCGTTGGCAGTTATCATTGAAAATGCCTGCAAATGTGCTACCTATCAGCCCCCGTATTCCCAGTTGTTTTAATCCCCATACGGCGTGTTCACGACTCGATCCACAGCCAAAATTGGGGCCAACCAGCAGGAATGTCGCGCTCTGCCAGCCCGGCATGTTCAGAATAAAATCAGGATTTGGTTGGCCGCCAGCCATAAAGCGACGATCGAAAAACACCCCTTTATCCAGCCCCTGGCGATCGATCCCTTTCAGGAACTGTTTTGGCATAATCACATCAGTGTCGATATTCGGTTCCAGCATCGGCGCAATTCGCCCGCTGATTTGCTTAAACGTATCCATCTTATTCCCCTGCCTGAAGTAATGACCGAACATCGACCAGATGCCCCGCTACCGCCGCCGCCGCAACCATCGCCGGGCTCATCAAATGCGTTCTTGCTCCAGCGCCCTGTCGTCCAGGGAAATTACGGTTCGTACCTGATGCACAGCGATCGCCGGGCGACAACACATCTTCATTCATCGCAAGGCACATTGAGCAACCCGACTGCCGCCATTCAAAACCGGCAGCAATAAAGATTTTCGCCAGTCCTTCTTCTTCCGCCTGGCGTCTTACCATTGTTGAGCCAGGCACAATGATCCCGCGAACATGGCTGGCGATTTTGCGCCCTTCAAGCACCTTCGCAACGGCACGCAAATCCTCAATGCGACCATTTGTGCATGAACCAATAAAAGCGTGAGAGATACGAATATCTTTCAGCAACATGCCAGCCGTTAATCCCATGTAATGAAGGGCCTTCTCAAGCGCCAGGCGCTTAAGCGGATTGGTTTCCTGTTCCGGGAAAGGGACACGTCCGGTGATGGAACCTGTTTGATCCGGACTGATTCCCCAGGTGACTTTAGGCTCAAGATCATGGCAGTTGATCGCCACCGTCTTATCAAATACTGCATCAGCATCGCTGCTCAACTGTGACCATTCCAGCAATGCCTGCTGCCAGAGTTCACCTACAGGCATTTGCGGTTTACCGTAGATATAGTCAAAAACCTTTTTATCCGGCGCAATAATGGCACCACGCGCCCCCGCTTCTACCGCCATGTTGCAGAGCGTCATTCGTCCTTCAACGCTCAACGCGCTGATGGCCTCACCCACAAATTCAATGGCATATCCCGTCGCGCCATCAGCGCCAATACGTTCAAGCAATTCAAGAACAATATCTTTTGCGGAACAGGCGAAAGGTAGCTCTCCCTGAACACTTACGCGCATGGTTTTGAGCTTGCGGTAAACCAACGTCTGCGTGGCCAGCAGATGTTCAATTTCCGACGTCCCGATACCAAAGCCCAGCGCGCCAAATGCACCGTAGGTTGTCGTGTGACTATCCCCGGCGGCGATCACCATGCCAGGCATCACTAGCCCTTGTTCATGAGCAACCACGTGTTCAATCCCCTGACGCGGATCCAGCACATCAAATAATGTGATGCCAAAGTCAGCGGCATTTTCCCGAAAGTAATCAACCTGTAGCTGTCCTCCCGGATCGGTCATTAAGACATCCCGTTGCGACCGCGTGGGATTAACATGGTCAATATTCAATAAAAACGTGTCGGGGTGCCGAACGGTGCGACCGCGTTCTCTTAACCCGCTAAATGCTTGCGGGCTGGTATATTCATTCAGTATTGAACGATCAATATAAAGTAAAACATGTCCTTCGTTATCAAGTTCACGAATGGTATGTGACTCAACTAATTTTTCATACAGCGTTTTAGCAGACATATATATTCCTGGGGCAACGAATATCCGGGTAGCCAAATATTCACAATTTAAGCTTTTAGCTATAGTGACACATTAATGAAAAAATGATGATTCCATTATGGAAAGTATAAAAACACACTTCGTGTCTATAATCAGAAACTCTCCTGAACTGACTGTTTTTTGATTTGCGGTTGTTTCTCATATTTTGCGAAAATAAACCGGCAGATAAATAATCCTATCCCCAGCATCATCAGACATGATGCCGCAATAGCATTCCATCCCTGCCAGGAGAAAAGATACCCGTTTAAATACCCCATTACTGCACCGCCAGAGTAGTAGCAAAGTAGATAAAACGATGTCGCCTGTCCTTTTGCGTTTGGACTCCGTGAACTGACCCAGGCTAATACGGTGGAATGAGCAGAGAAAAATGCGACTGATAGTAAAACGATACCTGAAATGAAAACCCACAGAGAAGGGGCGATTAGCGTGAGAAATGCACCGACCATCATACAGATGATCAGCATACTGAGCGCATTCATCGACCCAATATTCAACGCGACACGGGCAGCATATGGCGCAAGAAAAAAAGTTAATGAGAAGCTAACTGGAATCAAACCTATCCAGGTGTAGCTCAGCTCATAAGGCGGTCGATGCAGGTAAAACGCCAGAAAATTAAAGATGGACGTAAAAGAGCCGAAAAGAATAAATCCAATGACAAAACATAATGATACGCGGATATTCTTAAAATGTTCCAACCCGCCTTTCAACACTGCACCAAGCTGTAGTGAAGGTGTAGGAACAAACTGTCGGGATGTCGGGAGAAACAACTTCACCGCGAGTGCCATAGCAATCAGAACACCACCGAAGATAAAGAAAATCGTATCTATAGATACATGCTCCATCATCAAAGTTGCAAACACACGACCAGACATACTCCCTAGCGAATTGCCAAAAATAAAATATCCAGTAACAATCCCTGCCAAAGCAGGAGAGACTTCTTCACTGATATAGACTGTAACGGCCGCCGTAATACCACTTACTGCAATGCCGAGCAAAGCGCGGTATACCACCAGCATCGGCCATGATGATGCAGTTGCGCACAATAGAGTTAAAATACCTCCTGCCAGCAACGAATAAAAAATGATTGGCTTTCGCCCAAAACGGTCAGATAACGTGCCGCTAAATAACATGGCTAATGCCAGAAACCCCACCTCAGCAGACAAAATCATCCCTACCTGATTCAATGGGATATTATAAACCTCACTTAACTTTGGTAATAAAGCCTGGATTGAATATAAAGAAGCTAACTCTGCCAAACCCGCCAGAGGTAATATCATTAAAATAGGCAAGTACTTACCTATTGTCTCTTCAATATTATTTTTCATACACAATGTTCCGTAAAAGATCCTGATTACCATCTGCCTGTTTGCCAACAAACATCCGTGTATACAATATTTATCTTTTACGTTTGCAGAATTGACAGCGTTCACATTTTATTTTTCTTAATAGAGACAAAATGGAATCAAGTGTTTTATGAAATGTAGATCATCTAAGAATGACGCGGTAATGGCAACGTAGTAAGTTATGAATTATATATTTATTCAATAAATATATAGACATTAATTTGACGAAAAGAAATGAATCGGCAGCCCAAAACTGTCACTGGCAACCCTTCTGGACGCCGCCATCCTTAGATGGAAACGTCCGTTAGCGTTTTATTCGATAGTCAGCTCACACGAGTTCTTTGAGCTGCTCCTGCATATAGGTCGAAAAATACTCTGGGTTTTTGATAAGGATGCGGTTACCGGAGGCGACTTTTTCTGCCCATCCGGCCACTTTTTTCGTGAACTCAGGATTCCATCCCTCCTGCTCACCCCTTGCCATCACAACTTCCGGACTCGCTGGCACACCTAAGTCATGCAAATACTTTAGAATTCCCTTAGCGGTACTTTCATCCATTGAATGGGGTACTGACGCCGAAGTGTTCATACCACCAATAAAATCCAAGGCTTTTTCAATTGCTGTTGGCATGCTCTTATCCTTAAAATTAACCACGTGAGAGGCACCTTGATACTATGTACCCAACTCCGCCGGGATATCAAAGAGAACATCGCCTTTCTTTGACTTACCCCGCAGCTAAACGCTTGCGCGGCTGTTTTCTGCGCTATTTTTTGGCTTCTCCGGCTAAAACCAGCCCGGTCGCCACCGCATTGCGCGGGCCTTCAGTACCACGGATATTACCCTGCCCGGCGACAACGCTGTACTACGCCATCGTTATTGATAATGGCGGCATCGGTGGATCCTGCGCCTAAATCGAGGATCGCCAGCGGAGCGGCGCATCCAGGCGTCGTTAACGCGCCAGCCACAGCCATGTTGGCTTCCACACCACCGACTTCAACTGGGGTATTTAACCGGGCGCTTAGCTCGCTGGCGATAGCCTGCATCTGTAAGCGATCGGATTTCACCATCGCCGCAATGCCAACGGCGTTTTCCATTGAACATTCCCCGGCAATGCCACCCTGTACCGCGCGGGGAATAAACGTATCCACCGCCAGAAGATCCTGGATATGCACGGCGTTCATGTCATGACAGGTCAGCGAGGCCATTGATCTTACCCAGCAATAGTGGACATGCGACTAAGTGAGTAAACTCTCAAGTAAGAGGTGACTCACATGACAAAACCAGCATCAACCACCAAAAAGCCACGCAAGCAGCACACGCCTGAATTTCGTCAGGAAGCCCTGAAACTGGCTGAACGCATTGGGGTGGCCGCTACCGTCCGCGAGCTTAACCTGTATGAATCACAACTCTATAACTGACGAAGCAAACAGCAAAATCAGCTCTCTTCTTCTGACCGCGAACAGGCGATGCCCGCAGAGATCGCCCATCTAAAACGTCCACTGGCAGAAGGGGATGAGGAACTGGCCATTCTCCAGAAGGCCGCGACATACTTCGCGAAGCGCCTGAAATGAAGTATGTCTTCATCGAAAAACATCAGGCTGAGTTCAATATCAAAGCCATGTGCCGTGTACTTCAGATTGCCCGTAGCGGCTGGTACGTCTGGCATCAGCGTCGTCATCAGATAAACCGGCGTCAGCGGTTCCGCCTTGTCTGTGATAACGTCGTCCGGGAAGCATTCAGTGACGCAAAATAACGCTATGGTGCGCCACGCCTGACGGATGAGCTTCGTGCTCAGGGTTACCAGTTCAACGTGAAAACCGTGGCGGCCAGCCTGCGTCGGCAGGGGCTGCGGGCGAAAGCCTCGCGCCGGTTCCGTCCGGTCAGTTACCGCAAACATGGTCTGCCAGTCTCAGAGAATCTGCTGAAGCAGGACTTTTACGCCAGCGGCCCGAATCAGAAGTGGGTGGGTGACATCACGTATCTTCGCACTGGTGAAGGCTGGCTTTATCTGGCCGTGGTTATCGATCTGTGGTCGCGGTCAGTCATTGGCTGGTCGATGTCCTCGCGGATGACAGCACAGCTTGCCTGCGATGCGTTACAGATGGCGCTGTGGCGGCGTAAATGTCCGGAAAATGTCATCGTGCATACAGACAGAGGCGGTCAGTACTGTTCAACGGATTACCAGAGCTTACTGAAACGCCATAATCTGCGGGGAAGTATGAGCGCCAGAGGTTGTTGTTACGACAATGCCTGTGCGGAAAGCTTCTTCCATACGCTGAGGGTAGAATGTATCCACGGAGAGGACTTTGTCAGCCGGGAAATAATGCGGACAGCAGTGTTTAATTATAGTGAGTGTGATTACAATCGGTGGCGTCGTCACAGTGCCTGTGGCGGTCTCAGTCCGGAACAATTTGAAAACCAGAACCTCGCTTAGGGTTGTGCCCATATTACGCGGGTAGGATCACAGCTCTTTCCTTCTGCCACAAGTTTTCGGGCATCATCACGACGAGAACTGGCATCTGCAAGTGTGATCGTCGGATACACACCCAGCGAGATCATTTTTGGCTTACCGGCAAAACGATAACGGAACCGCCAGCTCTTGCTTCCATTAGGTTCAATTAGCAATGACAACCCTTGCCCATCTCCGAGTGTATAGGCTTTAGTTTCAGGCTTAGCGCGGCGAATCTGCATATCGTTTAAAAGCATGTGTACAGGAATCCAAGACCGAACAGGAACATATACACAATCCTATACACCTTCAGTGTCGGATTCTACTGGATGGTTACGGACGGTGATGGACAAAAAAGCAATAAAGTCGTTATAAATCAGTGTATTTATGGATGAATACGGACGTTTGAGGAACTTGAGATGGTGCCGATAATAGGAGTCGAACCTACGACCTTCGCATTACGAACTGACTAAACCACTGTTCTAGTATGTTTTATACCGTCTTTAAAATTCAATTTTATTAAATAAAATCAATACCATAAATAAAAAACCTGTTTGTTATCGTTTCTCTCTGTTTCTCCTGATATCATGCTAATTGTGTACCCGAGAGTGTACCCCAAAAAGGACCTGAATATGGCGCTCAGTATCACTCAAGACAGGCAATTAGCATCTCTATCCGCCACTGAAGAAGAGAAAGAAATCGTTGTCTCTGTTAAATCAAAAGCGGGTGGAGGCCTCTATGTTCGTGTTCGCCACGGTAGCGAAAGTAAAAGCTGGATTTATCGCTACCGGATTGCACAAAAACAGATCAAGCTAACATTGGGTAGCTATCCCGCAATGGGATTAGCCCAGGCTCGCCAGGCTCACGCTGAAGCTGCTGACTTCGTAAAAAAGGGAATTGATCCTCGCTACGCAAAAAAAATCGAGAAACAGCAGAACGAGAAAATGCCAATATTTGCCGACTTATGGAAAAATTGGCTGGCATTCAGAAAAGAAAGTAAACCTATAAGCGCTCGAACTCTTGCAGACTATGAAGGCGCTTATCGCCGCCACCTTGAAAAAGCATTAGGTAACAGACGTGTCGACGATCTCAGCCGCGCGGTTCTTTTCGAGCACCTCAGCCATGTCAGAAAAAGTAGCGCAGAAGCCGTCCGTAAGGGATTAATCATCCTCAACATGACACTTGACCATGCAAGTTTACAAGGTCTAATTGAGCATAATCCTGCTCGTTTGCTCAAACCGGCAATGTTTGGTGCATCCATGAGTAAACCTCGCGATCGTTGGCTGCCGCGAGAGGAGCTACAGATGCTCTGGAAGGTGCTGGATGAAGCAACTATAGGTGGCGGCTCTGTCGTCTCAGGTGGCCGTGGATTAGCCTCCAGCGTCGTGTTATCTCGATCGGTGGCAAATGCACTACGTCTAATTATTTTCACTGGGGCTCGCCGCTCTGAAGCAGCAGAAATGCGTTGGGATCAAATCAATGGCGATCGCTGGACCATCCCGGCAACGAAGAACGGTAAAAACCATGTAGTTACGCTGCACCCATCAGCCCTTTCTTTACTAAAAGAACAGCGTCTCATTACTGAAGGGGCATATGTCTTTGGCTCCACCAGCAAACCGGGATTTCCCATAACCGGCGACGCCCTTACCCGCGCTCTGGAACGAGTACGAGTTAAATATATGGGAGAGATTGATCCCTTTTCCCCTCATGATTTACGCCGAAGCGTTGCTACCGGCTGTGCCGAGTATCTGGATGCGCCTGAGCGTTTAATCGAGCTCTTGCTTAACCATGTACCTAAAGATCGGTTAATTCGAACATATCAGGTTGGGCAGCAGGCTGAAAAGCTGAGAAAGTTATTTCTAAATTGGGGTGATTTTATCCAGCAGGAAGTGATTAATACGCCTACAGCGATGCCAGATAACGTGGTCCAGGTGCAGTTTGGTAGTCGATAGAATAGATACATGGCCTATATGCCATAGGCCATGTATGTCATTGAGCAACGTGGTTAGGTATCCAGCCTTTACGATGTAAAGTATCTACTGCTAAAGAGATCTGCCGGGGCGTAAATTGCCGTTTTCTCTCATTCCAGGCATAAATGTATTCTGTGACGTCCTCGGGCGAGGTCAGGGACTCGTGTCTCATAGCCCAGTGAACCGTTGACAGTAGTTCCAGACCGAAAGGTGACTCAAATCCGTCAACCAACTCCGAAACCTTCTGAAAGCGCATCCAGGTATCTTCCTGCCGTTCAAGATACCTTTTTGCCTCTTCTGCCGCCCCAGGAACCAGCATTAGCTGCTTGTCAGGTATATCACCGCCATCGGAATAACCGGAGATCATATGCCCTTCAATTGCATTCAGCACATGTCGTAAGTTTTCAGCATAGGGTCCGTAATGTGCTTTCTGATACTTAAGGCGTAATGGCTCACCAGATTCTTGCATGAAATACATCAATTTATGTAATTCAAGCAATGAGATAAACGGATCGAGTAACCCATTGAGATAACGCTGCATCAATTCAACCAACGCAGCCCGACCCGGTGTCATCTTTGGCACTTCAGTTTTATGGGCCATACGCTCTGATGATGGCGCACCTTTGGGATCGTAAATCTCTACCTGCACGCCCTCCAGCGGTCGAACCGCTGACTCTATCAAGGGTTTGACATCCAGCCAATCCAACCCCCCTAAGCCACTGCCCAGTGGGGGGATCGCAATTGAGTGAATATCATAGTGCCTGATAACTGATACCAGATCGTCCAGGCCCGCTACGATATCTTCAATGCGGCTTTTCCCTTTCCAGTGGCGCTTGGTCGGGAAATTGATGATATAGCGAGGTCCGGTTAGCCTTCCGGTCTCAAACACAAACATTTTGCCAGGAATAACCTGCCCAGCTTTACAAGCCGCTGCATAAGCTTTGAAGTTATCCGGGTAAGCATTTTTAAACTGCAAGGCAATGCCCCGCCCCATAACCCCAACACAATTAACCGTGTTGATGATAGCTTCGGTCTCTGACTGGAGAATGTCACCATGTCTGTATTCAATCATTTTGAAATCCTCATCAGTAGTACCATTCTCGTTTCACCTCAACAGGAGGACGGTGTCCATCTGGTGGAAGCATGTTAGCAACCTGCTGATAAATCAAAGGTGAATGAACTCCGATGCATTCAACCAAATGCCAGGGAAAACTATGCTCAATCAGGAACTCCGATTGTTTCGCCTCTTTAACACCATTACCACCGCTCCACTGATGAGTTTGTATCGCAGGCCAATTCAGCTCTCCGAGTTGATCTGGTTGGCAGCGATCCTCAAAGTAAAGCGACCCGGCATTAGACAATGTGAATGCCCAGCGTTGGTGATGTTGTTCCGCCCACGCCATGACAGTATAGAGGTCAGCCTCAAGATGCAAAATCGGCTCCTGACCTCCATGATAAGCCAGCTCTGGATGGTTAGCCTTATGTATCAGGTATAGCATTACCGAGCGCGGGCAAAAATAAAAAGGCACACATTGCCCCACATGCAGGTCAGGATAACTGGTTAGCGTCAGCTCATGGAGCCGACGCTGTTTAATACTGCTCATGCCGATCATTGTACCGGTTTCACTACGAGCCGAGATGAGCGCATCAGACAACAATCCTTCGGCAATGACAGACCTGAGTCGATCAAGATGAAGAATATGATAAATCTTAGGGCGTTCAGGGATCGACATGTAAACCAGCTCCTTTCAGCAATCCAATGCCAATTAGCCGCAATAATAACAAATTTTGGGAACAGAAATAGGATGAACACCATGCTTACTGGATTGAGGACTACATGACCGTCAGCATTCCTGGATAATGTTTAGCAATGATATCATTCATCTTCTCTACCAGATCCAACCGTTTGAACGTAATGTGCCCGCTCCCCTTCTGAAAGTAACGAATAGTGAAAAGTTCGTCTTCGAAAACCTGCTGATGCGGATTGTCACGCACGAAGTCCATAAACCGGATGGAGACATCATGCCGGTTATCGGGAATGGTCTTCCCGTCAAGCAGGTACAGCATCCGCTCCAGATCGGCGAGCTGATCGCGCCGCCAGCCCCAGTTCAGACTGAAGCCCCATCTGTCATGCTTCACCAGATTATTGACGATAATCTTCTTACCGAAATAACAGGGATTATTGGTTTTGTAGTTCCAGCTTAACCCTTTAAATACATTGATAATCCCACGTTCGAAAACCTCCTGCTTATTGCGGTGGAGTTGTTCAAAGGTACTCAGGATATTGGCTTCGCTAATAGCTGGGAGATCCCCCTCCTCCAGGTTCTTCGCCCACTGGCTGCGGGCTTCAGCGTCCATCAAAGTCAGCATCCCCGATTTCAGCATCAGATCGCGCCAGATGCTGCGATCGATATTGCGGGCGATTACCGGCAAGGCTTTATCCACCGGTTGCATCAGCCAGCAGTCAAAAGCTCGCCCCTGCCGCATCGCCCAGTGCTCCGCCGTGTTGCCGCCAATACTGGATGCCAGACGGGAAATCTCATTAAGCTGGTGGATGACGGCTTCAATTTGTTGCAGCGCAGCATTCCGCCCGGTGACGATCCGTTCAATATTTGTCGAGCAGATAAGTTCGTTATGGTTAGTTAACACTTCAGCTTCTGTTTGCATAATTTTTCGTCCGTATAAAAGCAAACACGCCTGCCGGGAATGGCAGGCGCATTATGCAGGGAGTTAACAGGGAAGAAAGATCGGGAATGTAATACGGGAAGGCTGCTCGCAAGATTCAGTGTGCCGCGAGATAGCGTTGACGTCGCAACAGACCCGTAGCCTGTCGCGCCCGCAGAATGTCTACAGCCCGAAGATAGGGTGATTGTTCCTGCCAGCTAAATCCCTTGCGATCGATACGAACCAGCTCGTATTTCTCTACAATAAAGTTCACGGCATTAGCCAGCGTGATACCGGCGTCAATGTGTTCCTGAATCACCTTCTCTACGCTAAACGGCGTGTCACTGAGTTCGAGCCCATAATGTTTAGCCAGTAAATGGGTCAGCAGTTTTTGCCAGATTTCGACAGGCGACGGCTGTGACGGGGTCGCCCGGTGTGGGTGGTTGTATTGGGTTTGCATAATGAAATTCCGTTAGTAAACAGATATTGAGGGGGGATGCCGGTCAGTTTTTAACGACGGTTGGGTAAAGCGAAAGATAAACGTAACCGAACGATCCGCGAGTGTCGGCTTCGCAGATTATGCCCCGGAGTGCAGTCGTAAAGCGTCTGGCTTCGCGCGGATTGAGTGCGCCAGTGCGTAAAGCGACCTCCATGCGTTTAATAAACATTGGAAATACGATATTCAGAGTCTTTAGTTGCGCCGGGGTAAATTCACCGTAAATACCCGCCCGGTCAGCCAGATAGTGCAGGCGATTACCTTCCTGAACTAACCGTGCGCCAAATGACGGGAAGACATCGTTCCGTAGTCCCCATACTGGCGTGGATTGTGTTTCATTTGTGTCCATTTTGGATTTTCCGTAAATATGATTAATTCAGGGTCACACAGCGCAGGAGTGCATACGGGCCATGCCGATCCTGACGGCGTTCGGCAAATACAGCCAGCACGCCGCTGATATCGGGTACGTGACGACCTGCGTAATGGCAAACACTGCCGGTCCAGCGGTAATGACCGGTGCAGTAAGAGGCCAGCCGTGAGCCGGGTGTCTGCCGGTAAATCGTCATCGCCTGGCGCTTACTGATGATTTTCACAACCAGCCCCGTTCGGCAAAGGACAGGATATCCCGGTGGCCGACCACGAAGTGGTCGAGAACGCGGATATCGACCAGCTCCAGCGTGTTCACCAGCCGTGTGGTAATTAGTCGATCGGCCTGACTGGGTTCGGCATCCCCGGACGGGTGATTATGAGCCAGCACCACTGCCGCAGCGTTATGGCGCATGGCGGCGCGCAGGACTTCCCGTGGATGAACTTCCGTATGGCGGACACCACCGGTGAACAGCGTCTCATGCGCCAGTAACTGGTGTTGATTATTCAGAAACAGCACCATAAATACCTCCCGTTCCAGCGGCGAAAGTTGCAGACGCAGCCAGTCGCGAACGGATGCTGCGGAAGTAAAAATCACGCCGGGCTGGCGCAGGTGTTTATCCAGCAGATTCACGGCCCTTCTGATAGTGCGCTGTGCATACGGCGTTAAGGCGGGTGGCGCAGCGGGCGCGGATGCCGGTATCAGTGATATTGCAGTATTCATTTGTCCTCCTCTTCAACTCAGTACCTGCTGGAGTTCTTCGGCCATTACCCATAACGCCCGGTTGAGCTTCAGGTCGCCATCAATGCCCTGAACGGCGCGGGTACGACTGCGTTTGCCCTGTGCGGAATGGCCGGACAGACCGCCTTTTATCAGCGACTCCTGGACGCGGTTATAGACCGTCCACAGGTCGCCGGACTCGTCCTGCCAGCGGCGGGGAGCCAGAATTTGTGCTTCAGTCACCGGCTGGTGGTCTTCGCCAAAGCGGTAGGTCAGCGCAGCTCTGGCAAAAGCCTGCTGCGCCAGGGCCGGGAGTTGCAGCGACTGCATGGCCTCGCGCTTTTCCTCCACGCGTTCAAACACGCCGAGCACCTCGTAAGCCCCTTCGATAACCTTCTCCACCACGTCTCCCCGGTGCGGCACGCGGATTTCACCCAACGACTGACCGCAGACGAGCGAATTGGTACAGACGCTTCTGAAGTACCCCGGTAGCATCTGGTACGAACTGGAACCATCGTGGCTGTTGAGCAAAATAATCTCCGGCACCTGCGCCCCGGTGATTTGCCCGGCACGACGCAGGCGCAGCAGATGTTTGGTGTGTTCACGTTTGCCGGGGTCCCGGACTCTGGACTGGCAGGCAAAGAAGGGCTGAAACCCTTCGCGTTGCAGATTCTCCAGTAGCGTGATGGTGGGGATGTAAGCGTATCGGTCACTGCGGGATTCGTGGCGGTCTTCACTGAACACGCTGGGAACCACCTGCATCAGTTCCTCATGGGTTAATGGACGGTCGCGGCGTATCTGGTTTATCCGCCCGAAGCGGCTGGCTAATCGCATGGTTTTTTCCTTAGTCGTGGGGTAACGGTGTAAAAAAGACCATGCTCCTGGCGGGAACATGGTCTGATGGTGTGGTTATGGGTAGGTAATACCGACTGTGGTCAGGCGTTGTCCGGGGCTTCAGGGACCGGGATGCCGTAGTCGGCAATAAAGCGGTTCAGCCCCTGACCGGCTCCGGCGGCAAAATTCCAGTCCCGCCAAATAAGGCTTCCGTCAGTATCACGAACGACCAGACGAAAGTGGGTCTGCTGGTCATCTTCGATAGCGACATTCTGATAGCAGGCGGAAACCGCGCTGGCCTCAGCGCGGGTAAATGGCCCGTCGGGCAGGCGTAAAGGTTGAGACATATCCGGCTCCTTAAAAACAAAAAGGCCCCTGCTGCTAATGCAACAGAGGCCGGGGGTGACGATAACAGAAGGGGTTAGTGCTGATTTTTTTGTTTCGTTTTCGACCAGGAAGGCCGGTTGCCGCCGGAGAATGATTTCTGTGCTGACCAGTAACCAATAGGGAACTGCTTCACCAGCGACCCGTTGATAAGAATATCGACCGATGAATATTGGCCGTGGCTGATACTGCCCTCCTGGATGTAGGCATCGGCGCTACAGGTGCCGGTGTCGTACCGGTGCCACGACGCTGAACTCCGGTCAGCAACATAAAAGTCACCAAAAGCGCAGCCGGTCGCCGAACGACGGTTCAGCACCGCAACGTACCATTTTGAATTTCCCACAATCGCACAGGCGCTGTTCTGACCGCCACAGGCCTGCCAGAGCGTCGTGCCGTTATTGCTAAACGTCCAGATGGTGTTGGCTGGCGGCGCATCCGGTGATGCAGGCGCGGAAGCGGGTGCAGTGGCAACCGGCGCAGTACCTGTTTCACCGGGGCCGGTTTTTATCTCACCGTCCGTCAGGATACTGGCCTCTTCGTTATCAGGCTTACCCACCCAGACCCCTTTACCATCGAAATAGTATCCCAGTAACTGATGACTATCAGGTTGATACAGAAAGTTGAAATAGTGATAACCACAATTACCCGCCTCGCACACCATACTCTTCAGCCAGGTCTTGCCCCCAATCTGTACGGGTGACAGCGGATCTTCCGGCCCGCCCAGCTTACCAGAAGGGCCAATCAGGTTTGCCATTCCCGCCGCGCTTAAATTGCTTTCAATATCGTGGGCATAAACCGGATCGGATTTATAGAGATCGGTCGGATATGGACAACTGTCGTCCGTGCAGTTCAGTGCATCTACGGCGGTTTTTGCCGCACCCGCAGCCCATGCCCCGGCGCTTGCAGTCATCAGCGATGCGACCAATAACCCTTGTGTGATTCTGTTTTTCATCTTCACTCTGTTTATTTCCTTCAATAAGAACGGGGCCGTAAAAGGCCCCGGACAACGCAGACAATTATCTTTCACCGCGATCGCGCAGGATCTTGTGGGCAAGCCGCCTTTCAATCTCCCCCGCCCTGCGGCTATCGGCGATCTGCTCCAGTTGCGAGCTGCTTTTCCCTTCCAGTTGATCGTGCGTTTCTTTCATATCCCTGACGGTGTTCAGCCCCTCTTTTGCCGCGCTGAGCGCGAGGCGACCCGCTGTATCCCAGAATCCCATGACATCGCTCCCTGAATCAGTAACCGTTATTTTTTCCCCACTCACAGCCGCAGTCGCGGCACATCCAGCCGTCGCCCCACGGAATGATATCGTCCGATGAACCGCAGTCCGGGCAGCGACGCCCGGCATGACAGAGGCGAAGCGTAATTTTCTGGATTTTCATGATGTACTCCTTTTCGTTCAGATAAACCGGCAGTGAACTCCATCCGGTGGTGTTGTGCTGAATCATCAGCATTTATTTGTCGGCACCGTTCGGGAACGGGCCGGATTTAAAGGTGGCGAGCAGATCCCGGATAAACCGGTAATGCGGTAAGGCATTAATAAAGTTGGGATGACGGGTAAGACGGCTGATGGTTTCATTACGTGTATAGGTGTCCGCCAGCACCGCCACATTCTGGATCTCGGCCAGTGGGAACACGGCAATGTCATTCCATAACTCGCCCATCAGATACCAGTTGCGATCAAGACAGATAAGACGGTAAGGCGCGAGGCACTCGCAGCGCTGCCCTTCCGCCAGCAGGGAGATACGGTTACGCCGGTTAATCGCGGTGACGAGATGGCTGAAAATCCCGGTAAATGAACCCGCAGTCAGTGCCACGGGGGGCCAGATACAGCAGGGGCTATGTTCAGTTTCATCCAGCAGCGCACCTGCCAGACGAAGATCCAGCCCTGGAAACAGCGCTTTCATATCGCTTTGCCGGGCAAGCGTCAGCCCACTTCTCTCGCGTTGACCTGCACTGTCGGCAGTCACCAGGCGGCAATGACCGTCGTTATATTCCAGATCCAATCCGGTCAGGCGTTCGCGGAGATCCCGGCGCAGGGTACGAACGGAAACACCAAACTCTTCTGCAAGATGGCGCATATTGAGATTCTCCCCGGCAAACAGACGGCGAATGATTTGCGTCAGCCTGTCGGCAAGCCGCTCATGGCGGCGTTCAGTCTGAGGCATAAAAGACTCCGTTTTAATGCCATGAAAAATATGTGGTTATGATAAAGAGGGGCGCGGACAGGGTGTGGACACGGCGAAAAATATTTTTCCCGATGGCCCGACACCTGTCACCACGGGCGCTGGTGGACAAAACTGATGGTTTTTACATCACTTTCTGGCGAGCCAGGCGGACAGGGTGTGTCCACATGACGCCCGAGAGTGATGGGGCAGCACTCCGGCGATCCGTGACGAACCAGAGTGAAAGCATGAAAATAAAGCCCGGCCCTGTCGCGGGAAGCGACAGGGCTACAGCAGGAAAATCGAGGTTAAACCGTACAACGCGGAATGATGCCTGAGGCCAGAACCAGAAAATATTTAATCATTGAATGTCAGCAGACAGTCATGGCAGAGATACTCATCAAGCACCTCTCCATCCAGGCTCCCGCCAGTCATTGCGCCCAGCGCAGCGCCACTTCCCATTCCAACGAGGAAGCCAATCACGCCTCCGGCGATCGTTCCAATGCCGGGAATAATGGAGCCTGCCGCTGCGCCGATCGTGGCACCCTCCGCACCGGCAACGCCGCCTGCGATGGCACCAATCCCGCCACCGATTTTTCGGCCAATATTTCGCTTCTGCGTATTCGTAGAACCACAATGAGGACAGATCATTTTTATCTCCTTCGACAGTTAAAAGAAAACCCGCCGGAAGGTGATTCGCGGCGGGTCGTTAAGTGTTGTCACAGAGATAATATCTGTCTGAAAATATTTTAAATGCTACCGGGTGGCTTATACCCGCACTTAGATTAAGGTCTCATCATCTTCTCTAATGGTACGTCGTCGCACTAGTTGTCAAGACGGTTCTAGCCTGGCTAGCGTATAGCTGAGGGATCGGCATATTCTGTCTGATTTATAAGATGGTTACGAGATGTGGCGCAATTTAGCAAGAAATGCACCCGATTGAAAAAATCGACTACTATGCCCATAAAATCATTAAGGCGCTAATCGCTGCACAATCCCCCAATAAGAAAGGTACTCAATGAAAAGTGCACCTAAAATACTGGCAAAGTTAAACCAGATTCTGACACGTGCCATAGCCGCATCTGAGGTAGCACACGAACATGCAAGCACTGCCTATGCCCGGCTTGTAAAGGCTAGTAATGAAGATGCCCCTCCAGCACGCATACAAACCGCAGTTGAAACTATGTCACATTTTGCAGAGAACATGCGCCGGTGTCATCGTGCATCCTGGTTAGCTGCCGCTCGTATTGCAAGTTATGCAGAGTGGTTGCCTGACATGGTTGCAGCTAAAAAGGCCCGGACACTGCCCCAGGTAATCCTTGCTGACTGGGACAATTTCGAACGAGATATGTCAGAGGCAGAGGAAGCATTGAGCCTTTCACCAGGCAAATTGGGAAATCTAAAAGATTGTTCCTATCAACAACAATCAGCCCTCGAAGAGGTTACAACGACCCCTTCTTTGCCAAATGCATTTCATTGGAATGGGGACGTGACTCCGCTTGATTATGAGTTGAATATTGAAACAGCAACCACAGTCGAGCTACGTAATGCGTGTGAAAAAATAATGGGTGTTAGCGGTGCAGTTACGGTGCAGTTTAAACCTGGAACTTGGGAAATTGACAACTATCAGGTAATAGCAGGTATGTATCTGTGTATGGTTGGGTTTACATGCGAAAGAGAGGCGTATATTGCCTTGTATACAGAGTTACTAAGGGAATTAGAATGTACAGAAAAGCAGCCCCTCCAACAATCATCAACTATACCAGCATTAGTAGAGGAATATTCTACCATAGAACAAAAAATCAACGAACTTACGACGCAAGAAAACGCATTAATGCAGAATATGTGGAGTAACGTGCAAATAATGAGCCGGATAAACATTCCTGATATGCTTAAACTGGAGAACCTGGTTAAGGAAAAAAGAGAGCTATTCCAGCATGCCCACACAATTCGTTTAAAAATAGTGGAATTTGCTGAACTAAATACTACTCCGTTGGCAGTCAACCAATTTAGAATCTCTGCACAACAAATCGCCAGGATGTGGGATGCATATGAAGCAGGATTATATCAAACGGAAAAAGCATTTGGCCTTCCGCTACACAGTCTGGTAAACCTGAGCCATAAATATAACGATTAACAAAATGTAGGAAAAAAAGTAAAAACTCCATTCAAAATAGAAAGTTACACATAAATTATAACTATTACAAATGCAGATTAAAATAAATCCTCACAGGAAATATAGTGTCAAACGATCCAAACGGTATCTACTCAAGAGGGAAATGTGAAAAACTTCACAATCGCTGATTTAACTGCTGCTGCCAAAATCGGAGCATCGGTCGTAATTGAGGTACACCCGAGGGAGCTAAAAAAAGGTGATGTTATTTTTATATATGGCTCCTGGCGGAAATTCGATAGTACAAGCACTTATCGAATGAAGGATAATCGTAAGATTTACGCATCCTCTCTGCATCCAAATGAGTCAGATGCAATATATCGCTATGATATCTCTTATTCTCAAAAGGTATTGATGCGACTCGACGCTAATTTTTCAGAAAACTTCACCGAATGAAAAATCAAAATTGATGAATACAAATAAATCTAAGCTATTCTATACATGATGGCAGCGTTTTAAAGCCAGGCAAAATCACACTAAAGATTCTTATAGCGAGAGTGCAGATCTACCTGCACTCTTTTATGATCTGGCTGGTTAGATCTGCCCACCAACTCCTTTGAATTTCTCAATAAAAGCACCGATTTTCTGGAAAACAGTTTGCTTCTTGGTTTTATACTGTGGGTTCAGAGGGCTAAGTCTTGGCAGCGTTTCGTTAAGCTCAGTGCCATTCTCGCTGGCATACTCGCGTTTCAGGGAGACGCTGATATAGCGTTTCGCGGCTTCCTCGTTCAGGTTTTCGCTGCGAATAAGCGCTTCCACTTCCCGCTGCTGTTCCCGTTGAGCAAAGGTGAAGAATGCGTCAATAATACCGGCCTTGTCCGATTGTTCATCCAGATTGGTTTGTTCGATAAAATCAACAATCAGGCTTTCTTTGGCCCGGTTTCCCAGACTTGAACGAATAAGACGCCGCACTTCCTCTATCAGGGTAGCTTTGCTTTTGTTCTGCTTGTTATGTTCGAAAATCAACCCGAGGATATAGTCCAGGTTAATCTCCTGAGACTTCAGCAGATCCACTTCGAAGATGATGTCATCCCAGTCCACAGTGGATTTATCTTTTTCTTCCGCCGCTTTCTCCCGACGCTGCCAGTCACGAATATCGTTATACGTTGAGCGATAGTCCTGAATTTTCCGTTCGGGGGGAAGGCGAATAGTTTGCAGTTCAGCCAGCTTTTCATCATCGAGATAATGTTTCGCCTTAAACTCGTCCAAGGCTACCGGGTCGCTAAGGTCAACGCTTTGCAGCGCTTTCAGCATGGCAAATTCATCATAATTTTGCAGAATATTTTCAGCACGTAAATATTCTCCGAATAATTTCACAAACGCCTTTTTCTCTTTTTCCGATTCAATCTCACCCGGCTGTGGGAAATTCTGCTCTAACGCCGTCACAATATCCATAAAACCGCGTTTGGTTTCCCCCGTTACAGCATCGGTAAAACCTGACATATACTCTTCGTAGCTTTTCTCCAGCACGACATTTTTGGTGTTTTTATCACCGAACAAGGTGATTGCATCGATCGTCGCCTGCTCCAGATTACGGAACGTGACAATGTTACCGAACGTCTTGGTGGCGTCGTAAATCCGGTTGGTACGCGAAAACGCCTGCATTAACCCGTGATAACGCAGATTTTTATCAACAAACAGTGTGTTAAGCGTTGGCGCATCGAAACCCGTTAAAAACATTCCCACCACAATCAGCAGGTCGATATCCTGATTTTTGACCCGCTGCGCTAAGTCGCGATAGTAGTTCTGGAAGCCGTTGCTGTCCGTACTGAAGTTGGTCTTAAACATCGCGTTATAGTCGTTAATCGCCGCATCCAGAAACTCTTTTGCACTGCTGTTCATAGCGGTAATTTCAAAACTTTCATCGGAAATTTCACCGATGGAATTTTGTTCTTCATTCGCAGCAAACGAGAAGATAGTCGCCACACGCAGCGGCTTATGTGTACTCGCTTCTTGTTGTAGGGTGTTAAAGGTTTCGTAGTAGGCTTTCGCGGCATCAACGCTGCTGACAGCCAGCATCGCATTAAACCCTTTGGCACCCGGAAAAGCCCGATGGGTTTTCTGGCGAAAATTGCTCAGTATGTATTGCGTAATCTCCCGGATACGCTGTGGATGCAGGAAAGCCTGCTTGTTCTCTGCAGCGCTGAGTTTTGTCTCGTCGGTCTCGGTTTCAATACTCTTGAACTGCGGACGCACATCGTTGTAATCAACCTTGAATTTCAGCACTTTCTCATCACGAATGGCATCAGTGATGACATACGAATGCAGCTCACGGCCAAACACACTGGCGGTAGTTTCCGCACCAGAGGCATTCTGCGGGAAAATCGGCGTGCCCGTAAAACCGAACTGGTAAAACTGGCGGAACTTTTGTTGCAGGTTTTTCTGCGCTTCACCAAACTGGCTGCGGTGACACTCGTCAAAAATGAAGACAACCTGCTTCTTGTAAACAGGTAAATTCCCTTCGCTTTTCATCAGGTTATTCAGCTTCTGGATAGTGGTGACGATGATTTTATTATCGTCTTTGTCCAGGTTTCGTTTCAGCCCAGAGGTACTGTCGGAGCCGTTAACGCTGTCTGGTGAGAAGCGCTGATACTCTTTCATCGTCTGGTAGTCGAGATCTTTTCGATCAACGACAAAAAACACCTTGTCGATGAAATCCAGCTCAGTCGCCAGACGAGCCGCTTTAAAGCTGGTCAGGGTTTTACCAGAGCCTGTGGTATGCCAGATATAACCACCGCTTTCCGTATCGCTCCAGTTTTTGGATTTGTAAGAACTATTGATTTTCCACAGGATGCGCTCGGTAGCTGCAATCTGGTAAGGGCGCATAACCAGCAGTGTCTGGCTGCTGTCAAATACGCTGTAGTTGAACAGCACATTGAGCAGGGTTTGCTTCTGGAAAAAAGTGGCGGTGAAGTCCTTCAGGTCTTTGATAAGCGTATTATCGGATTTCGCCCAGTTCATGGTGAAATCAAAGCTGTTTTTGTCGCGTTTGGTGGTATTAGCAAAGTACCGGGTATCCGTACCGTTAGAAATCACGAACAACTGGAGATAGCGGAACAATGAGTTCTCAGCGTTAAAACTTTCCTTGCTGTAACGGTGGATTTGGTTAAACGCTTCACGAATGGCAACCCCGCGCTTTTTCAGCTCAATCTGGACTAGCGGTAGACCATTGACCAGCACCGTGACATCGTAGCGGTTAGCATGGGAGCCAGTCTGCTCAAACTGGCGAATAACCTGCACCTTGTTACGGGCGATATTTTTTTTATCAACGAGATAAATATTTTCCAGACGCCCGTCATCAAACGTGAAGTCACAGATATAGTCGATGTGGATTTTGCGGGTTTTATCCAGGGCGGTATCGCCGGGGTTATCCAGATACTGTTCGGTAAAGCGCCGCCATTCCAGGTCGGTGAACGTCACGTTATTCAGTTGCTGTAACTGGGTACGGACGTTTTCCAGCAGTGTGGCCGGAGAGGTCAAATTGGGGAGATACTCGTAGCCCTGATTGCGGAGATCCTGCACAAGTTCTCGTTCGAGGTCTGATTCACTCTGGTAACTGTCACTGCCTGCCCACTCTCTGGTGTAGCGATCCAGTACGATAAAGTTGTTTGATTCGGCAATCGTTTTTGTCTGCTGTGTCATTCTGTTCCCTTACTACAAACCTTGGATAAAATCTGCCTCCGTCCTTCCATCTGCCTTAGTCTATAGCGACTTCTGGTTTCGGGAAGCTGAACAGCAAATCACGGTAGTGTTCGTACTGCTTCTGGCGCAGCGCAATTTCGCGGGGCAGACCTTCGGTAATTGAGCTAGTCAGGGTGTCGAATTTGTCCAAGATGGCAACGATGCGGGCTTGTGCTTCTGGTGACGGAACCGGAATAATCACTTTTTCCAAGCCTTTGGCATTGATGGCAGATATTTTCCCTGAGGAGATTGATTTTTTGATCTGGTCGTGGAAGAAATTTGTTCTTGAGAAGTATGCCACATACTTGGGATTTAATGAGCTTTTATAGAAAAAGCATGCGTCGTGAATAACAACATCTTCATCGCCTAGCCATGCTGTTCCACGACCAATATCCGCAATTGTTTCGCCCGCAGAGACGAAAACAACATCTCCGTATGTTGCTTTTCTTAACTTGGAAGCTAATTCAGTAGAAATATACGATTTTGCTTTATCCGCCCAGATGCTGTAATGGGTATACATCTCACCGTAGTGAATACACGGTACGCCTTTGGGAATTATATCGGTTTTCACAAAACGTTTACCTCTGATAAGCACCCCAAGTTCCCCCAACGTCCTCCATTCAACCTCGCCGTCTTCAAAACTCAGCAACTGGTCGCGATAGTAGTTGTACTGCTTTTTGCGTGTGCTAAGCTCAGCGGTTAGCTCAGCGGTTAGGGCGGTAAATGTATCCAGAATCCGCACGATTTCAGACTGGATAGCGAGAGATTTTTCCGGGTTGTCCGGGCAGGGGATTGGAAATTTATACGATGATAATTTTTTAATTCCTATAATAGATAAGCCGCCACTTTTGTTAGCATTTTCCTTGCACCACTCCCCAAAGTGGTGGAATCTATAGAATAAATACTTTATATCTACAATTTCTTCAAACTCGTTCTTTAATGAAAAGTTGGTGATTTGTTGATTGGTCAGGTGTGGTATTTTGACCAAAGCAAACTCTCCTATTGTTGCCGTTGTTGACATAAATATTGAATCTTTAGGAAAGAGATTACCTTTAACTCCCGCTTGATTTACGTACAAAATAGAATCATTAAGCTCTCTGCCATTAGTTCGTATATCCTCAAGCCTAAACCAAGGGATATTTCCATCTTCCCAAAATTCTTTTTTAGCTTTAGATGGCGTGTAACCATTTTTAATGTTGAAAATCTCAGAGGCAGTCAACCACTCAACCTCAACGCCATCCAGCAACTTATCTAGATAACTCAGAGTACTCATGCCTCAACCTCACTACATTCGATCTCAGCCACTATCGCATCAATGTCTCTGCGTAACTGATCGATTTTAATGACGGTAGTTTTCAGCTCAGCATTCAGCTCCGTGATATCGACAATTTCACGGGTGTCTTTGGCTTCTACATAGCTACTGACAGACAGGTTGTAATCATTCCCGGCCACCTTATCAAAAGTCACTGATTTCGCCAGATGATCAACATTAGCCTTGCTGCTAAACATCTGCATGATCTGAGCAATGTGGTCATCGGTGAGGATGTTGTTATTGGTTTCTTTTTTGAACAAGCCGCTGGCATCAATAAACTGCACTTTGGTATCGGTTTTGTGCTTCGACAGCACCAGAATATTTACCGCAATGGTCGTGCCAAAGAACAGATTCGGTGCGAGTGAAATCACCGTCTCAACATAGTTGTTATCGACCAGATACTGACGGATTTTTTGCTCAGCGCCACCACGATAAAAGATCCCCGGGAAGCAGACTATCGCCGCGCGGCCTTTGGCGGACAGGTAGTTCAGTGCGTGTAACACAAAGGCAAAGTCGGCTTTGGATTTTGGCGCGAGCACGCCAGCCGGGGCAAAGCGTTCGTCATTAATCAAAGTCGGATCATCGCTACCCACCCATTTCACCGAGTACGGCGGGTTAGACACAATCGCATCAAAAGGCTTTTCATCGCCAAAATGGGGATCTGTCAGGGTATTGCCCAGCATGATATTGAACTTGTCGTAGTTGATGTTGTGCAAAAACATGTTCATACGAGCAAGGTTGAAAGTGGTGTGGTTGATTTCCTGACCAAAAAAACCTTCTTCGATGATGTGAGCATCAAACTGTTTTTTGGCCTGCAACAACAGTGAACCAGAGCCTGCCGCCGGGTCGTAGATTTTGTTAACGTGGGTTTGACCGTGCATTGCCAGTTGAGCAATCAGCTTAGAGACATGCTGCGGTGTGAAGAACTCCCCGCCTGATTTACCCGCATTCGCCGCATAGTTAGAAATCAGGAACTCATACGCATCACCAAATAGGTCGATTTGGTGGTTGTCAAAGTCACCCAGCTTTAAGCCCTCAACACCTTTCAGTACAGCCGCCAGACGGGTATTTTTATCTTTGACTGTGTTACCCAGACGGTTACTGGTCGTATCAAAATCAGCAAACAAGCCACGGATGTCAGCTTCAGACGGATAACCATAAGCAGAGCTTTCAATGGCGACAAAGATGCTGTTTAGATCAGCATTCAGCCTGTCGTTGGTATTGGCTTTAGCTGCAACATTGCAGAAAAGCTGGCTAGGGTAAATGAAGTAACCCTTGGTTTTGATCGCATCGTCTTTGATATCATCGGTGATGATACTGTCGTCGAGCGCAGCATAGTGGACGCTGTCATCACCGGCTTCGATGTAGCTGGCGAAGTTTTCACTGATAAAGCGGTAAAAAAGCGCACCGAGGACATACTGTTTAAAATCCCATCCGTCTACCGAGCCTCTGACATCGTTGGCGATTTGCCAGATTTGACGGTGTAGTTCTGCACGTTGCTGGAGGCTTGTCATTATTTGATCCCATTGAAATAGGTTTGATACTCGTTACGCATCCTGTTGCTCTGGTACGGCAATGCTTACCTGGTATTCCTTAGCTTTAGATGCATGACTGTACCCACGCTGATACGTCGTATTGGGGGCATTATACCTCAGAATTGGGTGGATCAAGCCTAGAGAGTGGAAGGCGATTGCACATCCGACAACACTGGCATCACTACTGATAATTTATGCTTTTTACTTCAGTACAGAAACAGAAGGTTTTCCAGAAGAGGTGTATTTCAACATTATGTTTTATAATAAATTGTACGGTTCACAGACAACCATCACATGGTGCTACAAGCCGTTCTGAGAGGTTTTGAGTCACGGTCAATAGAATCCTAATCCATAATAAAAAATACGCCTACGGGCTTCTCAGGAGGCCTAACAAGGTATTATCGCTGGTATGTACATTAACGGTGAAATAGAGCGTCATTCATTGATTTAAATGACGATCTTTGCAGAAAACAAAAATAACCCAACACTACCTAACCAGGATAGTTCAGCAGTGTTGAGTTATTAGGGCTATAGCAGGCTGAATTAATTGTTACTGCACCCAAACGAGCGATACCCATCCTCAAAAACTTTCGTTCTTACTTTGGTAAGGTAATCAACCCGTTCAACAAAGTCACCAGGATAATGACCATTCATAACCTTCTCCCTATCAAGGAAATATATCCCATTCGCAGGGAATTGGACCAGGTGGGCGTGGTCTTCAGGAGGCAGGCCTAACGCACTGCACCATGCCGTAATAATCATCGTTCTTAACGTGTTATTATCGAGATCGTAATCTCCTAAGTGGTAGTAGGCATCTTTATTCAGAAATAAGAAAATGTGGTAGTGACGCTTATTAGTCAGGGAATACTCCCGCACCCAGGCATAACGCAGGGTATTAGAGTATACCCGTTTACCCTCTCGTTGCTTACGCTGAGTATCAGCAACCACCTTTGCTTTCATAGACCTGGTAAAGCGGGATATTGCATCTTCAGTATTAGCAAAACAGGTAATGGTATCACCATTATCCAAAATAGCTGGGTCATGGAGATCCACCCGTATAGCCAGTGTTCTGGGGTGATCCAATACTGCCTTATGGACAGTATTGATGATACTCTCTTTGTATTCCACAACGTGATCACCATATATGGTTTGATAGATTTTCATTGCTATATTTCCTTTGATACTGGATATAGCCATCACAGGTACTGGGTATATAGATATCCTATAACATCTTACACTGGTGTATAGGTAATCTATCTACATGGGTATACCAGTAGTTATATTACACTACTATTATTAGATGTATATTAACTATCCAACAATGAAATTGAATATAAATGTAGCCCCAGTCTGTGATGACTGTATATAAGTTACTCGCTAATTAATTCATAAAAATATCATGGCAGTATAATCAGACTAAAGTATAAGACCTGATTGTTGAGCTATTGGTTGTATATATACAGTCTTTCCTGATTTATAGGCATGTATCCTGTTCTGCGAGTAAAGTGTATATAGTAATTCATTTAATTTATTTCGTTCTCTAAAACGATTTGGACCATATTGTAGTATGGTATTTTTCCTAATATAAAAAACTGAAAGCCTATAGCAATATTCGTTTATCCAGTTATACAGTTCATCGACCTCTGGAACAACAAGTGCTTGAGGCTTGGAAAACAACCTGATGTGCGCATCCATATACCATGTAATTATTTCTATTGCTGAGTTAACAGTGATCAGTGAAATATTTCCTACATCATTACTAAAACAATGTAAAAGCGCTGCAACTCTCGCTGTATTTTCAGCCATCTTGGAGGCATAATCTTTAAAATCACAGAGATAACCAGGCATTCCCATAGACATCTCAACTTGGTTATAAAAATCTATCCATCGTTTTTCTGCTTCAGGAGAAAAACGTAAGCAGAGCCGCTCAGCTTTACCATTTCGGGTTATGCCATCATTTACAATATCCAGTAACCGTTGATGGAATACAGGTAAATGCTCCGTTGATTCAACGGGGTTAGTAATCTGCCGGAATCCCTGCTTTGAAGAAGGTTTACAAATCAGGCAACGAGCAAAAAAACCAATACCTTTTGCCGTATCCCCTTTGCGTTCAAGATATTTATTAAATATATCAGGCTGTATCATCAAGGACAGCGTTAACCGTGCCTCTTTGATGAGTTGCTCAGGGGTATTTTTTCTCACGACAGAGAACGTTGCACCATCCCACATTTTGTTAATGAAAGGCAATTCATTCAATGCGTAACCATTAAATATAGTTCCTGCTTCATCTGACATAATACCAATAGAGCGCCAGTCACCACAGAGATAGTCTTTTATCGCTGCTGGTGTCGCATCATTAAGAATGAATTTATATTTAACAGGCTTCTTCGGATAAGTTTTCAAAAAAGTCTTCAATCGTGCATTTGTTGCTGTAGAGTCTTTACCCTCACGAACGTCTGATTTGAGTTTTGACTCAATACCATTCCTTTCAACATTAAATATCGCTACGTCGTTCCTCCAGTCAGCAAGTTCCTGTGAGTATTTCTCTACCAGCTGTTCTTCCAGTTGGTATAAAGGTTTCATTAGTAGATTATCTACCGTACTTTTACGCTCACCTGACTCTGCCAGAGTGACTAAGCAAAGTGATACAGGGCTACGCAATGCATTCAGACGACATACATCGACACTGTTTTGACAAGCAAGGGAAATTGCTCCAAGCGCTGATGCCGCGATCAAAGATAATGGCGCTTGAGTATTACGCTCAATCTCGTAAATTGCATTTCTAATAATGGATGGCAATACATCCACGGGAAATGTTTTTTCAAGTAACATAGGTAATTCCTTCTGTTATTAAGAATAAAAATTTTTACTTATTAAGCAATTCCGCGATGAATAGCGGAAATAGCAAGATATAGACCCCGGTAGTTAAAGAAAACGAAGAAAAAATGATAAATTTTTTTCCATTCTCTTAACGCTCATTGATCCAACAGAGCAATTCGCTTAACAGCCAACCACAGGACTTCAGACCGATAGATTTACGCCGTGGGAACTGCCCCACCTGCTCTAGCTTCCAGGCTGTAGATCGGGAGATGGATGTAATACGTTGACGCTCTCGCTCACGAACCAGACGATCATTGAGTTCACCGTTGTCCTTAAGGACCTGCAAGCGTCGCTCTGGCGTTGGGGGATTAAATGTTGTGCTCATACGGCCTCCTTTGTTTTGGTGGAGGCATCATGTATCAAGGGAAAAAAATAGAAAAGAGGGTTGGGTCTTACTAAGCAGCTTAGTAAGACCTATTTTTAGCCAAAAAATCATCCATTAACTAATTGATTAATATACTAAAAATAGATGATAAAACCATTATTCTAAAATGGTTTCAAAACAGCCTGTAAAGAAGTTACTGACGGATAAGAAATCAGTAATAAATGAGACGGCATCAAGAGAATGGAACATGCCAATCCAGGGCTGGCGGCTGGCGATGAGTCGTTTCCTTATCGAGTTTGGCGGCCCTCAGAGCGATCACCTTTAACACGATGGTAGTTATACAGAATTACGTGATAGGCTCACAGAGTCAGTTAGATTGTTTTTTATTTAACAACCACGCCTTCACCTCCTCTTTACTAAAGGAAATATCGAATTTATATTCATCCTTGTGTGCTAATTCTGTCAGCATTTTCGCTATCGCGGATGTACTATTTTTAACATTTTTATCTTTACAAACCATCTTAAGAAAGATAGATAATGCTTCTATCTGTATAGGACAGATTCTAGGCTTATGTATTGTTTCTTCTGGTCTAGTTATCCACCCCATAACTGTTCCATCTTCAGTACTATACTTATGAAAATTTCTAAGATGTAATGCTGCATTATGGGCTATTTTTTTGTCATCCTTATCTTCTCTTGCCCACCACTCACGGATAATTATACACAATGCTATTCTATGTTTTAGAATAGGGTAACATTTTTCAGGTTTGATTTCCCCCTCATGTTTATCTGAGCATGATAAATCAATTTTATTGAGAGAAGGTTTAATTCGTCCTTTTACATTTTCAACCTCCATGATTTTCTCTATATCTTCATGCTTCACAAACAACTCAGGGTTATCAATTAATGTATCCTGTGACGTCATCAAATAATCTGACATGGTATAGTCATAAATAGTTATCGATTTTGTTCTTGATGCCCCTAATGATAAAATATGGATCATATCAGGTAATGTGTACTCTTTCTCGTGGAAACAACCATCAATAGGTTTTATCAACCAATAGCCGTGAGCAACACCATTATAATTAATACGATTACCTACTTTGCGATAAGTATTTTCCAGTTCAATTAAAATATTTGACATATTTACATTCTTGGCAGCAAGATGTTTCATTAAAATTTTAGGATAATGACTCTTAACTTTATTTGTGTAAAATTGCCTTATTCTAAATTCAGGTAAACGGTTATTCTGATAAGAATCCTCACCATTATCTATAGTTTCTTCAAAGCTTCTTTTTCCTTCAGCAGAATTTATTGATGTCACAGAACGAGAAATACGGCAAGGCTCTCCATCCAGTTTAATATAAAGACAAATATCACCGTCAACCCAGGCTTTAATCAACAAACGAGGATCTATATTAAATTCCTCATATAGTTTTACGAGAGGAAATGGTTTAGTCCAGTTGTCCATTACTTCACCTATTAGATTGTTAAAATCAATCAATTAATTAACCTATGAAGAATCTTCACTTCAACATTTTCACCAACTACGGAACAGATCTCAATGATAGATATCAAAGAACATCGCCAAAGGTAATGCCCTAACGCGGTTGAATCCCGCAGTAGACAGATACAGGAAACATTCGTGCTAAGCTGAGACAGACTCAGAGAGTTTCACTAAATAGCCACAATATAGATGGGTATGGATACGGTAATACAACGCTCAGCAGTGCGGCTGCTACATCACTGCTGAACCGGTAGGTTAATGGTTATTCTCCATACAAGATTCGTTATGTACGTAAGCTCACAAAAGATACGTGAGTACATAGCTCTGAGACGGAATCATTAACATGATGGAATGTAGAATCTTTCCAATACGTATTCAGCCTATCAAATGGTAGGCCAACTCATGGCGCATGGTAAACAAGAAATCATCTTTGGGTTAGGTGGGATACTGCTTATGTTTTGTTAGTTGTGTACCCGAGAGTGTACCCGAGAGCAAAAAATGGTGTTTTTGAGAAATGAGGTTGTACATAAGTGATTGATTTAGATGGTGCCGATAATAGGAGTCGAACCTACGACCTTCGCATTACGAATGCGCTGCTCTACCAACTGAGCTATATCGGCCCTGAGAAGGGTGTGTTCACATGGGTGAATCACGGGGTAGAAGGTTAAAACTAACCGGGCGGTGCGTCAATAGCCTTGCTACTCAACCGGCTATTTTTGCACCGCTCGACATTAATTACGCACGAATCGTACCATCGCCAAAGCCGATCCACTTATAGGTGGTAAGCGCTTCAAGCCCCATCGGACCGCGGGCATGTAATTTCTGCGTGCTGACCGCCACTTCTGCGCCAAGCCCAAACTGCCCGCCGTCGGTAAAACGGGTAGAGGCGTTGACATAAACCGCAGCGGAATCCACTTCGTTCACGAAACGCACAGCATTATGCATATCACTCGTCAAAATCGCATCGGAGTGCTGAGTACCATGTTCGCGAATGTGAGCGATAGCGCCATCCATATTTTCGACCACCACAACGTTCAGATCCAGAGACAGAAACTCGTTATCCAGCTCTTCCGGTTTCAGCGGCACCAGTTTGGCAGGGCCATGCAGTACCTGCATGACGGTTTCATCCCCATGCAACGTCACGCCGCTCTCCGCCATCTGCTTGCTCAGCGCAGGCAAAAAGCGTTCTGCGATGTCCTGATGCACCAGCAAGGTTTCCACCGTGTTACAAGTGCTCGGGCGCTGGGTTTTGGCGTTGACAATAATCTTCAGCGCCGGGGCGATGTCTGCGCTGCTATCGACAAAAATATGGCACACGCCAATCCCGCCGGTAATCACCGGAATGGTGGATTGCTCGCGGCACAGTTTATGCAAGCCTGCGCCGCCGCGCGGGATCAGCATATCGATGTACTTATCCATACGCAGCATTTCACTGACCAGCGAACGCTCCGGATTATCAATCGCCTGAACCGCCGCCTCCGGTAAACCGCAAGCTTTCAGCGCCTTCTGAATGACACGAACGGTTGCGGCATTCGTGCGATGCGTCTCTTTCCCACCGCGTAGAATCACCGCATTACCGGTTTTCAGACACAAAGAAGCCACATCAACGGTAACATTCGGACGCGCCTCATAGATAACGCCAACCACGCCCAACGGCACGCGGCGGCGCTCCAGACGTAGCCCGCTGTCCAGCAGACCGCCGTCGATCACCTGCCCGACCGGGTCAGCGAGATTACAGACCTGGCGCACATCGTCAGCAATCGCTTTCAGACGCGCAGGGGTCAGCGCCAGGCGGTCCAGCATCGCTTCGCTCAGGCCGTTGGCTCGCGCCTGCTCAACATCTTGTACGTTCGCGCTGAGGATACTTTCCATTTGCGCTTCCAGTTCATCGGCTATTTTTTCCAGCACGCGATTTTTTTCGCCGCTGGAGAGCAGCGCCAGCTTATACGACGCCGCTTTAGCAGCAATGCCCATTTGTTCCAGCATATGCCTGTTCCTTATCGAGTAATCATGTCATCACGATGAACAGCGACCGGGCCATATTCATAGCCCAGAATCGCATCGATTTGTTGAGAGTGGTGACCGGCTATCCGCCGCAAAGCATCACTGTTATAACGGCTGACGCCATGAGCAATATCACGCCCTTGCAGGTTACAAATTCTGATGACCTCCCCCCGCGAGAAATTGCCCGTCACGCTTTTGATGCCTTTTGGCAGAAGTGAACTGCCACGTTCCAGCATTGCCGCGGTCGCGCCTTCATCAACCGTAATTTCGCCTGCCGGCGGCGCGCCGAAGATCCAGCGTTTGCGGTTCTCCAGCGGCGAGGCTTGCGCATGAAAACGGGTGCCGACGGAAATCCCCTCCATCACATCGCCGATCACGCCCGGTTTACTGCCTGAGGCAATAATCGTATCAATACCCGCGCGACAGGCTACGTCTGCCGCCTGAAGCTTAGTGCTCATACCACCGGTTCCCAGCCCGGAAACGCTGTCTCCCGCGATAGAGCGCAGCGCATCGTCAACGCCATACACATCTTTGATAAGCTCCGCCTGCGGATTGCTACGCGGATCGGCGGTAAATAATCCTTGCTGATCGGTCAGCAGCAGCAGTTTATCCGCGCCTGCCAGGATCGCCGCCAGCGCGGAGAGGTTATCGTTATCGCCCACTTTAATTTCCGCTGTCGCAACGGCATCATTTTCATTGATAACCGGCACAATATGGTTATCCAGTAATGCACGCAGCGTATCGCGGGCGTTCAGAAAGCGCTCTCTGTCTTCCATATCCGCACGCGTCAACAGCATCTGCCCGATATGGATACCGTAAATTGAAAACAACTGCTCCCACAGTTGAATCAGACGGCTTTGCCCTACCGCCGCCAGAAGCTGTTTAGAGGCGATCGTTGCCGGCAGTTCCGGGTAGCCGAGATGTTCACGTCCGGCGGCAATCGCGCCAGAGGTAACAATAACAATACGATGTCCCGCGGCGTGTAGCTGCGCGCACTGGCGGACAAGTTCTACGATATGGGCACGGTTCAGGCGGCGCGATCCGCCTGTTAGCACGCTGGTGCCGAGTTTTACGACCAGCGTCTGGCTGTCACTCATGATTCTCTGCCGTTCAAAATAAGAAATAAAGACCAAATGAACGTTTTAGCAGGACTGGCTCCGGTTGCCAACAACCTGTACGCATAGCGTGAAATTTTGTTGCGCAGGATCAGCAAGCGTAGCGGCGGAATTTGACCATTTTATTACCGCAACAATTAAACATATTTTTTTAAAAAAATTCTCACTTTGTCATAAATCTTTCATTACCGAACGTTAAAAACCTTCCTGTTTTTTACCGGGTTTCCCGACAAATCATAGCGCGTAATTAAAACAGGAATGGAAATGAATAAGAGCACTCTGGCAATAGTGGTGAGTATCATCGCATCAGCATCTGTTCACGCCGCCGAGGTTTACAATAAAAACGGTAATAAGCTTGATGTGTATGGAAAAGTTAAAGCCATGCACTATATGAGCGATTATGACAGCAAAGATGGCGATCAAAGCTACGTTCGTTTTGGTTTTAAAGGCGAAACGCAAATTAACGATCTATTGACCGGCTACGGGCGCTGGGAAGCTGAGTTTGCCGGTAATAAAGCCGAAAGTGATTCGTCCCAGCAAAAAACCCGCCTGGCCTTTGCTGGCCTGAAATTAAAAGATATCGGTTCTTTTGACTATGGACGTAACCTGGGCGCGCTGTACGATGTTGAGGCCTGGACGGATATGTTTCCCGAATTCGGCGGCGACTCTTCCGCCCAGACCGATAATTTTATGACTAAACGCGCCAGCGGGCTGGCGACTTACCGCAATACCGATTTCTTCGGCATCGTTGATGGACTGGATCTTACCTTACAGTATCAGGGGAAAAACGAAAATCGCGATGTGAAAAAGCAAAACGGCGACGGCTTCGGCACATCCGTGAGCTATGATTTCGGCGGCAGCGATTTTGCCGTCAGCGGCGCTTATACTCTCTCCGATCGCACCAGGGAGCAAAATCTGCAGCGCCGCGGTACGGGCGATAAAGCCGAAGCCTGGGCTACGGGTGTTAAGTATGACGCGAATGATATTTATATTGCGACCTTCTATTCAGAAACCCGCAACATGACGCCAGTTTCCGGCGGATTTGCCAATAAAACCCAAAACTTCGAAGCAGTTATCCAGTATCAGTTTGATTTTGGTCTGCGTCCGTCATTAGGCTATGTGCTGTCAAAAGGCAAAGATATTGAGGGCGTCGGCAGTGAGGATTTGGTGAATTACATTGACGTTGGCGCAACCTATTACTTCAACAAAAATATGTCCGCGTTTGTAGATTACAAAATCAATCAGCTTGATAGCGATAACACGTTAGGCATTAATGACGATGATATTGTGGCAATAGGGTTGACCTACCAGTTCTGATAAGTCGCATTGTGCCTGATGGCGCTACGCCATCAGGCATGACAGCAGGGTTATGCCGACAGTTTTACCGGCTCGTCGTTGAAATCGTCAGACGGCTCCAGCGCCAGCTCCATAGAAATCAGCAGGTCGCGTAGCTTTTCATGAAACTCGCGTAGCGTGTATTCCAGTCGCTCCACCACTTCGGTTTCGTTAATCGGCACTGCGGTCCAGTTGCCCTCTTTATCAAACAAACCAAACTGATAACGATAAGTGAAGCGTTTCTCTTGTGCTTCCAGCTCCATCCACCAGCCCCAAAATTCACGCTTCTCTGGCGCGGGCTTCACGTTGACGCAAACTGCCAGGCAATCGAAAAAAAAACGATTGTCTTCGCACTGCCCTTCCCGGATATAGGGGCCAAGCGCGGTAAATTTCTTGATCAATCTACTTTTCGGGTGTCCACTCGGTAACGTCATTGCGATCTCCTTTAATGAAGCAACTGTTTTACCAAATCAATAGAATTTATCAATCTATTAACACAATCTATGATTAATCCAGTCGGTAATTTCTTGCAGCGCGTGGTCAAAATTGCGGTACACCGGGTTAAAAGGGATCTCTATCAGCTTACCGTCTGAAGATGATGTTGTAATTAAACGAGACTCTTCTTCCGGGCTGAAAGGATCGTTTTTCCAGAATCCGGAAAGCATTGGCGTAGGACAACGTCTGCCCAGTAGCCCCTGTACTTTCAACGAATAGCGATTGAGCTCCACACGCAGCGCCTCATCCGAAGCATCATGCATACCCAGACGGCTGGCCAGCACATCCAGATACATCTCCGGCACCGTGCTCTGTCGTTGCGGATCGCTAAGTAGCGCATGGACCACCGGCCCCAGGCAAGCCACCGCTTTCAAACGCGGCGCTTCCAGATAGGCCAGACGCACCGCAACGTTGGCGCCAAAACGGAAACCAAACGCCGCAACACGGGTATGATCCACCCAGGGGACATTAGGAAGCGCTTTTAACACATGCTGGTGGAGCAAGCTGGAATCATGGGTTAATTTCCACTTTGATGAAAATCCAACCGAAGGCATATCAAGCGTTAACATCGCGATACCGCGCGGCGCGAAATAGCGTTCATACAGGGTGTAATAGTCGGTTTGCATGGCGTCCAGGCCGCCGCACATGAGCACCGTCGGAAACGGACCATCCCCTTTCGGCATATGTAAAAACGCGGTGACAGGCGAACCGCCAGGAACGGCAAATTCCATTTCACGTAACGAGCCTGGCAACCGCTGCGCGGCCTCTTCATAGGCGCGATTCGCCAGCGCCTGCGCCTGCTCCGCCAGCTCATCGCCCTTCAAATGCGGGTAGGCGGCAATGTTATAGAGCGTTGAGGCATGAAGCCAGTAGCGTCCGCTGCGCATGGCGTCCTGTTCCTGACAGGCTTTCTGCTGCCAGTCCATCGCCTGCTTTGCCCACTCATAAATCCAGTTGCCGCCGCGGTAACCGATGACCGTATCGTATAAATCATCATCCGTTCGCTCTGCGTCGCTCATCACAATGCGCGCCTGCACATCAAGGATTTCTCGTGGATCAACGCCGCGCCAAATCCACATCAGGCGGTTTATCATGCGGTACCAGTGCGGGACGTTCTTACCGTCCAGCGCGGATTGCATGGGCGGCTGCGACCCACGATTGAACCGACGGACAAGGGTAGACGTTTCAGTATGTTTAAAGCGGGGTTTGAACAGGGTTTCGCTGAGGTTAGCCTGTGTCATTCGTGCAGCCTCCTTGGATACTCATAGAGGCTTATTGTAACCAATAAAACAGCGCCCGGCATTGCCGGGCGCTCTGAAAAGCTGCTGATTAACGACCTGAAATCGGCGGTACAAATACCACACCCATATCCCAGGGCTGCTCAATCCAGGTGTTCTGAGGAATATCAATAACATAATCATCAACCAGCGGACGGCCCGCCGGTTTAGCGAAAATCGTGACGAAATGCGCTTTAGGGTACATTTCGCGAATCGCGACGGCGGTGCCGCCGGTATCGACCAGATCGTCGATGACGATAAAGCCTTCGCCGTCGCCTTCTGCACGTTTCAGCACTTTCAGTTCGCGCTGGTTATCGTGATCGTAGCTGGAGATGCATACGGTATCGACATGACGAATGCCCAATTCACGCGCCAGTAGTGCGCCCGGTACAAGGCCGCCACGACTTACGGCAATAATGCCTTTCCATTGTTCTGAAGGCATGAGGCGGCTCGCCAGTTTGCGTGCGTGAATCTGCAACATGTCCCAGGTGACGACGTATTTTTCGCTCATGTGAAGTGTCCCAGCCTGTTTATCTACGGCTTAAAAAGTGTTCGAGGGGGAAATAGTTGCGCGAGATTATAGAGACCTGACGCGCTAAAAACCAGTGTTTAGCGGAATCCACGCCTCTTTTTGTATGCTTTATACTACCCGCAGGCGGAGAAAGTGGTATTCTCAGTCGCATCTCGTAAGAGTTATCAATTCCGCTAACCCTGTGGCCTGTAAGAACGTTTTTCAGACCACCGCCAAGGAGACTTATCGTGTCTGAACTGTCTCAGTTATCACCACAACCTTTGTGGGATATTTTTGCCAAAATCTGTTCTATTCCTCACCCGTCCTATCACGAAGAGCAACTCGCGGAACATATTGTGAGTTGGGCCAAAGAGAAAGGCCTTTACGTGGATCGCGACCAGGTCGGTAATATTCTGATCCGTAAGCCCGCCACTGCAGGTATGGAAAATCGCAAGCCGGTCGTTTTACAGGCGCATCTGGATATGGTGCCGCAAAAAAATAGCGACACCGTTCACGACTTCACTACAGATCCCATCCGGCCTTATATTGATGGCGAATGGGTTAAAGCGCGCGGTACTACGCTCGGCGCCGACAATGGTATTGGAATGGCTTCTGCGTTAGCGGTACTGGCTGATGATAATGTCGTCCATGGCCCGCTGGAAGTGCTGCTGACCATGACCGAAGAAGCCGGCATGGATGGCGCGTTCGGCCTCCAGTCCGGCTGGTTGCAGGCCGACATCCTGATCAACACCGACTCTGAAGAAGAAGGTGAGATCTATATGGGCTGCGCAGGCGGCATCGATTTTACCTCTAATCTGCCGTTGACCCGTGAAGCTGTACCCGCAGGATTTGCATGCTTTAAGCTAACCCTGAAAGGCCTGAAAGGCGGCCACTCCGGTGGTGAAATTCACCTCGGCCTTGGCAATGCCAACAAATTGCTGGCGCGTTTTCTGGCCGGGCACGCAGAAGAACTGGATCTGCGTCTGATCGATTTCAACGGCGGCACGCTGCGTAACGCGATTCCGCGCGAAGCGTTCGCTACCCTCGCCGTTGCCGCAGACAACATAGGCGCGCTGAAAACATTAGTGAACGCTTACCAGGATATTCTGAAAAACGAACTGGCGGAAAAAGAGAAAAACCTGACGCTGCAACTCAATGAGGTTGCCAGTGATAAAGCCGCATTGACCGCGCCATCACGCGATACCTTTGTGCGCCTGCTGAACGCAACGCCGAACGGCGTGATCCGCAATTCAGACGTGGCGAAAGGCGTAGTGGAAACATCGCTGAACGTTGGCGTGGTCACAATGTCTGATGCGAATGTCGAAATTCACTGCCTGATTCGCTCTCTTATCGACAGCGGTAAAGATTATGTGGTGAGTATGCTGGATTCGCTGGGCAAGCTGGCTGGCGCGAAAACCGAAGCAAAAGGCAGCTATCCTGGCTGGCAGCCCGATGCGAACTCGCCGGTCATGCACCTGGTGCGGGAAACCTATCAGCGTCTGTTCAACAAAACACCGAACATCCAGATTATCCACGCCGGCCTGGAATGCGGTCTGTTTAAGAAACCCTATCCGGATATGGACATGGTTTCTATTGGGCCTACCATTACCGGACCTCACTCTCCGGATGAGCAGGTACATATCGAAAGCGTCGGCCACTACTGGACTCTGCTGACCGAATTGCTGAAAGCGATTCCTGCGAAGTAAGAAAGCGCTAAAATGCCCGTCCCATTTCTGGACGGGCTATCAATATGGAATATCGGGTATCCATTGCCAGATAAGCTCTCCTGGATGCGCTGAATAGCGCTGCGGCTACACGCGAATAGCCAGACAGCCCTATAACAGCGCTGGTAGCACCGAATTATTGTGGCGTAAACGCCATTCCTTTAAATATCCGTAGCGGATTGCCGCGCTCAATCTGATGATGGAACAGACGCCTTTCAGACTTCAACGCCGCACACTCATTTTGCCGTTGCTGTTCCAGCCGCCAGGCAATCAGCAGCCGGGCCAGACGCTTATTCGCATGTTGACTGCGCTCCGACTGAACCTTCACGCTAATCCCGCTCGCCAGGTGCGTGGCCCGCACTGCCGAGTCGGTTTTATTAACGTGCTGCCCACCCGGGCCGGAAGAGCGCAGAGTCTCGAAACGAATCTCATCAGACTGTATGTGCTCGTCGGCGGAAAAGCGCCCAATGCCGACGTACCAGTTTTTTCGCCCATGGTGCGGACGATACGGGCTGGTACAAATCCACAGTAACGTGCCACACCAACGTTCACTGAAAGCCATAGCTTTTTCGCCGTCCAGCGAGACCAGCGCAGAACGCAGCGTGTCTGGTAATCGTCCCGGCTCTGTTTCAAGTCGCGTCAACGATACCTTTTCTCTGGCAGCTTCTTTCGTCAGACAATCCAGCGCTTTTTTTACCGCCAGACAACACTCGTCCGGTCCCTGCGCAGAAGAAAGTTGCAGTAAGATCATGCGCTTTTCTCCCCTGAGGTTTTCAGCGTCAGCACCGGACGCAGGCAGGCAACTGGCGTAATCAGTCCGGCGTCTGCCAGACAATCCACAACGCTATCGATGGATTTATACGCCTGCGGCGCTTCTTCATAAATGAGCTGGCGATCGCGGCAAATCACCCGGCTACCCATCCCGGTACGGCAGAGCTGTCGCGGGGTAAATTTTGCCGATAACCGGTCTTTACACTCGGTACGCATCCATTTGCGCCCCGCGCCGTGCGCCAGGGAGAAGAGGCTCTCCTCGCTGACGACGGGTTTCACCAGCCAGCTATAATCGCCGCGCGAGCCGGGGATAATCACCAGTCCCTGCCCATCTGGCGTAGCGCCTTTACGGTGCAGCCACCCCGCCTCACCCGCGACAGTACAGGGTTCAACGAAGTTATGCGCCACATCCAGCCGCGGTTCGCCCTCAGCCCTGAGCTGTTGCAGTATCCGGCGGGCAATCAGCGCGCGATTACTGCGGGCAAATGCCAGCGCATCGTCATGTTCTGCAAGGTAGCGGCGCGCATCGTCGCTATCTTCCGGCAAACCGTTATGCGAAAACGCCTCCACATGACGACGCAGGATAGCTTGCCCCAGACCGCGTGAACCACTGTGTACCAGCAGTAATAACTGCGTTTTTTTTAACCCTGACAATGCGAACGAATCAGCATCGACGATGCGATCGACCTGTTGCAGCTCGGCAAAATGATTGCCGCCGCCAATAGAACCCAGCGCAGAGCGCCACGAATGATGCTGCATTGCGGCGGGGACATTCTCCTCCAGCCACTGCGCGTCCGCCACGTCAGGCAGCGACGCCAGCCGCTTCTCCAGTTTATCGGCGTTATATTTACGCCCTAAAATATCCGTTTGCCATAACGCCATGCCGCAGCCGATATCGTTGCCGACCAGCGCCGGATAAAAGCGTCCACGCGAGAAAAAGGCTGCGCCAATAGGGTAGCCGCGCCCCGGATGCAGATCTGGCATCCCGATAACGCGTCTCATACCGATTAACTTAGCCGTCGTATATAATTGTTGGATCGCGGAATCTTCGATCCACAGGTTATCTGATGCGATAGAAAATACCACATCTGATAAAGGACGAATATAATTGCCCATATACCATTCCATATATGAATTAAAAAATCAGGAAATGGCAGACTAATCCAGGGCAATAAAAGAAAATTAATCCTGGAAATGTCTGCAAAGTGCGTTCAGAGAATAAAGTGTCATGATGAACCTCCTTTGCAGTTATTGAGAATGAGAAAACGCGGGTATAGTAATACTGAAATTTAGATGGCGCAATCGTAATAGTGATAAAATCTTAATAGCCTGACTTATAACCCTAACACCAACTGTCGTTCCAACTGAGGGTCGAGCAGCGTTACGTGTAGCCCCACCAGCCGTACGCCGCGCTCGCCGCGACGCTCGTCCCAGGTTTTACGGGCGGTGGTAATTAAGTCTTCTTTATTTAATTGCGGCCAGACATGTTCCTGAGTGGTTTGCTGAAAATCATTAAATTTTAATTTAACGCCCTGTCGGGCAATCAGTAAATCGGGCTTTACTATAGCCAGACGACGCTCCAGTTCCGGATATAAATGTTCAATAATGGCCTCGCAGTCCGACCACTCATGAATATCCTCCGCCAGAGTACGCTCAACGCCTACCGATTTACGCAGCCTTTCGCTGTTAACATCACGCTCGTCAATACCCTGACTACGCTCCCATAATACCCGGCCAAATTTACCGAAGCGTTTGAGAAGCATCGCCAGATCGCACTGTTGAATATCCCCGCAGGTTCTTAACCCCATATTTTCCAGTTTGGCGGCGGAAACTTTCCCCACGCCTGGAATTTTGGCTAACGGCAACGTTTTAAGAAAGCCGGGTACATCGGCTGGCGTAATAACATATTGTCCGTTCGGTTTATTGAGATCGGAGGCAATCTTCGCCAGAAATTTCACTGGCGCAACGCCGGCGGAGGCGGTGAGTTGCAGTTCATTGAAAATAGTCTGACGAATCTCCCTGGCGATCAGCGTCGCCGAACCATAACAGTGCGGGCTGTCAGTCACATCCAGCCAGGCTTCATCCAGCGAGAGCGGTTCAATCAGTGAAGTGTAGCGGGAAAAGATGTCACGTACATGCCGCGAAGCCTCTTTATAGGCGTCAAAGCGGCCAGGCAATAAGGTGAGATGGGGGCACAGCTTTAGCGCCATGGCGGTCGGCATCGCGCTACGTACGCCAAACTGGCGCGCAGGATAGTTGGCGGTACTGATAACGCCTCTTCGCTCACGACTCCCGCCAATGGCAATGGGAATATCGCGTAACGCCGGATTATCACGCATCTCTACCGCGGCAAAAAAACAGTCCATATCAACATGTATGATTTTGCGCATCGCTCGCCCCCACAATACTGTTTAAGTGTACAGTATGTTTTATTGCGCGCAAAGAGACATTCGCGTTAAAAATGCGACATATTCGAAGGTATGACGACGAAAGCGGCGGGAAAATTGTAAACGTACACACGGGGACTTGCGAAAAACTGCCGTGGTGCTAATGTGAGCGCTCCAAATCCAGATTACTCCGATTTGGGGACTCTTTTGCCGTTCTGGCGTGTGTAACCGTTTTATCAAGGAACAAGCAGTATGCGTAAAATCGCATTTTTTCTTGCGATGCTTCTGATGCCGTGCGTCTCGTTTGCCGGTTTGCTGAGCAGCAGCAGCCCCGTCACGCCGGTCAGTAAAGAGTATAAGCAGCAGTTAATGGGCTCACCGGTCTATATTCAGATTTTTAAAGAAGAGCGCACCCTTGATCTCTACGTCAAAATGGGTGAGCAATACCAGTTGCTTGATAGCTACAAAATTTGCAACTATTCCGGCGGGTTAGGCCCGAAACGCCGTCAGGGCGATTTTAAAAGTCCGGAAGGGTTTTACAGCGTTCAGCGTAATCAACTCAAGCCAGACAGCCGTTTTTATAAGGCCATCAACATTGGTTTTCCAAATGCCTACGATCGCGCGCATGGCTATGATGGTAAATATCTGATGATTCACGGCGCCTGTGTTTCCGTCGGCTGCTATGCCATGACCGACAGCGGCATTGATGAGATTTTCCAGTTTGTCACCGCCGCGCTGGTCTTTGGTCAGCCGAGCGTGCAGGTGAGTATTTATCCGTTCCGGATGACCGACGCCAATATGCAGCGTCATAAATATTCATATTACAAAGATTTCTGGGCGCAGCTAAAACCCGGCTACGATTATTTTGAACAGACGCATAAGCCGCCAACTGTTTCTATCGTTGATGGACGTTACGTCGTGAGCAAACCGTTGAGTCACGAAGTCGTTCAGCCACAGCTGGCCTCAAATTATACGCTCTCCGAGGCAAAATAACGCCCATTCGCCTGGCATAATCTTTTGCCAGGTTTCATTCCCCGTTAGCGGCTGGGTAGCAATCACGGTAACCACGTCATTTGGCGTGGTCTGTGAGCTGAAATCAATTTCCATATCCTGATCCACCAGCGTGGCTACGCCAAACGGCGCCCGGCGAGTGATCCAGTGCAAATGGGTTGAGCAAAACGCCATCACATATCGCCCATCTGACAGCAGCATGTTAAAAACGCCTTTTTCACGTAATACCGTCGCCAGTGTCGCAATATATTTAAATACCGCCGTCATGTTGCCCGGCGTGCGGGGATAACGCTGCGTTAATTTATGCAATAGCCAGCAAAACGCTTTTTCGCTGTCGGTTTCCCCCACCGGACGAAAATTACCGGTTTCCAGCGACTTATAACCGTTGAGCTGACCGTTATGAGCATAAGTCCAGTTGCGTCCCCATAATTCCCGGGTAAAAGGGTGTGTATTTTCCAGCGCCACTTCACCGCGATTAGCCTGACGGATATGGGCGATAACCGAGCAGGACTTGATCGGGTAATTCTGTACCAGTTTCGCAATCGGCGAATGGTAGCTCGGTTGCGGATCTTTAAACGTGCGACAGCCCTTTCCTTCGTAAAAGGTAATTCCCCAGCCGTCTTTATGCGGCCCAGTTCCGCCGCCACGCTGCACCAGTCCGGTGAAGCTAAAGCAGATATCCGTCGGCACATTGGCGCTCATCCCAAGCAGTTCGCACATACATCACCTCCACTAACGCCTTAAGCGGGAAGGCGTAATTTTTACAGCCAATCAAAAGTCAAAATATCAAAGAAAACAATATGCTATACCCTAAATAATTCGAGTTGCAGGAAGGCGGTAAGGGAGGAAATCCCCAGGAGCATAGATAACTATGTGACTGGGGTTTCTGAGCGCAACCAACGCACCTGCAGCTTGAAGTATGACGGGTATAGTTATTTAACCATCTCTTTTTCGATCAACTGAATCAAAATATGAATCACTTTGATATGAATTTCCTGAATACGATCGGCATAACCGAAGTGCGGTACGCGAATTTCAATATCCGCCGTTCCCGCCATTTTGCCGCCGTCTTTGCCGGTCAACGTAATCACTTTCATGCCTTTTTCACGGGCCGCGGCAATCGCTTTAATCACGTTACCAGAGTTACCCGACGTCGAGATCCCTAACAGGACATCGCCTTCGCGCCCTACCGCCTCAACGTAACGAGAGAAAATATAGTCATAGCCAAAATCATTACTGACGCAGGATATATGGCTAACATCAGAAATCGCAATTGCCGGGTAGCCCGGACGATTTTCACGATAACGACCTGTCAGCTCTTCAGCAAAGTGCATCGCATCGCAATGGGAGCCGCCGTTACCGCAGGAAAGTACCTTACCACCCGCTTTAAAACTGTCAGCCAACAGGACCGCCGCGCGCTGAATAGCGTGAATATTGGCGTCATCTTTTAAAAAATTAGCCAGCGTTTCCGCCGCTTCGTTCAGTTCGTTACGAATAAGATCCTGGTACATGAGGATATCCTTCAGCATGAATGTAAATGACAGTATGCAGTGTACCGGATAGCAGTACAGGCGAGAAGCATAAGCCGAATTAACGCCTCACGCTTTTGATTTTTCGTGCCCCCAAAAACGGCAACAATGTGAGCTTTGTTGTAATTATTTTGTAAACACATTGCTAAAAAATTTTACATCCACTACAACCTAATCATCACAAGTGGTCAGACCTCCTACAAGCAAGGGAGCTTTTCGTTATGATGATTTTGAGTATTATCGCTACGGTTGTTCTGCTCGGCGCATTGTTCTATCACCGCGTGAGTTTATTTCTTAGCAGCCTGATTCTGCTCGCCTGGACCGCCGCACTTGGCGTCGCTGGCCTGTGGTCCATCTGGCTGTTGGTTCCTCTGGCCATTATCCTCGTGCCGTTTAACCTCACACCGATGCGAAAATCAATGATTTCCGCACCGGTGTTCCGCGGCTTCCGTAAGGTCATGCCGCCGATGTCGCGCACTGAGAAAGAAGCGATTGATGCCGGTACAACCTGGTGGGAAGGCGATCTGTTCCAGGGCAAGCCTGACTGGAAAAAACTGCACAACTATCCGCAACCGCAACTCACTGCCGAAGAGCAAGCGTTTCTCGACGGCCCGGTAGAAGAAGCGTGCCGGATGGCGAACGATTTCCAGATTACCCATGAACTGGCGGATCTGCCGCCGGAACTGTGGGCTTATCTGAAAGAGCATCGTTTTTTTGCGATGATCATTAAAAAAGAGTACGGCGGGCTGGAGTTCTCCGCTTATGCGCAGTCCCGTGTACTGCAAAAACTGTCCGGCGTCTCCGGAATTCTGGCTATCACCGTCGGCGTTCCAAACTCACTCGGCCCTGGCGAGTTGTTGCAGCACTATGGTACGGAAGAGCAGAAGAATCACTATCTGCCGCGACTGGCGCGCGGCCAGGAGATCCCCTGCTTTGCGCTGACCAGCCCGGAAGCAGGTTCTGATGCAGGCGCCATTCCGGATACCGGCGTGGTTTGCATGGGCGAATGGCAGGGCCAGCAGGTGCTGGGTATGCGCCTGACCTGGAACAAGCGTTACATTACGTTGGCGCCGATAGCTACCGTGTTGGGCCTGGCGTTTAAGCTTTCCGATCCGGATAGATTGTTAGGCGGAGAAGAAGAGCTGGGTATTACCTGCGCCCTGATCCCCACCTCAACGCCGGGTGTGGAAATTGGTCGTCGTCACTTCCCGCTTAACGTTCCGTTCCAGAATGGCCCAACCCGCGGTAACGATATTTTCGTGCCTATTGATTATATTATCGGCGGCCCCAAAATGGCCGGACAGGGCTGGCGTATGCTGGTGGAATGTTTGTCGGTAGGACGCGGTATTACCCTGCCGTCCAACTCCACTGGCGGGGTGAAATCCGTCGCGCTGGCAACCGGCGCCTATGCTCACATTCGTCGTCAGTTCAAAATTTCTATCGGCAAGATGGAAGGTATTGAAGAACCGCTGGCGCGTATTGCAGGTAACGCTTATGTGATGGATGCCGCCGCATCGTTAATCACCTACGGCATTATGCTGGGCGAAAAACCGGCGGTACTGTCGGCTATCGTGAAGTACCACTGCACCCACCGCGGCCAGCAGTCCATTATCGACGCGATGGATATCACTGGGGGTAAAGGCATTATGCTGGGCGAGAGCAACTTCCTGGCGCGTGCTTACCAGGGCGCGCCTATCGCGATTACCGTGGAAGGCGCGAATATCCTGACCCGTAGCATGATGATCTTTGGTCAGGGCGCCATTCGCTGCCATCCTTATGTACTGGAAGAGATGGCCGCAGCGCAGAATAATGATGTCAATGCCTTTGATAAGCTGTTGTTTAAACATATCGGCCATGTCGGCAGCAATACCGTCCGCAGTTTCTGGCTTGGCCTGACCCGCGGATTAACGAGCCATACGCCAACCGGCGACGCCACGAAGCGTTATTACCAGCATCTGAACCGACTGAGCGCAAACCTGGCGCTGCTGTCTGACGTGTCAATGGCGGTACTGGGCGGCAGCCTGAAACGCCGCGAGCGTATCTCCGCGCGTCTGGGCGATGTGTTGAGTCAGCTTTATCTGGCCTCAGCCGTACTGAAGCGTTACGACGACGAAGGTCGCCACGAAGCCGACCTGCCGCTGGTACACTGGGGCGTACAGGATGCGCTGTATCGTGCTGAACAAGCGATGGACGATCTGCTGCAGAACTTCCCGAACCGCGTCGTGGCCGGATTGCTCACCGCGATGATCTTCCCGACTGGCCGTCATTATCTGGCGCCGTCTGATAAGCTGGATCACGCCGTGGCGAAGATCCTGCAGGTGCCGAACGCCACACGTTCACGCATTGGGCGCGGTCAGTATCTGACGCCCGCCGAACATAATCCGGTCGGTTTACTGGAAGAAGCGCTGCGTGATGTCATCGCTGCCGACCCTATCCACCAGCGCATCTGCAAAGAACTGGGTAAAAATCTGCCGTTTACTCGTCTGGATGAACTGGCGCGCAATGCGCTGGCGAAAGGGCTTATAGATAAAGATGAAGCCGCCATCCTGGCGAAAGCGGAAGAGAGCCGCCTGCGCAGTATCAACGTTGATGATTTTGAACCTGAAGCGCTGGCGACCAAACCGGTAAAGCTGCCGGAGAAAGTGCGTAAAGTCGAAGCCGCATAATCAGTCTCGCGTCTTTCCTGCCCCGCTTTCGCGGGGCTTTTTCTTGCCGCTTTTTTATTATTGCTCATGCTACAGTGTAAAGACGCTGTTCAATGAGGAGCTCCGATCGTGTCTGGTTTGAAAATTACTCTGTTGCAACAACCTTTAGTCTGGATGGACGGCCCGGCAAACCTGCGTCATTTTGACAGACAGCTAGAGCTCGTATCTGGCCGGGATGTGATTGTTCTGCCTGAAATGTTTACCACCGGCTTCGCGATGGAGGCCGCTAATAACTCACTTTCGCAAGATAGCGTGATTACGTGGATGCAGGCCAAAGCCCGACAAACTGACGCTCTGATTGCCGGCAGCGCGGCGCTACAAACTGAGCGCGGCGCCGTAAATCGCTTCTTACTGGTTGAACCGGAAGGCAAGGTTCATCTCTATGATAAGCGCCATCTGTTTCGTATGGCGGATGAACATCAACATTATGCCGCAGGCGATAAACGCATCATCGTGCAGTGGCGCGGTTGGCGCATTCTGCCGCTGATCTGTTACGATCTGCGCTTTCCGATATGGTCGCGCAACCGCAATGATTACGATCTGGCGCTGTATGTAGCGAACTGGCCCGCGCCGCGCTCGCTACACTGGCAAACATTACTGACGGCGCGCGCTATTGAAAATCAGGCTTATGTCGCAGGCTGCAACCGGGTTGGCACCGATGGTAACGGGCTACATTATCGCGGCGATAGCCGGATCATTAATCCCCAGGGTGATATTATCGCCACCGCCGAACCACACCAGGCGACACGTATCGATGCCGATCTTTCTCTCGTCGCCTTGCAGGACTATCGCGAAAAATTTCCAGCCTGGCGCGATGCCGATCCATTCACCTTGTAAGCAACCTGCCGCTCACCGCGGCGGGATTGTTTCACTCCGTAACTCTCCGTAAAACAAATTCGCGTGGCGTAATGTGGCAGGCAACGTATTCTGACTAAGAGCCTATCCCATTAGGGCTATTTTACTTGCCATTTTGGATCTGGGCAGTGCTCAAAATCCTCACGTACTACGTGTACGCTCCGGTTTTTGCGCGCTGTCCGTGTCCAAACTGGCTGCGCCAATAACGCCTACTGGGATAGGCTCTAAGATAATTGCTCGCCATTCGTGGGTAATAAAAACGGTTAATCACTCCCTTATCAGGATATCTTCATGAAAAACTTTGTACGCACAACTTTACTGGCAGCGACTCTGGCGGGCGTTTCTTTTGGCGCTTTCGCCACCGCTGTCCCCAATCCTCCCCTGCCCGCCCAGGATCCTATTGTCCAGCATCTGAAGCTGACAAACGATCAGATTACCCGGATCAAAAAACTTCACCAACAACTGGAAACCGACGTCAGTCAGATTTCTATGAAGGGAATTAAAGACGGTGCGCTGATAGAGGTGATTAAATCCGGTAAATGGGATGACGCCGCCGTAAAACAGCAGCTTGCAGCCTTCAGTAACATAGAACAACAGGCTCGCTATTATCGGGTTAAATATTATTTTGATTTAAGCAAAGTCTTAACACCAGAACAGCGTCAACAGGTACAACAAGATCTCGCCCAGGCACTTGAGTAAATATTTTTGCCCGTTATTCCTGGATAACGGGCTTTATCCAGGTCGGGTACAAATTCATCTTCATCTTTTTGTTACAGCATCGCTCTATCTAACACTACCCGTTACATAACGTAGAAGTGAAACCGTACGTTGGGCAATTTGGCGAGGAGATGGATTTCCATACCGACGATTATCGTATTGTTATTTAATATTTTCATCTCATTTTTTACCCGCTTACAGAAAACCCAGCGTTACAATAGACCGTTTTTTGGGCTTCGTTTATGTAATCGTTATATCACCCCCTATACCGTGAAACTTGTCTTTTAGCCCAATGTTAAGGCAGGTTCTGAAATGAAAAACTTTTTCGCAGTCTGCATCATTCCCCTTGTGGTAACCTGGTCCGCTACTGCATCAGCAAAAGAAGGGATCTATATCACCGGGAAAGCGGGGACATCCGTAGTCAATGTCTATGGAATCAACTCAACCTTCAGCCAGGATGAGATAGTCAATGGTCATGCAACGTTACCTGACCGTACCAAAGGCGTTTTTGGCGGCGGGGTTGCTATCGGTTATGACTTTTATGATCCATTCCAGCTTCCAGTACGTTTAGAACTGGATACCACTTTCAGAGGTGAGACGGATGCTAAAGGCGGGCAGGATATTATTGCATTTGGTCAGCCAGTACACATAAATGTAAAAAATCAGGTCCGAATGACCACTTACATGGTTAATGGTTATTATGATTTTCACAATAGTACGGCATTTACACCCTATATCAGCGCAGGTGTTGGCCTCGCTCATGTGAAGCTAAGTAATAACACCATTCCTGTTGGTTTTGGTATTAATGAAACTCTGTCTGCTTCAAAAAATAACTTTGCCTGGGGCGCAGGTATCGGTGCAAAATATGCTGTAACAGATAATATTATGATTGACGCCAGTTATAAATACATTAATGCCGGCAAAGTAAGCATTTCAAAAAATCACTATGCTGGTGATGAACATACCGCTTATGATGCAGACACAAAGGCTGCCTCCAATGACTTCATGCTCGGCATTACTTACGCCTTTTAAACACTATCGGTAAAATAGCTGGTCCTGTGGGTTCCCGAAGGCGCAATGGAGGATATCAGTAATGAATACTCCTGCGCCTTCAGAAAATCGTTGAACAGGTGCAACCTGGCGCCATTTTTCAGTACACTGCAACGTTTCTGGTATGGGCTTAACTTCCGGCTGCCCAAAAACAGCCCCGTCCTGTTTCCGGGTATTATCATTTCCGTCAGTCGGCATCATGTTTTGTATTGGGCATCGTCAAAAGACGACTGGCTGACCAGTCGCATATCTCGATGCCTCAATTCAGTCATCATCATGTGGGTTTAAGTCAGGAACGTGTCAAAACCATTCCAAACGGGTTAATCATCATTCAGAAAATCAATTTGTGGGCGATTATTCCATTTATCTTCAATAAAATACAGAAAGCGTTGAAATAAAGGAGAATAATACTGACGATGACGCCATACAAGATAAATGGGGAGATCTGGAACCCTCCATTCAGGAAGTATAATTTCAAGTTCATTATTTTTTAAGTATTTGGTGGCAAGCCAGGCCGGAGTCATGAGGTTGATACCCTTTCCTTCTAAAACCAAATTAAGAACACTCAAAAGATTATTGGAAGATAAATGAACATTAACAGCGCCACTAATAGTGTATGATTCATCTTGACGGAAAAGAGTAAGAGGTCCGGAAAGACCATGATTGTGAAGACCCACAATAATGTGATTTTCCAAATCGCCAGGATGTGAGATCCTGCCATATTTTCTGATATATTTCGGACTCGCACAAAGAACCAACTTTAAAGGGCTTATCTTTCGATACACGAGATCCTCACTTTCGATTATGCCACTTTTAAAAACCAGCTCATCAAACTCCAGGGATTTACTAAAAAAATCGCTACGCTCTCGTGAATCCAGGTAGATTTTTGTATCCGGATAGCTAGCTGTAAATTCCCATATCCACTTATTGGCAAGAAACTCACAGACAATAGCCGGAGCCGAAAATTTTATACTCCCTCTGATAATTTTATCCGGATTTCGCAATTCATCCAGCAAGGACTGAAAGGAAGATGTTATCCTTTTCATGCTTGCATAGGCTGTCTGACCAGCTCCAGTCAGTTCTAAGTGATGTGAATCGCGCCGAAGTAAAGTAACCTCAATAGAATTCTCAAGGCGGCTAAGCGATTTACTGACAGCAGAAATGCTAATATCTAATTCCCGTGCAGCCCGGGAAAGATTCCCTACTTCCGCCACTTTAATAAATATCATCCAGTCTCGCATACCACGATTATTGATCAGTTCCATCATTATCTTCCGTTGATAAAAGAAATTCTTATATTAAAGGAGCTATCAACGACTTACTGATGCGTCATTGTGTGCCTCAATGTCCTTGATATCATCTTAATAAAAAATCTATTGGCTGCAAAATAGCATCTGAATCGATCATGATTTTGCATCCATCTCCGGTTACTAATTGAACCTGTTTACCACTCAGTGTAAATACCCTATCTCGGAAGTGATCGTCAAGGTTGTCGCCGAACCAGATACCAATAATAAAGTGGTTCATTGTCATGCGCCCGTTCTGCAAAGGCATTCTCCTTTTCTGTGACGCAGTCTGGAACGCATTAATTGTATCGTTCACCTAACAAAGTATCCCGTGGAAACAAGCAAAACATCGCCAGATTATTCTTACTTGAGTCCCCCCCACCCGGTTCGACATTATTTGTGAAAGTGGAGGAAACAGAACAGACGGTTTAAATAAGACGCTTACTCAAAACATAAACCTATGTGCAGGCTCCTCTCATTTCGTCACGTCGCTGATATCCAGCTTTACTGGCGCCAGGGGAAGATATCTGCGCAAGGCAATAATTCCGGCGCAACAACAACCACTCCCGCTGGGCCTCTGTACATTCAAAATCGCCCATGACCAAAAGCCAGCGGGTAGAAGCCCTGCGCCAGTGACCTGCGGCCTCCAGATTCTGCGCAACCGGGTCTATCACGGCCTCCGGTGTTATCTTATTTCTGCTCAAAATCAGCACCATCATTTGGGATATAGCCTACAACCCCTGCCCGCCGATGATGGGGGAGGATTCGGTATGCAGCACTTTCATCCTGGTCTCCGGCTCAGTCAGCTATCCGACGTGCCCCCTTATGCCGGGCCAGCAGCGAAGAAAATCCGGGCGTGGTGTGATAAAACAGACGACGTTTCAGCCAGCCCACATTCTTTCGCTCCTTTGTGTTGATACGACCAATACGCTGTGAACCGATGACTGGATTGTTCATACGCCTTTCTGTGGTATACAGGTATGTGAACCCCAGCTCTTCAGCCACATGAATATAGTCAGAACAATACCAGCCCTCAGGCCAGCACAGATGCTGACTGCAATAACCCAGCATCTCCCTCATCCGCTTACGACTAAGAAGAATATCGACACGAAGCAAATCCGACGGATTACGGGACACAGGTTTCTGGTCCCAGCGTCGGTGGGTGTGCGTGTGCGAGTGAAACTCAACAAGGCCACTGAGGTGCATCTCCCGGACCTCTGACCAGCGCAGCATGACCTCATCAGCCCGGCCTTGTTTAACCAGCATCTGACACTCATCATGAGAGTACACCGGTTCGCCTGCAGGAATACGGACCGGTCCGTCACTGATCAAACTGGTCACAAGAAAGAGATGCGCATGCAGATTAAACTCCTGCAGCACCGGAAAAACCTGCAACCAGTTATCCAGCCAGCCGCCATCAAAGGTCAGCATGACGCTTTTACGAGGCAATCTTGCACCATGATAAAAAGCTTCCACCTCTGCAGCGGTAACGGTTTTCCAGCCAGATTCAGCCAGCCATTTCATCTGCGCCCGGAACGTACAGGGAGATAAGGTTATCTGTCCGGGTTTATCACTGACATGGTGATACATTAATACCGGTAAATGTCGTGCATAAGACATATGCTTTATTCCTTTATGTAAAAAATAAATTATTTTTACGCCTGAGGGGACAAGAAAAAGCCCCCTAAACATAAAATCTTAAATATCACATATGAATACCTGACAGATAAACAAACCTTATACTAAGGGCTTATAAAGCCCCGCTCACAAAAGAGTGAATCAAACAAATCCACAAAACAGAAAATAATAAAGGCATCAGTGTCCGTTAAATTATTTTACGAAACATAATATTCCTCTCCCTACAAAAAAAGATGAATTTCAGATTTTAAAATCAATCAGCAATTGATTTTTCTGCAATGAAGATTGCTAACCATATTTGCCTTGAGTAAATTTTCAATACATCCTCGAACCTGATATACAGTATTCGCCTTATTCACTGATACAGGAAGTATGAGTGGAACAGACGGCTACGTATCCTCCTGCGCCAATGCACAGGCCTTAAAATCCAGCGTCCAGGTGTCCGCAGGCACTTCCTGATTGCCATCAACGACCACACTGAAACTGGCGTTATCTGCAGCGGTTCTTAAAATGGCGCCACGACCACTCACCGTATCTGGTTGCCACCCCTCGCCCTCCAGGCGAACCTGAATGTGATGGCGAGGATCCTGTTGCCCGCTCAGCAGCAATACGGTAGGCGTGTTACCCGCCTTTTGCTCATCGCTCCATACCCGAAACCCGCTGTGACTGCCGTGATAAGTCACCCAGCCTTGCGCAAGCACCATCCCATCTGGCACATGCCCGGCCCGAAAGTAAGTCCCTACACGTAGCGTTGTCTGAAGTTTTTCTGCGGCGTTCGCTATCGGCACCAAGCTACTGGCAGTGACCAGTAAGGTTACGCTATAGATAACCGTTTTCATTCGCTGTATTTTCATCCACATTATTCTCTCCTTCAGAATCGGCTATCTGCAGAGACCGCTCATTTGATACAAGCCCGCGATTCCCTTGTGGGCAGGTAGGTGGTAGTTAACCCGACATTGCTGTGCTCCCCATTTCACCGTCAGTTCGCCCTTATCCGCCAAACCAGTGAGATAAACCTGGCTATCAGTATCCACCAGAGCAGCACTGCCATCCTGCCCATTGACTGTAACCTGCGCCCCGAAAGGAATGGCGCTACCATCTTCCCGTTTCAGCGTCATCAGTGCCCTGGCCCCGATGCGAGTGTGAAACTTCGCTTCCACCACCGCCCCTTCGGTTGGCACCACGCGCACATCGGTTTGTGTGACCTCTGCGTCATCCGGTAGTTGCGACGGATCGAGGCTGACTGTATTCTCCTGATAGACGCTCAGGTTGCCCACTGTGGTGTCGCCACGAAAATCCGTCTTAACGCCAGGCCAGCCGCCAACTGGCACCCCCGAGGCCCCTGGCGCTTCAACCAGCGCCACTGAGCCTTGCAAAGGTTGCCCCAGCGTCACACCATGATGGTGGATAACTATACCTCCCGCGATATTGACTCCCATCTGGCGCATCGCCCGGCTGTAGCTATAGTCACCACCTAACAGGCCGTAAGCCCCATTCCATGCCAAGTGCAATGCGCTGTTATTACCACCACCTGGCGGGGCATCGGCACGGTAACTCTGACGCACCTCCCAATCCAGTTGCTGACTGAATGCCTCTCCGTTGACCCCCACTTGTTGCGTCTGACCACCGTGTGATGGTGAAGTCATCTGCCAACTAGCACTTACATTATTCCCCGTCCAGCGGCTTAATGGCATACTGAACCACAGGCTGGTTATGTTCTCTTTACGGTGCTCGCCATTGCGCCACAGCGTTCTGTTTTGATTCCAGTTCAATGACAGCGAGCCCACTCCGATAGAGGTTCCCCAACTCAGTCCGTAGCTGTCATCATGACCGGGGCGATTACGCCAGTCGGTACGGGAACCGATTAAACTCAGATTGCCCAAATGCCTCCCCCATGACTGACTCAACATCAGGGTGGTACGTGAGCTCGGCTGCAAATTTTCCCGCCACGACCATAGACGGTTGCCATTATGTCGATAACTGTCGAGCACATCGGATAGGGTGTTATAGCCCTGCGAGGCATATTGCCATCTCGTCAGAAACAAATTTGTCCCCGTCGCAGTCAGCTGGTTGCTGTAACGCAGTCGCCAGGAGGCTCCTTGCTGTACCGCTTCCCCCTGACGCTGACTGTGTGTGTCGCTTCCATCGACAGATAAACTCCCCCACCGCCCGAGAGATCCCCCCAAACCAAGCGATGCAGCTTGATAGTGCGTTGCACTCTGTATACCGCCGTATGCAGTGAGATTCCACGGCAGACCATACATCAACGTAGCCTGCGCGATCTGCGCCTTATCCGTTGCAGAGTCTGACGATCGGTATCGGCCCGCCAACAGGCTGTACTTCAAATATCCCTGGTGCAGTGCTATCGCCGGGGTCTGATACGGCACCACAAACATTTGTGTACTGCCATCGGCCTCCCACACGGTGACATGCAGATCACCACTACTGTCTGTTACCGACAGATCCCGCAGTGCAAACGGTCCGGGCGCCACGGTGGTGTTGTAAATGGTGTAACCATTCTGTTTGACCTCCACCCGAGCCTGCGTGCGGGCAATCCCACGCACTACCGGAGCAAACTGCCGCTCACTGTAGGGCACCATGTTGTCATCCGATGCCAACATCACACCGGTAAATGGCACACTATCAAATATCTCCCCCTGCGAAGTCTTTTGCCCCAGAGTCAGACGACTTTTTAGTGAGTACAGTCCACGCTCAGCATAGGTATATGCTGCCTGCCACTTCCCCGACAGTTGACTACTCCGCTGCCAGCTGGTCGCATTGCGGACACGCCACGCACCTATATTGATTCCCGGTTGCAGTTGTACCCAGGAAGAGTTGTCACGCCTCTCCATATCCATTTTGTAATCCGTCTGCGTTGTCCTCGCACTGTAGTTCATCAGAAACGCCGGAATACCATCATCCCAGAGATCTTCAGGAGCGATCCCCTTAAATTCCGGACGCAACGCCACCTGAGGAATACTCAGTTGCAGTTGCTGATTATTGATATCCAATACCGCTTTAGCCTGTGGAATGGCGCTCAGATCCGCACACTCATCTGGGGTCTTTGCTGCTTTCCACAACTGAGGGTAATCTTCCGTTTTTACGCCGTAGCGTGAAAGCTGACTGACCGTCAAACAAGGAGCCAGAAAAGGCGTTCCTTGCCCATCCTTTTCTAATTTGAACACCACATCACGGGTGTCGACACGTTTACCATTCACCATTACGTCCACTCGATAAGTCCCTGGCTGTTGTACCCCCTGGTTAAAGAGCGACATATCAACCCCTTTCGCTGCATCGCCCAACATTGATGCATCGAATGTGTAAGTGTGCGCATTTGCGCAGTGAACCACTCCCGCGATAAACAGTAGCAAGGCAGGATGTTTGAACTTCATATTCTGCCGCTAAGCCCCTGGATTTATTTAAGGACGTAGTGGAACGGATGACTTTCACCACCAAAGTCTGTAATAACGCTCCACTCGATATCACCACGAGTGCCACCTGGCATATTTAGTGTTTTGTCAGCAAAGGGGGGGATATACTCAAGCCCTGTAATGGGCTTTCCCCCTACTGTGACGGAGGCTAAATTCATGTAAAACGGGGTGGGGTTCTCCACCTTAAGTTTGTTGCCCGTCTCCACCCATCTTAAATTTCCTGCAACATCTTCCGGCGTCCCCTTCACGGCATCCGGGCGGAAAATCAGCTTATCACAGACGTTGATGGACAAATTGAGGTCAAGGGTCGCGCCCTTAGCCTGTGTATCCGACGGTTCATTTTCGGGTGGTACCGCCTTTACACAGACCCACTGTAAAGTTTCACGATCCGTTGGCATGTCACCACCAGTACGGACAATACGCAGTTGACTCTGCTGGTTCGCTTCTAAACGAAATAGAGGCGGCATCACCAAAAAGGGAGCAGGCGAACTTTTGTCTGCTGCTTTGACTGAAGACTGAACCAAAATAGGGTAATTCTGCGGGTTGCTCACCGAGAGCGTGGCTCCAGCTGTACCAGCGTGATAAATCACCCGTGTAGCCCCCAGCTTCACGCTGAATGATTTAGTGTTTAAATTTAATTTCTGCTCAGAGGCATACACTGGAGGAGTTATAGAATTAGAGACGAATAAAACAGCCGCCATTACACCAAAACTAATAATTTTCATATTACAAGTTATAAAAAAAAGTATGACTTGATATTTATTGCGCCTTAATAAGGCGCAATAAAAGTTGTTTACTATTAAGCTTGATACTCCGCTATGTGTAGCGTCACTGGATAAGTATCAGCCTTTACCGTTTGTGATCCAGACAATTTCACAGCGACTTTATCTGCCATGTCATATACCCACCACTTATGCGAAGCACCATCCACTAATGAACCTTTATTGGCACAGCCTACCCCCCCAAAGGTAACTTTAATGGTATTACCACTTTTACCAGTTACCGTCCACACATCGCTGTCGTTGCCCACTACTTCAGGTTTAGAATAATCTCCCGTTACCGCGTATTGTTTGCTCGAACCGCTTACCAAAAGCATAGCAATAGCCTCATCACCCTTATGAGGCCCTGCCACCAAGCCAGACACTGGAGTAAGCTGTGCTTGTAGTTGTCCAGGATTACTGAAATTTACATCCGCCGACACGCCAGTGCTTGTATTCGGCACGAGCGAGCCGGCATAACAACTAGCAGCCATAATGCTTAATGCACTTGCGATAATTAAATTTTTTATGTTTTTCATCGGAAATCCACCTTTTCAAAATCCCCCAGACATCAAGAATGAATAATGTCATACCAAAATTCACCGTACAGAAAAGCCTGTAGCTGGGAATACTTTAAGACTTAATAATACTTAATAGAAGTTGCTTACTATTAAGCTTGATATGCCGCTATGTTTACAGTCATTGGGAAGACATCAGCTGGGATGTTCTGATCTCCAGCTAGTTTAACACCAAGTTTGTCGTTAATATCATATATGATCCACTGATGCCCATTGTAATTTACATTCCCCTTTGGTGAGGTTGTCTCACCATAGAAATACACTTTGATTCCTTTGCCAGTATTTTTACCATATAAAGTCCATGTATCGCCATTCATGACATCCTTTGCCTTAAAATCCGCTGCGATCGCGAATTGTTTAGCAGCAACAGAACTAACTGCAATAGTCGCAATCTCCGTATTAGACTTAATCGCCCCAGCCTTTAAGCCCGCCACTGGAGCAAATGTTACGCTCAACTGCTGGGGAGAGACAAAGCCAATATCCACTGAACTTTGTTGCTCTGAGCCCACCACGATTGAACCAGCATAACAACTAGCAGTTATCATGCTCAACACGCTTGCGATAATTAATTTTTTTACGTTTTTCATTGAAAAGAAACCTCTTTAAAACTAAGTTAAAATTGCACATCCAGAATGTTATGATGCCATAACATAATTTTACCATATGGGAAAATCCGTGACTGGTAATAACAACTTGTACTTATTGGTATTTGTTACCAATTCAAACAAGTAATGTCATAAAAATCTATATATCAGAGCACCTCTTAATCTGAAAAAAATTGCGTTATTGCCAATATAAACAGTGTTGATGTTAACATCGTGTTGTCAGGGTGGAATAGAATACTAGTCAAAAAGCAATTATACCTTCCATTTACATTCAAGTGATAACATTACAATGACACCCACCACACTGGGTGTGGGAAACTTATCTTCGAAGAGAGGATAATTATCAGGCATCGTTGCAACATTGTTTATATTTAAACATACATCTCCTAACTCGACGGTAAGATTATTAGTTAACTTTTCCTCGCAGGGAAGATCTTTAATGGAAAATCTTGTTTTCCGAAACGGAAAAGCAATTATAACGCTCCAACGAGAGTCTCAACACTAAGAGCTGACTGACACAGGTCAGACTGATTATACAGGCATGAAAAAGCTCTCCCCTTCCTTTCAGTTCTTGCTGGATTATGCAAACGTCGCACCACCTCCCCGTGAACATGGCACATTAATTTGAAGCAACTCTCATCCGGTATCGCTTTTCAGTGCAGCGAAATTCATCGCAGGTGCCCCTGTAAATAGACCCGTTTTAGTTCCATGCATTTTTAAGATTCCGGCCAGATAACGTTATTGGCGGTATTCCTCCGGTATCATATTGTTCCGCGATTCATATGGACGTTCGCAGTTATATTCTGATAACCCTTTATCCGTAATTTCCCGCACCTCATTCAGCGTTCTGAACAGATAAGAATTGAGTATTTCTGTACGGTATGTCCGGTTAAAACGCTCGATGAAAACGTTTTTCTTCGGCTTACCCGGCTGGATAAACGCCAGCTTTACTGCATGTTTCTTTGCCCATTCAGCCAGTGCCAGCGAGATAAATTCCGGTCCCTTATCCATACGCAGCATGGCCGGATAACCGCGGTTGCTGTAATCCTGTCGAGTACACGGACCACTCGCAGAGCTGGCAGATTCAGATCGATTTCAATCGACAACGCTTCACGATTACAGTCATCAACAACATTGAACGTGCGAAAACGACTCCCATAAACCAGCTCTGGTTCAGCGCTTCCGGCGTGACCAGTGGCGAGGGATTGCGTACCGGCAGCCGTTGTTTACCCTTACGGCGAAAATTCAGCTTGAGCAGACAGTAAATACGGTGGAGCCTTTTGTGATTCCACGCGTATCCCTGCCGCCGTATCCAGACCTCCAGTTGTCCCTGGTGGCTTCAGAAATACCGGCCTCCCGGTAGACATCTTTAACAGTCCGTCCGGATTCGACTGATCTAATCACAGCGATGATCTGGTGCGCAGTAATACGGGCTTTACGCATAGCGATCTCCTGCGTTGGCAGATTGATTATGTCGGATGATCTCTAAATGTGAATGGCTCGATTATGCGGGATACTTACATACTCACGCGTTGAGAGACTTTCAGTTCGTTTGTACGGTGAATGGATGCCGCAGGCGGGGTTTATTAACGGGATGCCCGTCAAGGTGCGGGTAATGAGGGATTGCATCGTGATCACGCCGCAGCATACCCGCGGACTCTTTGTCTGTATTGAAGGGATGGGCGTAACCCGCATTAATAAACGGAGTGCAGAACAGTGGTTAAAAAAACTCCTGGGGGCGCTGAACAATACCGGAGATATTCCGGTGATTAAACGCAAAAGAACGGAACAGGAGTTAATGAGTAATTGATAATAAAAAGCCGGGAAAAGATAACCCTCCGGCTTTTACATATTATCCATCCGGCTCCAGATGTTTTATTTCAATCCTTTTGGTTTTATTTCTGGATGTTTTTCATATAATGGATTCATTATTTTAATAAGCATTTCACCCATGATAAAACCAACCGCTTCTCGATATACCTTAAATTCATCCTCATCACAACGGGACTGAACAACAGCAACAGATTCATCAAGTCCCTTACCGAATCTCAACATTAAATCACTAATTAATATAGCTGTATCCTTATCGTTAACCATACTTATTCCTGTAGTAAAAACATCAACAGCCTTGATTTTATTTGCATTCGTTAACACAACTCCAGAAGGCAAATCCGTTACTTTTTGTAGGTAAAGACGTAAATAAGCATTCACTAATGCAATTATTTTCAACCATTTTTCATCTTAATAACTTGCCAGAATCACCTCTATCAGCACCACAAGTAATAAGGCCAAGAGGATCACTATCTGTAATAGGATTCAGAGGATAATAATATCGGTCCATCCCCCTTTCAGCCCTATTGGATCTGCGTAATATACCTTCCCAGTCCCGGATTATAGAACGGTGCTAGTTATAATACAGCCCCAATTCTTCATCGCATTGGGATAGGCTCTAACTGGAGTTATCACACGTTAATGTAATTTAATTACCTCCCCATGTTTCCCCGCATCATCCGTAAACATTGCTTGCAAGCATATTTTTTGTCCATCATTTTTAATATAGTTAAATTCTTCAATTAAAGAATAGTTAATATAGTCCACTCTATAATATAACTCCACGGATTTTGAATTAATGACATTACTATATTGAAGTTTTCGCCCTTTAAATTCACCGAGTATTTTCATTTTAGTTCCCATAACTGTTAAAAAATCTTTTCTCGCAGTGGCATTTTTGAAAGAGTCACATGACAAATCATATATCTCAGCATACTCCCCTTCATTATAAAGAGAAAAAAGCTTATCAACTTCTTCTTTCGCAACTTCTCGAATAGCGCTATCATTTTTAATATTCTCTCTACCTAACCATGTAAAAAATAGAATAACGAACAACACAATCAACACCATAAATAGTAACGATAGAAAAAATCTATTTCTTTTCACTTGAATTCACCTGATAACCAATCATATCCCTTATCCATCAGATCGAAAATCTCCGATAGACACCTCGAATGCCGGGAGCATGTGAGTTCCCCCTAGTCTCCAAATCCGGGTCCCATACTCACACCTTTTGTATATTTATAACTATCAGTTTGATCACAAGCATCTGTATAAGCCATTCCCGCAAGAAGTGCCTCCATAAGAATCCCCTCCAGACTCTGATATTCCTGGTAATAAATCAGCATCAGGGGCTGATATTGTGAATAACAAACCAGCAGAAGTACCTGTACCGCAATGATCACACAATGAATAATACGCACAAACCTCTCTTTCCTTTGGGGGTGTGTACTCCAGCTCCAATTGCCCCACCATCTGCTCTGGCGTCAGCCTCCCGTAACAGTCATACCGGTACAGTTACTGCATATCTTCCGTGATGCGGTTATCCGCCTATAATGATTTCCCGGCTTTTATTCAACGAAGGATTAATAATTTCATGTACAGTCTCTGATATTCTTTACTCAGAGTTATCAGCTTATCCCCCAAAATAAATCACATATTATCTTGATTATTTTTTTAAGATTATCTCTAAACATCCCTCTTTTCGATAAAGTGGCATATAACATCCATATTATCGCGATTACACTTCCAATAATAAAGATCAACATGGATATTTTATTAATCATATTCATCAAACATCAATGTCCCTATCTTTTTGATGAAATTCATTGGAGAATCCATCATGTTATGGAATTTCTCTTTACACACATCGCTAATTGATAGCTCATCTGGATCGTCAAACTGTTCACTATAAGGCAATACACCTAATAAATTTTTGCAGCACCTATCCTTGTCGGTTTCATTAAGTGATTCTGATAATCATAAATTTGCCCTGTTATATGAAGCAGTTGCCAATTTGATATTCCACGCCCCCCATGCCAGAGAAACATTGCCCACTGGAGACAATATAACCAATCCATCAGCAGCAATACCTATCCCGAGTTTGGCTACCCCACTTGCGTGCAATCTTGCAGAATTAGCCATATTTAAACTAGCCGTTAACATTTTTGCCGGATTAAATGGAAGACTATCCAGACTATTATTAGTCTCATCTATCATGCGACTACATAATTCACATGTAAACAATCCCAGCGGATCTGTATCTGTGACGGGATTCAACGGATAGTGGTAAGGATTTAATCCCCCTTTCAGCCCTGTCGGGCCTGACTGACGAACCTGCCACACTCCGGTGCATAATATCTGAACAGATTTTAATGCAGGCCCGTTTCATCGTCAAAATACGGCCCCGGCAGCCGGTTGCTCATCACCGCCCGGTACTGGCCGGGGAGAGGGAGGCGCGGTGCCAGGATGTCGCGCCCATACTCACTCACCCTGAGCTCCACAATCAGCCAGCATCCGGCGGATAAATAAGAATTTATTTAGTCAGCAAATATGAATGCCTCCGGCGTCAGCGTCCGCCACATCAACAGCGAAACCTGCATGACCACCTGTTACTCACAAATCCCCAGCCAGCATCTTAAGGGCGACTGGCTGGCAGAAGAGGGATTTGATACCGGGGCGAGCGTGACCGTGAAGATCTCCGAGGGGTGTTTGATCCTGATTGCAGAGACGGACGAAGTGAGGGATCTACGGAAGGAGCTTTATCAGGTGAAAAAGTCGATGAAGCATATTAAGGCGGGAGTAAATGATGTGGTGAACGGAAATTAAATAATAAAAGAGCCGGGAAGATTTAAATATCCTCCCGGCTTTTATTATTTATTTATGCTTTGATTTAAAAAATTCCCAATATTTAGATGGGTATTCTTTGAATGCTCTATTCTTACCCTTCGAGTAGGCTTTCATAAAGCATTCATAGGCTTCATCATTTTCACCTAACTCCAAACAAACAGCACCTAAATTAACTAATTCGGATGTGGCAACATCAGGAATATTGCACTTAAAAATATCAGACGCCCACTTTTTTGCTTCTATATAATCACCACGAGAAAAATAGATATCATATAAGCTCATCATTACTAACCGAGCCTCTTCACTTTTATATCTGTCCCCATAGATTATATCTAATTCATTTAAAACAGAAATGGAGTTATCTATTGCTTCATCAAATTTCCCCTGAGAATAGAGTGCATTACCTTCACCGATCATCTTAAGTATTAAAGGGTTAAATGACGCCATAATTTGATATTCCTTATTTCACTATTGGTGGCGGTGTAGGTGGTACTGGCGGCAAGTATACCTGACCGAGTTGAGCACCAGCAGAACGGTTAAGTGAATAATGATCCAGATAGTAATTGTTCGAATCCAGCATCCAATTTCTGACTGGCTTAGATTTCGGACCTAAATATCTACCAGTATTATTCCACCATGTTACGGCATCTGTTGTATGTGACATATCAGCTTCACGCAATGGATACCAATTTCCATCCGATGCTTTGAAAATTGTCTGTCCATTGACATCCAGCACATCGCCATTCTGCCTCATTCGAGCTATGACTTCTCGCCCCGTCCGGCTATTTTTTCCCGGAGTTCGTCCTAAATAATCATTACGACAAGATAATCCAAGCGGATCGATCCATGACAGAGGATTCGGTGCATACGCATATAAGTTTATTCCGCCCCTCAGCGAGATTGGATCGCCCGATATAAACTTCCCGATATCCGGATCATAAAATCTGTATAAATTGTAATGCAGCCCCGTTTCCCTGTCCAGATATTGCCCCTGGAAACGCAGGTTCTGCTGTACGGGCCGGGTTTCTTTTTCATGCGTCAGGTTCCCCCATACCTGATAGCCCGCTTCCCAGACAATATTGCCCCCGCCGTCCGTCATCTCCTCCGGCGCGCCGTTTACGTCCGTATGGTAATACAGCACCTCATCCGCTTCGCCCGGCGCGGCCCTGTCCACCCGCGCCAGCGGCTCGTGGCTCCCCTGGTCGCTGTAGATATACAGGCTGCTGCTTCTTCCCAGCCTGCACTCCTGCGCCAGCCGCATTCCGTCCCATAAAAACGTCGTCCGGTTATACGGCTTTCCTTCCGCGTCCAGTTCGTGCTTCTCCACCCGCCTGCCCGGCGCGTCGTACACGTACCCGTAACGCCGTACGGTGCTCCCCCGGATGACCGCCACTTCCGTCAGCCGGTGCTCCGCATCCCAGCGGTAGTGCTGCGTACCGTTGCGGCCCCGCTTTTCCACCACCCGGCCATATTCATCGTAACGGTAATGCAGCCCACGGTATGACGTTATCCGGTTGAACGGCACCACGCTGCCTGCACCCGCCTGCGCGGTCTCTCCCTGCCGCCTGTCCAGCAGGTTCGCCGCCGCGTCGTACTGCCAGCTGTCCAGGTATGCCTCATTCCGGCACGCCGTGATGCGCCCCGTCGTGTCGTAAAAATAATCCGTCACCCCCTGCCGGCTGTGCCGCTTTTTCAGCAGCTCGTCCTGGCCGCTATACGCATATTCCCGGTCAATAAACGTCTCCGGCACCACACCGCGCATTCCTTTACAGGTCAGTTTCCGCGTTAACCGGCCCGTCCGGTCGTACATCCGCCGCGTGTCCAGCCGCCCCTGGCTCCGCTGCACCTCACGGTGCAGGTGGTCACGCGTGAACTCGCTGATGACATCACGCCCCAGGTTGATTTGCTGGAGATGGCCGCTCCCGTAGTACAGGTACCGCAGCGTCCGCCCGTCCGGCATCTGCGTTTCTGTGCGGTTGCCCTGAACATCGTACCGGTGCTGCAGCACGCCCTGCGCCGTCTCCTCGCTCAGCAGGTTACCCGCACTGTCGTAGCTGAACCGGATAACTTCCGGCTCTCCGCCTTCCGCCGCATCATGCCGCCTGCGGCGGATTTCCAGCAGACGGTCCGCCGCGTCGTACCGGTATTCCGTGCGCGTCTCCGGCGTGGTTTTCGCCGTCAGCCTCCCCGCCGCATCACGCTCCAGACCGTGACGGATTTCTCCCCCGCGCTCCCCGCCGTATATCACCGCCGTCACCGCATTCAGCGCGTTATACCCGTATGCCCGGCGGCTGCCGCCGGGGTCCGTCTGTTCCGTCACCCGGTCCAGAACATCGTACCGGAACCGGTAGCTTTCCCCGTTCTCGTTCGTGAGCGTGGTCAGCCGCCCGTAAGCGTCGTACTCATACGCCGTCCTGTGCCCCGTCGCATCCGTCTGCCTGCGCACCCGCCCCTGACCGTCCCGCTGCCAGCGTGTTATCTGCCCTGCCGGGCTGGTGTATTTCACCAGCCGTCCCGCCGCATCCGGCTGGTAACGCTCCGTACGCCCGTCCGCGAACATGACCTCCGTCAGATGTCCGTTGCCGTCATAGCTGTAACGCGTACTGTTACTCTCCGCGTCCGTCACCCTTTCCAGCCGCGTGCGTTCATCATAAAACCATGCCGTCTGCGAGCCAGAACAGTCCGTGTGGCGCATAAGCTGCCCGTCTTCGTTCCACTGCAGGTATTTATCCCCGCCCCGCGCGTCGGTTATCCGCACCACCTGACCGTGCCGGTCATACCCGTATACCGTGCGCTGGTGCAGCGGGTCGATGACCGCCTGCAGGTTGCCCCGCTCATCATACTCATAACGCCACGCCGCTCCCGCGGCATCCACCTCCGTTTCCGGCTGGTGCCACACCGGATGCCACTGCGTCTGCTCAACCCGGCCCAGCGGGTCATGCGTCTCCGTCAGGTGGCCGAGACGGTCATAGACATAACGCCATTTGCCGCCCTGCGCGTCCGTCATCCCCAGCAGTAACCGCTCTTCATCGCTCCAGCGGAAAGTGGTCATCTGCCCGGCCTCGTCCCGGTACGCCGTCACCTGGCCCTGCGCATCCCACCAGTGGCAGCGCGTACGCCCCAGGCTATCCGTCACGCACAGCGAGCGTTCTGCCAGATTCCAGTCCAGTCGGTACTGCTCGCCGCTGTCCGTATGATGGCCCGTCACCCGCCACGCCGCATCGTCCGGGCCTTCAAACCACGCCCAGGAGTAGTAATACCGTTCGCCGCCCGGCTCCCGGTGCATCGTCATGCAGTCGTTGTCGTCATACGCAAACTCGCGCTGATACTGACCTGCGTTGTCCACCACCCCGTTCAGCCGCCCCGCCTCATCGTAACGGTAACACCGCAGCAGCTCCGGCTCCCCTTCCGGGTAATGGCGGAAGATGCGCGTCACGCGCTGCGGGTGCGCTGCCAGCTCATAGTGCAGCCGGATGCAGGGGCGCTGCCGATCGCCGCTGATTTCCACCAGACGCCCGTGGTTGTCGTAGGTCAGGTGCTGGCAGTTACTGTTGCGGTCGCCCAGCATTTTCAGCCGCCGACGCTGTGGGCTGAACGGGTCCGCTTCAAACAGCCTGTACACGCCGTCATCACTGCTGATAAGCCAGTGGCCCTGTTCGCTGCGCCGCACTGCCAGCCCCTCGCCGGGGCTGTAAAAACCGCTCCCCGGCTCCATCGCCTGCAGGTCAATTCGCCGTCCCATCGGGGCCACATACGTCATGCAGTTTTCATCCGGGTTGTCCGGCGTACGCTCCAGGCACACTTCATACAGCACGCTCCAGCCCCGCCCGAACATCCCCTCCGTCCGTTCATCACGGCTGCTGTAGGTCCGCTGCCACTCCAGCGGGAAGTGGCCGGGCAGACTGAAATCAACGTCATCATCGCCTGCCAGGTACTTGGCTCCGGTGGCGGCGTTTACCGGGCGGTTCAGCGCACTCCCCGCCTTCTGAACCATCATGTTAATGCCCAATCCCATCATAAAGCAGGCACTTTTAGCTGACGCCCGTCCGGGCTGCATGAACGTCAGCGCAATGGTGGTCACCAGGGTTATTTGTGACTTACCGCTTTTGATATCCCGTACCACCAGAAGCGGCCCGCCGATACGTACATCACCGGATACATGTACGCCGTTCTCAGGCTCATCCACCACTTTTGCCTCGCAGGTACAGCGTACCCCGCTGCGCGCCGCAGGCTGGCTGTTGATACGCACATCCCGCGTCCCTTCGGCGATATATTCTGCTGCGGGCGGCTCATCGTCGCCTTTGAACAGGTTCGACACGCTGCCGATAAGCGCGCTTGCCGCCTGAAAACCGGTTTCCAGCACATCGAAAGTGTTCATCGCCCCCAGTACCGTCCCCACCGGGTCATCCGTCAGCGCCTGCAGTTTCTGCGCCATAAACTGGGTGAATGAAGAGGGATGTTTGTGGCAGTCGATTTTATCATCCTGTTTCGGGTCAGACCCCGGATATGCCGTTGCCACCGTGGGCTGCCACATCTCTGAAATAAAGTGGCCCGTGTCGGAAAGCATATCGTCCGCCTCTGCCAGAGCATCATTTCCCAGCGAGGCCCATCCTTCCGCTGATCCCATCCGGCTCACCACGGAAACGACGCCCTTAGCCATATTCTCTGCCCGGCCTTTTACTGCATCCAGATATTCCCCGGCCACATCCCACATTGATTTGGCGTCCTGCCTGCGTTTTTCTTCTTCTGCCTCTGCCTGCGCCTGCGCGTCCAGGGTTTCCACATCATGGCGTGATAATGCCGTTGCCGCCGCCCGCGCCGCCCGTTTGCTGTTAATCCGGGTGTCGCCTGAGCCGGTCAGGATATATCCCTCAATTTTCGGCGGAAAAAGGCTGTTGGCTATGTCTTCACAGGCTTTACTGATTTTCTCCCCGGCGCCACTCAGCAACATCGTCGCGCCGACCACGGTCCCCACAAGTAATACGGCGCTGCATCCCAGCGTTGCCACCGTAGCCCCCGTCGCCAGCGCCACAACAGCCAGTGCCGCAAAATCAATAACCGCATTGATGGCGAATTCCAGCGCACTGCCCACCAGATCTGCCAGAAAGGACGTATGCAGCAGCGCGTCGCCTTCCCTTGCCGCCCAGAATGCTTCTCCCATACCACACTCCCTGTGTTATTGTCCGGTTGCCGTGTTTTCCGGGTCCAACCTGAAACGCAGATTCTTTTTGATATCCGCCCAGCGCCCCCTATCCGCTTCGGTTAACGCTGTTGAGCGGGCATAGGTCAGGGCCATCATTACCCGGCTGCTCTGTAGCACAAATACCGCCTGGTACTGATATACATGCTCATTACCCCGGATGAACTGACTCTGTATTTCCAGCCCTTCCATTTTCCCGTCAATACCCAGCCGGACAACCTGTGCTGGCGTATAACGCAGTTCCTTAACCTGCTTTTCCAGTTTTTTCATCTGTTGTTCAACCTGGGACGCCAGTTCATCACCGTCCTGCATTTTGCCGCGGCTGATAATCAGCGCCGCATCCGGATCGCTCAGGCGGATCATATTGAGGGTGCTGTCCTGGGATATATTACCGGAGAAACTCAAGATGGCTTCGTTGATATAATAGTTCGTCATGATTATATAAAATCCTTTTTGGTCTGAAAGTGTTGATAAGTCCGGCACTAAAATAAAAACTATTCTTTGGGTGGGAAAGTTTCCTTAATTACTGCTGCCATTGCTGTTTTTTCTGACTCACCAAATGTTCCCACTTTGGGTTCTCTTTTATCCATATTTAAATCCAGCTGCCCTTTTATAGTATTAATCTGACCATCGGCATCTGTTGCAGTAATATTGAACGTTTTACAGGTTACGTAAAATTCCCCCTTACTGCTCATGTACAGAACGGTGTCACCACAACTCAGGGTAATAGAATCACCCGCTGCCAGATATAACTCTTTTACCGTCTGAATGGTTTTATTTCCTCCGGCCAGAGAGGTATCGTCATACTGAACTTTATGGTCGCGGACAGCGCCAATAGTGGCTATTTCTGACTGGTCAATGACCTTAACCCGATTATTCCCCACCCAGTGACTTTCATTATTATTAACTTCAATACGCTGATCTTTTTCAGCATGTAGCCAGACCTCTTCACTACCGGGTTTATCTTCAAAACGCAGAGCGTTGGCATTGGTCGGTCCGCCGCCGATAGTGTGGCTGTATATCCCGCTCTGTGTTGCCGCGCCCGGCAGTCCCCACGGCGGCATGGTGTCCTGGTTGTAGGTACGCCCCACGATGATCGGCAGATCCGGATCGCCGTTTTTGAAATCCACCAGCACTTCCTGGCCGATACGCGGGATCTGGATCATCCCGAAGCCTTTGCCCGCCCATGGGTAGCTGACGCGTATCCAGCAGGAGCTGTTTTCATCCATTTTGCCGTAGCGATCCCAGCCAAACTGTACCTTTACCCGCCCGTACTGATCCGTCCAGATTTCCTGGCCCGCCGGGCCGGTGACGATGGCGCTCTGCGGCCCTTTGGTGTGGGGTTTGCTCACCGTCCGCTGCGGGCGGAACACCTCGCGGGTGGGGTGCAGTTCAAAACGGGTGGAAAAGGTAAAGTGCTGGTCCTGCCCGCTGTGCTGCGCGTTGTCCTGCACAAACAGCAAGGTCTGCATCAGCAGGTATTCCTGATTGACTTCGGCAGTGGGATAGTTTTCCAGCGTGAAGGTATAACCGGTCATGAGTGTGCGGATATTCCCTCCCCCCAGCACTCGACTGCCGGGGCTGCGCTGCGCTTCCATACGAATGCGCGTCAGCATCTCGCCTTCACTCTTGTCGAAGTAGTCTCCCGGCCACTCATAATGCTCGTAGGTGGCATGACCGGTTTCACGCGGGTTTGCCACCGTGTTTGCCAGCAATGAACGTGGCTTCGTAAAATCGAAATCATCCAGCACCCACTGGCCAGTCCGCAGACTCTCGTTTGCCGTGATAGTGTGGATAAACTCCTTGTCCAGCTTCAGCCCTTCCTGGTGCCACTCGACCAGCGGCGAGTCCGGACATGCTTTGTGGGCGCTGATGGCATCCGCCAGCACCAGCGTGTGGCTGTCCTCGCTGTGCTCAAACCACCAGTAGATGCCCCACTCCTGCATCAGTCGCTGAAGAAAATCAAAATCAGTTTCACCGTACTGCACCTGCCAGGTACGTACCGGGTAGCTTTCCACCAGCCGCTTTTCCACCGGGTAGGGGTATTCCGCCAGCACCTCATCCAGAATATCCACCACGGTTTTATTCTGGAATGCTTTGTAGTCGCTGGTGTGGGTCAGCAGTTTTACCCACGGCTCCATACGCAGCTCATAGGTAACCGAACGCCCTTCATGGCCCACCACCCGCGCCGCCGTGACCAGCCCGCTGATATGTCGTTTACCGCCACCATCCAGTTCGATGTTGACGCACAGATCTTTGCCCACCATCGGTTTGAGCGGCAGGTTGGCCGCCGGGGAGACATAGCCCAGATTCAGGGTGTCGGGCGTTTTTAGCTGTACCACATAGCTGAACAGTTCACTTAATGTTTCGCCGCCGTCCAGGCTGGCGAACAGTAATGCGCCCGGCGGTACGGCGCTGCCGCTGACCGTCACATTATGCGCCCCCGGCCCGCCTGCAACAGCAGAGACGATGGCCGATACCGCATCCTGCGCCATACCTGCGGCGGCGGCAGCCTGCGCCGCTGCCACCGCGGCTTTCACCAGTCCTGATGGCTCCGGCAATGCGCCAAACAGCGATCCCGCAGCCTGTTCCACGGCGGCTTCCGCCGCATCTGCCACGCTTCCGGCGACTGAATCTGCGGTGACACCGCCACTTTCTCCGGTTATCGGCGGCGTGGTTGTCGTCAGCCCTCCCATACCGGATTTATTATTTGTGGATACAAAACTCATGGTAGTGACTCCTTTAATACCGGATTAAAATAAATAGACTCACCGTCAGGAAACAGTGCCCCGCACTTTATAATGCAACCAGCCTGTTATATTTAAATATTTACCAGAAGAACAGGGTATATTGCTGACAAGAGCCATGAAAATAAAAACACAAAAATTAGCACATAACATAAATACTGAATTACATAAATAAGGAAATGAATATAACAATATTATGATTTTATTTTTATTACGCTTACCAGATTCACATTGCATTTTATAGAAATTTGATTAATAACCAGCACACCGCCAGTCATATACTTTATCATTGGTGCTCATTACTTATCTGGCCACCATTGTAATGATTGTCAACCACAGCACGTCCAGACACGATAATTTCATCCGGTTTTAACGGTATTATTGTTTTGTTCCACCATTCGTTTGCTGACCAGAAACATACTTAACATTAACCGTAAATGTCTTTTCACCATTTTCTTTTTCCGTCTCCTGTTTCAGAATACGGAAAAACACCGGTTCCACTTCAATACAACCATGACTGTAACCTTTGGTGGAATCATGGATATAAAAACCACCCCGCTTGCCCCCACAGGCTTTTCGGGTCTTCTCATCCGCTGATTCCAGCCGGATACGGTTATATCCCCAGTTCGCCCAGTATATCTCACATGTTCCGGCAGCCTGGCCTCGCGGAATGGTACTCCAGCCCCATGATGGTCCCAGATCACAATCCGCAGCATTTCTTATCGGTGCCTCCCCCTGAAACTGAATAAACAATTTATAATTCCCTTCCGGTATCGCCGCATCCGGCACACACTGTTTATCTGGCCACTGTAAATCCGGTAACCCCGTGGTCGCCTTAAATATCCCGATACCAGGCCATGTCAGCTTTTGCCCGTCAAAAGTCAGTCTTACCGCCATCATCTTCTCCCTGACTATTCTGTGTATTACAGCGGTGGTGTACAACGTATCATTAGCGCCAGCTTCTGATCCCGTACAGACTGGTTATCCACCGATAATACAAAGCTGAAAGGATAACGTCCCTGCATCTTCGCCAGTGAAATATTCCCCTCCTGAAGGGAATATGCACTTCCGCGTCCGTAACCCTCAACATCCTGCGCCAGTAAGCTGGTATAGTTGATTAATGTTGAGAAACAGCCACATTCACCGGTACTTTTTTTCAGTGTGACCGTTGTTTTCAGAATGGTAAGGTTATCCATTTCCTGACGATGAACGGGATGGATATCCACACACTCCGCCAGCGGGTTATCAATGTTTACATCTGTTCCGCCCCAGGCAAATACGGGCAGGAACATTCCTGCACAGGCAGACATAAACAGAACCTCTACAGCGTACTTTTTCACAGCATCTGACCTCTATTTTCTTCATCCACCAGCCGCAGCGCATCCACATACCGCCCTTCACTGTTCTGCTGCCAGAACCAGCCTTGCCCCGGTGTTGCCTGCCCCAGCGTCTTACCCGGCCAGCCCGGCCACGGCAGATAACGCACGCCCGGCAGTTCTACTACCGGTGCTTCATCCGGCAGCCCGGTCAGTTCCCGGCTGCGCTGCGATGTTCGTCGTAACCCGCGCAGCCACTGCGCCCACCACGGCCCCGGCTGCCACATCGCCCATAGCTGGTCCACCTGCTCCGTCAGCCGCCCGCGCCGCATCGTGTCCGGCGTGATATGCTGCGCCGCCAGCCTCGCCAGCCAGTACAGCCAGCCCTGCGTCTCCTGCAAACTCTCGTCCAGCCACTCCCGACCGCAGCGCTGGTAAATCACCAGCGGCCACGGGCGTCCCACGCTATCCCGTGACGCCATCAGCACTCCGGTCAGCCAGTCAGTCGTCCCACCCATCGGCAAAAATCCCGGCGACATCACAAAGCTCCACGGCAGCGGATGGTGTTCCGGCGCGGGCATATCATGTTCGCCACGCGGCGACAGGTGCATCCAGTCGTCACGTTCTTCATCGGTCGTCTGGCCTTCCGGCAACACGATATGCCGCCCGCTGCCCACCCATGTCTGGCGGTTCAGCCAGTCCTGCCATATTCGTCCCTCTTCAGCGCCCACCCGCCAGCGCACATAGTCGCGCTGGTCCGGCAGCCTGCCGAACATCGCCGGGGCTGATACTACCGCTGGCCGGCGCATTACAACGCCCTCGCCGGACAACTGAAGTTCTGCAACAGCTCCCGGCTGACCGGGTTAAAATCCCGCCCGGCGGTGATTTCCAGCACCACCCGGCGACCGTCAAAATCATATTCCACCAGTTGACGCCCCCGCACCGCCGTTTCCTGTACCATTCCGGCGTCCAGCAGATGAAACAGCGCCCACGGCCCGCCGGTCAGTAGCGTTGAGGTGTCCTGGCGAATACGCGGGCTGGCGGTGATTTCCGCCATCGAGCCGTTGCGCGGTCCCGGCCACGTCACTTTCAGGGGCCGGTCCGGACCATGGGCGTAGCGCAGCACCTGGCCGTCGATATCAATCACCAGTTCCGTGATGGCCGGGTCCATATCCACCACGCTAATCTGCATCGACCAGGAAAATTTTTTCCCGCCCTCGCTGTTAAAAAATACGCTGCGGATCTGCTTCGCCTGCTGAAACGGCGTTAAATCCGGCCCCTGCAACGTCATGTTGCCTTCGGTCGGTTTGTAGCGCCACGGGTCGCTGGCGGTGTCCGCCAGCGGAGCCAGTTGTTTGCTCCAGAAAGCATCCAGTACGCCGCCGCTGGCGAAGATGCGGTTAAAGTCCTCGGCGCTGACCTCCTGCGGACTGTCGGCGAACGGATAGCGCCCGTCGATGGCGTCACGGCAGTCGTCGCCCATCATCGCCTCCATCTGGGTGTTCAGCACGTCGCCGGTCCCGGCGTTGATTTTGCGCGTTCCCTGCTTCGTCAGATCCAGCAGGATGTTTTTCAGCGGCGCAGGCAGTTTCGCCGCCTCCAGTTGCAACTTGTCTGCGGCAGTAATGCGCGCTGGCAACGTCCCCGCCGCCAGCGCGCTATCAGCAATGGTCAGTTGGGTGTAATACTCGTTGAGCATGGTCAGCAGCGAAGCGATCTGCATCGTCCCACCGCCGCTCTGTCCGCCGTCCGTCCGCCCGGCAATGACCTCGCGCAGCGCGGCGAAACGGTCATCCACCAGCGTTTTTTCCAGCCGTTCTTCCGGGTGAATATCCTGGAACAGTTTTGCCGTCTGTACCACTTTCCCCGCGTTACCGGACGCGCGCTGCGCCAGCTGTTTCTGTCTGGCCTGCGGGTCCGGCGGCGGCACCAGCGTGGTCTGCTCCACCACCGCTTTTCCCAGCCGCATCAGCGGTGAGTCCGGCGACGCCAGGGTGCGCAGCACCTGTAAATCATAGGCCAGGCCGGAACTGCCCTCTTCCCCGGCACTGTTGATACTATGGATACTGTCCAGAAAATCCTGCCAGCGGCGGGCATATTCCGTCAGGTACAAACGGCGGACTTCGCGGGCGACAGACTGCTCCTGCCCCGGTATCTGGCTGCGCAGGCTGTCAGTCAGCTTTTTTGGCGTACTCTCCCGGCCCATCACCCAGCCATCGTTCGCCGTCGCCGCCGCCACAAATTCCGGTAATCGTTTGTCGAACAGCTCCCGGTAACCTTCACGGGTAAAAATACCCGGCACGCCCCGATCCAACGGCGCGCCGTTGCTACGCACAAACACCGTTCCCGCATCCGCGCCGACGGCGCGTACCAGCGTGAACTCCTGCGGCGCTTCGCTCTCCATCGCCGCCAGCGCCCGCGCATAGATACGCTCGGTACTGGTGTGACCGTCGAGGAATGCCCGCGCCTGGCGGATCAGCGCCTCATTTTTCTCATACGGTGAATGCACCACCCGGCTGCCGTCAAACAGCGCTTCGATATGCGTCAGCACGGCGGCGCGCCCGCCAAACCCGGCCACGCTGTCGCTGTTCCCCAGATCGTTAATCACCCACGACTGGATCTCCGCCGCGTTGTATTTATCTTCGTGATCTTTATCCAGATTCAGTAGCAGATAGATGCGCAGGGCATCATACGCAGCTTTACTGTCCTGACGGGCAATGGCGTCCGCCAGCACATACTCCATCCGTTTCACCAGCGGCGGCAGCAGCAGTTGATCCAGCAGGCGGTTGTACAGCGACGCCACGCTGTCGGTTACCGGCGGTACGCTGTACAGGCCGTAGCGCCAGGTCAGCGGCGGCGCGTCCGGGTCCAGTTCCGGCCAGGCGGACAGTTCCCTTGCGCTGTCCAGCAGTGCCGGGACGGGAGCCATCGCCGGTTTACCGGTGTAGGCTTTCACTTCACCGTCCAGCCGGGTCGCGCGGGCGCTGATTTCATTCAGATAGTCGCCGTTGGTCTGCTGGCTGGTCTGCATCCCCTGCCACAACAGGAATGCCAGCACCAGTACCAGCAGGTGCCCGCCGAGGCGCAGCAGGCGGTAACGCCAGGCCCACTGGAGGTTTGGCTCCACCAGGTGCGCTTCACGGAAAATAAACTGTGTCAGCAGATCATGCAGAAAGTAGCTGCGGTTGCCGTCCGGCAGAGCGTGTGGGAGAGAGGCGGAGGATTCGCCACGGGCGGTTTTTATCGCCCGGACAAAGCGCTGCCAGATACTCAACTGGTCGGCCACGGCGTCGGCCTGCGCCTGCGCGGCGCTGGTGAAAAAGACCCCGCGCAGCGTGTTATTCAGTTGCGTGGCATCGAATTTTGAATCGAGGAAGATCTGTTCAATAGCCTCCAGCAACGGCTCGCCGAGGGCGGCGAACTCACGCGGGAAGGTATACAGCCGCTGGCGGCTTTTAAGGTCGTACTCTTCCTGTAACCGGGTATCCAGTCCCTGATCCAACCGCAGCGTCAGGCGCGCCAGCTCCTTCGCGCAGGCGGCGTGCAGCGCCTGCGGGTCGCCCGCTTTTCGCCTGCGGCTGTACGGCAACGTGAAGCCCCAGATTTGTGCGCGAAGATGGCTGGTCAGCGTGCGAAAATACTCGCTGAACCCCGGCAACAAATCCATTTTGGTGACCACCAGATAGACCGGAAAGCGAATCCCCAGGGTCTCGCGCAGTTCTGCCAGTCGCGCCCGCAGAGCGGCGCAGGCCGCCAGGCGTTCCGCCGGTGACTGTGCGGTTAAATCCGCCACGTTTAGCGTCAGGATCACGCCGTTAAGCGGCGCGCCGGGGCGATGTTTACGCAGCAGACCGAGAAAGCCCTGCCACTCTCCGGCGTTACGCTGCGCGGCGCTCGCTTCGCCGCCGTCATCGTGGCGGGCGTAGCGTCCGGCGGTATCAATCAACACCGCTTCGTTGGTAAACCACCAGTCGCAGTGTAGCGTGCCGCCACCCGGTACTGTCAGGATACGCGAGGTCTGCTCCATTTGCTCCGCCAGCGGGAACTGCAATCCGGTGTTCAGCAGGGCCGTGGTTTTGCCGTCGCCGGGACTGCCGACCACCATGAACCACGGCAGCTCATACAGAAAGCGTTTTCCCTCGAAGATTTTACGCCAGCCAGGCATATCCACCCGCAACTGCCGCAGCTGCCGGATGGCCTGCGTGACAATATGGTTGACGGTGCGCAGGTCGGCTTTGATCTCGCCTGCCACCGGTACCTCTTCCCCGCGCGGATGCAGGAAGCGACGCAGCAGTTGTTCATCCATACGCAGCACACGCCACAGCCGGTACAGGCCGTACAGCGCGTACATCAGCAGGATGAAACCAATCAGGGTCAGGCGGACCCACAGCGGCGCAAACGGATGGACATCGCCCAGGGCCAGCAGCGGTGTGACGAAGCCAATCGCCAGGCACAGGACACTGATGCCGATGATACTCATCGACCAGTTGACCAGCCACAGTACCAGCAGCATCAGTAACAGGGCAATGGTCACTACCCGGCTACCCACGGAGGCCAGCGGGCGCAGGGTATCAAATGACACCAGCGGCCCGACAAACCAGACCAGCAGCGCCAGAACCAGAACGCCCACAACTGCCAGCGCGCGCCGGGAAAAAAGCAGACTAAGAAATTTTTGCATTATATTTCGACTCGCCACCCAATAATCAATATTTTAAAATTCCCTGGATAAAGTAATATAACCATTAAATCTTACAGAACACTCATCAGCATTCATGAAGCTGGATGCAATGAAAATATCTTTTTCTTTATCTTTGTTAATATAGGTATATTTTGCCACGATAGATTTAACCTGATTTTCATAGTAACTATCGAAATAGGATTTTTTATCTAATATTGCCACTTTATTTTTGGCCTTATCTTTTTCATAATCCATCCTGGCCAGAGATTCTGCATAGACCTTAGATACAGGCGAGATATCAAGAATCTCTACCCTTGTTTTATCCTTTATAATAGTAGCGACATCTATATTCAGGTCATTTTTTATGGCATCAAATAATGATGACTCCATTGATGCTCCAACCGTAGCACACCCATAATCGTGCGCATAAGAAATGGCAGGAATACCCACCAACAGACAGACCATTATCTTAAACATATCAATCCCTTACCACCAAGACTTTACCACCAATACTTATCTGAACTGGCAGCGATAACATTATCACAGGGTATACCTGTCACATTTCAGGCTACATGTGCGCTGGCTTTCCTCGCTCACCCCAGTCACGAACTAATGTACGTTCCTGGGGATTCACTCCCTTGCCGCCTTGATGCAACTTGAATGATTTTATATATTACAGGGATACTCTATTAATTTATTTATGATAAGTTCAGCCGCGCGAGAATTAAGTTCTTTATGTGTTTTATTTTTAAGAGAAACATAGACTAATTCATTTAATGTTAGCGTCTTAAATAAAGCGTATCCACACCACAGTTTGTTCTCTGTCGCATCCTCCACGCCAAGCAGATAGACACCCGCCCTGAGTTTATCCCGTTGATTACCAGACACCCAAAATTTAAAAAAGTCATTACCTGAAAGATTAAGCGCATCCGGAGTCAGGGATAACACAGGAGATGACCGGGAAGCAATTTTTATGGAGGAGTCTGTCCTCTGACAGGGAAAATTTTTAACTAATGCTTCCTCTATTAGTATTGAAGCCCTTACATCAGGCTTTTTCACTGCGTGCTGTTCAAACCAGGTCAGCACAGTATGGTTTATTGTTATACTGTCAACCTGACCATATCCACACCAGGCTTTACTTTCTGTAGCATCCGCCACCCCCAGCATATACATCAGAGCATTGTCTTTTTTCTGTACGTTGTCAGTGGCATAAAATTTCAGGAAATCCCGAGTACTGAGGTTGACATTATCGGGGGAAATGAATCCTGCGTTAATCAGGGACCCGGCAAAAACGCCACCGGGTAATAAACAACATAAAATGATCAAAAAAACACGGATAGATCGTTTTATGTGATATGTCGCTGAGATCCGATAATAATCCCCCGTCACGCCACATACTGCCGAATGATGAGACACATCATAGGTTGATTTTTTCATCATTCATTCACTCCACTACCAGAATTTCCACCCGACGGTTTTTCGCCCGCCCGGCTTTACTGCCGTTATCCGCCACCGGCACCGTATCGCCCTTGCCGACGATATGTACCCGTCCGGCAGGTACGCCGCCGGAGGTCAGTAACGCCGCAACTTCCGCCGCCCGTTTTTCCGATAGCACCAGGTTGGATGGGAATTCAGCCGAATGAATGGGCTGGCTGTCAGTGTGACCCGTTACAGTGACTGCGCCGCCCACGCGGGCGATTTCCCGCGCCGCTTTGTTAATCACTGGCCGGATTGCGTCACTCACCGTTTTCTGTCCCGGTACAAACATGGCGTCGCCACGGAAGACCACCCTACTGTGCTGGTCATCTTCGTCCACGGTCAGCAGGCCACGGGCGATTTCGTTTGCCAGCAGGATTTTCAGCCGCAGCTTATGAACCGGCACGGGCGGCGGCGGCAGTTTTATACCAATCGCATCAATATGCTGTTGTACGGTGACGGTCTGCACATCCATCCGGTGGCTGTAAAGGCCAAACAGCGTCAGCATCGCCAACAGAGCAATCCCGGCGCTCAGCCAGACCGGCACCCGGCGCATCCGCCGCAGTCGTCCGCTTATCGCCCCCTGAAAGTCAGGCGAGAGCGCGGGCATAACCGGATCGCGACGCTGTGAAAGCTGTGTCAGCAATTGCTGACGAATATTGTCCAGTTGCTTACGCCCGTCTGGCTGCACGCTGTAGCGGCCTTCAAATCCCAACCCCAGCAGGTGGTAGATAACCTCCAGTACGTTGCCATGCTCCTGGAAGCTGGCCGCCAGACGCCCGATGATCTGGAAAAGTTTTATCCCGCCTTCGCTTTCACCATGAAATGTTACCAGCAGGCTTTTTCCGGCCCAGATGCCGCGCCGTCCCCAGGTTGTGTTATTGGCGGCTTCATCAAGCGCCGTACACAGGCAGTAACGTACCGCCAGTACGTGCTCGCGCCGCAGGTTCGCCTGATCGCATAATGTCTGGTACAGATGCATCTCGCGTACCAGCAGATTACGGTAAGGCTCTACCAGGGCCGCATCCAGCTTAGCGGGCATGGCTGCGAGAGCGCACAATAAAGGCCGGGCAGCGGCGAGCAACGGGTTAGCCGCCGCGCTTATTTCAGCCAGCCGAAGTTTGCTGTCCGGACCGTCTTCAACGATGACATTGAGTTCCGTGCGCTGGCTGGTGTGTACCGGCGTTTCATATTCACTGTCCTTATGCTCCGGCGTGGTGGACAAAAAGGACATCATGTCCGCCGCTGGCGGCGTCAGGGTACTGTCTGTCATTTATCGCGCACTCCCCACAGTTCTGTCTCCAGCCCCGGAAATTCCCCGGCGGTATGCATGGCCATCCCGCCGTAACGGGCAATATGTTCCCACAATGCTCCCTCGCGGCGGATGTCGTAATAGATGTATCCGGCCTGAAACGGGATTTGGCGCGGTGGTACAGGCAGAACCTGCAAAGCCAGCCCCGGCAGATGCGAGCGGATCAGTTCCGGCAGGCGATCGGATGGCCCGATTTTGGTCTGGGCGGCAAAATGTTGCAGTAGCACATCGGTCGGCATTGAAGCCTTTATCGCCAGTACCAGCGTGCTGAAATCGGCAAGATCGGAAGGAGCCACCACCGCATTCAGGATGCCGTAAGTCCCCTCTTTCAGTTCGATGCGCTGCGCGCCCCGGATCAGTACCGCATTCAGCAGGAACTGCACCTCATCAACCAGCGATTTCAGTCCGGCATAGGGCGTCAGGTGTTTGTACTCTTTGTATTCAGCGGGCCGTCGCGTTTGTGGACGCACATAGGTGGAGAGTTCCCCGGCCAGTTCGGATAGGTAGCGATACAACACTTCCGGGGCCAGCGGGGTTTTCGCCAGGTGAGTCAGCAGCGGCTCAAAGCGATTGAGAATTTGCAGCAGCAGGTAATCGGAGACCTCCGCTGCTTCATGGCCGTGGTTGTCGCTGCCTGTCAGCCGTTCCGCCAGCGAATCGGCCCGCATTCGGATGAGATCGTTGATCCACGACAGCCAGGTACACATCAGTGAACTGGCCTGATAATTAATGATGGGCGGGATCAGGTCGTGGTCGATATCTATCCGCCCGTCAGGGTTTAGCCCGGTGATGCGGGTCAGCGGCAGGCCAATCCAGGCGCCCGTCACCGCTTTTTCCGGCAGCAGCCGCAGGCGCAGGTGACTGAGCTGTAATAACTGCGCGCCACGTCCCAGCGAGTTGGCGTCGCGGATGTCGTGTTCATGTACCGAGAAACGCGCCAGTGATTCCGGGTTATTGTCAAACGTGGTTTCTTCGCTGTTCGGCGCGCGTACCGGTACCGCCAGACAAATCTGCTGGTTCAGGTGCTCCGGCAGGATGGTCAGCGGCGGCGGCAGCGGGGTGTGGTCCGGTGCGTTAAACGGCGTGCCGTCAGGGAAAATCCCTGATGCCTCTTTCAGTATCAGTTTACCGATGTTCAGCGCTTCGCCATCAATATTGTAGTGGCTGAATCCCCAGAAAAAGGGGGTCAGCGGCAGGCTGCGGTAATGCATGACGTGTTCCAGATAACGCTCTTGCTGCTGAAACATCTGCGGCAGTAAAAATTGTCCTTCACTCCAGACTACGCGGTCATTCCAGCTCATAATTCATTTATCCCGTTCCGTAATTACAATGGCGCTTTGTTCCAGTTCCGCCTCCAACTGCACTTTTCCTTTCCCCGGTATGAAGCTGCTGTACCAGGCTTTTTCCGGGGCTTCCGGGATTTTGTAGGTTACCCGCCAGACCGATTTGGCCAGGTTACGGTATCCGGCCAGTACGCCGATTGCCGTGGTCTGCGCATTCAGCGGGCGACGCAGTTTTTTCTCTTCGCCGGGACGCAAAATAAAGCTGTCGCGACGCACTAAATCGTCGGTAAGGACGGATTTGTCGTTGTCATGGAGCGACCAGTAATCAGCTGTCGTGAAAGCGGCGTCATTTTTTAGTTCATAAACACGAATCTCAATGGGCGCGGCCTTCTTCTGATTGTCAGGATTCACCTTATCGGAGGCTTTCACGCTCAGGTCGAGTCGCTGTGATTCGAGGTCAGGTAACGCATCGCTACTGCCGCATCCGGAAAGCAGGAGCAGTACAAAAGGCATAGCTACCGCACATAACCGCCGAGTGGGGTTACGCCATTTATTCACTGTAAATTCCTTTAAAATCAAAACAATAAATCCGGCCAGATATAAATCTGGCCGGAAAAACAGCCGTTAAATTTCTTTGTTGGCCTTGAAGTCGTAGCCTGCGGTGATGGTGCCGCCGCTGCCGCCCTGCTGGTTCTGCACCACGTATTCCTGCTTCACGGTGCTGAAGGAGAGTTCAATTGATTCGCGAGACGCAATTTCCCCTCCCTGGCTTCCGCTGGGCGATACCATTGCAATAATCAGATCTGTGAAAGTGTACTTGAGGTACTCCAGCGGATTGCCGCCAGCCTTACGCATAACCAGAATGGCCTGCGGAATGTGCTTACCGGAAGAGCAGTATTTGAACAGGTTCGGGCTGGCGCGATCGATGTAATGTTCAAATGAAAGATTAGTGACGGAGACCTTACCGGAACCGAGACCGCTACCGGCGTGCATGGTGGATTCCTGATGAATATTCCAGCGCCAGCTCAGTACTTCAATTTCATTTTTGTGTTTGTCATCCATTGACTCGCCGTCAATGCCGTCAATTTTCAGAAAAATGTCATAAGACATATCTACTATCCTTTTAACTACCTAAATTAAGCCCTGATTTATCTGCTTTATTAGGTGAACAGATTAACTATTCCTGTACAGCTCTTTCTTACCCATAAATTCATCAGAGCAAGAGAACGTATGCTTTTAATATCTTTGAATTTTACTTCTCGACACGCCTTTTAATTAATTCATTTAATTCCCTGTCATGGATAAAATCTATGCACTTCATGGTATTAAAATCTGATGATATCGAACCGTTATATTTCAACCCTGAATATTTTTTCGCAATCTCATCAATTTCATGGTAAATCTCCACAGATTGTTTACCATATTCAAGGTAAGCACTGGCCGTAGCTCTGGCATCGTTTTTAACGACATCATCTTTGTATACTAATGCCAGACAATGACTCAGCGCCCAATTTTTTAAGAGTTCCGACTGTGAATATTGTGTGGTCAATGCTTCTTGTGCAAAGGATGGCTGCCATACCAGCATTCCACTTATGCTGAAAGTAACTAATATTAACCATTTCACGGCAGTATCCACAGAGTCCCAACTTCAGGAACAAATGGTCCATTATCTGGGTCATTTAATAAGTGGCACTGATCTGAACAGATACTGCCATTCCATAATGTAACGTGTCCTCTGGCATTGCTCCAGCCATGCCCTTTTACTACGATAATTCCTTTCTTCCCGATAAAGTCACTCTGTTTCGGATTATTAACAATAAGATCAGGCTTGCCCATAGTATGAGTAAGATAATCAATCATATCATTCACGCGATAAATATAGAATTTATTATCGGCACCACTAACCTTTGCATACGGAGAGTTACGGGCTATTGGGAACCCTGTCGCATTCAAAACATAGCTCATTCGAATAGGGCAGGCATTTTGAAAATAACCACCAGTTATATTTTTCCCAACGTTTCCACCAATAATGCTACCCACATCAGCGACGGAATGATTCACCTTCCTAAAAGCTAACCACGCTTCATTGAATGAAGGTCTGTTCATTTTGCTTAACCTCTAAAAATTCTGTGTAGGTCATTAATTCTCAACACGTATCTTCATGGACGCCGCTTTCTTCTGATTGTCAGAATTCACCTTGTAAAACGCTTTCACGCTCAGGCCAGGCCGCTGCGATTAGGGGTCAGGTAGCGAATCGCTACTGCCGCATCCGGAAAGCAGGAGCAGTGCAAAAGGCATAGCTACCGCACATAACCACCCAGTGGGGTTACGCCATTTATTCACTGTAAATTCCTTTAAAATCAAAACAATAAAACCAGCCAGACATAACATCTGGCCGGAAAAACAGCCGTTAAATTTCTTTGTTGGCCTTGAAGTCGTAGCCTGCGGTGATGGTGCCGCCGCTGCCGCCCTGCTGGTTCTGCACCACGTATTCCTGCTTCACGGTGCTGAAGGAGAGCTCCACCGTTTCACGGGAGGCGATTTCACCATCGTGGCTGCCGCTCGGGGAAACCACGGCGACAATCAGGTCGGTGAAGGTATACTTGAGGTACTCCAGCGGATTGCCGCCAGCCTTACGCATAACCAGAATGGCCTGCGGAATGTGCTTGCCGGAGGCGCAGTATTTGAACAGGTTCGGGCTGGCGCGATCGATATAGTGATCAAAATCCAGGTTGGTGACGGAGACCTTACCGGAGCCGAGGCCGCTACCGGCGTGCATGGTGGATTCCTGATGAATATTCCAGCGCCAGCTCAGTACTTCAATTTCATTTTTGTGTTTGTCATCCATTGACTCGCCATCAATGCCGTCAATTTTTAAAAAAATGTCATAAGCCATTTTTATATCCTTATTAAGTTTTACTTAAAATAAACCTGATTTTATCTATATCTTTTTGTTTATAGATAAATCATTGCCGTACAGAATCCTTCTCCAATAACTTCAGGAGAACAGAAGACTGTATATTTTTCCGGTACCGATAATGTATTTAGTTATTTTATGAATTTGCATTATTTAATGCATATGAATAATGCTTCATAACTTCCGATAATAAAAACCATAACCTGTACTGAAATTTTCACGTCTCAAATCGCTAATTACAGATAAAAGATATAGACTGGTCTTCTGGCGATCCCTCAAAATTATGAGTCTTACAGCGAGTAGAAGAAGCAGGTATTGGTTGCGTCAACCATATCTGTTCATGACCATAAATACACGAAACCCAATAGCGATCGGTTTCTTTATCGCTAACACGTTCTGTTTCCCATACAGACCAATTTTCACCGTTTACTTTTTTAGTCTCTGGTTTGAGATCCATCAGGTTTTCAGGTTTACCCTGCGTTACCCCAATACTACTTAACCATAAACGCGACATATATCGGGGAGAAAGCTGCCACGGCGCTGGGACATCAGACTTCAGGCTCACAGCAGAAGACTGAGTATCAATAACAGCCGGACAACTGACTTCCCAGGCTACAGCATATTGTGAAAAGAGCAGAACAATACCAGGTAACAGATGAAAAGTTGGGCTTATGGTCATAATATGTATTTCCTACTCAATGATATAAAAAGCTTCGGCATTGTTACTGGCATTCGGATATGTGTCATCATTACGTACCCCACCTTTACGAGAAAGTGAGCGGGACGAAATTCTTTTCTTCATATCCCTCTTTATATTCTCTATCTTCTCTGTCTTCACTCGCTTAAACATTCATAAAATATATATCAGGCATTGCCCTGCTTCACTGACGGCAGTTTTGTCACCAGGCGCAGCGATCCCGTCAGCCCTTCAAGCTGGAAATGCGGACGCAGGAAGAATTTCGCGTCGTAATAACCTGGATTGCCTTCCACCTCTTCCACCACTACCTCTGCGGCAGCCAGCGGACGACGGGCTTTGGTTTCTTGCGAGGAGTTCACCGGATCGGCGTCGACATAATTCATAATCCATTCATTTAGCCAGCGCTGCATATCCTCACGCTCTTTAAAGGAACCGATTTTGTCGCGGACGATACATTTGAGGAAGTGAGCGAAGCGCGAGCAGGCGAACAGGTACGGCAGACGGGCGGACAGGTTGGCGTTGGCCGTCGCGTCCGGATCGTAGTATTCCTGTGGTTTTTGCAGCGATTGTGCGCCGATAAAGGCGGCATAGTCTGAGTTTTTACGGTGGATCAACGGGATAAAACCGTTTTTCGCCAGTTCAGCCTCGCGGCGGTCAGAGATGGCGATTTCGGTCGGGCATTTCATGTCCACGCCGCCATCGTCAGTCGGGAAGGTATGGCAGGGAAGATTTTCCACCGCACCGCCTGATTCCACACCGCGAATCAACGTACACCAGCCGTAGTGTTTGAAGGAACGGTTGATGTTTACGCCCATCGCGTAGGCCGCGTTGCTCCAGACGTATTTGGTATGGTCAGAACCATCCGCATCTTCTTCAAAATCAAACTCGTCCACCGGGTTGGTTTTTGCGCCATACGGCAGGCGGGCAAGAAAACGCGGCATCGTCAGGCCAATATAACGGGAGTCTTCGCTGGCCCGCAGGGAGTTCCACGGCGCATATTCCAGGTTCTGAGTGACGATTTTAGTCAGGTCGCGAGGATTCGCCAGCTCCTGCCAGGAGTCCATTTGCAGTACCGAGGGGGAAGCCCCGGCAATAAACGGCGCATGGGCCGACGCGGCGACTTTGGCGATAGAGCCAAGCAGATCCACATCGGGCGGTGTATGGTCGAAGTAGTAATCCGCAATGATACAGCCATAAGGTTCGCCGCCTAACTGGCCGTATTCGGCTTCATACAGTTTCTTGAACATCGGGCTTTGATCCCAGGCGATGCCCTTGTAACGCTTCATGTTGCGCCGCAATTCATCTTTTGACAGATTCATGAAGCGGATTTTCAGCTTTTCGTCGGTCTCGGTGTTGTAAACCAGATGCTCCATACCGCGCCACGAGGATTCCAGCTTCTGCCAGTCGGGATGTTGCAGAATCAGTTTGATCTGTTCGGTCAGTTTAAAGTCGATCTGCGCAATAATAGCGCTGATGCTTTTATAGGCGTCATCGCTGACGGTGATCGTGTTCGCCAGCGCCTGTTGCGCCAGCGTCTGCACCGCGGCTTCCACGGCTTTTGCCGCCTGGGTAGTCTTGGGTCGGAAGGCCTGATTCAGCAACGCATCAAATTCACCGGATGCGGAGACGGTATCCTGAGCAACCGCGTCGGTTGCCTGCATATTACTGTTTGCCATGAAAATTCCTTAAAAATTCGACGTTATTCCGCTGATTCATTATCCGCTGACACACCTTGCTGGGTAGCGGCCGGTTTCGGCGCATTCGCCAGCGTTTTCAGCAGAGTCGGGTCCTGCAACAGTTTATTGACCAGATTTTCCGCCCCGGCCTTGCCATCCATGTAGGTCTGGAGGTTCGCCAGTTGAGTGCGGGCTTCCAGTAACTGGTTCAGGGCGTCCACCTTGCGGGCAATCTGTGCCGGCGAAAAGTCGTCCATATTTTCCAGCGTGATATCGACCATCAACTGACCTTCACCCGTCAGCGTATTCGGCACAGCGAACGCCACGCGCGGCGCAATGGCTTTCATGCGCTCATTGAAGTTATCAATATCAATATCGAGGAATTTGCGATCCGTCACCGGCGGCAGTTCTTCACGCGGTTTCCCGGCCAGATCGGCCAGCACCGCCATCACGAACGGCAGCTCGATTTTTTTCTCAGAGCCGTAAATCTCTACGTCATATTCAATCTGCACGCGCGGCGCGCGGTTGCGCGCGATGAATTTCTGCGCGCTATTGTTGATAGCCATAATCCTTCATTTCCTTTTTAGTCAACTGGTTGCCGCAAGGGGAGCGGTATACCGGTACAGTTTTTAAAATCGCACTACGGACACTTCGAACGGCCGGTTTCAGCAAACGATCTCAAAAACAATCTGCTCATCACCATTAACGCCGATATCAATTTGCCTGATAGCGGCTTTTTCCGTCATGGCCTGCAACCAGTAGCGCGACAGTTGCGGCAGAATGTGCTGTTCGATGTAGCCAATCAGCAACCGCGCGCCCGTTTCATGCATTGGACAGCACGCCACAATATGTGCGACCAGTTCCTCGCTATACGTCAGCGTCACGCCGTGCTGCTCACCCATCCGCGCCACCAGCCGGTCAAGGTGCAAACGGGCAATCACGCCACGCGACGTTTCGTCCAGCGGCAGGTAAGGGATCACCGTCACGCGGCCCAGAAATGCCGCCGGGAAATGCTTGCGCAATTCCGGCATTAGCGCCTCTTTAAGCCCCGTAGCATCGGGCATTAAGGCCGGATCTTCACACATCTGGCTGATGAGGTCGGAACCCACGTTGGTGGTGAGTAATAGCGTGGTGTTTTTGAAATCGACATGTGTTCCCTCACCGTCCTCCATCCCGCCCTTGTCAAACACCTGATAGAAGAGTTCGTGGACGTCATGGTGCGCTTTTTCGATCTCGTCGAGCAGCACTACGCTCCAGGGGTGGCGACGCACCGCTTCCGTCAGCACACCACCCTCGCCATAGCCCACATAGCCGGGGGGCGCGCCTTTCAGCGTGGAAACGGTGTGAGCCTCCTGGAACTCGCTCATATTGATGGTAATCAGGTTCTGCTCACCGCCGTAGATAGCCTCCGCCAGCGCCAGCGCGGTTTCGGTTTTACCGACACCGGACGGCCCGGCCAGCATAAACACTCCCACCGGTTTGCGTGGATCGCCCAGTCCCGCCCTGGCGGTCTGAATACGTTCACCAATCTGCGCCAGCGCGCCGTCTTGCCCGGTAACGCGTTGCGCCAGTCGGGCAGGCAGTTCCAGCACCTGGCTGGCCTCATCTTTCACCATGCGCCCGGCAGGAATACCGGTCCAGTCGGCGACAATCGCCGCGACCACCGCCGCGCTGACTTCCGGGAACACCACCGGCGCGTCACCCTGCCACTCCCTTAGCGCCGTTTCGGCCTGTTGCAGCGTGGTTTTGTCATCAGCATCTGACTCTACGAGACGCAGTTCCTGCAACGTATGTACCAGTTCCATCTCCCGCTGCCAGCGGGATTCGGATGCAGTCAGTTCATCGTTGAGCGAGAAAATTCGCGCCGTCAGCGCATCGCGCCGCTCATCTGACTGAATCCCCATTTTTTCCTGCTTCTGCAACAGCGACCGTTCCATTTCCGCCGCTTTTAGCTGCTGGCGCAGGAACTGTACGCTGGCAGGCGGCGTGTGCAGCGTCAGCGCCACGCGGGCCGCGGCGGTATCCAGCAGGCTGATGGCCTTATCCGGCAACTGCCGGGCGGGAATGTAGCGGTGAGAAAGCTGTACCGCCGCACGTACCGCCTCATCCAGAATCAGAACGTTATGGTGTTTTTCCAGCGTATCCACCAGACCACGCACCATTTCCATTGCGGGGATCTCTTCCGGTTCGGCAATCTGCAACACCTGAAAACGACGGGTCAGCGCCGGATCTTTCTCAATATGGCGCTTGTATTCGCTCCAGGTGGTGGCGCCGATAGTCCGCAGGGTGCCGCGCGCCAGCGCCGGTTTCAGCAGGTTAGCGGCATCGCCCGTGCCGGATGCGCCGCCCGCGCCCACCAGAGTGTGAACTTCATCGACAAACAGAATAACCGGCTGCGGCGAGCGCCCGGCCTCTTCCAGTAACCCTTTCAGACGCGATTCAAACTCGCCTTTCATGCTGGCTCCGGCCAACAGAGCGCCAACGTCCAGCGCCAGCAGCCGTACTTCCCGCAGCGCGGGCGGCACTTCCCCCTGCGCAATCGCGAGGGCAAAACCTTCGACGACCGCCGTCTTTCCGACGCCCGCCTCACCAGTCAGTAGTGGATTATTCTGGCGACGGCGCAGCAGAATATCCGTCATGGTGCGGATTTCATGCTCACGCCCCGTCACCGGGTCGATTTTGCCGTCGCGCGCCTGTGCCGTCATGTCCTGACAGTATTTTGCCAGCGCGGATTTACCGTCCTGCCCGCCGTTGGGAATCGCCTGACTGCTTTCACCGGGAATGGCTGATGCCAGGCCGGAGCCGTCGTAAGGGCGCTCCTGCGCTTCCGGCGATGTTTCGATCAACGAGGGCAGTATTTCAGTCAGTTCATCAACCGGAAGCGTGGCCAGCGGCGCGCAGATACTGCTCAGTACCCGACGCAGTTCTGGCGTGGTCAACAAGGCCAGCAGCAACCAGCCGCTGCGAATTTTGTTATCGCCGTAACGGACGCTCGCCAGCATCCAGGCCTTTTCAACGCTGAGATCGATATGGTGAGAAAAATCACTAATGGCGCTGGCCCCGGCGGGCAGCATATCCAGTTGCCGGAGTAACGCTTTCTCCACATCAGAAAGAGGGATCTGGTAATGCCGAAGAACGTGGAGAATATCGTTATCGGGCTGCTGTGTTAACTGGTGCAGCCAGTGAGTCAGCTCAACCCAGGGATTAGAGCGTAGTTTGCAAAATGCCGTTGCCGATTCCAGCGATCGGAATAGTGGGCCGGCCAGTTTTCCATACAACGCACTGCGTGAAACAGGAGTTTCCATGTGTTATGCCTTGTGACATAAAAATTCATAAAAATAATGCATCAATGCATATAAATATATAAACAATTCTTTATTGATAGCCTCGAAAAAATATCGAAACAAAACAATGATACAGATCAGGGACTAATTAGCAACTAAGCCGTTAATATTAAATAATCAATGAACAGCAAGATAAAAATCGTAATTGCAGAATTAAAAGAAATAATATTTCAAAAAAGACATCTATGCATACAACAATGCATTCACGACGAAAATAATAAAAAGGGTGTCATCAATAATGACTCCCTATGAATTTAGTTAAAATTATTTATGAATTAAAACTCCCTAAACGTTTCCTCCAGAAAAATAAATACATTTAAGGGACATAATGAAACAAGACATGTGGGAATTACGGAAAATACAGTCGCAGGGTATAACGGATAACGCACAGTATCCCGCAGGGACATACATCGTATTTACTGCCGCAGCCCCCTACATTCCGCTTTTTGAGCAACATGGGAAAGACGATATCGCGCTCAGTCTTGTTCGCCACGAAGAGGCGTGGTGGATTGTTAATCACTCTGATGAACTGTGCTGTGCCGTCAATGAGCAGGTGATGGAACCTCATCACCGTATGCGGCTGAATGATGGAGATACGATTGAATGGGGTCTGTCATCCTGGTGCCTTGCCCGCACCAATGATGGGTCCCGTCCCGATGTTTCGTTTCCTCAGTTGGTTCAGTCATCTGAATCCGTTGCTGAGTACCTGGATCTGGACTGGTTTAAACAACAACAGCTCAATCCGCAGAACCCGTTCGATATTATTCCCGTCCGGGAAACCGCATCCTCTTACACCGGCCATGAAGCGGATAGCACGCTACACCAGCTTTACCAGGAGTATCAGCAGGCATTGCGGCCCTCCGGGCAGGAAAAGCCCCTCCGTGATAAACCGTTTCCCCGAAATGAAGACGCTGTCACCCAGGATTTGACGTCGTTATACGATAAAAAGGGCGACACCGACACGTTACAGGATATGGTGGCAGGCGCGCCCGGTATTGATGCCATTCTGGATACGCTGGACACGACCGGTGAGGGTGAAATGCACTGGCTGGCGATGGAATCAATGCCCGATATCCTGCAACTGCTCTCGCCGGAACAGGCGGGGAAAACCGCACATAGCGAGATACTGCCCGATCTGACCCGCCGCGAGCATCGTATTATTGGCATCGACAGCCACTACCGAATCACTCCGACACAGAAAAATGGAAATACCGCCCATGAAAAAAACTGACACGCTTCCTGCTACCCTGTCCGCGCTGATACAGGAATACTCTATTGCGGAGGGGATTCAGATGGCGGAGCAGCAGGTTCGGGAAAATCCGGCGAAAGCGCTCTGCCGCCACAGCCTGTTTCAGTTGCTGTGTGTGGCCGGAGACTGGTCGCGGGCGCTACACCAGCTTCAGCTATGCGCCAGGATGGAGGCCAATTATACCCAGGAGGCCCGGCTGTACCGGGAGCTGGTTCGCTGCGAAATGTTCCGCCACACCGTTTTTCAGGGTGAACAACGACCCGGTTTTCTTCTGCCGCAGCCCGTTTGGGTGGAGTCACTGCTGGCGGCACTCGCCTGTCATGACGATACCGGTGAGGTTGATAAACACCGTAATACCGCACTGGAAGCCATAACAGACACGGGCGGGCAGTGGAACGGCGGCGCATTTGACTGGGCGAGCGACAGCGATTCCCGCCTTGGCCCGGTACTTGAGCTGGTCACCGGCGGCGTGTATATCTGGCTGCCGTTTTCGCAAATACGCTCGCTGGAATCGCCGCAACCGACGCGCCTGACCGATCTGCTGTGGAAACCCATTAATATCACCCTGATGAATGGCGATACGCACGGCGCCTGGCTCTTTACCCGTTACAGCGGTTCGGAAAGTGCCTCTGACGCCCTGCGTCTGTGCCGGGAAACCGCCTGGCAGGATGGCCCCGGCGAAACCACCGTGCGGGCGCTGGGGCAGAAAGTGTGGCTGACCAGCCACGGCGATATCAGCCTGCTGGACATGGCCCATTGTACCTTTCATGCTCAGGAAAACGATGGCGCATGAGCACGTCTCGTTTTACACCCGCTAACCACCTGCTGCCCACCCTATTTGATCGGCTGTGTGACAATGCTCCGTATCAGAAAATTGACCGGGATATCAGCGTCACGCCGGTACAACTGAAGGAGATCATTCGTCGGGATCTCTCCTTTTTGCTCAATACCATTAGCCACGAGGGTGACATCGACGCCCGGCGCTATCCGCAGGCGGCGGCGTCAGTGCTCAACTATGGCCTGCCGCCGCTGGCGGGCAGCTTTATGTATGAGCATAAGTGGGACGATATCAGCGAGGCGATCCGGCGCGCCATTATCCGTTTCGAACCCCGGCTGAACGCCGCCACACTCAGGGTCACGCCATTGCTCGATAAAACCCGGCAGGGTAGCTATAACACACTACAGTTTGAAATTCGCGGACAAATTCTGACGCAGCCGTATCCCACGGAGTTTCTGGTACGCAGCGCGCTGGATATGGAGCTGAGCCGCATTACGTTCTTTTAATACAGGGCATTATTCATGGATCCACGGCTACTGGAGTATTACAACCGCGAACTGAGCTACCTGCGGGAGACCGGTGCTGAGTTCGCCACCCTCCATCCCAAAATTGCCGCCCGACTGGGGATGCAGGGAACCGATATTGCCGACCCGTATGTGGAACGCATGATCGAAGCGTTCAGCTTTCTGAGCGCCCGCACTCAGCTAAAAATTGACGCCGAATTTCCCCGCTTCACACAGCGGTTACTGGAAGTCGTCAGCCCCAATTACGTCACCCCCACGCCATCGATGGCAGTGGTAAAGCTGTATCCCGATACGCAGGAAGGCGACCTGGCGAAAGGGGTCACCGTGCCGCGCGATACCGCGTTCGTTTCCCCCATCCCGGAAGGCGAAAATACCGCCTGCCAGTTTCGCAGCAGCCAGGACGTCACGCTGTGGCCGCTGTCCATCGAGGAGGTACGCCTGACCGCCGCGCCGCCGGATATGCCCGCCCTGCACCGCTATCTGCCGCCTAATATTCATGTCGCCGGGGCATTGCGCATCACTCTGCGAACCTTCGGGGAACTGACTTTCAGCGAGCTGGCCGGTCCGACACGGCTGCCCTTTTACCTCTGCGGCGAAGAACGCATTGCGTCACACCTGTTTGAGCTGCTGCATACCAGCGCCGTCGCCACACTGGCCGGTGAACCCGGTCACTTTGACGGCGAACTGAATGTGAATCTTCAACACCCGGTGGCGCACGAAGGGCTGGAGCCAGGGCAGGGGCTGCTGCCGCTCGCCTGGAACGTGTTTCACGGCCATAATCTGCTGCATGAATTTTTCGCCTGTCCGGAACGGTTTTACTTCTTCACCCCGACCGGATTGTCTGCCGGTCTACAAAAGGTGCAGGGCAATGTGGCGGAAATTGTCATACTGCTTAACCGCCTGCCGCCGGACTGGCTGATTCATCAGACGGACGCTGCACAGTTCAGCCTGTTCTGTACGCCGGTGATCAACCTGTTTCCTCGCACCACCACCCGGATTGAAGTCACTCACAGCGTGACGGAACAGCATCTGGTGGTGGATCGTACCCGTCCGCTGGATTACGAGGTGTTTTCTGTCCAGGAAGTCGAAGGCCTGGAAGCGGAAACCACACGGAAGATGATTTTTCGTCCGCTGTATCACACCCGTAATAATGACGAAGGCAACCACGGGCGTTATTTTTCACTGCGTCGTGAGCCGCGCCGATCGTCAGAAAGCGCCCGCCGCTATGGCACCCGAACCCCCTATACCGGCTCGGAAGTCTTCCTCTCGCTGGTTGATCAGCATGAAGCGCCCTACCCGGAAAATCTGCGCCATATCACCGTCACGGCAATGGTGACTAACCGCGATCTGCCCTGCCTTATTCCACGTAATGGCCGGGATGATCTGACCGTAGATGCGGCGATTCCGGTGGCGGGCGTGGGTCTTATCAGACCGCCGCGCCCGCCGCAGCCGCCGCTGGCTGAACGCGAAATGGCCTGGCGGCTGATCCGGCAGTTGTCGTTTAATTATCTGCCGCTGGCCGATCTGGATCACCGCACCGGCGGCCAGGCGCTGCGCGATCTGCTGAATCTGTTTATCCCGGCTCACGACAGCCCGCAGTCGCGCCAGGTGCGCAGCCTGATTGGCTGCAAAACCACCCCGGTGACCCGCCGCCTGCCCGGCTCCGGCCTGTTGGTCTATGGCCGGGGCGTCAGTTGCGAACTGACCGTGGACGAAGAAGGATTTTCCGGTATCAGTCCTTACCTGTTCGGTCTGGTGCTGGAACACTATATTGCCCGCCATGTTTCCATTAATACCTTCTCGCAGATGACGCTGCACTCGATGCAACGCGGGCATGTCATGACCTGGCCGGTCAGAACCGGGCAACGGGGGAGCGTATGACCGGCGCTCTCAACCAGGCGCAGAAAACCCCCTGGCGTTACGGATTCCTGAACCTGATGCGGCGCGTGGATGCCCAGCTCTGTGATACTCCGGCAGGCAGTACCTGGCAGCCACGGATGGAAAAATTCCGTCTGGGACAGACGCCGACGATGACCTTTGCGCCACGGGAAATCGCCCAGGTCAGCTGGCAGGATGGACGCCTGCACCTGAGCCTGTACAGCCTCGGACTATGGGGGCCAAACGGCCCGTTGCCGCTGCACTATACCGAGCTGGCGCTAAATCGCTCAGAGAGTCGTCACGATCCGACGCTGGTTCATTTTTCCAATATTTTTCACCACCGCTGGCTGACGCAGTTCTGGCAGGCATGGCGCAGCGCCCAGTCCGCTGGTGGCGGGCTGGACAAACCGGAACACGACCGTTTTGCGTTTTATATCGCCAGTCTCAGCGGGCAGGATCTACGGGAAAGCGCCGAAAGCCCGCTGTCAGATCATGTTCGCCTGGCAGCCTCCGCCCATCTGGTACGCGAATCGCGCAATCCTGACGGGCTGGCCGCCACGCTGGCACACTATTTCAGCGTACCTTTTGCGGTGAAAGAGTTCGCCCTGCACTGGATAACGGTGGCGAACGATGAAATCACCCGTCTGGGCACGCCCACGCAGTCTTCGGTGCTGGGCAACGGGGCGCTTATCGGCCAGGCCGTACCGGATATGCAGTACAAATTCCGGCTAATTATCGGCCCGCTCACGCTGGAGGATTACCTGCGTTTTCTGCCCGGCGGCAACAATCTGCCCGTGCTGACAGAACTGGTGCGTACGTTCATCGGTTTTGAATATTGCTGGGAAATTGAGCTGCAGTTGAAGCCTCATGCCGCACCGCCTGCGGTGATCGGCGGCGCGCAGCGGCTTGGCTGGACGGCCTGGGCAGGTAAAGCCATGCATGACCGTCCGGTGACAGGCATGATTTTTGAACCTGAACACGGCTTAACCCACTGAGAGTAATGATATGGACATGTCCCTGACTAAACCGGTAAGCGCGGAACAACCCTGCGGCCCCGATCCGGAGTACGACCCGGAATACCTGCTGCTGTTCAGTCGCGCCGCCCCCCAGGCGGAGGCGCAATATGGTGATTTTGTCAGTACGCCGGAAGCCGTGAACTGGCCGGAAATTGAGCGTGATGCGCGCCGTCTGCTCACGCGCAGTAAGGATATCCGGGTGTTGATCCTGCTGCTGCGCAGTCGCATCCAGCAGGCTGGCGCACAGGGACTGGCGGAAATGCTCACGCAACTGGCAGAACTGAGCGTAATCTGGTCTGATGCACTCCATCCACAGCTGCTTACCGGCGAAGGCGCATCCGCAGAGTCTATTGAAGATGCGGCGCTGGCGCGCAGTAATGCCCTGGCGGCGCTGCTGGATCACGAAGGCGTGATGGCAGACATTCGCGGTATCACGCTGTCAAACAGCGCCGCCCTGCGCCTGCAGGTACGGGATGTCGAGCGCGCGTTATCCGCTCCCCGCCCGGCTGATGCGCTGGCCCCCGAATCCGTCCGCCAGCAACTGGCCGACCTCGAAGCCCGTGGGGCATTACCGCTGGCAGCGTTTCGCGAAGCGCAGGAAAGCGCAGAACGCCTGCAAGTGTGGGCGCGTGAGACATTAGGCGATCTGGCTCCAGATTTTTCACGCCTGCGGCAGTTGTTAGCGCTGCTGCCTGACGTGGTACAGACAACCACACCGGAAATCCCTCCGTCGCCAGCGCCAGTGCCAGACCCCGCAGGCACGGTTATGGATAATGCCGTTCCGGCACGGGCAGAGGATGTGCCGCCTGTCAACGCGCCACCCGGTATATCCCTCCCACACAATGCTGAACCGGGGCCAATTCGCGATCGTAATGATGCGCTGGAGCGCCTGCGGTGCATTCGTCGCTGGTTTGAGAGCAGTGAACCCAGTAGCCCGACCATCCCACTGTTACGCCAGGCTGAAAGACTGGTGGGAAAACGGTTCTCGGAGGTGATCAATGAGATCCCGGTGGAGTTGCTGGAGAAGTGGGATGCCCTGGAGTGATGATGCGCATGTCTGGCGGTTCTCCGTGATTATCTGAATGACATCAACATTACGCAGTCTGCTTCTGCGCTGAACATGTCCCGATCCCGGTTAAGCACCGCCATGAGGCCGCGCCTTAAATGTCAGTGGGATCAAAATAGCCATGACAGTGAAAGAAGTGGCGGTAATATCCTGTTCGTCATCCAGGCGTAGGCCCATTTGCGTCAGATTCCACGATAGGCGGTGGCACTGCTGAAGACGAAAAAAAACCGCATCCCTTTTACAGTGATGCGGTTTTTTTTACTTCACAGGGTGTATAAAAACACCCTGAGATTTGTATCTGGCGGAACGGACGGGACTCGAACCCGCGACCCCCTGCGTGACAGGCAGGTATTCTAACCAACTGAACTACCGCTCCGTGATGTTCCCGCTGGGAACGAGGCGAATATTACGGTTTGCGGTGTCGCCCGTCAACGCTTTTTCTCACCTTTTGAATCAGTTGCTGCAAAAATCGCCCGAAGGATGATTTTTATAGCCTAAAAAGGAATAAATTACGCCCGCCAAAGGCAACTTCCGCCCTTTTTCTGCACCAGATCAAGCCGCGATTCATGCGCAGCCAGCTCTTCCTCAGAGGCAAAAACGACCCGTAACCGGCTGGCCTGGCGAACGATTCGCTGAATGGTCTCTTCACCTTGCTGCCGTTGCGTCTCTCCTTCCATCGCAAACGTCATGGACGTTTGTCCGCCCGTCATCGCCAGATACACTTCGGCAAGGATCTGGGCATCGAGCAATGCGCCGTGCAAAGTACGTTTGCTATTATCTATCTCATAACGCGAACACAGCGCATCAAGGCTGTTACGCTTGCCGGGGAACATTTTCCGCGCCAACGCCAGGCTATCGGTAACTTTGCAGAAAGTATTGGTTTTAGGTATATCGCGTTTAAGCAGACCAAACTCATAATCCATAAAGCCGATATCGAACGATGCGTTATGGATGACCAGCTCCGCACCGCGGATATAATCAAGAAACTCATCGACCACATCAGCAAAAACCGGCTTATCCAGCAGAAACTCATCGGCAATACCGTGTACGCCAAACGCTTCCGGATCCACCAGCCGATCCGGCTTCAGGTAAACATGAAAATTGTTGCCGGTCAGACGACGGTTTATCACCTCAACCGCACCGATCTCAATAATCTTGTGACCTTCATAGTGCGCGCCTATCTGGTTCATACCGGTGGTTTCGGTATCGAGGACAATCTGTCGTGTAATTGCAGTGCTCATATCGGTCATTTATGTCAGACTTGCGTTTTGTTATCGATTTCAATTACAGGAAGTCTACCAGAGATGCTTAAACAGGTAGAAATTTTCACCGATGGCTCTTGCCTGGGGAATCCAGGGCCTGGTGGTTATGGCGCTATCTTACGCTATCGCGGTCATGAAAAAACGTTTAGTGAAGGTTACACGCTGACCACCAATAACCGTATGGAACTGATGGCGGCGATCGTCGCGCTTGAAGCGTTAAAAGAACATTGCGAAGTGACATTGAGCACCGACAGTCAATATGTGCGGCAAGGAATTACCCAATGGATTCATAACTGGAAGAAACGCGGCTGGAAAACAGCGGAAAAGAAACCCGTAAAAAATGTCGATCTGTGGAAACGTCTCGATGCTGCGTTAGGTCAGCATCAGATCAAATGGGTATGGGTCAAAGGCCATGCAGGCCATCCCGAAAACGAGCGTTGTGATGAACTGGCGCGCGCCGCGGCAATGAACCCCACGCAGGAAGATAGTGGCTACCAGGCGGAGGCTTAGCCATCCGGTTTGCGATATTGCCGGGTGGCGCCAACGGTCTGGCGGATAGGGGTTTTACTTTTATTATGTCGCAGCGGATTAAGCGTAAGCGGGATGGTCCGCTTACGGGCCACAATAAGCTGTAAACAGCCCAGCGCCGGGATATGCGTATTTAAAAGCCGCCCCCCCTGCTTTTTCCAGGGTAAGACATGAAAACGGCTATAATGTAGCACTTCGAAATTGAGTAAAGACAGCCAGTCCAGTTGCCGCATAAGGGTAAACATCCGACTATTATAGGGCGGTGTTTTACGTAAAACGGGTACCAGTTTACGTAACCCCATCAAACTCAGCGGGTTAAATCCACTGATGACCAGCCAACCGTCATCAATCAATACGCGGTCGGCTTCCCGCAATAAACGGTGCGGATCGGTACACCACGGCAAAGTATGCGCCAGCAGACAAACATCGACGGATTTATCTGCAAAAGGAAGGTGTAGCGGATCGGCCAGAACCTGCATCGGTGAGCCCTGCGATGAAACATTCACCTGATGGGAGACCGCGCACGCTTCGGAATTGATTTCTGCGCTTAAATTACCGATTTTAAGCAAATGGAAACCATACATTTTTGCAAACCACGGATTTAGCTGCTGTTCCAGCGCCTCACGGTAGTAATTGCCCCAGGGCAACTCACCCCAACATCCGGGCGCAACGACAGTTTGAGAGAGCCTTGCCGGTTTCATCGCAACCTTCCGCTAATTATTTGAGAGGTAATATATGAATCTTAACAGTATTCCCGCGTTTCAGGACAATTACATCTGGGTGCTGACCAATGATGAAGGCCGCTGTGTGATTGTTGATCCCGGCGAAGCGGCACCCGTCTTAAAGGCCATTGCTGAACATAAGTGGATGCCGGAGGCGATTTTTCTGACGCATCACCATCACGACCATGTTGGCGGAGTCAAAGAGCTGTTGCAACACTTCCCGCAAATGACGGTTTATGGACCGGCGGAAACGCAAGACAAGGGAGCAACCCATCTTGTTGGCGATGGCGATACTATTCGCGTTTTAGGCGAGAAATTTACTCTTTTTGCCACGCCGGGCCACACGTTAGGACACGTCTGTTACTTTAGCCACCCTTACTTATTCTGCGGCGACACGCTGTTTTCCGGCGGCTGTGGTCGACTGTTTGAAGGCACGCCATCACAGATGTATCAGTCACTTATGAAAATTAATTCTCTGCCTGACGACACGCTCATTTGCTGCGCTCACGAATACACTTTAGCTAACATTAAGTTCGCATTGAGCATACTTCCGCACGATTCGTTCATAAATGAATATTATCGTAAAGTTAAAGAGTTACGTGTAAAAAAACAAATGACATTACCCGTTATTCTTAAAAATGAGCGTAAGATTAATCTTTTTTTAAGAACTGAAGATATTGATTTAATTAACGAAATAAACAAAGAAACAATATTGCAACAACCAGAAGCGCGTTTTGCATGGTTAAGGTCAAAGAAAGACACGTTCTGATAATTCTTACTTGTCATTCGCTAACTTCGCCGTTATGATCGGTCGTCTTTTAAGCAACTATTGACACACACATGAAGGCAAAAGCGATATTACTCGCCTCTGTCCTGCTTGTGGGGTGCCAGACGTCTCAGAACACTGGCAACGTCCAACAGCACGCACAGAGCCTTTCTGCAGCTGGTCAAGGGGAAGCAGGAAAGTTTACGAGTCAGGCACGATGGATGGACGACGGAACGTCTATCGCGCCAGATCAGGACTTGTGGGCTTTCATTGGCGACGAGCTAAAGATGGGAATTCCGGAAAACAGCCGGATTCGCGAACAGAAACAGAAGTATTTACGCAATAAGAGCTATCTCCACGATGTAACTTTACGGGCAGAGCCGTATATGTACTGGATAGCGGGGCAGGTTAAGAAACGTAACATGCCTATGGAGCTGGTACTACTACCCATAGTGGAGAGCGCTTTTGATCCTCACGCAACGTCTGGCGCCAATGCCGCAGGCATCTGGCAGATCATACCGAGCACAGGGCGCAATTATGGTTTAAAGCAGACCCGTAATTATGACGCGCGTCGCGATGTTGTAGCCTCTACGACCGCCGCGTTAGACATGATGCAGCGTCTGAACAAAATGTTTGACGGCGACTGGCTGTTAACCGTTGCAGCGTATAACAGCGGCGAAGGCCGTGTTATGCGGGCAATTAAAGCAAACAAAGCGCGTGGAAAACCGACGGATTTCTGGTCGCTTTCTTTGCCCACAGAAACGAAACTCTACGTACCTAAGATGCTGGCATTGAGTGAAATTCTCAAAAACAGCAAACGCTATGGCGTACGTCTGCCAACAACAGATGAAAGCCGAGCGCTGGCACGAGTTCGTTTAAACAGTCCAGTTGAAATGGCCCAGGTTGCGGATATGGCGGGCATGTCTATCAGCAAGCTGAAGACGTTTAATGCCGGTGTAAAAGGGTCTACCTTAGGCGTAAGCGGTCCGCAATATGTTATGGTGCCCAAAAAGCATGCCGAGCAGTTGCGTGAGTCGCTGGCTTCCGGTGAGATTGACGCCGTTCAGTCCCAACTGATCGCCGACAATACGCCGTTGAATAGCCGTAGCTATAAGGTGCGCTCTGGCGATACGCTTTCCGGTATTGCTTCGCGGCTTGGCGTAAGCACGAAGGACTTGCAGCAGTGGAACAACCTGCGTGGTTCGCGTCTGAAAATCGGGCAAAGCCTGACCGTAGGCGCTGGCAGCAGCGCGCAACGACTGGCAAACAATAGCGATAGCATTACCTATCGTGTCCGTAAAGGCGATTCGCTTTCCAGTATCGCCAGACGTCACGGGGTGAATATCAAAGATGTGATGCGCTGGAACCATGATACGGATAATCTACAACCGGGCGATCAGCTTACGTTGTTTGTGAAGGACAATAGCACGCCAGACTCCTGATATTGCCCGACGAAAAAGCCAAAAGGCGCCGCTTCCCCCGGCGCCTTTTAAATTGCTATACCGCTTTATGCGCTTCCAGCATGATAGTATCGCTGCTAAACGAGCCGTCATCCTGCAACTCAAAATAACGCTTCACCTCTACCGGGGCACTCGCCTGATATAATCGAATCGCCTCAACCAACGGCGCTGGCGTACGCATCCGCGTTACCCATGAGCGAAACTCCAGCGATAAACGATCGGTTATCACGGTATTCGTTACCAGCATCGCGTTATTGACCATCGTCAGCCATTCGCCACTGGAATAGTTACGGACATGCGACGTGTCGCGTAACGCCTCCACCGTTTGCAGCCAGATATCGCGTACAGGATGTCCAGGCGACATGACATCCATGATAATCAGCACGCCGCCGGGTTTTAATACACGATAAACCTCACGCAATGCCTGACCAACGTCGTGCCAGTGATGCGCGGAATAGCGGCTAATCACCACCTCAAACGATGCATCTTCAAAGGGCAGTTTTTCGGCATAGCCTTGACGGAGAGTAATATTACTTAAATGTCTTTCTTCCGCCGCTCCAGCGACAACCTCAAGCATGCTGGCGGATAAATCGTATGCCACGACCGAGTTGGCATGTTGCGCAGCGACAAAACTCGCGTGTCCAGCCCCACATCCCATATCCAGTACGTTCGCGTGGGAAAAATCAGACAGCCTTTGCGCCAGCCGCGCTAAGTCACGACCCGATGCGTGAACGGCGCTATGTAAATAGGCGTTCGCCTGTGAACCAAACTGCTTTTCAACATTGTCATGGTGGGAATGCGTTGTCATGGTAGTGCCCTTCTGTTATGAGAAAAGTAAAGGGCAGCACCCGAAGAGGCCTGCCCCACGGCAGACCTGACGCACCTTTATTGCTCAGGTTTGCCGGGACTGAATTCAACGAGTAGCGGATTGTGATCGGAAGCGCGCGTCACCAGTACGGAGGCTTCATTCACGTTTAAACCACGATAAAAAACAAAATCCAGCGGTCGTCCAAACGCACGACGGCGCTGATCGTCAGTGAAACGCACCTGGCGCAGCGACATCTCACGTGCAAAGCGGTACAACGCATTCATACGTGGGCGGCTCCAGGCATTAAAATCACCCGCCATAATGACAGGGCCGCTATGGTGCGCAATCTGGTCGCCGATCGGAAGTAACTGCTTACTGTATACGTCCACGCCCAGACTAAAATTTACCGCATGAACATTTACTACCATTAATAAACGGGTATCCGGCAAGGGATATACCGTCACCAGGGCTGATTTCGCCAAACGTAAAATTGGTTCTCTTTCCCGTAAAGGGCAGCAGTAAACAGGATGGGCGGCAGAAAGCGTCATGACGCCAGACGGATGCTGAGGTAATACAAAAGCGGGAACCTGATCGGCGGCAAGATAGTTAGCGGTGGCAAACTGTACCAGTTCAGGCGTCGTCTGGGCCTCCTGCAACAGGACCAGATGCGCATCTTTGCCGTAGTTCTTCAGCACCGATAACCATTCGGCTCGCTGCTGCTTGAATATATTCCACACGAGGATACGGATCCGCTCTTCACTGCTTAGCGGTTCCCCGGCGGGCAATGCCTGGCCGATGCTCGCAAACGACCCTGGCGGCAAAATCCGCTCGGCGGGCTGTCCGGCAACATAGCGCATCGCATAGGTATTTTTTCGCACTTTTGACTTTCAAACCTCTGTAACGTCAACCAGTCCTCAACCGGACTGGTTCTTCTGTTATAGGGATTTTAGCACTCACTTTCAACGAACAATTGCAGTTTGTTTTGTAAGTAGGCGCTTACATCAATAATTTACTCCAGAGCAATGCGCACAGGTTTATCAAGACGTCCGCTGACGCCCATCAGCAGAAAAGCCACCAGAACAATGAGGGCGCCAATCCACGGCGTCTGCGCCAAACCGTAATGCTCCACCGTTTGCCCGCCAATCACGGAGCCCAGCGCAATACCAATGTTAAACGCCGCAATGTTCAGACCTGACGCCACATCTACCGCATTAGGCGTGAATTGTTCCGCTTTCTGTACCACGTAGACCTGCAAACCCGGTACGTTACCGAAGGCAAAGACCCCCATCACCAGAATGGTAGCCAGCGCGGCATACTGCGTGGAGGCCGTCACCTGGAAGACCATCAGCAGAACAAACAGCACGGCGAAAATGAATTTCAGCGCCGGCACGGCACCATGCTTATCCGCCAGTTTACCGCCCCAGATATTGCCGATAGCCACAGATACGCCATAACCCAGTAGGATCCAGCTTACTGCTGCCGGGGAGAATCCCGCCAGATCCTGCATCATCGGCGCCAGGAAGGTGAATGCCGTGAATACCCCGCCGTAGCCAAGCGCCGTAACGGCGTAAATCAGCAACAGACGAGGATGAGTCAGTACTTCCACCTGGTCACGAATGCTGGCGGCCGCCCGACCGGGAATGTTGGCCGGGATCAGCAGTTGACTGCTCATCAGCGCAATCACGCCTAACAGTGATACCGCAAGGAAGGTCTCACGCCAGCCAAAATGCTGACCGATAAATGTTCCCAGCGGCACGCCCGTGACCAGAGCTACCGTTAAACCACCAAACATAATAGCGATCGCAGAAGCCGCTTTCTCTTTTGGCACCAGACTTGTCGCGATGGTAGATCCAATCGAGAAGAACACGCCGTGCGCCAGGCCCGTCAGCAGACGGGCGACGATTAATGTCATATAGCCCGGTGCCTGCCATGCCAGCAAATTCCCCGCCGTAAACAAGACCATCAGCGCGACCAGTAACTGTTTACGCGGCAGGCGTCCGGTCAGCGCGGTTAGCACCGGCGCGCCAATAGCCACACCCAGCGCATAGATTGAAACCAGCATTCCGGCGGAAGGTAACGAGATAGCCAGTTGTTGAGCAATGGTCGGCACCAGGCCGACAATCACAAACTCAGTCGTACCGATAGCGAAAGCACTTATTGTCAGTGCAAATAAAGCGAGAGGCATACATAACTCCATAACAGCAGTAATCAGATGACACGCAGTATGCCTGGATGTTTTAATGACAAAAATAGCCAAAATATCAATTTAATTTTGCTTCAGGAGCAAAAATGAAAGCCACCTCCGAAGAACTTGCAATTTTTGTCGCTGTCGTGGAAAGCGGCAGCTTCAGCCGGGCGGCAGAGCAGCTTGGACAGGCCAATTCCGCTGTCAGCCGGGCAGTTAAAAAGCTGGAGATGAAGCTCGGCGTCAGTCTGCTTAATCGTACGACCCGACAGCTGAGCCTGACTGAAGAAGGAGAGCGATACTTCAGGCGCGTGCAGCAGATACTGCAAGAAATGGCCGCCGCAGAAACGGAAATCATGGAGTCGCGTAATACCCCGCGCGGCTTACTGCGTATCGATGCGGCAACGCCGGTAATGCTGCATTTCCTGATGCCGCTGATTAAACCTTTTCGTGAACGGTATCCGGAAATAACGTTGTCTCTTGTCTCCTCAGAAACGTTCATCAATCTTATTGAACGAAAAGTGGATGTTGCGATACGCGCAGGCACGTTGACAGATTCAAGTCTGCGCGCGCGTCCGTTATTTACCAGTTATCGTAAGATTATCGCCTCACCGGATTATATTGCCCGTTTTGGCAAGCCAGAGACCGTTGAAGAGTTAAAACGGCATCTGTGCCTGGGGTTCTCAGAACCTGTTTCGCTCAATACCTGGCCGATTGCCTGTAGCGACGGGCAGCTCCATGAGATCAAATGTGGGATTTCTTCCAATAGCGGGGAAACGTTAAAACAACTTTGCCTGAACGGTAACGGCATTGCATGTCTTTCAGATTATATGATTGATAAAGAGATCGCGCGGGGAGAACTGGTGGAACTGCTGGCCGATAAACGTCTGCCGGTAGAAATGCCTTTCAGCGCCGTTTACTACAGCGATCGCGCCGTCAGCACACGCATTCGGGCATTTATCGACTTTTTGAGCGAATATATAAGAACAGCCCCCGCAGGAGCTGTGAAAGAGGGGTAAAGGGTACAAAGGGTCAGGCAATTAATCCCACTCAGGGGCCAAACCTTCCGGACTAACCAGGCGGTCGTTGCAGTCCAGTGCCGCGATCGCTGCTCTATCTTCGGCATCCAGATGCAGTTCCAGTGCCAGCAGGTTGCTTGCCAGGTTTTCACGCCTGGTGGATGAAGGGATCACCGAGTAACCTTCACCCATAGCCCATGCCAGAATAACCTGCGCCGGGGTCGCATTATGTTTAGCCGCAATGCGTGCAATCACTTCATCTTTCAGCGCCTTACCGTATGCCAGCGTCATGTAAGAGGTGATATGGATACCGTGCGCTTTCGCCCAGTCAACCACCTTACGACTCTGCAGATACGGAGATAGTTCAATCTGGTTGGTGGCTATATGGTCTGCGCCCACCGCGGCAATAGCCTTTTCCATCAACGGAATGGTGAAGTTTGAAATGCCAATTTCGCGAGTCAGCCCTTGTTTTTTAGCTTCCAGCAATGCCTGCATAAATTCTTCGACAGACACGGCATCACCCGGAGATGGCCAGTGGATCAGCGTCAGATCGACATAATCGGTACGCAGTTTTTTCAGGCTCTCTTTCAGGCTTGGGATTAGCTTGTCTTTGCTAAGGTTTTCAATCCAGATCTTGGTGGTGATGTACAGCTCATTACGCGGTACGCCGCTCTCAGCAATCGCCTGTCCAACAGCCGCTTCATTATCATAGATTTGCGCAGTGTCGACAGCACGGTAGCCCAGTTCAAGCGCCGTTTTAACAGAAGCGATAACCACGTCGTCTTTCAGGCGAAAAGTACCTAAACCGAATGCAGGGATAGTCATAGAATTCCTCTTTTTAATCACTATGTTCGTTAACTGAGGGGATTATGACCTTCAGCGCTTTGCAGAAAAAGAGCGAGAAATGCAGAGGATTTTTGCGAATTGAGCAATAATTAAATGACATGCAAAGAAAGAGCCCTGAGCTAATGCTCAGGGCTCTTAATAAGTGGCGGAACGGACGGGACTCGAACCCGCGACCCCCTGCGTGACAGGCAGGTATTCTAACCAACTGAACTACCGCTCCACCGAATTTCTTTGTCACAATCCGGATTTTCATCCCGGTTTACTGCAATTTGATGCCTGGCAGTTTATGAATCACTTCGTGATTCACCCTTCGGGCCGTTGCTTCGCAACGTTCAAAAGCTTTCGCTTTTGTCCTACTCTCTGTCGAGTAGTGAACTGCCCCGAAAGTTAATGCCATACTTCTAATTTGATGCCTGGCAGTTCCCTACTCTCGCATGGGGAGACCCCACACTACCATCGGCGCTACGGCGTTTCACTTCTGAGTTCGGCATGGGGTCAGGTGGGACCACCGCGCTAGTGCCGCCAGGCAAATTCTTTGTGCTCTGTCCTGTGTCTTTTACACTGATACGGCGTTGGCTGCTCTTGCGGGCGTCAGTCACATACTTCTGTATGCTCCTTCCGTCGCTGCGTTTGCCGCCTTGTCTCAGCGTAAAATCCTTCGGACTCTGAATCTGAGCTGAAAATTGTTGTCTTCTCAATCCGCCAAAACATCTTCGGCGTTGTAAGGTTAAGCCTCACGGTTCATTAGTACCGGTTAGCTCAACGCATCGCTGCGC
>NZ_JAMMIN010000005.1:0-7828 GCF_051702785.1 Salmonella sp. NW722
AGCGCGCCGGGCGACCGTACCGCCGCTAAGATTGAAAAACTGCTGGCATGGCTGGAAAGCATTAAAGCTGAGCTGGGCATTCCTAAGTCTATCCGTGAAGCAGGCGTGCAGGAAGCTGACTTCCTGGCGCACGTTGACAAACTGTCTGAAGATGCCTTCGATGACCAGTGCACCGGCGCTAACCCGCGTTATCCGCTGATTTCCGAACTGAAACAGATTCTGCTGGATACCTACTACGGTCGTGATTTCACCGAAGGTGAAGTTGCAGCGAAGAAAGACGTCGTTGCCGCACCGAAAGCAGAGAAAAAAGCGAAAAAATCCGCTTAATTCGTTATCTGTTTTAGCATGACAATAACGGCCTCAATTGAGGCCGTTTTTTTGTTTTACCTGTTTATCTGATGCCTGAAGGCGCTATGCTTACCATCTGGCCTACGTGCTCACGGCACGCCCTTCGTCAGGAGGCCTGAATAATGACCTCCAAAGCGCTACAGGGCGTTTTATAAGCCGATCTTTACCCCAGGTATCATATGTGCCGATGACGCTCCTGAATCGCCGTCAGTGAGCCCTCCTCCAGCGCGTCCTTATAATGCTTACGGCAAACTGAAACGTAGCGTTCATTCCCGCCAATAACCACCTGTTCGCCTTCGTTATAAGGCCTGCCGTCCTGATCAAGGCGCAGAACCATACTGGCTTTACGACCGCAGAAACAGATAGTTTTTAATTCCACCAGCTTATCTGACCATGCCAGCAAGTATTGGCTGCCGACAAAGAGCTCCCCACGAAAGTCTGTTCGTAGCCCATAGCAAAGTACTGGAATATCTAATTTGTCGACAACCTCGGATAATTGATAAACCTGCTGGCGAGTCAAAAACTGGCTTTCGTCGACTAACACGCAATGTATTGTCTGCCGCGCGCTCTCGGCACGAATCTCTTCAAACAAGGATGTATTTTGGTTAAACAATTTTGCCGGCGACGACAAACCGATACGAGAGCTGACTTTGCCTGCGCCGAAACGATCGTCGATTTCCGCCGTATATACGACGGTACGCATCCCGCGTTCCTGATAATTGTATGAAGATTGCAGCAGTGCAGTCGACTTACCCGCATTCATTGCCGAATAGTAGAAATATAGCTGTGCCATTGGTCGCAGGACCTCGCCTGAGTGAAATAAAGATTGGCGGGATTGTACCATAATTTACCGACGCGACGGCGCGGCTCGCGCTCCGGTGAGTATTAAGAATTGTACAAACATCGCTCACTATACCCAAAATAATTCGAGTTGCTTAAAGGCGGCAAGGGAGTGAGTCCCCAGGAGCATAGATAACTATGTGGCTGGGGTGCGCGAGCGTAGCCAACACATAAGCAACTTGAAGTATGAAGGGTATATACACATTCCTTCACAAATTATGCCGTTAAAATTCATCAACAATGCTTATCATCACCCGCCAATATGAAAACCTTGTACTTATTGTTACCGTTACTCATACCCGGTGCAAAGTAATAGGGTTTTCTTGTAAGGAAAGCTAATACAAGAGATTGATATCTCTGCAATGAGATCGTATTTCATCATGATAAAATGTGACCTGACTCCTAAATTTTTAGCGACAGACGGTGAGTATCCCCCCTGCCAATAAGCTCTTTTTTGTGCGGCGCCTCAAGGAAAATTTAAGTTGAGATAATTAAAACGTGTGCTTAATAAAGCGTAATTTTGAATTCCTTACATTCCTGGCTATTGCACAACTGAATTTATCGCTCTATTATTAGCTCAACAAACCACCCCAATATAAGTTTGAGATTACTACAATGAGCGAAGCACTTAAAATTCTGAACAACATCCGTACTCTTCGTGCGCAGGCAAGAGAATGTACTCTGGAAACGCTTGAAGAAATGCTGGAAAAATTAGAAGTTGTCGTTAATGAGCGTCGTGAAGAAGAAAGCGCTGCTGCTGCTGAAGTGGAAGAACGCACTCGTAAACTGCAACAGTATCGTGAAATGTTAATTGCCGACGGCATTGACCCGAATGAACTGCTGAATAGCATGGCTGCCGCTAAATCCGGTACCAAAGCTAAACGTGCAGCTCGTCCGGCTAAATATAGCTATGTTGACGAAAACGGTGAAACTAAAACCTGGACTGGCCAGGGTCGTACACCGGCTGTAATCAAAAAAGCAATGGAAGAACAAGGTAAGCAACTGGAAGATTTCCTGATCAAGGAATAATTTACTTCCTGGATGCTTAAAATCCCGCCGCTGGCGGGATTTTTTTTATGCCTGAGTTCTCCGCTGACGACCCCAGGCATAAAAAAAGCGCCGGATTTACCAGCGCTTCTGTTAAAAAATTTATAACGTATCGTTACTTCTTAATACCCATTTCTTCTTCAAGCCAGGCTTTAAATTCAGCACCCAGCGAATTATGACGGATGCCATATTCAACGAATGCCTGCATATATCCTAACTTATTACCACAGTCATGGCTTTTACCCTTCATGTGGTAGGCTTCAACCGTTTCTTTTTCGATCAGCATATCGATAGCATCGGTCAACTGAATTTCATCCCCGGCGCCCGGAGGGGTTTTCGCCAGCAACGCCCAGATATCCGCGCTCAACACATAACGCCCGACAATCGCAAGGTTAGACGGCGCGACATCCGCTTTTGGTTTTTCAACCACGCCAACCATCGGCACACTTTCGCCCGGCGCCAGCTCAACGCCTTTACAATCGACCACGCCGTATGCGGTCACATCTTCTACTGGCTCAACCATAATCTGGCTATTGCCGGTTTCGTCGAAACGGCGGATCATTTCAGCCAGGTTATCCTGAGACAGGTCGGACTCATATTCGTCAAGAATAACGTCTGGCAGAATAACAGCGACAGGTTCGTTTCCGACAACGGGATGCGCGCACAATACGGCATGGCCCAGGCCTTTTGCCAGCCCTTGACGTACCTGCATAATAGTGACATGCGGAGGGCAAATAGACTGAACCTCCTCCAGAAGCTGACGCTTAACGCGTTTTTCCAGCATCGCTTCCAGCTCAAAACTGGTATCAAAGTGGTTTTCAATAGAGTTTTTAGACGAGTGCGTAACAAGCACGATTTCAGTAATGCCAGCAGCGATACATTCGTTCACGACGTACTGAATTAATGGCTTATCAACCAGCGGCAGCATCTCTTTCGGGATAGCTTTGGTCGCTGGCAGCATCCTGGTTCCCAATCCCGCGACCGGGATAACGGCTTTTTTGACTTTCGAATTAAGGGCAGCCATTTAAAATTCTCCTGGACTGTTCATGTATTGAACGTGTTCATTAATCTGTATCGTGTTCCAGTATATCAGTACCAGAACAAGCCTCAGGTCCAAAAAGGACTTATATTGGTATAATTAAGACAAATACTTATAAATCTGCCGCAGATAGTAACACTCGTCGGGAAAGGCCGGTAAAGCAATTTCCGCTCACTCTTCCGTTTGGTCATTCCGCAGACAACATCAATCGCAGACGCCCTCCTGCGCCCCATATTTGACACTGCCATGAGTCGCAACGCTGGCTTAATTGGTTAAGGTAGGCGTTACCCAATGTTCCTAGCGGCACGCCGCTGCTAATTTGAACCTGATGAGCACCCGTATTTAAGGTGGCGTTCAATCCGGCGGAGACGAGAATCAAATTTTTGAGCTCACTGTGATAGTAGCCGACAAATAGCGGGAATTGCCCAGGTAAATTGGCTTGTCTGAGCAGATGATTTACCTGTTTTAATAGCGCGCCTAACTCCGGTAAACGGTGCTTTTGTTGGCCTAGCTGATCCTGCAATAAGCCGTTAAATAGCGCCCGCAGCAACAATGCGGCTAACACGCCGTTATCGCCCGCCCGGGTGACATCCAGGCAATAAAATGCCAGTTCGTTATCAGATAGCGGCGCAATATCCAGCACCAGTCCAGGCTGATTGGCGGAGACGAGCTGCCGGTAATTAATGCGGCAATGAGAAATCACCTGCTGTACCGGGGGCTGCAATTCCTGCAACAATTGCGCTGCGGCGGTCGGATTACTCACCATTGCATCCCAGTCACGAAACAGGCGTTCTTCTTCTTCAACCCGCGAGTTAAACATATTAGGGTATAAGCAAGCGAATACGGTTTCCCGCAAGCGGTTGAGATCTTTTACCGGCTTCAGCAAGACATCTTCAACCCCAAGGCGTAACGCTTTGGCGATATCCGCCATATTTTCTGTTGCGGAAATAACCAGAATAGGCGTCTGGTCTCCGCGATTACGTAAGTTTTCTACCAGTTTGAGACCGTTCATTCTCGGCATCGCGATATCACATATCATGAGATCAGGGGTAAAACGCCCCATCAACTCCAGGGCATCCACCCCGTCGCCTGCCAATGCCGTTGTCGCTCCCAAAGAGGAAAACCACGAATCCAGAAGCGAGCGAAATACAGGCTCGTCTTCAACAATAAGAATCTGTTTTCCGACCAATGGCTGCGTCATGTTCTCTCCCCTGACTGGCTTTAATCAATAGTGGCATGGTATTGCCGCTTGCGCCTGTCAGAATTTGCTTAAGTGATCGTAAAAGGTACATTAAACGTCGGTACGCACCAAGGGTATAAGTTCGTCCATCTTTTTCTCTACGGCTAACTGACCCGCCGCAATAGCGGCATGGGCGCGATGAAAATCCAGCGTAGAGATTTGCGGACAGAATGGTTGAATGAGAATATCAGGCGGATCGCCAGCCATACGGTTACGTTTAAGACGATTTTCCAACACCTGAATGGAGGTTGTCATGATTTCCATTGCCCCAGGCGAACTCACGCCACGGCGTGAAGTCAGGCTACTGAAACGTTCTTTTAAACGCTTATGCCAGGGCAGCGCATCATCGCTCTCTTCATTGATATTCCCGACATTTACAGAGAGTAAATCTTGCTGCATGAGGTGGGCATCATGTTGCAGGTCTACCGCAATAACGATATCAGCCCCCAGCGCCCTGGTTAACGAAACAGGTACCGGATTAACGACTGCGCCATCTACCAGCCAGTAACCGTTATGTTCAACCGGAGACATCAGCCCTGGCATACTGCACGACGCGCGTACAGCAAGGTGTAGATCGCCTTCAGTAAACCATAGCTCTCGTCCCGTGCTAAGATTCGTCGCGACCGCGCCAAAACGTCTTGAACAGTGGTCAAAATCCGTGACGGGCATAATATCCCGATAGTGATTAAATACGCGTTCGCCGCGAAGCAATCCTCCTCTGCCCCAGGATACATCCATCAGGCGTAAAACATCCCAGTAGCGGAATGAACATACCCACTGTTCAAGCGCCGATAATTTATTACAGGCATACGCGGCGCCGACCAGCGAACCTATTGAGCATCCTGCAACGATATCAATATCAATGCCTGTTTGCTTGAGGGCTTTGATGACCCCAATATGAGACCATCCTCTCGCTGCGCCAGATCCCAGCGCCAGCCCTATTTTCATTTTTCTCATCGTACTTAACGACTTCCCCTGGCTTCAAGACGTAGCAACATCGCCACTGCTCAGTTAACATAATGCCACCCTGGCGTTCAACGCCGTTTTTTATATTCAGGGAGATTATTGTGTCTCAGCCTTGTCCCTGTGGTAGCGCTGACGAGTATAGCCTATGTTGTGGTCGTATTGTGTCCGGAGAACGAGTAGCACCCGATCCGTCACATCTCATGCGCTCTCGTTACTGCGCTTTTGTGATGAAAGACGCAGATTACTTAATTAAGAGCTGGCATCCAACCTGCAATGCGGCCGCGTTTCGTGATGATATCATCGCCGGATTTGCCAATACCAGGTGGCTCGGCCTGACTATTTTTGAACATACCTGGTCAGAAGCAGAAAATACAGGGTATGTTAGTTTTATCGCGCGTTTTTCCGAACAAGGGAAAACCGGGGCGATTATCGAACGTTCTCGTTTTATCAAAGAAAACGGTCAGTGGTATTATATTGACGGTACCCGCCCGCAGTTGGGTCGAAATGATCCCTGCCCGTGCGGTTCAGGCAAAAAATTTAAAAAGTGCTGCGGCCAGTGACGCCTGACAGTATCGATACAGCAAACACTCTCAACAGGATTTTTCCGGCAATGCAATCACTACAACGTAAAGTTCTGCGTACTATTTGTCCCGATCAAAAAGGCCTTATCGCGCGGATTACCAACATTTGCTATAAGCACGAGCTTAATATTGTGCAAAACAATGAATTTGTGGACCATCGCACCGGACGCTTTTTTATGCGGACCGAGCTGGAAGGCATCTTCAATGATTCCACTCTTCTGGCCGATCTGGACAGCGCCTTACCGGAAGGCTCTGTTCGTGAACTCAATCCCGCCGGACGCCGTCGGGTAGTGATTCTGGTTACTAAAGAGGCGCATTGTCTGGGCGACCTGCTGATGAAAGCCAACTATGGCGGGCTGGATGTTGAAATCGCCGCGGTCATTGGCAACCATGAAACGTTACGCTCGCTGGTTGAACGTTTTGAGATCCCTTTCGAACTGGTCAGCCATGAGGGATTAACGCGTGAAGAGCATGACACGAAGATGGCGGACGCCATTGATGCCCATCAACCGGACTATGTGGTGCTGGCCAAGTATATGCGTGTTTTGACGCCAGGTTTTGTGGCGCGCTTCCCGAACAAAATTATCAATATCCACCACTCATTCCTGCCGGCGTTTATCGGCGCGCGCCCTTATCATCAGGCCTATGAGCGCGGCGTGAAAATCATCGGTGCTACCGCGCACTATGTGAATGATAATCTGGATGAAGGCCCAATCATTATGCAGGACGTGATTCATGTCGATCACACTTACACCGCAGAAGATATGATGCGTGCCGGGCGCGACGTTGAGAAAAACGTATTAAGCCGCGCGCTGTATCAGGTTCTGGCGCAGCGGGTCTTTGTTTACGGCAATCGGACGATTATTCTTTAATCGTCAGTAATATGAATTGATTAGCTTTAATCCGTTACGGATGAAAAGTACGCAAACAGTTCATTTCAGGCAAAGGAATGCTTTACAGCGGCGTGTCATTTGATATGATGCGCCCCGCTTCCCGAAAGGAAGCGGGCCAGTATTAAGCATTACCCCGTGGTGGGGTTCCCGAGCGATCATAAGGGAGCTGACTGCAAATCTGCCGTCATCGACTTCAAGGTTCGACTCGAGCAATAGTGAGAGAACGTTGCCGCAGGCAACGGCCCGAAGGGTGAGGAGCTTTAGCTCCGAATAATCCTTCCCGCTATAGAATGCAAGCAGCATAATGAATTTATCCCGTGGTGGGGTTCCCGAGCGGCCAAAGGGAGCAGACTGTAAATCTGCCGTCATCGACTTCGAAGGTTCGAATCCTTCCCCCACCACCATTATTCACTACAGCGATGTAGTTAACTCGATGAGCAATGCAGAAGTTTGCACTTGTCGGGGAAGGGTGAGAACCTTCGATTAAGGTTCGACTCGAGCGAAAGCGAGAGAACGTTGCCAACGGCAACGGCCCGTAGGGTGAGGAGCGAAGCGACGAATAATCCTTCCCCCACCACCATCTTCAAGCTTTACCTACAATTTGAATTACCCCTGGTGGGGTTCCCGAGCGGCCAAAGGGAGCAGACTGTAAATCTGCCGTCATCGACTTCGAAGGTTCGAATCCTTCCCCCACCACCATCACTCCCGTCGCGTATCTTATCCCCGTTAAGCATAGTGTCTCATATCTTTCTGTACGGGAAGGATGAGAAGCTTCGACTAAGGTTCGATTCGAGCGCAGCGAGAAAGCGTTGCCGCAGGCAACGACCCGAAGGGCGAAGCGCGCAGCGCTGAGTCATCCTTCCCCCACCACCAT
>NZ_JAMMIN010000005.1:7928-508814 GCF_051702785.1 Salmonella sp. NW722
AGCGAGAAAGCGTTGCCGCAGGCAACGACCCGAAGGGCGAAGCGCGCAGCGCTGAGTCATCCTTCCCCCACCACCATTACTTCATAAGGCACCAATTTCAAATCAATCAGCACTGCCCCGTATCCTTACCCCACAGGCAGACTGCACTCCATGGCGCCATGGCTTATTGGCTATCTTATCAATACTTCTTCCTGGCAATCTTTTTCGCCTCCTTTGACTGGTCAATTTTTCGCCAGATGAGATTAAAGGCGGCATATGTCTCGCTAAGTTGATCTGGGGTGAGCGTTCCCTTGAGTCGGTTTCTTTCGGCAATGAGCGCTGAACAATCATCTTTAGATTTTTCCGTATACATACTTGCCATGTAATACCAAATATAGGCCTGCTTATTATCTTTAGGCACACCCTGGCGCCCATGAGCATAAATTTCCCCAAGCGCTGATTGTGCCGGAGTAAACCCCTGCTCTGCCGCTTTGAGGTACCACTTCAGCGCATTCCGGCTATTTTCAGGCACGCCTCTTCCCGTGCTATATGCTACGCCAAGCTGATATTGCGCTTTCGCAAAATCCTGTTTTGCTGCTTTTCGATACCATGCGATAGCCTGTCTGTCGCTTTGCGCGACGCCGCGACCAAATGCAGACATGATGCCCAGATGCGTTTGCGCAGCAGGCAGTCCCTGGCGTGCGGCTTTGCGATACCACGCCAGCGCCTGTTGGTAGTCCTGAGAAACGCCCTCACCCTGCATAAACATCACGCCGATCGCATCCTGCGCCTCGGCCAATCCTTGCGCTGCGGCTCTGCGATACCACTCCAGCGCCAGGTTGTGATCTTTCAATAAGTGATAACCGTTGTAATACCATACGCCAAAATTGTACTGTACCTTTGCCATCACGCGTTGCGCTGTTTTTCGATACCACGTCTGAGAGTGAACCCGGTCAGCGGGATGCGCTTTATCATAGAGCGCATTCAGCGGAATGTGGCCTGGCGTATAGCTGCTTGGTATACCTTCATTAAGCCAGTAAACTGCCTGACGATAATCCTGAGGCACGCCTTCACCATAAAAATAGGCAACGCCGAGATAAAGTTGCGCGGGGTAGTACATATTTTCCGCCGCTTTACGCATCAAGATCGCCGTTTGCTGATAATCCTGAGGAACGCCCTGACCGTGGGCGTACATTACTCCAAGCTTAAATTGTGCTGACGAAGCTGAACCCTGTCCGCGGACAACGCCCGCATCATTGGTTGGAGAGGCGGCTTTTCGATACCACTCCAGCGCTAGCTGGGTATTTTGGGGAAACCCATCGCCATACATATAGGCGTCACCGAGGATTTCTTGCGTACTACTATCCCCTAGCTCTGCCGCCTTGCGATACCACTCCAGCGCTTTTTGTCGACTAAGTGGAAAATTTTCACCATAGTTGTAATGATAGCCAAGGATGAAATAGGAAAAATCAGAACCTTGTTTACCCGCTTTCTCCAGCCATTTTATGGCTAGTTTATAATCAGGCTTAACATATCGCCCCTCCGCATACCAGCTTCCAAGCGAGAACTGCGCGCTTTCATCTCCTTGTTCCGCTTTTTGCTCTAATTCCTGAACGTACTGGCATTCTTCCGAGTCGGGGGGATAGCGCTCCTCGCAGACAGCAGCGTGAGCCATTTTTGAAATAAATATATTTAATATTATTATTTTGAAAATTGATGAAAAACGCATACAACTATCCTTATTGTCGTTTATGGCGTGATTATATGCTGCATCATCCTTTTTCTGCTTACAAAAAACTCGTACAGATGCTGAATAAACCCAAAAACAAAGAGTACGGATTCAGATGCCAGACATGGCAGATCCGCTGTAAACGAAACAAGGCGGCGGTCGATAAGGCATTTATGCCGCACTCCGGCAAACAGCCATAAAAAAACTCCGCCGAAGCGGAGTTTAGGGCATCGAGAGAAAATCAGTGACGTGCACGAACAATCTGGTATTTGCGGGTCAGGTACTCGACCGGCACGCTCCAGATATGCACCAGGCGCGAGAAGGGGAACAACAGGAACAGCGTCATCCCCAGTACCAGGTGCATACGGAAGATAAAGGCCACACCGTCCAGATGTGCGGATGCGCCACCGTGGAAGGTCACAACTGACTGCGCCCACCCGACCAGCTTCATCATTTCACTCCCGTCCATATGCTGGGCGGAGAACGGAATGGTCAGCAGACCCAGCGCGCACTGAATCACCAGCAATGAGAGAATCAAAATATCTGCGCCGGTAGTGGTGGCGCGGACACGTGGGCTGAACAGACGACGCTTAAGCAGTAAAATACCGCCAACCAGCGTCAGCACACCGCAGGCGCCGCCGGCAATCATCGCCATCTTCTGCTTCACGTCGACCGGCAGAAAAGCTTCATACATCCAGTGCGGCGTTAACATGCCCAGGAAGTGACCGGCGAAAATACCCAGAATCCCAATGTGGAACAGGTTTGACGCCAGGTTCATTCCTTTGCGATCCAGCATCTGGCTGGAAGCCGCCCGCCAGGTGTACTGGCCGTAGTCGTAACGTAACCAGCTACCGATCAGAAATACCGATCCGGCAATGTACGGGTAGATATCAAAGAAGAACATATTCAGGAAGTGCATTAGTGCTGTCCTCCGGTGGTGATATTCAGATATTGCGGCGCCACGGCACCGGCAAAACGACGCTGGTGAGCGGAGATCTCCGACTCGCCACACCCCTGATCGGCGAAGAATTTCACCTGCTCTTCTTCCCAGACCGCATCCAACGCTTGTGGGGTATCATCACGTGCTTCATTCGCAATTTTTTCAGCCACTTTGTCGCTGTCGATAACGGTATTCGCCAGTTTTAACAGCAGATCGAACAGCACCGCATAACGGCTGTCACGCTGTTGCAAACGTGCGCTGAGCAGCGCCAGAATCGGCGCGATATCCTGTAAACCCCCTAACGCTTCGCTTTTCGGCAACTGCGCAAGGTATTCCAGATACAGCGGCAGATGATCGGGAAGTTCGCGGCTGTCGAGCTGCAAACCGTGCTGTTCATACTGTGCCATCAGGTCAACCATCGCCTGACCGCGATCGCGGGATTCCCCGTGTACATGTTCAAACAGCAGCAGCGATGTGGCGCGACCACGGTCAAACAGTTCACTGTAGGCGGCCTGTACATCCAGCATGTCCTGCGCGGTTAAATCGCGCAGGAAAACGCCCAGAGTCTGGGCATCCTCTTTATCCAGGTTCTCAGATGACGCGAGCGCATCGAACAACTCCTGCTGATGCTGCCACAGGGCAGCATCCGGGTACTCGAGCAGACGCGAAACAATGACGAGTTCAATCATGCGTGCGGCTCCGTTTTGCTGGTCACATCAACAGCGTCGATGCGGCGGCTGTTGAACAGATTGAATTTGGTATCAGACCCGTGGCAACCATCGCCGAAGGTAAAGCCACAACCGCTTTTCTCCGGGAATGCGTCACGCGCCAGTTCACGATGGCTGCTCGGCACCACGAAACGATCTTCATAGTTGGCAATCGCCAGGTAACGATACATTTCCTGCGCCTGGGCTTCGCTTAAACCCACCTCTTCCAGCGCGCGGGTATCCACTTTACCGTCTACGGTTTCCGCACGTTTGTAGTGACGCATCGCCAGCATCCGTTTCAGTGCCAACAGTACCGGCTGAGTGTCGCCAGCGGTCAACAGGTTCGCCAGGTACTGCACCGGGATACGCAGACTGTCTACATCCGGCAGAATACCGTTGCTGCCCAGTTCACCCGCGTCGGCGGCAGACTGAATCGGTGACAAAGGCGGCACGTACCAGACCATCGGCAGCGTGCGGTATTCCGGATGCAGCGGCAGCGCCAGCTTCCAGTCCATCGCCATTTTGTACACTGGCGATTGCTGCGCCGCATCGATCACGCTCTGCGGCACGCCGTCCTTCAGCGCCTGCTCAATGACAGCCGGATCGTTTGGATCGAGGAACACGTCCAGTTGACGCTGGTACAGATCTTTTTCGTTTTCCGTACTGGCGGCGCTTTCAATGGCATCTGCGTCATACAGTAGTACGCCGAGATAACGGATACGGCCCACGCAGGTTTCGGAGCAAACGGTCGGCTGACCGGCTTCGATACGCGGGTAGCAGAAGATGCACTTCTCGGACTTGCCGCTCTTCCAGTTGAAGTAAATTTTCTTGTACGGACAACCGGTGATGCACATCCGCCAGCCGCGGCACTTGTCCTGGTCGATCAGCACGATGCCGTCTTCTTCACGCTTATAAATCGCGCCGCTCGGGCAGGTCGCCACGCACGCCGGGTTGAGACAGTGCTCGCACAGGCGCGGCAGGTACATCATGAAGGTGTTTTCGAACTGGCCGTACATCGCCTTCTGCATGTTTTCGAAATTCTGATCTTTGGCGCGTTTTTCGAACTCGCCGCCCAGAATCTCTTCCCAGTTTGGCCCGCTGGTAATTTTGTCCATCCGCTGGCCGGTAATCAGCGAGCGCGGACGCGCGATCGGCTGATGTTTGCTTTCCGGCGCGGTATGCAGGTTCTGGTAGTCGTAATCAAACGGCTCGTAGTAGTCGTCGATACCCGGCAGATGCGGGTTAGCGAAGATTTTACCCAGCAGCAGCGCCCGGTTGCCCATGCGCGGCTGTAGCTTGCCGTTGATTTTGCGGATCCAGCCGCCTTTCCATTTTTCCTGATTTTCCCAGTCATTCGGAAAACCAACGCCAGGCTTACTTTCAACGTTGTTGAACCAGGCGTATTCCATACCTTCACGACTGGTCCAGACGTTTTTACAGGTGACTGAACAGGTATGACAGCCGATGCACTTATCGAGATTCAGCACCATGCCGACTTGTGAACGAATTTTCATTTTACGCTCTCCTGTACCTGGTCATTGCCTTCGCCATCCAACCAGTTAATGTTCTTCATCTTACGTACCACCACAAACTCATCGCGGTTGGAGCCGACGGTACCGTAGTAGTTAAAGCCGTAGGCTAACTGCGCATAGCCGCCGATCATATGGGTCGGTTTCGGCGTAATGCGCGTCACCGAGTTATGAATACCGCCGCGCTGCTGGGTAATTTCCGACCCCGGCAGGTTTACGATACGTTCCTGCGCGTGGTACATCATGGTCATGCCCGCCGGTACACGCTGGCTGACCACTGCGCGTGCGGTCAATGCGCCGTTGCTGTTGAAGACTTCGATCCAGTCGTTATCTTCAATGCCCAGATCTTTGGCGTCGGTTTCGCTCATCCATACAATCGGGCCGCCACGCGACAAGGTCAGCATCAACAGGTTATCGCTGTAGGTCGAGTGGATACCCCATTTCTGGTGCGGAGTCAGGAAGTTGAGCGCCTTCTCCGGATTACCGTTGGATTTACGCCCCATCACCGCTTTCACCGAGCGGGTGTCGATCGGTGGGCGATACACCAGCAGACTTTCGCCGAAGTCGCGCATCCACTGGTGATCCTGATACAACTGTTGGCGACCAGACAGCGTACGCCACGGGATCAGCTCGTGAACGTTGGTATAACCGGCGTTATAAGAAACGTGCTCATCTTCCAGACCAGACCAGGTCGGGCTGGAGATAATTTTGCGCGGCTGGGCCTGAATATCGCGGAAGCGGATTTTCTCTTCTTCTTTATTGGTTGCCAGATGCGTATGGTCGCGACCGGTAAACTCGCTCAGCGCCGCCCAGGCTTTCACCGCCACCTGACCGTTGGTTTCCGGCGCTAACGTCAGGATCATCTCTGCCGCGTCAATCGCCGTGTTGAGCATCGGCTGACCTTTCGCCGGACCGTCCGCTTTGGTGTAATTGAGCTTACGCAGCAAGTCCATTTCGCTCTGCGTGTTCCAGGCAATCCCTTTCCCGCCGTTGCCGATTTTCTCCATCAGCGGGCCGATAGAGGTAAAGCGTTCGTAAGTCGCCGGGTAATCGCGCTCGACGGTCATGATGTGCGGCGCGGTTTTCCCTGGAATCAGATCGCATTCGCCTTTTTTCCAGTCTTTCACGTCCAGCGGCTGCGCCAGTTCAGCGGCAGAATCGTGCTGGATCGGCAACGTCACGACGTCAGTCTCTTTACCCAGGTGGCCTACACAGACTTCGGAGAATTTCTTCGCAATGCCTTTGTAGATTTCCCAGTCACTTTTCGATTCCCAGGCCGGATCTACGGCGGCAGACAGCGGATGAATAAACGGATGCATATCCGAGGTATTCATATCGTCTTTTTCATACCAGGTGGCGGTCGGCAGTACGATATCGGAGTACAGGCAGGTGCTCGACAGGCGGAAGTCCAGCGTCACCACCAGATCCAGTTTGCCGTCCAGGCCATTGTCACGCCACTCCACTTCTTCCGGCTTCACACCGCCCTGTTTACCCAGATCCAGCCCCTGAATACCATGCTCAGTACCCAGCAGATATTTCAGCATGTACTCATGGCCCTTACCGGAAGAGCCAAGCAGGTTAGAACGCCAGATGAACAGGTTACGCGGGTGGTTTTTACCGTTTTCCGGCTGCTCGGCGGCAAAGCGAATCGAACCCTCTTTCAGGGATTTGACGGTATAGTCTACCGGCGTCATACCGGCTTTTTCCGCTTCACGCGCAATGTACAGCGGGTTGGTGCCTAACTGCGGCGCTGACGGCAACCAGCCCATACGCTCGGCGCGCACATTGAAGTCAATCAGATGACCGCTATAGCGGGATTTGTCCGCCATCGGCGACAGTAATTCCTCGGCGGTCACCGTCTCGTAGCGCCACTGGCTGGAGTGGTTATAGAAGTAAGAGGTGCTGTTCATGTGACGCGCCGGACGCTGCCAGTCAAGGGCAAACGCCAGCGGCTGCCAGCCGGTTTGCGGGCGCAGTTTTTCCTGGCCGACGTAGTGCGCCCAACCGCCACCGCTCTGACCAACGCAACCACAGAACACCAACATATTGATCAGCCCGCGATAGTTCATATCGAGGTGATACCAGTGGTTCAGACCAGCGCCAACGATAATCATTGAACGTCCGTGCGTTTTATCCGCGTTATCGGCGAACTCCCGTGCGATACGGATGATCTGCGCCCGCGGCACGCCGGTGATCTGCTCGGCCCATGCTGGCGTATACGCTTTGGTATCATCATAACTGGCGGCACAATTTTCATCGTTGAGGCCGCGTTCCAGACCATAGTTCGCCATGGTCAGGTCATACACGGTAGTGACTAATGCTGAAGAACCATCGGCCAGTTGCAGACGTTTAACCGGCAATTTATGCAGCAGGACGTTATCCAGCGCCACATGATTAAAGTACTCTGAACCTTCGCCGCCGAAATACGGGAAGCCCACGTCAGCAATCTCATCCTGGCTGCCCAGCAAGCTGAGCTGCAATTCAGTTTCTGCACCGGTAGTCCCGTCGCGCTGTTCGAGGTTCCATTTGCCTTTTTCGCCCCAGCGGAAACCAATTGAACCGTTTGGCGCCACCATTTCACCGTTGCTGTTAATGGCGACGGTTTTCCATTCCGGGTTATTTTCCTGCCCCAGCGAATCAACGAGATCGGCAGCGCGCAGCATACGACCTGCGGCATAATAACCATCACGCTCTTCAAGCATCACCAGCATTGGCATGTCGGTATAGCGACGGACATAATCGGTGAAGTACTGGCGCGGGTTGTCGAGGTGGAATTCGCGCAGCATGACGTGGCCCATCGCCAGCGCCATCGCCGCATCGGTCCCCTGCTTCGGTGCCAGCCACAGATCGCACAGTTTGGCGATTTCAGCATAGTCCGGCGTCACCGCGACGGTTTTAGTGCCTTTGTAACGTACTTCGGTAAAGAAGTGCGCATCCGGCGTACGGGTTTGCGGCACGTTAGAGCCCCAGGCGATAATATAGCTGGAGTTGTACCAGTCAGCGGATTCCGGCACGTCGGTCTGCTCGCCCCAGGTTTGCGGGGAGGCTGGCGGCAGGTCGCAGTACCAGTCGTAGAAGCTCAGGCAGGTACCGCCAATCAGCGAAAGATAACGTGCGCCGGAAGCGTAGGAGACCATCGACATCGCCGGGATGGGTGAGAAGCCCGCGACGCGGTCAGGGCCATAGGTTTTCACGGTGTACACGTTGGAAGCGGCGATCAGCTCGTTCACTTCCTGCCATGAGGAGCGAACAAAGCCGCCACGACCACGCGCCTGTTTGAAGCTTTTGGCTTTATCGGCATCTTCAATAATTGAGGCCCATGCCTCTACCGGATCGCGATGCAGTTTTTTCGCCTCGCGCCACATCTTCATCAGACGTTTGCGCATTAGCGGATATTTCAGTCGGTTAGCGCTGTAGAGATACCAGGAGTAACTTGCCCCGCGCGGGCAGCCGCGAGGTTCATGGTTTGGCATATCAGGACGGGTGCGCGGGTAATCGGTTTGCTGTGTTTCCCAGGTCACCAGACCATTTTTGACATAAATTTTCCAGCTACAAGAACCGGTGCAGTTCACCCCATGGGTTGAGCGCACAATTTTGTCATGCTGCCAACGTTGGCGGTATCCGTCCTCCCAGTCCCGGTTTGTTTCGAGAAGCTGGCCGTGCCCATCGGCAAAGGTTTCGCCCTTCTGCTTGAAGTAGCGAAACCGGTCCAGGAATTTACTCATCGGGTTTCTCCTGTATGGAACCTTACGGCTCTCTGATAAATCGACATTGCTTAACTAAGGGCGAAGGTAACGCGCTGAATGGGCGTGAGAATTGATAACGATCAAGGTGGACAGGGATGCAAATGGCGCGCAAACCTCCTGCATACTCCTTTTGGAGGAGGAGTTTTATTTATATATATTACTGATTTAATTACATAAAATTAAATTTACGCACGACGTGAATGTTAAATTTTCAACAAGTGGGTATTAAGGGGTATCCCCCTGGATGACCGATAAAGATGTGCGTGGTCAGCCCTGTCGAGCCTCTCTTTTTGACTATAAGTATGTTGTAACTAAATGCAGGTAAAAAAAAGCGCGGTCTAACGCCGCGCAAAGGATAATCAAAAGTTACTTTTTATTTTTAGAATGACGTCCATATACCGCCCAGGTAATAACGACGCAGGCGATATAGAAAATAAGAAAGACTTTCATCGCGCCGACTGGAGAACCGGTTAATGCTAAAGATGAACCAAACGCTTTCGGAATAAAAAAGCCGCCAATCGCGCCAATCGCGGAAATAAAGCCCAGCGCCGCCGCCGTATCGGTCGCCGCTTCACGCATGGCTCTTTCGTCCGACCCGCCTTCCGCTTTTACCCGGTCCATCGTCAGTTTACGGAAGATAACGGAGATCATCTGGAAGGTAGAACCACTCCCCAACCCAGCCGTCAGGAACAGCGCCAGAAATACCCCGTAGAACGCGATAAAGCTACCGCCAACGCCGCCAGTAGGTAATGTCAGGAACAGCAGACCGCTGAAAATCGCCATCAGGACAAAGTTGATAAGCGTGACGCGGGTCCCCCCCAGACGGTCAGAAATTGCGCCGCCTGCCGAACGCGCCAGCGCGCCGATAAACGGACCGAAAAACGCATAATGCAGGATCTGCACATCCGGGAATTGCGTTTTAGACAGCATAGCGAACCCCGCGGAGAAACCGATAAACGATCCGAAGGTTGCCAGATACAGCAGACTCATGATCCACAGGTGACCACGTTTGAGCACCGGCAGTTGCTCTTTTAGCGAGGCCTTAGACGTCGCCAGTTCGTTCATGCCGAACCACGCTGCCAGCGTAAAAATGGCCAGGAAAGGCACCCAAATCCAGGCTGCGTTCGCCAGATAGAGCTGAGAACCGTCCGGCTGCTCTACACCGTGGCTGCCAAAGGCGGCAAAGATAGAGAGCGAAACCACCAGCGGCGCAACCAGCTGCATCACGCTCACGCCCATATTGCCCAGACCGCCGTTCAGACCCAGCGCGCCGCCCTGCTTTTGTTTAGGAAAGAAAAAGCTGATGTTCGCCATACTGGAGGCAAAGTTCGCGCCGGCAAAACCACACAGCAAGGAAATAATAATGAAAGTGCTAAAGGGCGTACTGGTATCCTGAACGGCAAAGCCTAACCATACGCAAGGCACGATGAGGATACCGGTACTGAACGCTGTCCAGCGACGTCCGCCAAATAGCGGCACCATAAAGGAGTAAGGCACCCGTAGCAGCGCGCCGGAAACAGATGGCAGCGCAGTCAACATAAAGAGCTGATCGGTCGTAAAATTAAATCCCACTTTCGGCAGGTTCACCGCCACTGCGCTGAATAGCATCCAGACGCAAAACGCCAGCAGTAAACACGGCACAGAAATCCACAAATTACGGCTGGCGACACGATGGCCGCGCTGCTGCCAGAACGCCGGATCTTCCGGACGCCATTCCGTGATAACAGCGCCAGTTGCCCTTTCCGGGGCGGATGAGTGACTCATAGACACCTCTGATTCTTGATTTGATGTCTGCCACATTAGGGTTTACTGCCGAAGGTAAGTTGATATAAATCAAAGGAAAAGTCGTCATCACCGGCGACTAAAAAGCGTTATTACCCTTAATGAGTAGGCTATTTTGGTAAAAAAGCTGTGGTTTTTCACCATGCTGTGTCTGTCTACTCCTTCCCGTCGCAGATACCTCTTTACGGCGGCAATTAAGGAGTAACTCGTTATAGGTATGGGTATACTCCGCTGTATCGTTGAGAATAGCGGCACAGCCGATTGACGCCCCTCTTTTTTGCTACGTTTTTTCGGCGACATTACCCCGAAGAAAGAAGGTAACATGTTTAAACGGTGTTTTTCTCCTCTTACGCTGGTTAACCAACTGGCGCTGATTGTCATGCTCTCTACCGCTATCGGCGTGGCGGGGATGGCGGTTTCCGGCTGGCTGGTTCAGGGCGTACAGGGTAGCGCTCATGCGATTAATAAAGCGGGCTCATTGCGTATGCAAAGCTATCGACTACTGGCCGCTGTCCCGCTGGATGCTAAAGATCAAAAGCTGCTGGATGAGATGGAGCAAACGGCATTCAGCCCTGAACTGACCCGCGCCGCTGAGCGAGACGGGCAGCAAAAGCAGCTTAAAGCGTTGCAGGATTACTGGCATAACGAACTCTCGCCAGGGCTACAGCACGCGCAAAACGCGCACGCGGTCGCAGAAGATGTCACGCGCTTTGTGGCGGGCCTGGATCGCCTGGTGACGTCGTTCGACCATACTACTGAATTGCGTATCGAACGCGTGGTATTAGTTCACCGGGTAATGGCGATCTTTATGGCGCTATTGCTGGTATTTACGATTATCTGGCTACGTGTTCGCCTTTTGCAGCCCTGGAAACAGTTGTTATCAATGGCGCGCGCCGTCAGTCAGCGCGACTTTACCCAACGTGCCAATATCAGTGGACGCAATGAGATGGCCGCGTTGGGTTCTGCGCTCAATAATATGTCTGAAGAACTGGCCGAAAGTTATGCGGTACTGGAACAGCGCGTACAGGAAAAAACAGCCGGTCTGGAACATAAAAACCAGATTCTCTCGTTTTTGTGGCAAGCCAACCGCCGACTGCATTCACAGGCTCCGCTATGTGAGCGTCTTTCACCGGTACTGAATGGCCTGCAAAATTTAACCCAGTTGCATGATATTGAGCTGCGAGTCTATGACCTGGAAGATGAAGATAATCACCAGGAATTTACCTGTCAGTCGGACATCAGTTGCGATGATAAAGGCTGCCACCTTTGCCCACGTAGCGCCCTGCCGATGATTAATGGCGGCACCACCTTAAAATGGCGGCTCACCGACTCTCACACCCAATACGGTATTTTGCTGGCGACGCTGCCCTATGGACGCCATCTCAGCCACGATCAGCAACAGTTGGTGGACACGCTGGTTGAACAGCTTACCGCGACTCTGGCGCTCGACAGGCATCAGGAGCGCCAGCAGCAGTTGATTGTCATGGAAGAGCGTGCCACCATTGCCCGCGAACTGCATGATTCTATTGCCCAGTCGCTCTCTTGTATGAAGATGCAGGTGAGCTGCCTGCAAATGCAGGGCGACGTGTTACCGGAAAGCAGCCGTGAGTTACTCAGCCAAATTCGCAATGAGCTGAACTGCTCCTGGGCGCAACTGCGCGAACTGTTAACCACTTTCCGCTTACAGTTGACGGAACCCGGGCTACGTCCGGCGCTGGAAGCAAGCTGCCAGGAGTTCAGCGCCCGGTTTGGCTTTACGGTAAAACTGGATTATCAGCTTCCCCCCCGCCTGGTGCCTTCACACCAGGCGATACACCTGTTGCAAATTGCCAGGGAAGCCCTCAGCAACGCCCTTAAACACTCTCATGCCGACGATGTGGTGGTGACAGTGACGCAATGTGGCAAACAGGTCAAACTAAAAGTGCAGGATAATGGCTGCGGCGTCCCGGAAAACGCCGAACGCAGTAATCACTACGGCATGATCATCATGCGCGATCGGGCGCAAAGTTTGCGCGGCGATTGCCAGGTACGCCGACGCGAGACTGGCGGAACAGAGGTCACTGTTACTTTTATTCCAGAAACAAACTTCACAGAAACCCAGGGAGATACCCATGAATAATCAGGAACCGGCAACCATCCTGTTAATCGACGACCATCCGATGCTACGCACGGGTGTAAAGCAGCTTGTGAGTATGGCGCCCGATATCAGCGTGGTCGGAGAAGCCAGCAACGGTGAGCAGGGTATTGACCTGGCGGAATCGCTCGATCCCGATCTGATCCTCCTTGATTTGAATATGCCGGGAATGAATGGTCTCGAAACGCTGGATAAATTACGCGAAAAAGCGCTGTCAGGACGTATTGTCGTTTTCAGCGTATCCAACCATGAAGAAGATGTCGTCACGGCGCTAAAGCGCGGCGCGGATGGTTATCTGTTGAAAGACATGGAGCCGGAGGACTTGCTCAAAGCGTTACAACAGGCCGCCGCCGGCGAAATGGTATTAAGTGAAGCGTTAACGCCGGTACTGGCGGCCAGCCTCCGGGCCAACCGCGCCACCACCGATCGCGATGTAACGCAACTCACCCCGCGTGAGCGCGATATTCTGAAGCTCATCGCGCAGGGATTGCCAAATAAGATGATTGCCCGGCGTCTGGATATCACCGAAAGTACGGTCAAAGTGCACGTGAAACATATGCTCAAGAAAATGAAGCTGAAATCGCGCGTGGAGGCCGCCGTCTGGGTGCATCAGGAACGCATCTTTTAATTATTGCTCCTGGAACGGTTGCCAATGCGGATTATCGTCCGGCATCGTGATAAACGGTTCAGTCAGCGCGAGCGTGATCTCATTGGAAGAGACACGCTGACCTTTTTCATCCTCAACCACCACCGATAAACGCCAGCGATTTGCCGCGCCTTCGCGGTGATCCCAGGCCGGCATAATGATTGTCCAGCCCTCGGTACTGCGGGTGTCCGTTCCTGCCGTCAAACTTAATGCCTGTGTATCGCCCTGCCAGCTCAAATGACGAATACCGTGCACGCTGCGCACCTGCAATTTTAACGCAACCGTCTCACCAGGCGTAAGATCCCAGGGCGGCGTCGCCAGAAAAACCGTTAACGTTTTACGCTGCCGATACTCCATTGTCGGCAGCGAGTTACGTTGCGGCGTATCATAGCGGCTACCGCGTAATGACTGGCTTTGCGCCACTTCACTGGCGGCAAGCTGCTTTTTGAGCGGCACGCCGAAGCGGTAGTTAAGCGTCAGCCCCAGGTTATTCTGACTGACCCCGCTCTCGCCCTGTTTGTGCTGGGCGGTCATGGTAAGCAAAGGTACTGGCGTATAGTTGAGACCCAGTTTTAACGCGACAGGATTGTGATACCCCGTTCCGGAGTCAAACAGATCCACGCTATCGCCAAAGTACTGCTCCAGGCTAACGCTGGTATTGATATGCTGGTAAAACGGCAGCCGCATTTGCGCGTTGATATCATATCCGCGCGCCATTCGCTGTTCTAAGGTCGCCGTATGCGTCTGCCAGTCGGCAAAAGGCTGATAATAGTTGGCGGATAAACGCAAATATTCTCCCCACGCCTCCGCGCCAAAGCCGGCGCGCTGCAGATTTTCATCCAGCAGATTATCGTAAAAGGTATTATAGCCAAGAAGCCAGCCATCCTGCGCCCAGCGCTGTCCTACGCCAACGTTGCTTACCAGTCCGTCAGTCTGTTGCGTAAGACCAAGCTGGCTCCAGGTCAGATAGCGCTGTTTATCCTGTAAAGGGATAAACCAGCTTCCGCGACTGCCGTTAAAATGACCTTCGTTATCGACGTTAATATCCACGCTGGCGCTGCCCCAGGCTGATAGCCAGCTTTCAAGCTGCTGGTTAACCTGCTCGCTGACCACATCGCGTACCTGTCCGAAAGCAAATTGCCGCGCCTGTTCACCGGTATCCAGATCGTTATTTTTCATGCTGGCTTCGCCAAACGCTTTGGCCATCTCGGCAAAATGCTTTTCCCCTTCGTGGGATTCCGGCATCATGCCTAAATCCGGCAGACGGTTTTGCGTGAAAGGGTCTTGCGCCTGCGCACGGATCGTACCGCTGGCAGCCAGCAAGAGAAGCGAGAGTGAGAATGAACGAAAAACAATACGGCTCAACGTGTCGGCAACTTCTACAACAAAAGATAAGAGGAATGGCATCAGAGTAAACCATAACGTGTCCGGACAGGTTTTGCAGCCTTTTCTCGTGCTTCCAGGAATATCCTTATTTTTTCCGCAGAGCGTCCCGGGATTTTATCCACGCATTTGGCGGTACCCGGTTCCCGAGGTAACATAACGCCATTGCCGACAAAATTTCTCGAGGAGAAGGGTTATTCATGCAAAATATCGTCATTATCGCTAACGGCGCCGCCTACGGCAGCGAATCATTATTTAATAGCCTGCGTCTGGCCATTGCGCTGCGCGAGCAGGAAAGTCATCTCGATTTACGCCTGTTTTTGATGTCAGATGCCGTAACCGCAGGGTTACGCGGTCAAAAACCAGCCGAAGGCTACAATATTCAGCAAATGCTGGAAATTCTGACCGCGCAAAACGTACCGGTAAAATTATGCAAAACCTGTGCGGACGGACGTGGTATCACTCCCCTGCCGCTGATTGACGGTGTGGAAATCGGAACGCTGGTCGAGCTGGCGCAATGGACGCTGGCGGCGGACAAAGTGCTGACATTTTGAATCTGTACGCGGGAAAAGCTCCCGCGTCAGGATAGACTTCCGGCAAGAAAATCAGGCCAACACGTGAGTAATACCGCGTTTATTTTTTCTTATGCCATTTATCATCCTCGCCTTTTTCATAATCGTTTTTAACCGCTGCCCAGGCGACTTTGTGTGCGGTTTCCTCGCGGCTGGCGTCATCACGACGATCGGCTTTATCTTTATATTGCTCCCAGGCGCTATTAAAGGCTTCTTTGTAAATGTCCTGGGCATGGGCTGGAAGAACATTCCGCACATTATCGGGTAAATCACTTTTGGCTTTATACGGCATCAGCGCCTCCGTCTTCAGGGAAAACATTAAGTGTGGTAAACAATGCGTTATTACGCCAGTCGAGGAGAATTTTTGCTTTTTACGGAAATTAACTTTTTGTTATTTAAACACTGTTAAAACAAGATGCTTGTTTTACTGACCTTGAAAGAAAAAAATCGTCTACGCCGTAAAACTACGTAAAAAACCACTAAAAAAATACAAATTTCTGCTATTTTTACCTTCTTTACTCTTTCCAAAATATTAACACCTGCACAAGGGAGACCCTCATGACACATGCCTGTGAGGCGGTGAAAACCCGCCATAAGGAGACTTCGCTTATTTTCCCGGTTCTTGCGCTGGTAGTGCTGTTCCTTTGGGGAAGCAGCCAGTCACTACCAGTGGTTATTGGCATCAATATCCTTGCACTTATTGGTATTTTAAGCAGCGCATTTAGCGTGGTCCGTCATGCCGATGTATTAGCGCATCGACTCGGCGAACCCTATGGATCGCTTATTTTAAGCCTGTCCGTCGTTATTCTTGAGGTGAGTTTAATTTCAGCGCTGATGGCCACCGGCGATGCTGCGCCAACGCTTATGCGCGATACGCTCTACTCTATTATTATGATTGTCACCGGGGGACTGGTCGGTTTCTCGTTGTTGTTGGGCGGGCGTAAATTCGCAACGCAATATATGAATTTATTCGGGATTAAGCAGTATCTTATCGCGCTGTTTCCGCTGGCGATTATTGTGCTGGTTTTTCCCATGGCATTGCCGCAAGCCAATTTTTCTACCGGTCAGGCATTATTGGTCGCGTTAATTTCCGCCGCGATGTACGGCGTATTTTTGTTGATTCAAACCAAAACGCACCAGAGCTTATTTATCTATGAACATGAAGATGAAGGCGATGATGACAATCCACACCACGGTAAACCCTCCGCGCACAGTAGCGGCTGGCATACGGTCTGGTTACTCATTCATTTAATTGCGGTCATTGCCGTTACCAAAATGAATGCCAGCCCGCTGGAGGCGTTGCTGACCAGCATGAACGCCCCGGTCGCCTTTACCGGTTTCCTGGTCGCGCTGTTAATTCTCTCGCCGGAAGGACTGGGCGCGCTGAAGGCGGTACTGAATAATCAGGTTCAGCGGGCAATGAATCTGTTCTTCGGATCGGTGTTGGCGACGATTTCATTAACCGTGCCGGTCGTCACGCTCATCGCCTGGGCGACAGGTAATGATCTGGTGTTTGGTTTAGGCGCGCCGGAAATGGTAGTGATGGTGGCCTCGTTAGTGCTGTGCCATATTTCGTTCTCTACCGGACGCACCAACGTGCTAAACGGCGCGGCGCATCTGGCTTTATTTGCCGCCTATCTGATGACGATTTTTGCCTGATATAAAAAAGCCGGATAGTATCTTATCCGGCCTACACAAGCTAAAACCGCAATCAGTTCTCGGTATCCAGCTCGTCGAAGCTTTTCACCAAATCATCAATCGCTTTTATCTGGGTCAGGAACTGCTCCAGTTTCGCCAGCGGCAGCGCGGAAGGACCGTCGCACTTCGCGTTAGCCGGGTCCGGATGCGACTCCAGGAACAGGCCCGCCAGACCGACAGCCATACCGGCGCGCGCCAGCTCGGTCACCTGACCACGACGACCGCCAGAGGCGGCGCCAAATGGGTCGCGGCATTGCAGCGCATGGGTAACGTCGAAAATCACCGGCGAGTTGCCGGAGACCTTTTTCATCACGCTAAAGCCCAGCATATCCACCACCAGGTTGTCATAACCGAAGTTCGCGCCGCGGTCGCACAGAATCACCTTATCGTTACCGCCCTCATGGAACTTATCCACGATATTGCCCATCTGACCCGGGCTTACGAACTGCGGCTTTTTCACGTTAATCACAGCGCCGGTTTTCGCCATCGCTTCCACCAGGTCGGTCTGGCGCGCCAGAAACGCCGGGAGCTGAATCACGTCAACCACATCAGCCACAGGCTGCGCCTGGCTGGCTTCATGGACGTCAGTGATCACTTTTACGCCAAATGTCTGTTTGAGTTCCTGGAAGATTTTCATCCCTTCTTCCAGACCCGGCCCACGGTAAGAGTGAATAGAGGAACGGTTGGCTTTATCAAAAGAGGCCTTGAACACGTAAGGAATACCCAGCTTCTGGGTAACGGTTACGTAGTGCTCACAAATGCGCATTGCCAGATCGCGTGACTCCAGCACGTTCATACCGCCAAACAGCACAAACGGCAGGTCATTTGCCACCTTAATGTCGCCAATGTTAACCACTTTTTGTTTCATAGGATCGCCTTACACTTATAGGTAAAATGTCGGTTAATTAATGTAGAACAATTTGCTTGTGCGCAATGGTGTTGATCTGCGCACGAATCATTTCGCTGATCGGGTCTTCCGGACACTGTTCAACGAAGTAGCTTAAATCAGTCAGCGCAACGTGTTCACACTCAAGCTGCGCGTAGATCAACCCGCGGTCACGGATTTCGTAAGGATCTTCCGGGTTAAATTGCAACAATGCTTCGCTAACGCGCAGCGCCAGCTCCATTTGCCGTTCCTCCATCAGCGAGGATTTCAGCGTATCCAGTAGCTTACGAATCACTTCGGCGTTATCCGCCTCGTCCAAATCTTCGTTAAACAACTCGGCGACCGGACTAATATTGCCTTTTAACCAGACTTCCAGAGTATGTTCATCAAGCGTTTCACCGTTGAATGGGTTAATCAGCCACATTTCCCCTTCCAGCGATTCAATACGCAAAATCAACTGCGTTGGGAAGATAACGGGCACCAACGGCAAATCAAGACGGTTTGCTATCCATAATAAAATAGCGCCCAACGATACCGCGCTCCCCTGGCGTTTTTTCAGGACTTTATCGAGCCATAAAGCATCAGAAAGACGGTAGACGCCGCGGGAGTCCGTGAACCCCCACTCGCCGTAAAAAAGTGCCAGCAATTTTTCCAGTTGCTCATCCTGAGACAGGAGCTGGCTAATTTCTTCCTGCGCCAGACTGACCAGACGTTCCAGTTCGTCGTAGACAAACTGCGTGGGAAAATCCAGGCGAATCATCTCTGATGCCAGGATCATGCCATCACACAGCGGCGCATTGTTAAATTCGAAATCAGCTAACGACCTCATGACTTACCCCAGTAACGGTATTTTTGTGGTGGCGAGTTTAATGATGATGTACAGCACCACCAGCGCCAGCGGGAAAGCGATAAAACGCGCCTGCTGGCTGCGCGCCTGACGATAATCAAGCGCAATAAAACCCAAAACGATGTAGATGATAACGCCAAACAGTTTTTCAGTCAGCCATGAGCCCGACTCCGTGAATGGCAGGATGTGCGTTTTAACGATTAACCCAATACCGCTAAGCAGTAACAGGGTATCTATGACGGGAGGCACGATTCGTGTCCAGCGCGCGGCGGCCAACGCATGGCCGCAATAGCGCCACCAGTAACGAGCGACAAACAAACTGACGGAGAGCGCAACACAGATAAGATGAAGCGTGAGCAGCATCGCAATTGTCATGGCGTAAAACGTCCGCAGGTCACACGTTCATTACCACCATAATCACGACACGTTTCTACATCCATGTAACCAGACCGCCTGAAAACCGCTCTTACCGCTTCGCCCTGCTGCCAACCGTGTTCCAGCAGCAGGAAGCCGCCGGGCGTTAACATCTGGCGGGCGTTATCGATAATATGCGTAAGATCCGCCATACCGTTTTCGTCCGCCACCAACGCCGAGCGCGGTTCAAAGCGTACATCGCCTTCGCTAAGGTGCGGGTCCTGCGCGTCAATGTAGGGCGGATTGCTGACAATCATGTCGAACTGCTGCCCCGATAGCGCACTGAACCAACAACTTTGCAGTATACGCACATTCCGGATAGCCAAATGTTCCGCGTTGCGTATCGCCAGCGCAACCGCATCAGGCATACGATCGACCGCAGTCACCTCGCAATCCGGTCGCTCGCAGGCCAGCGCCAGCGCAATCGCGCCGGTTCCGGTGCCTAAATCCAGAATACGACAGGTTTTTACCGGCAATCGCGCCAACGCCTGTTCCACCAGACATTCGGTATCCGGGCGCGGGATTAGCGTGGCGGGAGAAACGAAGAGCGGCAGCGACCAGAATTCGCGTAAGCCCGTCAGGTACGCAATAGGTTCGCCCTGTTTACGCCGCTGCAGCAGGTCCGCGAGCTGTTGTTGCTGGACGTCGGTAAGCGGCGTTTCGCCAAAGGCCATGATATATGTCCGCCCCTTGCCCGTAACGTACTCAAGCAGGATCTCGGCGTCGCGCCGGGGGCTGTCGCTGTCCCGGAGCTGGTTTACCGCCTCATGCAGCCAGTGCTGAAAATCCATTATTCCTGCTCGGATAAGGCGGCTAACAGGTCAGCCTGATGTTCCTGAACAATCGGCTCTATCAGCATATCCAGCTTACCTTCCATCGTTTCATCAAGGCGATATAACGTCAGATTAATACGATGATCGGTCACGCGCCCCTGCGGGAAATTATAGGTCCGGTTACGATCGCTGCGATCGCCGCTGCCAAGCAGATTGCGGCGCGTTGACGCCTCGGCCTGCTGGCGTTTTGCCGTTTCGGCGGCGTGAATGCGCGCCCCGAGCACCGAGAGCGCTTTCGCTTTGTTTTTATGCTGCGAACGCTCGTCCTGGCATTCCACCACGATGCCGGTCGGCAAGTGGGTAATACGGATAGCGGAGTCGGTGGTGTTAACGTGCTGACCGCCCGCGCCGGAAGAACGAAACGTATCAATGCGCAGATCCGCCGGGTTAATATCCGGCAGCTCGGCTTCCGGCAGCTCCGGCATCACGGCGACGGTACAGGCGGAGGTATGGATACGCCCCTGCGACTCGGTCGCCGGAACACGCTGTACGCGGTGTCCGCCGGACTCAAATTTCAGTCGGCCATACACGCCGTCGCCGCTGATTTTGGCGATGATCTCTTTATAACCGCCATGCTCGCCTTCGCTCATGCTCATGATCTCCACGCGCCAGCGGCGCGCTTCGGCATAACGGCTGTACATGCGGAACAGATCGCCGGCAAACAGCGCGGCTTCGTCGCCGCCGGTGCCGGCGCGAACCTCAAGGAACGCGTTTCGTTCATCGTCCGGATCTTTCGGCAGCAGCAGTACCTGTAACTGTTGCTCCAGTTGTTCGCTTTTTTCTTTCGCTTCGCGCAGTTCTTCCTGCGCCATTTCTCGCATTTCAGGATCGTCGAGCATCATCTGAGCCGTCTCGATATCGTCCTGAACCTGTTGCCAGTCCGTAAAACAGCGAGAAACGTCGCTTAATTGCGCATATTCGCGCGACAATGCGCGAAAGCGGTCCTGGTCGGCGATAATTCCCGCATCGCCCAGCAACGCCTGAACTTCCTCATGGCGTTCGTGCAGGGCTTCCAGTTTGGCAACGATAGAAGGCTTCATAGGCGTAAATTCACCCTGTAAAAAAGTGTGGTGTGTGCTGCTACTCCAGCCCGAGGCTGTCGCGCAGAATATTCAGGCGTTCGTCATCCCCGTCACGGGCAGCCTGTTGAAGTGATTTCGTTGGCGCATGAATCAGGCGGTTGGTCAGTTTCCATGCCAGATCCTGCAAGATGGCTTGCGCATCACCGCCCTGTTGAAGGGCCGACAGCGCTTTGGTAGTCAGTTCGTCACGAATCTGCTCCGACTGACTACGGTATTCCCGAATGGTCTCGCTGGCCCCCTGGGCGCGTAGCCAGGCCATAAACTCGCTGGCTTCCTGCTCAACAATCGTTTCCGCTTCCACCGCCGCAGCCTGACGCTGCGCCAGATTATGCGAAATGATGCTCTGTAAATCATCGACGCTATAAAGATAAGCGTTCGCCAGTTTGCCGACTTCCGGCTCAACGTCGCGCGGTACGGCGATATCCACCAGCAGCATCGGCTGGTTGCGACGGCTTTTTAATGCGCGCTCCACCATGCCTTTACCGATAATCGGCAGCGGGCTGGCGGTCGAACTGATGATAATATCGGCATCCTGCAAACGGGCGTCGATATCGCTGAGCGAGATAACCTCAGCGCCTACTTCATCCGCCAGGGCTTGCGCGCGCTCGCGGGTTCGGTTGGCGATAATCATCTTTTGTACTTTATGCTCGCGCAGGTGACGCGCCACCAGTTCAATGGTTTCGCCCGCGCCAACTAACAGTACAGTGACCGTCGACAGCGATTCAAAGATTTGGCGGGCGAGCGTACAGGCGGCAAACGCGACGGAGACGGCGCTGGCGCCGATATCGGTTTCAGTCCGCACTCGCTTGGCGACGGAAAACGACTTCTGAAACATTCGCTCCAGCGCGCTGGCGTTAAGGTGGCCTTTTTGCGAATCCGCAAACGCTTTTTTCACCTGACCGAGGATTTGCGGTTCGCCCAGCACCAGTGAATCCAGACCGCTGGCGACGCGCATCAGGTGGCTGACGGCGTCATTGTCCTGATGCCAGTACAGACTGTTGCGCAGATCGTCCTCATTCAGGTTATGGTAATCGCATAACCAGCGGATCAGCGCTTCCTGCAGGTTATCCTGCTCTTCCACGCTCAAATACAGTTCTGTACGGTTACAGGTTGACAGCACGACCCCGCCCTGCACCATTGGCTGCGCAAGCAGGCTGTCCAGCGCCTGATCAAGCGTGTCCGGCGAAAACGTTACGCGTTCTCGCAGCGATACAGGTGCCGTTTTATGGTTAATACCGAGCGCTAAAAGGGTCATGTCTGCGGGAGTAGTACCAGCGTTGATATGGTTAGTCTGCTTGCATCATACAGGATGCGCGTGGTCAATAAAAGAGAGAGCCCCCTTTTGGAGTAATTGGCAGCGCTCGCTAATTTGATGATTTAAGACAACTTGAAAGTAGACGATGTCACCAGGCGGCGCTAGCATTAAAGGCTATAACTGTAACCGATAGCAAAAATTTGCCGAATCGCGGCGCGAACGTTTTTACAGCCTGCAGGTTCAGTTTTCAGGCCTGATAAGCGTAACGCCATCAGGCAATTATTGCACCGTATCACAAGGATTCGTCATCACTATGACCCTGCCCGATTTTCGCCTGATTCGTCTACTGCCGTTAGCAAGCCTGGTTCTCACCGCCTGTACGCTTCCTGGGCATAAAGGCCCGGGCAAGAGCCCGGATTCCCCTCAGTGGCGCCAGCATCAGCAAGAGGTGCGTCATCTGAATCAATACCAGACGCGCGGCGCCTTTGCTTACATCTCAGATGATCAGAAAGTCTATGCGCGCTTCTTCTGGCAACAGACCGGACAGGATCGCTACCGCCTGCTGCTTACCAACCCGCTGGGCAGCACCGAGCTGGAGCTTAACGCCCAGCCGGGCAACGTCCAGTTGGTGGATAACAAAGGCCAGCGTTATACCGCCGATGACGCCGAAGAGATGATCGGCAAACTCACCGGGATGCCGATTCCGTTAAACAGCCTGCGGCAGTGGATCCTCGGCCTGCCTGGCGATGCCACCGACTACAAACTGGACGACCAGTACCGCCTGAGCGAAGTGAACTACCGCCAGGATGGTAAAAACTGGAAAGTGGTTTACGGTGGCTATGACAGCAAAACGCAGCCTGCCATGCCTGCCAATATGGAGCTTTCCGACGGCAGTCAGCGCATTAAGCTGAAAATGGATAACTGGATTGTGAAATGATGACCCATTGGCCTTCTCCGGCAAAATTAAACCTGTTTTTATATATCACCGGACAGCGTGCAGATGGCTACCACACGCTGCAGACGCTGTTTCAGTTTCTGGATTATGGCGACACACTCCACATCGAACCGCGTCGCGATGGCGAAATCCATTTATTAACGCCGGTTAACGGCGTTGAAAATGAAGACAACCTGATCGTCCGCGCCGCGCGGCTGTTGATGAAAGCCGCCTCGGAGAGTGGGCGCCTGCCCGCCGGAAGCGGCGCGGATATCAGCATTGAGAAGCGCCTTCCCATGGGCGGCGGTCTGGGCGGCGGCTCATCTAACGCCGCGACCGTTCTGGTGGCGCTCAATCATCTTTGGCAATGCGGGCTTTCCATTGATGAACTGGCGACGCTCGGCCTGACGCTCGGCGCCGACGTCCCGGTCTTTGTTCGTGGCCACGCCGCGTTTGCCGAAGGCGTAGGCGAAATATTAACGCCGGTGAATCCGCCGGAAAAATGGTATCTGGTCGCGCACCCTGGCGTAAGCATTCCCACACCGGTTATCTTTAAAGATCCTCAATTGCCGCGTAATACGCCAAAAAGGTCAATAGATACGTTACTAAAATGTGAATTCAGCAATGATTGCGAGGTTATCGCAAGAAAACGTTTTCGCGAGGTTGATGCGGCGCTTTCCTGGCTGTTAGAATACGCGCCGTCGCGCCTGACTGGGACAGGGGCCTGTGTCTTTGCTGAATTCGATACAGAGTCTTGTGCTCGCCAGGTGCTTGAGCAAGCCCCGGAATGGCTCAATGCTTTTGTGGCGAAGGGTGTCAACCTCTCCCCATTGCATCGAGAGTTACTCTAACGCATTCGGGTTTCAGGAAGATGGCGAAATGACGAGTCGCCGGTCATATATGCCGTATTTGACCGGTGTGAGGCATCGATACCAGCGCACATGAAACGTGAATGAAGACGAGTAAGCCGGGCAAGCTGAGCTTCGGTGACAACGTCACCTTGTTCCAGACGTTGCATCGCGCTCTTTAATACACCGCCTGGATAGGATTTTGCCTGGCCCGCACAGTTTTCGGCAGATTCTTTCCACCAATGGACGCATGCCTGAGGTTCTTCTCGTGCCTGATATGAAGCTTTTTGCTGGTAACGCCACCCCGGAACTAGCACAACGTATTGCCAACCGCCTGTACACTTCTCTCGGCGACGCCGCCGTAGGTCGCTTTAGCGACGGCGAAGTCAGCGTACAAATCAACGAAAATGTACGCGGTGGTGATATTTTCATCATCCAGTCCACTTGTGCCCCAACCAACGACAACCTGATGGAATTGGTCGTTATGGTTGATGCCCTGCGTCGTGCTTCCGCAGGTCGTATCACCGCCGTTATCCCCTACTTTGGCTATGCACGTCAGGACCGTCGCGTACGTTCCGCCCGTGTGCCGATTACCGCAAAAGTTGTCGCTGACTTCCTGTCCAGCGTCGGCGTTGACCGCGTTCTCACCGTAGATCTGCATGCTGAACAGATCCAGGGCTTCTTTGACGTTCCGGTTGATAACGTGTTCGGTAGCCCAATCCTGCTCGAAGATATGCTGCAACTGAATCTGGATAACCCGATCGTGGTTTCCCCGGATATTGGCGGCGTGGTTCGTGCCCGCGCTATCGCTAAGCTGCTGAACGATACCGATATGGCTATCATTGATAAACGTCGTCCGCGCGCGAACGTTTCTCAGGTGATGCACATCATCGGCGACGTCGCTGGCCGTGACTGCGTGCTGGTTGATGATATGATCGATACCGGCGGTACTCTGTGCAAAGCAGCAGAAGCATTGAAAGAACGTGGCGCTAAACGCGTGTTTGCCTACGCGACGCACCCGATCTTCTCAGGCAATGCGGCAAACAACCTGCGCAACTCCGTCATTGATGAAGTCGTTGTCTGCGACACCATTCCGCTGACCGACGAAATCAAAGCGCTGCCGAACGTGCGTACCTTGACTCTGTCAGGTATGCTGGCCGAAGCGATTCGCCGTATCAGCAACGAAGAATCGATTTCCGCCATGTTCGAGCATTGATCGAACCCGGATCTGAAACCCGCTGCGGCGGGTTTTTTTGTCTGTAACACCCTTTTGTATGACTTATGCCTCCTTCACCTGCCATTTAGTTGACAGATGATGCGCTCATGGATGAAACATTATTGTGAACAAATTATTTTCCTCACATGTGATGCCTTTCCGCGCTCTCATCGATGCTTGCTGGAAAGAAAAATATACCGCCTCCCGGTTCACCCGTGATGTGATAGCCGGGATCACCGTCGGGATTATTGCTATCCCGCTGGCGATGGCGCTGGCAATTGGCAGTGGCGTTGCGCCGCAGTATGGCCTCTATACCTCCGCTGTCGCCGGGATCGTGATCGCGCTAACCGGCGGCTCGCGCTTTAGCGTTTCCGGCCCTACCGCCGCGTTTGTGGTGATTTTGTATCCGGTGTCGCAACAGTTTGGTCTGGCGGGCCTACTGGTCGCCACGCTGATGTCGGGCTTCTTCCTGATCCTTTTCGGCCTGGCGAGACTGGGGCGATTGATTGAATATATCCCGGTGTCGGTCACGTTGGGTTTTACCTCAGGGATTGGTATTACCATCGGTACCATGCAGATTAAAGATTTTCTTGGTCTGCAGATGGCCCATGTGCCAGAGCACTATTTGCAGAAAGTCGGCGCGCTGTTTATGGCGTTGCCCACCGTCAATATTGGCGATGCCGCCATTGGCGTGGTAACGCTGGGAACGTTGATTTTCTGGCCGCGTCTCGGTATTCGTCTGCCAGGACATCTTCCCGCGCTACTGGCCGGTTGCGCCGTGATGGGGATCGTTAATCTGCTGGGCGGCAATGTGGCGACTATCGGCTCACAGTTCCATTACGTTCTGGCTGACGGCACTCAGGGCAACGGCATCCCGCAGCTCCTGCCGCAACTGATGCTGCCGTGGAGTCTTCCTGGCTCCGATTTCACGCTAAGCTGGGATTCACTGCGCGCGCTGCTGCCAGCGGCTTTCTCAATGGCAATGCTGGGGGCAATCGAATCATTGCTCTGCGCCGTCGTGCTGGACGGCATGACCGGCACCAAACATAAAGCTAACAGCGAACTTATCGGCCAGGGACTGGGGAATATGGTCGCGCCGTTCTTTGGCGGCATCACCGCCACCGCCGCGATTGCCCGCTCTGCCGCCAACGTTCGCGCTGGCGCGACCTCTCCCATCTCGGCGGTAATTCACGCTATCCTGGTCATTCTGGCGCTACTGGTCTTGGCCCCGCTACTCTCCTGGCTGCCGCTTTCCGCGATGGCGGCGCTACTGCTGATGGTGGCATGGAATATGAGTGAAGCCCATAAAGTGGTGGATCTGTTACGCCATGCGCCGAAAGACGACATCATCGTTATGCTGCTGTGCATGTCATTAACGGTTCTGTTTGATATGGTCATCGCCATCAGCGTGGGGATTGTCCTTGCTTCCCTGCTGTTTATGCGCCGTATTGCGCGAATGACTCGACTTGCGCCGGTCAATGTCGATGTGCCTGATGATGTGCTGGTGCTGCGTGTTATCGGTCCACTCTTTTTCGCCGCGGCGGAAGGGCTGTTTACTGACCTTGAGTCACGTATTAAGGGCAAACGTATCGTCGTTCTGAAATGGGACGCAGTACCAGTGCTGGATGCAGGCGGGCTTGATGCTTTTCAGCGTTTTGTGAAGCGTCTGCCGGAGGGTTGCGAATTGCGTATCAGTAATCTGGAGTTCCAACCGCTGCGCACAATGGCGCGTGCCGGTATCAAACCTATTCCTGGGCGTCTGACCTTCTTCCCGAACAGGACGGAGGCGTTAGCGGATTTACTCAGTTAATGGACAATGCCCGGTGGCGATAACGCTTACCGGGCCTGAACCGGTTAGCTATGACGACGATTGTCGTTACGGCGGCAACGTTTGTCATAGTGACGTACCCACCAATATTTGTCGCTCACCTGCTCATGCCCCCCTACACGAGCCCCTGCCAGCCAAAGAACTGCACCGACAAAAATACTCAGTATTGCGCCATGCGCAAAAAATTGCGGCAAATTAAACTGCGGCAGTTGGTTTAAAATAGAGTAACCCACGCCGACAACCATCACGACCAGCCCCAACCCCATCAGCACGTTACCGAATAACGAAGCGTTTTTGCGTTTCATATGTCACCTCCGGAACTTTTGGGTTGTTTTTAGGAAATCCCCCTAAACTTTATGTGTAAAGTATAGACAACACTTCCATTTGTAAGTGCGGGTGTGATCACAAATGTAAAGTTTCATTTAACAAAACTTTACAAATAACACTCTGAACAGTTTACATTTTTAATAATCAATGCTGGCAATTATTTAATTTACTTCAGAGTGTCGCTGTGTTTTGTCAAGCGGGCAGACAGACAGTAAACTACGCGCCAGTTATGGATCTACTCAGGACAAAAAACGTGGCAATTAAATTGATTGTTGGTCTGGCGAATCCCGGTGCGGAATATGCCGCGACGCGACACAATGCAGGCGCATGGTACGTCGATTTACTGGCGGAGCGCCTGCGCGCGCCGTTGCGTGAAGAGCCTAAATTCTTTGGCTATACCTCACGCATCACGCTGGAAGGGGAAGATGTTCGCCTGCTGGTACCCACCACGTTCATGAATCTCAGTGGTAAAGCAGTTGGCGCAATGGCCAGTTTTTACCGTATTCAGCCGGACGAAATTCTGGTCGCTCACGATGAGCTGGATCTCCCTCCGGGCGTGGCGAAATTTAAACTTGGCGGCGGCCACGGCGGCCACAATGGTCTGAAAGACATCATCAGCAAGCTGGGCAATAATCCCAACTTTCACCGCTTACGCGTTGGAATTGGTCATCCAGGCGATAAAAATAAAGTTGTTGGTTTCGTGCTGGGTAAACCCCCTGTTTCTGAACAAAAATTAATTGATGAGGCCATTGACGAAGCGGCACGCTGTACGGAATTGTGGTTCAAAGAGGGTCTGGCCAAAGCAACAAGCCGTTTGCATACCTTTAAGGCGCAATAACCAGTGATGTGCGGCATTTTTGCCGCACGCCGTGTATAATAGGCGAAGTTATTTCCATTTCTGCAATCTGTTTTCTATAACAGGTTGATTATTAAGATATTAAGGTGAGTTAAATCATGGGATTCAAATGCGGTATCGTCGGTCTGCCCAACGTCGGGAAATCCACCCTGTTCAACGCGCTGACAAAAGCCGGTATTGAAGCGGCAAACTTTCCGTTCTGCACTATCGAACCGAATACCGGTGTCGTTCCGATGCCCGATCCGCGTCTGGACCAGTTGGCTGAGATTGTTAAACCGCAACGCATTCTACCAACCACGATGGAGTTCGTGGATATCGCCGGTCTGGTAAAAGGCGCATCCAAAGGCGAAGGGTTGGGTAACCAGTTCCTGACCAATATCCGTGAAACCGAAGCTATCGGTCACGTGGTTCGCTGCTTTGAGAACGATAATATCATCCACGTGGCGGGTAAAGTAAATCCGGCAGAAGATATTGATGTTATCAATACCGAACTGGCGCTGGCTGACCTCGATACCTGCGAGCGCGCTATCCATCGCGTACAGAAGAAAGCCAAAGGCGGCGATAAAGACGCCAAAGCGGAACTGGCCGCGCTGGAAAAATGCCTGCCGCACCTGGCCGAAGCGGGGATGCTGCGTTCGCTGGACCTGACGGACGAAGATAAAGCGGCTATCCGTTATTTAAGCTTCCTGACGCTGAAGCCGACAATGTATATCGCTAACGTCAATGAAGACGGTTTTGAAAATAACCCGTATCTGGACCAGGTTCGCGAAATCGCCGCGAAAGAAGGTTCGGTCGTGGTTCCGGTGTGTGCCGCCGTCGAAGCTGATATTGCTGAGCTGGATGATGACGAGCGCGACGAATTTATGGCTGAACTGGGTCTGGAAGAGCCGGGGCTGAACCGCGTTATTCGCGCAGGTTATCGTCTGCTGAACCTCCAGACCTATTTCACCGCCGGGGTGAAAGAGGTTCGCGCATGGACCATTCCGGTTGGCGCAACCGCGCCGCAGGCAGCAGGTAAAATCCATACCGACTTCGAAAAAGGCTTTATCCGCGCCCAAACTATCGCCTTTGACGACTTTATTACCTATAAAGGTGAACAAGGCGCGAAAGAAGCCGGTAAGATGCGAGCGGAAGGCAAAGATTACATCGTTAAAGATGGCGATATAATGAACTTCCTGTTCAACGTCTAAATAACATTTGTTGTCTCATGAGGTTTTGCTGAATCTCATGACAGCGGTAAAACCCTATAAAATCCACGCAATGGCGTGGATTTTTCATTTCATAATGTCTCAACTCATCTCGTAACAATGCTGTCAAAAATGAGTACAACATTCTTCCATCTTCATTTTAAGTAAGTACAAGAACGGTATAATAAATAAACAAGGCCCCGTTATGCTCACCGATACGCAATGCCGCACTGCCAGGGCCATAGTGTGAATGTTGTTTCGTCTAAGGTTTTGACTCTATACCAGCGAAAAGCTTTTTAGAAAGGTATAGATACCGTATAGCCTGTTTGGGTTAACTCATATCACAGTATCGTACATAGCCTCAGATCTTGTTCAGGTGTTCCCCCCTACACTCACCACCGGGGCTCTTAGGGCAACTGCATGAACTACAAAATTATAATCATTTTGCAACTCTGAAACTAATTATAATTTGCGATTGCACTGCCATTAATTTAATACGCATAATGAATGAATAAAAAATCATTAAAATCGTAGACTGTAATACTCCAGAATCGCGTGAAAGAATTCATATTAAAATATTGAGATGTTTTTTTAACAAAGAATCAACCCTGTTTGCTCTGTGACTATAGAGAAATACCGAAAGTTTTATTTTAGATCAAATCCAACCGGCTGGACGCACCATCATCAATTTTAGATTGACATTCATTAATAATAGTAGAATAGTGACCATAGAAATTTCGGTAGATATACAGGATGATGCCGTGGATAGTTTTATTTATAATTTAATCATTTTCTTATTTATTGCCTTTTTGATAACGTTTTTTATATTCACACAAAGAATAAAAGCTAAAGCAATAGATAAAATTGACAATAGTTTGACGCTTTACAGCATTATCTTTAACAAGGGCGTTCAGGACCATGTCACATCTCCTCAGAATATCATATCACATTTAAAAATCGATCGTTTTTACCCGTTGGTCACTTACATCCCTGCAATCCCACTCTTTTTTCTTGTTTTATATTGCCAGGAAGGCTTGTCATTAGCAATATTAACAATTTCCATCATAGCATTACTTTCATTTGCTGCATTGAGTCTTACAATGTCACTTGATATATATGAAAATGCTATTGTTCATAATACTTTGCTAAGGAAAAGAGTCTTTTTATTTAGCCAACTTGACTCTATTGATGAAAAAATAGACTATGACGGTGTTCCAAACACAAAAGAAGAAGCGCTAATGTATCCAAGATATTATGTCATAGTAAAAAATGGGCGAGTCATCTTTTGCATACCGAAAACACTTAGCAATTACTCCAGTTTCAAAAAAAATTTCAAAGAATCGTCTATGTTTATAAAAGAAATAATAGGCAACGAATATTAACCAGATAATTAACCCATTATTTATCAGGAAGGTATAAAATGTTTCAGAATTCAGGCGAAGTGATTATGTACTTCGGTTGTTTTTTATTTTCCTTACCATTTATTCTTGTTTTAATTAGAAAAGTGCTTTTTTTTGTTGGGCTACAATATAATTTTCTTCATAGCCACAAAGCTGGTGTCGCTTTTGGATTGCTACTTATATATGGACTTATCATCGCATACATAGGGCAGTCGTATAAAGACAGGATCTGCAATGATGTAATGCTTTCTTATTATGAACAAGGTATAAATTATTCTGAGCTAACGCCATCGCAGAGAATAAATATATTATATGCGAGTATTCATATGCCTATAGATTTCAAAAAAGGTAACGACGTCTCTAAGTACTTACCTGCGTTAGAAAAATACACATACCAATCAAAAATATATAAACATAAATCAATAGAAGAGGCCAAAGAAGAGACAAATCAATTTATGAAAACATTCACACAATAATTATACACACTGCATACCAAGCCACAAGTGCGGTAAACACATCGACCTTTGGTGTATTGGTGTACATTAACACTAAGAGCCTATCCCACCAGGCGTTATTGGCGCAGCCAGTTTGGACACGGACAGCGCGCAAAAACCGGAGCGTACACGTAGTACGTGAGGTTTGACTCGCTACGCTCGCCCTTCGGGCCGCCGCTAGCGGCGTTCAAAACGCTAACGCGTTTTGGCGAGCACTGCCCAGGACCAAAATGGCAAGTAAAATAGCCCTAATGGGATAGGCTCTAAGCGTCAATCCCTCTTACACAGTTATAGCAGCGCACCAGGTACAATGCATTGATACTTAAAGACTGGTGTAGAAATTCATAATTGGAAACATCGAAGATTCGGAGTTTTCGTCAGAGATCGGGCCAGGATCAATCTGGCCGGGATCTCAAAAATGCATGGAACTAAAACGAGTCTATTTACAGTAAGTTCTTTTCTTAATTACCAGTCGACATTCACTGTATGATTATAAAAAGGGTGCTGGTCCTTTAGCGGCGTCTCATAACTTGGGATCGCATCATAATCATCTTTTCCCCAAACGGAATACCTTCCCGCTTCGATATCAAAACGATGTTTGAGCCATCCCGCAACATGACTTGCGAAAGCTTCTTTTCTTCTTAATGGCCAATCAACAGAAGCCAAATTAACATCTAATAAGTACCGCCCTTCTTTATTAACGTTGATCATTCCAGCCTGCAGTAACGCCCGTACCACCTGGGATTGGTTATCATGAATCCAGACCCAGGCATTTCCAAATTCCATTGCATAACTATCATTTAGAAAATCTTTTTTTGAGTATAATTCACTTACATAATCATTGATAGAGTCAGCATAATTTTTTACTTTAGATGCAGATAAATCAAAAAAAGATTCAAATTCGAAAGTATTGTCATTAATACAGGACAGTAACGCACCCGGTTCCGAGAGCTGGGTCCATGATTGTAAACTCTCTACAGCTATAATGAATTTGAAAGTGTTTCTTCCAATGATACCCCGGTCAATTAAAGTTAAAATATCGTGAGCTACGGTAGGGATATCTTCTACAAACGGGACGATTATTCCCGCACCACTTATTTCGCTTGATTTAAAATCAAACCCTGGGGTGCTTTCAATGTTTTCCGGAATACCATACTCTTTAATATGGTTAAGGAAACTTTTAATATCGCCACGATATGGCCATCGCCATTCGCGTTCATGTGTCCAGTCAATCTTACCTGGAACATAAGTAACATATCTATATTGTTCAATTAAAGGAAGAGCCGTTTCATCAAGAATACGTTCCCCGTTTCTGCCTTGCGAGCATCGAGCATTGTTATGCTGATCCAACCCATATATGACTGGCCTTGCCCCATAATTAAACATTTGCTCTTTAGGTAAAACGATTGCATATAAACCGATTTTTTCTTTTCGTTCTAATCGGCGAACACCAGTTTCTAAATAAGCTGCAATCGGCATATCTGTAAAGCATACCACCGGGGAGTCACCATATACGGTTCGTTGCCCATTTCGGTATGACCAGGACGAGAAAATTTTATGACTGCGTAAAGATAATCTAAGTAAATATTTAGCATCAATGAAACATGCGTGGTGCTGATTATTAAAACCACAGTGTTCAGGCAAATAAATATGGCTACCGGTCTCTAAATCAACGTCCCGAAAAAAATGAATCAAATAATCGGATAAGTCAAATCTGATGTTATTTTTCATGGGACGCCCTCTTTCAAACGGTCTCTTTTTTGCATTCCTTTAAAACCAGCACCATCATTTTATATAAAAATCATCACGAAGTATGCTTCTTTTAACGATGACATCAAATCCTCCCTCCCTTTGCATCAACTTACGTATCCCTGAAATAGCGAGACCAGGCTAAATCTACCCGAGGTGGCTCGCTAAAAACCTCATCCTGGAACAAGCTCAACCGCCCTTCCCCGCCACGGCCCTTTCGCCGAAAAACCGATAATGGGTATAAATATACCGCTATAAGCTATACCCGCACACTTCACATTGTTTCTTATCGTTAATCCGATACGCTTTTTTCACATTATTTCTGGCGGTATACGCCGGTGCAAAGTGAATCGGGCTCGTTTCCGCGCTCGCGCGTAACACAATGATTTGCCTTGCTGGCGGAACGCCAACGGACCCGCAAAAGCGCCTTATGCCCCTGGCGGAGCGTGGTGCAAAAAGGAGAAAAAATACGCGTTATGAATAACGAGGAGACCTTTTATCAAGCCATGCGTCGTAAGGGAGTGACCCGACGCAGCTTTCTCAAATTCTGTAGCCTTGCCGCCACATCGCTGGGACTGGGCGCCGGAATGACGCCAAAGATCGCCTGGGCGCTGGAGAATAAACCGCGGATTCCGGTGGTCTGGATTCATGGACTGGAATGCACCTGCTGTACCGAATCCTTTATCCGTTCCTCGCACCCGCTAGCCAAAGATGTGATCCTCTCGCTGATTTCCCTCGATTATGACGACACCCTGATGGCCGCCGCCGGCGCACAGGCCGAAGAAGTCTTTGACGATATTACCACTCGCTACGCCGGGAAATACATTCTGGCGGTGGAAGGCAATCCACCGTTAGGAGAACAAGGGATGTTCTGTATCAGCGGCGGTCGCCCGTTTATTGAAAAACTGAAGAAAGCCGCCGCGGGCGCCAGCGCTATTATTGCCTGGGGAAACTGCGCCTCCTGGGGTTGCGTCCAGGCCGCCCGCCCCAATCCAACCCAGGCAACGCCTATCGATAAAGTGATCACCGACAAGCCGATCGTGAAAGTCCCTGGATGTCCGCCAATCCCGGATGTCATGAGCGCCATTATCACCTATATGGTGACGTTTGATCGTCTGCCGGAACTCGATCGCATGGGTCGTCCACTGATGTTCTACGGTCAGCGTATCCACGATAAATGCTACCGCCGCGCCCATTTTGACGCCGGTGAATTTGTCGAGAGCTGGGATGATGACGCCGCCCGCAAGGGATACTGCCTGTACAAGATGGGCTGTAAAGGGCCAACCACCTATAACGCCTGCTCCTCCACACGCTGGAATGACGGCGTCTCCTTTCCTATCCAGTCCGGTCACGGATGTCTGGGATGTTCAGAAAATGGTTTCTGGGATCGCGGCTCGTTTTATAGCCGCGTGGTGGATATTCCCCAGATGGGCACCCATTCAACCGCCGATACGGTGGGGCTGACCGCGCTGGGCGTGGTCGCGGCGGGCGTTGGCGGTCACGCTATCGCCAGCGCGCTCAACCAACGTAAACGCCACAAACAACAGTTAGCGCAAGCCGAACAACAGCCGGACAATGAGGATAAACAGGCATGAGTAACCAGTATCAAACCCAGGGTTATACCGTTAACGACGCCGGCCGTCGTCTGATCGTGGACCCGATTACCCGCATCGAAGGGCATATGCGCTGCGAAGTGAACATTGATGAGCAAAACGTCATTACCAATGCCGTTTCCTGCGGCACAATGTTCCGCGGGCTGGAGATCATTCTGCAAGGCCGTGACCCGCGTGACGCCTGGGCGTTTGTTGAACGTATTTGTGGTGTATGTACCGGGGTACATGCTCTGGCATCGGTGTACGCTATCGAAGATGCGATTGGTATCCAGGTGCCGGATAACGCCAATATTATACGTAACATCATGCTGGCTACGTTGTGGTGTCACGATCATCTGGTCCATTTTTATCAGTTAGCCGGTATGGACTGGATTGATGTTCTGAATGCGCTGAAAGCCGATCCGCGCGCCACCTCGCAGTTGGCGCAAAGCCTTTCCGCCTGGCCGATGTCATCGCCGGGCTACTTCTTTGACGTACAAAATCGATTGAAGAAATTTGTCGATGGCGGCCAGCTTGGGATATTCCGTAACGGCTATTGGGGACATCCACAGTACAAACTGTCGCCAGAGGCTAATCTGATGGGCTTTGCCCACTATCTTGAAGCCCTCGACTTCCAGCGCGAGATCGTCAAAATCCATACCATATTTGGCGGTAAGAACCCCCATCCTAACTGGATCGTCGGCGGGATGCCGTGCGCAATCAATCTCGATCAAAGCGGCGCGGTCGGGGCTATCAATATGGAGCGCCTCAACCTGGTGCAGTCGATCATCACCCGCACCGCCGACTTCATTAACAACGTGATGGTTCCGGACGCGCTGGCTATCGGCCAGTTCAATAAAGCATGGAGTCAAATTGGCACCGGTCTGTCGGATAAATGCGTGCTGAGCTACGGCGCATTTCCGGACATTGCCAACGACTTCAGCCAGCAAAGCCTGTTAATGCCGGGCGGCGCGGTGGTCAATGGCGATTTTAAAAATGTCATGCCGGTAGATTTGGCCGATCCGCAGCAGATACAGGAGTTTGTGGATCACGCCTGGTACCGCTATCCGGACGATCGGCTGGGGCGTCATCCTTTTGACGGCATTACCGATCCCTGGTACAACCCGGGTGATGTCAAAGGCAGCGATACGCATATCCAGCAGCTCAACGAGCAGGAACGTTACTCCTGGATTAAAGCGCCGCGCTGGCGGGGTCATGCCATGGAAGTCGGCCCGCTTGCCCGAACGCTTATCGCGTACCACAAAGGGGATGCCGCCACCATAGAGTCGGTAGATCGCATGATGTCCGCCCTTAAACTGCCGCTCTCCGGTATCCAGTCTACGCTTGGCCGTATTTTATGCCGCGCGCACGAAGCGCAATGGGCCGTCGGTAAGCTGCAGTATTTTTTCGACAGGCTTATGACCAACCTGAAAAACGGCGACCTGGCCACCGCCAATACCGAGAAATGGGAACCGGCCAGTTGGCCGCAGCACTGCCGCGGTATCGGTTTCACCGAAGCGCCTCGCGGAGCGTTGGGGCACTGGGCGTCAATACGCGATCAGAAGATTGAACTCTATCAGTGCGTGGTCCCCACCACCTGGAACGCCAGCCCGCGCGATCCTAAAAAACAGATCGGCGCCTATGAAGCGGCATTGATGGGAACGCAAATGGCGATTCCCGACCAACCGTTAGAAATCCTGAGGACGCTGCACAGCTTCGACCCCTGCCTCGCCTGTTCAACCCACGTGCTCGGCGACGACGGCAGCGAACTGATTGCCGTCCAGGTACGCTAAGCGTTAAGGAAAAGAACGATGACTGGAAAGCTATCTCCACGCGTCGGGGAGGCGCGTGATACTGCCGTCAGCCACTATGTGTTTGAAGCGCCGGTACGCCTGTGGCACTGGCTAACGGTGGCCTGCATGTTGGTACTGATGGTAACAGGCTACTTCATTGGCCGACCGCTGCCGTCGGTGAGTGGCGAGGCGACCTATCTGTTTTATATGGGCTATATCCGGCTGATCCACTTTGCCGCCGCGATGATCTTTACCGTGTTACTGTTGGGGCGAATTTATTGGGCCTGTGTCGGCAACCGCTATTCACGAGAGCTGTTTATCGTCCCGGTCTGGCGTCGCAGTTGGTGGCAAGGCGCTTTCACCGTGGTCCGCTGGTATCTTTTTCTGGAGAAAAAACCGGGGAGCGACATCGGACATAACCCTGTCGCGCAGGCCGCGATGTTCGGCTATTTCCTGTTGTCGGTATTTATGATCCTCACCGGTTTCGCTCTGTTTGGCGAGCATAGCCAGTACGCCATCTTTGCGCCGTTCCGCTATGTGGTTGAATTTTTCTACTGGACCGGCGGCAACTCCATCGATATTCACAGCTGGCACCGACTGGGCATGTGGCTGATCGCCGCCTTCATCGTCGGGCACGTTTACCTCGCTATCCGGGAAGACATTATGTCCGACGATACGGTGATCTCCACCATGATCAATGGCTATCGCAGCCATAAATTCCCCAAACCGCACGACAAGGAGCCCTCATGAATGCGCAACGCATAGTGGTGATGGGGTTAGGAAACCTGCTGTGGGCCGATGAAGGATTCGGTATCCGGGTCGCGGAGCGTTTGTATGCCCGATATCACTGGCCTGAAGAGGTGGAAATTGTGGACGGCGGTACGCAAGGGCTAAACCTGTTAGGTTATGTAGAGCAAGCCAGCCATCTCCTGCTCCTTGACGCGATCGATTACGGCCTGGCGCCGGGCAGCCTGCGAACCTATGCCGGCGAGAAAATCCCCGCGTATCTCAGCGCCAAAAAAATGAGTCTGCATCAAAACAGTTTTTCCGAAGTTCTGGCGCTGGCCGACATCCGCGGGCATCTGCCCTGTCACATAGCGCTGGTCGGTCTGCAACCGGCGCAACTGGACGACTATGGCGGTAGCCTGAGCGAAATAGCTCGCAGCCAGCTACCGGCGGCAGAACAGGCCGCCCTGGCGCAACTGGCCGCCTGGGGGATCGTACCGCAGGCAAACGAGGTCGCACGCTGCCTGAACTATAAATGCCTGTCGATGGAAAATTATGAGGGAGTGCGCATACGTCAGTATCAGACACGTCTGGAGGGCAAAAGAAGTGGCGAATGACACCCCGTTCTCTGCGCTATGGCAACGCCTGTTAACCCGGGGATGGCAACCGGTAGAGGCTTCCACGGTAGACGACTGGATCAAACGGGTTGGAGATGGCGTCATCCTGTTAAGTAGCGATCCGCGGCGTACGCCGGAAGTCAGCGATAACCCGGTGATGATTGCCGAACTCCTGCGTGAGTTCCCGCAGTTTGACTGGCAGGTGGCGGTGGCCGACCTTGAACAAAGCGAAGCTATCGGCGATCGCTTTAATGTTCGTCGGTTTCCGGCGACGTTGGTTTTTACAGACGGCGAGTTACGCGGCGCGCTCAGCGGCATTCATCCCTGGGCTGAACTGCTCACGCTGATGCGTTCGATGGTTGACACTCCCGCAGCGCAGGAGACAGCACAATGAGCAACGCCTTTTTTCATCTGCTGGGGCCAGGTACGCAGCCTGATGACGCCAGTTTCTCGATGAATCCCTTACCGCTCACCTGTCAGGTCAATGGCGACCCAAGTATGGCGGCGCTGGAGCACTGCGCTCACAGCCCGGCGGTGATGGCATTGTTGACCGATCTGCGAGGTCAGCTTGCCCGGCGCATTCCGGAAGTCGGCGACGTGCTGGGATGGGAGTTATCTCCCCTGAATGCCGATGATCTCTCATTCCTCAATACGCTATTGGGCGAAGGAGAAGTCTCGGTACGCATTCAGCATCCGGACGGGAGTGAAAGCGAGATCCAGGAGACCATCTTCTGCGGCCTGTGGCGGGTACGCCATCTGCATAACCGACGTCTGCTGACGGATCGTCTGGAAGCGGGTAGCGCGCCCCTGACATTGTGGCAAGCGGCGACTGCCGATACGCTGCCTGACGACTCTCTGCTGCCTCCGCCTGTCGCTGGCCTGATGAATGGACTGCCGCTGGCCCATGAGTTATTGGCGCACGTACGCGATCCGGCGTTGCAACCTCACAGCATCAATTTGACCCAACTGCCGCTCAGCGAGGCCGATCGTCTTTTTCTGGCGCGTTTATGCGGACACGGGAACATCCAGATTCGCATCTCCGGGTATGGCGAAAGCCAAATCAACGCCACAGCATTGCGCCATCTCTGGCATGTGCGCTGTCTGGACGCCCTTAAAGGGCCGTTGCTCGATAGCTATGAGATTTGTCCTTTGCCGGAGCTGGTACTGGCGGCCCCGGAAGATCTGGCCGATTCGCGCCAGCGCCTGGATGAAGTCTGCCGATGGCTGGAGACGCGCTAACGCTCTCAACAGGAACGTAACCGGTATCCGGTACTGATTAGCTTTTTACTCTCTTTCTGCCTACAGGAGTTAGCATGTGGGATGTCATTGACTTATCGCGCTGGCAGTTTGCGCTGACCGCGCTGTATCACTTTTTATTTGTTCCTCTTACGCTTGGACTGATTTTTTTGCTGGCCGTCATGGAGACGATCTATGTGGTGACGGGGAAAACCGTCTACCGCGATATGACGCGTTTCTGGGGCAAGCTCTTCGGGATCAATTTTGCTCTCGGTGTGGCTACCGGCCTGACCATGGAGTTTCAGTTCGGGACTAACTGGTCGCTCTATTCCAACTATGTGGGCGATATTTTCGGCGCGCCGCTGGCGATGGAAGCGTTACTGGCCTTCTTTCTCGAATCCACTTTTGTCGGCCTGTTCTTTTTCGGCTGGCAGCGGCTGAATAAATACCAACACCTGCTGGTCACCTGGCTGGTGGCCTTCGGCTCCAATATTTCAGCATTATGGATTCTGAATGCCAATGGCTGGATGCAGCATCCTACCGGCGCTCATTTCAACATCGATACATTACGGATGGAAATGAGCAGCTTCAGCGATCTGGTCTTTAACCCGGTGAGCCAGGTGAAATTCGTCCATACCGTCATGTCCGGTTATGTCACCGGCGCCATGTTTATTATGTCCATCAGCGCCTGGTATCTGCTACGTGGCCGCGAGCGTGAAGTGGCCTTGCGCTCGTTTGCTATCGGCTCAGTATTCGGCACCCTGGCCATTCTGGGAACCCTGCAACTGGGGGACAGTTCGGCCTACGAGGTCGCCCAAATTCAGCCGGTGAAACTGGCGGCGATGGAAGGCGAATGGCAAACCGAACCCGCGCCCGCGCCGTTTCATCTGATTGCCTGGCCGCAGCAGGAACAGGAGCGTAATGCGTTTGCCGTGAAGATCCCCGCTCTGCTGGGTATTCTGGCCACCCATTCGCTGGATACGCCGGTTCCGGGGTTAAAAAACCTGATGGACGACACTCTGCCGCGCCTGAAGCGTGGCCGGGAGGCCTGGCTACTCATGCAGGAGATAGCGCAAGGCAATCGCTCGCCGCAGGTACTGAATGCGTTTCACGCCGTTGAGGGCGATCTGGGGTACGGCATTCTGCTGGCGAAATATGCCCCGGATATGAACCATGTGACGCCGGAGCAGTATCGTGCGGCCCAGCGTGGCGCTATTCCTCAGGTGGCGCCGGTGTTCTGGAGTTTCCGTATTATGGTCGGCTGCGGTTCGCTGCTGTTAGTGGTGATGTTGATTGCGTTGATACAGACGCTGCGAATGCGTATCGACCAGCACCGCTGGGTATTGCGTATGACGCTCTGGAGCCTGCCGTTACCGTGGATTGCCATTGAAGCCGGTTGGTTTATGACGGAGTTTGGCCGTCAGCCCTGGGCGATTCAGGACATTCTGCCGACCTGGTACGCTCACTCCGCGCTGACGCCGGGCCAGTTGGCCTTCTCAATGGGACTTATCCTCGGACTTTACACCCTGTTTTTAATCGCGGAAGTCTATCTGATGCAGAAGTACGCGCGTCTTGGGCCGAGCGCCATGCAACATCAACAACAAGCGCAACAACAGGGATAAAGGAGACAATCATGTTGGATTATGAAACGTTGCGGTTCATTTGGTGGCTGCTGATCGGCGTCATCCTGGTGGCCTTTATGGTAACTGACGGGTTTGATATGGGTGTCGGTTGCCTGCTCCCGCTGATAGCGCGCAACGATGACGAACGCTGGGTATTGATCAATAGCGTCGGCGCCCACTGGGAAGGAAACCAGGTATGGTTGATCCTCGCGGGCGGGGCATTATTCGCCGCCTGGCCACGGGTCTATGCCGCCGCGTTTTCCGGTTTTTATGTGGCGATGATCCTGGTGCTGTGTGCCCTCTTCTTTCGCCCGCTGGCCTTTGATTATCGGGGTAAAATCGCCAATGCCCGCTGGCGCGCGCTGTGGGATACCGGTCTGGTTATCGGCAGCCTGGTGCCCCCAGTCGTATTCGGTATCGCGTTCGGCAACCTGTTTTTAGGCGTGCCGTTTGCCTTCACGCCGCAGCTTCATGTTGACTATTTTGGCACCTTCTGGCAGTTACTCTCGCCCTTTGCCCTACTGTGTGGATTATTGAGTCTGTCGTTGGTGATTATGCAAGGAGGCGTCTGGTTACAGTTGAAAACGGAGGGCGTTATTCGTCAACGGGCTCTGTCGGCCACCCGCCACAGCGCGCTGCTGATCGTGATCTGCTTCCTGCTGGCCGGTTACTGGCTGTGGGCCGGCGTTGATGGCTTTGTCTTACTCACGCAAGATGCCAACGGCCCTTCCAATCCGCTCTTAAAAGGCGTGGCGATACTCCCTGGCGCATGGATGAACCACTTTATACGCTCGCCGCTACTGCTCATCATCCCGTTGCTCGGTATGATCCTGCCGATTCTGGCTTTCTATGCCTGCCTTCGCGGTCAGACTATTCGTGGATTTCTGTTCGCTTCCCTGACCCAGGCCTGCGTCATCTTTACCGCCGGCATAACGCTATTTCCTTTTGTGATGCCGTCGAGTGTTAGTCCTCTCTCCAGCCTGACGGTGTGGGACAGCACCTCCAGCCAGATGACGCTCGAAATCATGCTGGTGATTGTGCTGATTTTTCTGCCGATCGTACTGCTCTATACGCTGTGGAGCTATTACAAAATGTTGGGGCGTATCAACCTGGAGACCCTCCGCCGTAACGATCATGAACTTTATTAGGGAGCGGAAGCGATGTGGTATTTACTGTGGTTTGTCGGCATTCTGCTGATGTGCTCACTGTCGACACTGGTGTTGGTATGGCTTGAGTCGCGTCAACAATAAAGAGGTAAACCGGGGTCAGCGCCGTCTGACTCCGGTTATTTTTATCTTTTTACGCGCCTGGTGAAGACGTTTCCCCGCCGACAGGACGACATAACATTGATACATGTCGTTATCATAATGTTTACTTTTAGAGGTGCGTCATAATTATGACAAATAGCCGCCTTGCACATATTACGCATATTTAAGCAATTAATTGCATAATTAGCGATATATCACCTCTTATATAGGATAGTTAACCACTTCCCATCCAAAATCATAACGAAAATCCAACTGCCTGCCATTTTTGATCTGAGTTAATTGTTTAAAAAAGTGTTAAATTTATCGCTACATGGTGTGATCTACTATGTACCACGGTCAATTAAAGAACATATTACTTTTATCACTAAGGTTTATCATGGATAAGTTATCTTACGCTTCAGATAGCAGCACATCTGCCTGGAATACCTACCTGCAACAAATCGAGCGTGTGGCCCCTTATCTGGGCGAGTTATCCCCCTGGGTGGATACTCTGCGCCACCCAAAACGCGCTCTGATCGTCGATATTCCGGTACAAATGGATGATGGCACTATTCGTCATTTCGAAGGATATCGCGTGCAGCACAACCTCTCCCGAGGTCCGGGTAAAGGCGGTGTTCGCTACCATCCTGACGTTGATCTCAATGAAGTGATGGCCCTGTCAGCATGGATGACCATCAAATGTGCCGCGCTGAACCTGCCGTACGGCGGCGCCAAAGGCGGCATCCGCGTCGATCCGTTCTCGCTGTCGGAAGGTGAACTGGAGCGTTTGACCCGCCGCTATACCAGCGAGATCGGCATTATCATCGGGCCGCAGAAAGATATTCCTGCGCCGGATGTCGGCACCAACGGTAAAGTGATGGCCTGGATGATGGATACGTATTCCATGAATCATGGCACGACGGTCACTGGCGTCGTCACCGGTAAGCCTATCCATCTTGGCGGTTCGCTGGGCCGTGAAAAAGCGACGGGGCGCGGCGTTTTCGTCAGCGGGCTGGAAGCCGCGCGTCGGGCGAATATCGCCGTTGAAGGCGCTCGCGTTGTGGTTCAGGGTTTTGGTAACGTCGGCAGCGAAGCCGCGCGTCTGTTTGCAGGCGCTGGCGCCCGTGTCGTGGCGATTCAGGATCATACCGCAACGCTGTTTAACGCCACCGGTATTGACATGAAGGCGCTCACGGCATGGCAGACAGAACACAAACAGATAGCCGGTTTCCCGGGCGCGGAAACTATCGCCAGCGATGCGTTCTGGCGTCTGGAGATGGATATTCTGATCCCGGCGGCGCTTGAAGGCCAGATAACTCGTCAGCGCGCGGAAGCCCTGACGTGTAAGCTGGTGCTGGAAGGGGCTAACGGCCCGACCTATCCGGATGCTGATGATGTTCTGGCCAGCCGTGGTATCCTTGTGGTGCCTGACGTGGTCTGTAACGCAGGCGGCGTAACCGTCAGTTACTTCGAATGGGTACAAGATATGGCCAGCTTCTTCTGGAGCGAAGAAGAGATCAACGCGCGCATGGACAAAATCATGACCGACGCGATCGTCCATGTCTGGGAGAAAGCGGCTGAGAAATCCTGTTCTCTGCGCACCGCAGCCTATATTGTCGCCTGTGAGCGCATTCTGTTGGCCCGTAAAGATCGCGGTATCTATCCAGGTTAAGGCTACAAGTTATTGCGCTAAAATCCACGTCCCGGCGTGGATTTTTTGTCTGTATACCCCGTTTTCCACGCGCGCGCCGATAAATTCTGTCTCAATAAAATGTCTGTTTGTTCGCAAAATAGCGGTTCAATCACGCGTATCTGGTCATCGTAGACTAAGGTTTTGTCATGGTAAATGCCGTTGGCTTTGGCTCACCGCTAAGGAGATAACTTGATGATACCCCCAGAGATTCGCCGTTCTGTTCTACTACAGAAAGCCATAAAACTGGCGCTGGCAGGGACGCTGCTGACGTTTGCATCGTTTTCGGCGACTGCCGCAGACCCGTCTTCCGACACTGAAACTCCGCAGCCGCCGGATATTTTGCTTGGCCCGCTCTTTAATGATGTCCAGAATGCAAAACTCTTCCCCGATCAGAAAACCTTTGCTGACGCCATACCTAATAGCGATCCGCTCATGATTCTTGCGGATTATCGTATGCAGCGGAACCAGTCCGGCTTCGATTTACGTCATTTTGTTGATGTTAACTTCACCCTGCCGAAAGCGGGTGAAAAATATGTCCCGCCTGCCGGGCAGTCATTGCGTGAACATATTTATGGCCTGTGGCCGGTGCTGACACGTTCAACTAAAAACGTCGAAAAGTGGGACTCGCTCTTGCCGTTGCCTGAATCCTATGTCGTGCCGGGTGGGCGATTCAGAGAGATTTACTACTGGGACAGCTATTTTACGATGCTGGGGCTGGCGGAAAGCGGGCACTGGGATAAGGTGGCGGATATGGTGGCGAACTTTGGTTACGAAATTGACGCCTGGGGGCATATTCCCAACGGCAACCGTACCTACTACCTGAGTCGTTCGCAGCCGCCTTTCTTTGCGTTTATGGTTGAGTTACTGGCGGAACATGAAGGTGACGATGCGCTGAAAGAATACCTGCCGCAACTGCAAAAAGAGTACGCCTACTGGATGGAGGGCGTTGAGACATTGCAGCCAGGGCAACAAAACCAACGCGTCGTCAAACTGGAGGACGGCAGCGTTCTCAACCGCTACTGGGACGATCGGGATACGCCCCGCCCTGAATCCTGGGTTGAAGATATCGCTACCGCCAAAAGCAACCCCAACCGCCCGGCAACGGAGATCTATCGAGACCTCCGCTCTGCCGCCGCCTCTGGCTGGGATTTCAGCTCCCGCTGGATGGATAATCCGCAGCAGCTCAGTACCATTCGCACCACCACGATTGTCCCTGTCGATCTTAACGCTCTGCTGTATCAGCTGGAGAAGACCCTCGCCCGCGCCAGCGCTGCGGCGGGCGATCGGGCCAAAGCCTCGCAATATGACGCACTGGCCAACGCGCGGCAAAAAGCCATTGAAATGCATCTGTGGAATAACAAAGAGGGTTGGTATGCCGACTACGATCTGCAGAACAATAAAATCCGCAACCAACTCACCGCTGCCGCGCTGTTCCCGCTCTATGTAAACGCCGCCGCGAAAGATCGCGCCGTGAAAGTGGCGGCGGCGGCCCAGGCGCATCTGCTACAGCCTGGCGGGCTGGCTACCACCTCGGTTAAAAGCGGACAGCAGTGGGATGCGCCAAACGGCTGGGCGCCGTTACAATGGGTCGCTGCCGAAGGATTGCAAAATTATGGGCAGGATGACGTGGCAATGGAAGTCACCTGGCGCTTTTTAACCAATGTGCAGCACACCTACGATCGCGAGAAAAAACTGGTCGAAAAATATGACGTCAGCAGTACCGGAACCGGCGGTGGCGGCGGCGAATATCCCCTTCAGGACGGCTTTGGCTGGACCAACGGCGTGACGCTGAAAATGCTCGATCTGATTTGTCCTCAGGAAAAACCGTGCGATAGCGTACCGTCTACTCGTCCGGCATCGTTAAGCGCAACGCCGACAAAAACGCCGTCTGCAGCGACGCAGTAACGCGTGTTTATAGTAGGTTGACCCGGCGCTGACCGGGTCAACGTTTACACGTTTTGCAGCGGTTAGCCGCGTCGCAGAAGGCGGAAAATCACCAGCACCACAATCGCGCCCACCACGGCGACCAGGAAACTGTGCAGATTAAAGCCGCTGATACTGCCGCCAATACCAAACATCGTCGCCAGCCATCCGCCAACGACCGCCCCGACGATACCGAGAATACAGGTCAGGATAAATCCCCCGCCATCGCGCCCCGGCATAAGCAATTTGGCGATAACGCCGGCAATCAAACCAAAAATAATCCAGGCGATAATTCCCATTTGCAAACCCTCTTTCCAGTAAAAACGTTTTAAGTATAGGCAAAGTCGAGCGTCGCATTTCTGAACACTGATTTATCTCGCGGACATAAAAATTTATTTATCGCTATTAAGTTCTTTCTACCGATGCCGATAACCCAACGATAGTCTGCGTATCAGGGGTTATTTCGTGTGAGTGGTTACAATGAGCAGTTCCTGAAAAAAAATCCATTAGCGATATTAGGCGTGCTACGGGATTTAAATAAAAATCAGGTTCCACTGCGTATTTCATGGGCGCATGGTCAATTCATCAGTAAAATTTTGGCGGTAGACCCGGAAAAACTCATCGTAGATTACGGCAGCCAGGAATATGAAAATAGCGCCGTATTACGTGCCGGGCAGGTAGCCATTATCGCAGAAACGCAGGGCGCAAAAGTCGAGTTCACGTTGCCGCAACTCGTTACAGGTGAATATCAGCGGCTGCCGGCCTTTATCACGCCCCTGCCGTCATCACTGTGGTTTGTCCAGCGCCGGGAGTATTTTCGCATTGGCGCGCCGCTGTATCCGCCTTATTACGGCGTCACCACGCTACCGGACACCCGTACGTTACGTTTTCGCCTGTTTGATCTTTCCCTGGGCGGCATGGGCGCGCTACTGGAATCCGCCATCCCCGACGGGCTAACAGAAGGCGCGCGCTTTTCGCAGGTTGAACTGAACATGGGGCAATGGGGGATTTTTCACGTTGACGCCCAGCTTATCGCCATCAGCGAGCGTAAGGTGATTGATGGGAAAAATGAAACGATCACCACTCCCCGCCTGAGCTTTCGTTTCCTTAACGTTAGCCCGGCGGTGGAGCGGGAGTTGCAGCGGATTATTTTTTCGCTTGAGCGCGAGGCCCGAGAAAGAGCGAATAAAGTGCGAGAATAATCTTCACGCTAAACTACATGGCGTCCAGCGCCTGCTGAAGCTTCCAGATATAGCGCGGCGCCTGCGGCGCGGGATGATTATCAACAACATGCTCAAAAAACTCGTCCGCATCCAGATCGTTAATTTTTTCTATCGCCTTCTTCCTGTCGGATGAAAAAGTACGCAATAACGCGCCTGCGCCGTTAGCATAAGAGACGACCAGCGCATATTGCATCACCTGCGGATCTTTGATGCCGGCCAGCGGCCCATTTTCCAGAATGCTCAGATACGCCGCGCCCATTGAGATGTTACGCTCAGGGTTTTTCAGCTCGCTGGTGGTCGGTTCGCCACGCCAGCCCATGCGACGGTAAACGTCGCGCCCGGAGGTCGACGCCTTTAACTGCATCAGGCCAATCGCATTGGATTTACTGACCGCGTTAGGGTTGCCGCCGGATTCAATGGCGATAATCGCGGTGATTAAATGCGGATCAACCCCCCATGCCGCCCCGGCTTTTTCACTGATGGGCATCCACTGCATCGCACGCTTTACAGGCACTTCGGCATTCCACGGCGGATTCCTGTAATCCTGTTTTGAGCTACAGCCAGCGAGTATTACTACCAAAAAAGCAAACCATCTTAATTTCACGTCATCTATCCTTATAGCCGTAACTTATCTGCCGAAGAGGTCATACCGCCCCGGCCAGGTACTTAGGTTGCCTCCCTGGTGCGCCTCCAGAAACGTCGCACAACGAGGGACATCGCCTAATATATGCGGCATGATATACATTTGCATTCTATTGTCAGCAAGGAATTACCATGTCTCTGTTTCATTTAATCGCCCCCTCGGGCTACTGTATTAACCAACAGGCCGCGTTACGCGGCGTTCAGCGCCTGACTGACGCGGGCCATCAGGTGGAGAATGACGAGGTGATTCGTCGCCGCTATCAGCGTTTTGCCGGTACGGACGCGGAACGGCTGGCCGATGTTAATTCGCTGGCCTCGCTAACGTCGCCGGATACGATTGTCATGCCGGTTCGCGGCGGCTATGGCGCCAGCCGCTTGCTGGATCGTATCGACTGGCAGTCGCTCGCCTCCAGGCAACAGCGCAATCCCTTACTGATTTGCGGTCATAGCGATTTTACGGCGATTCAGGCTGGACTCCTGGCGCAGGCCAATGTCATCACCTTTAGCGGTCCTATGCTGGCGGCAAATTTTGGCGCCGAAACGCTGAATACGTTCACCGAGCAACATTTCTGGCTGGCGCTACGCAAGGCGCAATTTACCGTAGAGTGGCAAGGCGACGGCCCTCAGTGCGACGTACAGGGCACCTTATGGGGCGGAAATCTGGCGATGTTGATTTCCCTTATCGGTACGCCCTGGATGCCGACTATCGATAAAGGAATTTTAGTGCTGGAAGATGTCAATGAGCATCCTTTCCGGGTGGAGCGTATGCTTTTGCAACTGGAGTACGCCGGAATTCTAAACCGTCAGAGCGCCATCGTTCTCGGCAGCTTTAGCGGCGCGGCGCCCAACGAGTATGACGCCGGCTATTCTCTGGAGAGCGTCTACGCGTTTTTACGTTCCCGTCTGTCCGTTCCGCTGATTACCGGTCTCGACTTCGGGCATGAACAGCGTACGGTGACGCTCCCTATCGGGGCAAACGCGACGCTTAAAAATACGCGCCAGGGGACTCAACTCACTTTATCTGGTCATCCTACGCTGCAATTGTAAAAAAAGTCCCCGACAGGCTAAGTAAAACGCTGCCCTGGCCGTTATTATGTTAATGTTAAATAATACGAAGTCGTGTGAGTCAGGAGATATAAAACGTTGGATGCTGCAACAATTATTAGTCTATTTATTTTAGGTTCCATCCTTGTAACCAGCAGTATCCTGTTAAGTTCATTCTCATCGCGACTGGGTATCCCGATTCTGGTCATTTTCCTCGCCATTGGGATGTTAGCGGGTGTGGATGGCATTGGCGGTATTCCTTTCGATAATTATCCTTTCGCTTATATGGTCAGTAACCTGGCGCTGGCGATTATTTTACTCGATGGCGGCATGCGCACCCAGGCCAGCTCTTTCCGGGTAGCGCTGGGTCCCGCGCTGTCGCTGGCGACGCTCGGCGTGCTGATCACGTCGGGGTTAACAGGTATGATGGCCGCCTGGCTGTTTCATCTGGATCTTATCGAAGGTCTGCTTATCGGCGCGATAGTCGGTTCCACTGACGCCGCAGCGGTCTTTTCTCTGCTTGGCGGCAAAGGGCTAAACGAACGTGTAGGCTCCACGCTGGAGATCGAATCGGGAAGTAACGACCCGATGGCCGTTTTTCTGACCATTACATTAATTGAGATGATCCAGAAACATGAAACCGGTCTGGACTGGATGTTTGCCGTCCATATTATCCAGCAGTTCGGTCTCGGTATTGTTTTTGGCCTGGGCGGCGGTTACCTGCTACAGCAGATGATCAACCGTATTTCTCTGCCCAGCGGCCTGTATCCGATGTTGGCGCTCAGCGGCGGTATTCTGATTTTTGCTTTGACGACCGCGCTTGAAGGCAGCGGCATTCTCGCGGTCTATCTGTGCGGATTCCTGTTAGGAAACCGTCCGATTCGCAACCGTTACGGCATCCTGCAAAACTTTGACGGACTGGCCTGGCTGGCGCAGATCGCCATGTTCCTGGTCCTGGGGCTGTTGGTGACGCCTTCCGATCTGTGGCCGATTGCCGTCCCTGCGCTTATTCTCTCTATCTGGATGATTTTCTTCGCCCGCCCACTGTCGGTGTTTACCGGCCTGCTGCCATTTCGCGGCTTCAATCTTCGGGAGCGCATTTTCATCAGTTGGGTCGGACTGCGCGGCGCGGTGCCGATTATTCTCGCCGTTTTCCCGATGATGGCCGGGCTTGAAAACGCTCGCCTATTCTTTAATGTCGCTTTCTTTGTGGTACTGGTGTCGCTGCTCCTGCAGGGAACATCGCTGTCATGGGCGGCGAAGAGAGCCAAAGTGGTCGTGCCTCCGGTTGGCTGGCCAGTATCGCGCGTGGGGCTTGACATCCATCCTGATAATCCGTGGGAGCAATTCATCTATCAGTTGAGCGCCGACAAATGGTGCGTCGGCGCGGCGTTGCGCGACCTGCATATGCCGAACGAAACCCGCATTGCCGCGCTATTTCGCAATAATGAACTGTTTCACCCCACCGGTAGCACTCGCCTGCAGGAAGGCGACGTACTCTGCGTGATTGGCCGGGAGCGCGATCTGCCAGCGCTGGGCAAATTGTTTAGCCAGTCGCCGCCGGTTTCGTTAGATCAGCGTTTCTTTGGCGATTTTATCCTCGAAGCGAATGCGAAATTCGCCGACGTGGCGCTTATCTACGGGCTGGAAGAAGGAACGGAATACCGGGATAAACAACAAACCTTGGGTGAAATCATACAGCAACTGCTGGGCGCTGCGCCGGTCGTCGGCGATCAGGTGGAGTTTGGCGGCATGATTTGGACGGTAGCTGAAAAAGAAGATAACGTGGTACGCAAGATTGGGGTACGCGTCGCCGAAGATGAAGCAGAATAAGGTCGCCGGACAACGTCGACCCGCCCCCGGTGGACCGGTCGACGCCTTAGCCTGAGTTAGGTTACGTTGTCACAAACGGCACGCGCGGCGCTACGGCGCACAGTAGCTCATAGCCCAGCGTGCCTGCCGCAGAAGCGACATCATCGACCTTAATTTCTTTGCCCCATAATTCAACCGGCGTGCCGATTCCCGCCTGCGGACACGGCGTCAAATCCACCGCCAGCATATCCATTGAAACGGTGCCTACTGTTCTGGTACGGATACCGTCCACCAGCACAGGCGTCCCGGTCGGCGCATGGCGTGGATAGCCATCGGCATAACCCGCCGCGACGATGCCAATGCGTTGTTCCTGAGTCACAGAATACCCTCCGCCATAGCCTACTCTTTCACCCGCGCTCAGCGTCTGCACGCCAATAATTTCGCTACTCAGCGTCATCACGGGTTTTAGTCCGGTATCGGCAATATCCCGCCACTGTCCTGACGGCGACGCGCCGTACAAAATAATGCCCGGCCTGACCCAGTCATAATGCGCCTGGGGATGCCACAGCGTCGCTGCCGAATTTGATAACGAGTATGAACATTGAAGGCCTTCCGTCGCCAGCGCAATTCGTCTCATCGCCTCCCCGATACCTTCCGGATGATCGGCCTGAGCAAAATGTGACATCAGGGTCATTTCACCGACATTGCGCATTGCCCGCAATTGCTGCCAGACGGTCTGCGCCCGCTCAGGCTGAAAACCGAGTCGGTTCATGCCGCTGTTGACTTTGACATAGATATCCAGCGGCGCGTTAAGCCGCGCATTTTGCAGCGCTTTCAACTGCCAGTTACTGTGGATGCAGGTGGTCAGCCGATAAGTGTCATACGCCTCCAGGTCTTGCGCATGGAAAAACCCCTCCAGCATCAATATCGGCCCTTTCCACCCGCGCTCACGCAGGGTAATCGCCTCTTCAAGGTTGAGCATAGCGAAACCATCTGTGGCGCCCAGCGCGCTCCAGACGCGTTCAATACCGTGGCCGTAGGCGTTGGCTTTCACTACCGACCAGACGCGCGCCTCTGGGGCCGCCCGGCGCACAATAGCCAAATTTTGTTTCATTACCTGTAAATCAAGGCTGGCCTGTATAGGGCGGGTCATTTCACTTCCTTTATCAGTTATGCGCGCTATGCAAACGTTGCGGGCGGGTGGGCGTAAAATCGGAACGGTATCGCGCCACGCTCAGATCGTCGTAGGGTATCGCTGGCGTACGACCCGACAAGATATCGCTTAACAACTGGCCTGAACCGCAGGCCATCGTCCAGCCTAACGTGCCGTGTCCAGTATTAAGCCACAGATTTTTATAACGGGTACGTCCTACTACCGGCGTGCCGTCCGGCGTCATGGGGCGCAGGCCGGTCCAGAATGTGGCCTGCTCAATATGACCGCCGCGCGGAAAGAGATCGCGCACAACCATCTCCAGCGTCTCGCGGCGCGGTTGCAGTAAGTCGGTATTAAAGCCCACGATTTCCGCCATTCCCCCCACGCGAATACGCTTATCAAAACGCGTAATAGCGATTTTGTAGGTTTCATCAAGAATCGTCGATACCGGCGCGCCGTCTGGCTCGACGATTGGGATGGTTAATGAATAGCCTTTCAGCGGATACACCGGGATATCAACAATGCCTTTAAGCATCGCCGTCGAATACGATCCAAACGCCATAACATACGCATCTGCTTTAATGATCTCATCGGCGCATTTCACGCCGTAAATCTGATCATTTTCGTACAGTAATTTTTCCACGGGAGTATTAAAGCGAAAGGTTACGCCCGCCTGCTCCGCCATGCGCGCCAGACGCTGGGTAAAGAGCTGACAGTCCCCGGTTTCATCATTCGGTAAGCGCAGCCCGCCGGTTAATTTATGCGCAACCTCAGCCAGCGCGGGTTCAACTTCCGCCAGTCGGCTGGCTTCCAGGAGCTGATACGGCACCCCGGCATCTTCCAGCACGGCGATATCACGGGTGGCGTTCTCATACTGTTGCGCGGTGCGGAAGAGTTGTAGCGTTCCCCCCTGGCGGCCTTCATATTCGATACCGGTCGCGGCGCGTAGCGTTTTCAGGCAGTCGCGACTATATTCCGCCAGACGCACCATGCGGCCTTTATTTTCCATGTAATGCCGGGTATCGCAGTTACGCAGCATTTGCCACATCCACTTCAGTTGAAACGGGGTGCCATCCAGACGCACCGCCAGCGGCGCATGGCGCTGGAACATCCATTTTATCGCCTTCAGCGGTACGCCAGGGGCCGCCCAGGGCGCCGCATATCCCGGTGAAATTTGTCCGGCATTCGCCGCGCTGGTTTCTTGCGCCGGGCCGGATTCGCGATCGATAACGGTGACATCATGCCCCGCCTGACTCAAATACCAGGCGCTGGTCACGCCAACTACGCCACTCCCCAGGATGACAACTCGCATAGCCACTCCGTTAATAGTAAAAGAACAATCTTCTGATTACATCTTGATAACCCAGATGAAAATATTATTCAACATATGACTTTTTTATGGTGACGTGCTTCACATATACCCTAAAGACAAGCGATCCCACTGGTTTGGGATCTCCTGCTACGCGGCATGGCTATACAGCATAAAATGATGCCAATACCCGTTTTTTTGCCGTTCAATGTGGAGGAAATCGCAAAGAAAAGTTTTCACGATCAAGTCGTTTTTTAACATGGTGTTCTATGCTTGAAAGGAGGCGCTCCATACAGAGAGCGTCGCCAACAATGAGGGTGCGCGAATGGCAACGATTGATTCCATGAACAAGGACACCACACGTTTGAGCGATGGACCCGACTGGACATTTGATCTGCTGGATGTCTATCTGGCAGAGATAGACCGCGTGGCGAAACTCTACCAACTGGATACTTACCCGCACCAAATTGAAGTCATCACTTCCGAACAGATGATGGACGCCTACTCCAGCGTCGGGATGCCGATCAACTATCCGCACTGGTCGTTTGGCAAAAAGTTCATTGAGACGGAACGTCTGTATAAGCATGGTCAACAAGGACTGGCTTATGAAATTGTGATCAACTCTAATCCCTGCATTGCCTACCTGATGGAAGAGAACACCATCACCATGCAAGCGCTGGTCATGGCGCACGCCTGTTACGGCCACAACTCCTTTTTTAAAAATAATTATCTCTTCCGGAGCTGGACGGATGCCAGCTCTATCGTCGATTACCTGATTTTCGCCCGGAATTACATTACCCGCTGTGAAGAACGCTACGGAGTGGATGAAGTAGAAAAACTGCTCGACTCCTGCCACGCGCTGATGAATTACGGCGTCGATCGCTATAAGCGCCCGCAGAAAATCTCGTTGCAGGAAGAGAAAGCGCGACAAAAAAGCCGGGAAGAGTATCTACAAAGCCAGGTGAATATGCTGTGGCGCACGCTGCCAAAACGCGAGGAAGAAAAAACTGTCGCCGAAGCACGCCGCTTTCCTGCTGAACCGCAGGAAAACCTGCTCTATTTTATGGAGAAAAACGCCCCGTTGCTCGAGCCGTGGCAGCGCGAAATTCTGCGCATCGTGCGTAAAGTCAGCCAGTATTTTTATCCGCAGAAACAGACGCAGGTCATGAACGAGGGCTGGGCGACCTTCTGGCACTACACCATCCTGAACCATCTGTATGATGAAGGCAAAGTGACGGAACGCTTTATGCTGGAGTTTTTACACAGCCATACCAATGTCGTATTTCAGCCGCCCTATAATAGCCCCTGGTATAGCGGAATTAACCCCTATGCGCTCGGCTTTGCCATGTTCCAGGATATCAAACGTATTTGTCAGTCGCCCACGGATGAAGATAAATACTGGTTTCCGGATATTGCCGGTTCCGACTGGCTGGAAACGCTGCACTTCGCCATGCGCGATTTTAAAGATGAAAGCTTTATCAGTCAGTTCCTGTCGCCAAAAGTGATGCGTGATTTCCGTTTCTTCACGGTACTTGATGATGACAGGCATAATTATCTGGAGATCTCCGCCATTCATAACGAAGAAGGTTATCGGGAGATTCGATCAAAACTGTCGTCACAGTATAACCTGAGCAACCTGGAGCCGAATATTCAGGTCTGGAATGTGGATTTACGCGGCGACAGATCGCTGACGTTGCGTTATATCCCGCATAACCGCGCGCCGCTGGATAAAGGCCGCAAAGAGGTACTGAAACATGTGCATCGGTTATGGGGCTTTGATGTGATGCTGGAGCAACAAAATGAGGATGGCAGCGTAGAACTGCTGGAGCGTTGTCCGCCGCGCATGAACACGCTGTAATCGAGATGCTGCCCGGTAGTGTTTGCGCTTACCGGGCATCACGGGATTATCGTCCCTGAATCGCTAAATCGCCGGGCAGATTTTTCTGCATCCGATGCCAAATCTCGCCGCTGTCATGCCCGTAACGCCGCACCGTTTCATACACCTGGTCGTGCGCGCCCTGCTCGCATAACGACGATAATTTATGATAGAAACCCAGTGCCAGACTGCGCGCTTCCGGATTGGCGAAATAGTGGCGACCAATGCGGGTGTATAACCCTTTCATGCCGTTCAGGATCAAGCCGTAAATAGGATTGCCGGAGGCAAATGCCAGACCACGAAAGATGTTATAGTCCAGATCGGCGAATGCATCGGCATGGTCGGCCACTTCGTGGGCAGTGGCCAGCACTTCCTGCGCCTTATCCGGGTGTTGACGCAACGCGGTACGAATAAAGATAGTAGAAATATTGGTACGCACCGACAACAAATTGTCGATCAGTTGCGGAACGCTTTCATGATCAAGGCGGGCCAGCGTTTCAAGGATATTCAGCCCTGACGTTTCCCAAAAATTATTAACCTTTGTCGGTTTGCCATGCTGAATGGTCAGCCAGCCATCTCGCGCCAGCCGCTGTAACACCTCGCGTAATGTCGTGCGCGTCACGCCGATCAGTTCGGAGAGTTCTCGTTCTGCCGGTAAGATCGTGCCAGGAGGAAAGCGGTTATTCCAGATACTTTCAATAATATACTCTTCCGCGAAACCCGCCGGGCTCTGCGCCTTAATGACCATAGTGAGATTTCCATTACACAGCAAAACATAGTTGTACTCATCATACCAGACGGGCGTAACACCTGATAGCGGACGCAATGAAGAAAAAGGGGATCAAGGCACCATTTCTGATATCACCTGCCAATATCGTTAAGGACTTGCTTGCATTCGTCGCGCTCGCTACTCTCTGTGTTTAAACATAAAAACGCTATTTCATTTTTCTAGGTAAGGAAAAATTTCATGGAGATCTCATGGGGTCGCGCCATGTGGCGCAACTTTTTAGGCCAGTCGCCCGACTGGTACAAACTGGCACTACTTGTCTTTTTAATTGTTAACCCATTCATTTTCTTAGCTAATCCCTTTATTGCCGGTTGGCTGCTGGTGGCAGAGTTTATCTTCACCCTGGCGATGGCGTTAAAGTGTTACCCCCTGCTGCCCGGCGGGTTACTGGCCATTGAAGCCGTCATCATCGGCATGACCAGCGCCGCCCATGTACGTGAAGAGGTTGCCGCCAACCTGGAAGTCTTGCTGCTGCTGATGTTTATGGTGGCAGGCATCTACTTTATGAAGCAGTTATTGCTATTTATTTTTACCCGTCTGCTACTCAGTATCCGCTCGAAGATGGTTCTGTCGCTGGCCTTTTGCGTCGCCGCCGCGTTCTTGTCGGCTTTTCTTGACGCGCTTACCGTCGTTGCGGTGGTGATCAGCGTCGCCGTCGGTTTTTACGGGATTTACCATCGTGTGGCCTCATCGCGCGGCGAAGAGAACGATATGCTGGACGATAGCCATATCGATCCGCATTACAAAACGGTGCTGGAGCAATTCCGCGGATTCTTGCGTAGCCTGATGATGCATGCGGGCGTGGGGACGGCGCTGGGCGGCGTCATGACCATGGTCGGGGAGCCGCAAAACCTGATCATCGCTAAAGCGGCTGGCTGGCATTTCGGCGACTTCTTTTTACGGATGTCGCCTGTCACCGTCCCGGTACTGATATGTGGACTGTTAACCTGTATGCTGGTCGAGAAAATGCGCTGGTTTGGCTATGGCGAAACGTTGCCCGAAAAAGTCCGCGACGTCTTGCAGCAATTCGACGATCAAAGCCGTAAGAAGCGCACCCGACAGGATAAAATTAAACTAATAGTCCAGGCAATTATTGGCGTCTGGCTGGTTACCGCCCTCGCCCTCCATCTCGCGGAGGTGGGGCTGATTGGTCTGTCGGTTATTATTCTGGCCACCGCGTTAACGGGTGTAACCGATGAACACGCCATCGGCAAAGCGTTTACCGAGTCGCTGCCGTTTACTGCGCTGTTAACCGTTTTCTTCTCCATTGTGGCGGTTATTATCGATCAACATCTTTTCGCGCCGATTATTCAGTTCGTCTTGCAAGCCTCTGAACACGCGCAGCTAACGCTGTTCTATCTCTTTAACGGCCTGTTGTCTTCCATCTCGGATAACGTCTTTGTCGGCACCATTTATATCAACGAAGCGAAGGCGGCAATGGAAAACGGCGCAATCAGCTTAAAACAGTTTGAGATGCTAGCCGTGGCCATCAATACCGGTACTAACCTGCCATCGGTAGCGACGCCAAATGGTCAGGCGGCATTCTTATTCCTGCTGACCTCCGCGCTGGCGCCGTTAATCCGTCTCTCCTATGGCCGTATGGTCTGGATGGCGTTACCGTACACTATCGTACTGACCCTGATAGGGCTACTGTGCGTCGAATTCACTCTTGCGCCGGCCACCGAATGGATGACTCAGGCAGGATGGTTAGCAACGCTTTCGTAACGTTTGGCCGGGCAATACACCGCCCGGCTCCGATTTTTGCCTGATAATTATCCAATTACACATTATTTCATTTCCCGCTAGTGGCGCACGAATTGAATTGGTTTACACTGCGGTCTCTACGCATGTTGCAGGGAAATTATTATGTTGCGATTTTTAAACCAGTGCTCACGGGGTCGGGGCGCATGGTTACTGATGGCGTTTACCGCCCTGGCGCTGGAAATGGTGGCGCTGTGGTTCCAGCACGTCATGTTACTTAAACCTTGCGTGCTATGTATTTACGAACGTTGCGCCCTGTTTGGCGTGATGGGCGCGGGTCTGGTCGGCGCAATAGCGCCGAAAACGCCGCTGCGATACGTGGCGATGGTTATCTGGATTTACAGCGCCTGGCGGGGTCTACAACTGGCGTATGAACATACGATGATTCAGTTGCATCCCTCGCCGTTCATGACCTGTGACTTTATGGCGCGCTTTCCAGACTGGTTGCCGTTGGGTAAATGGCTGCCGAAGGTGTTTGTGGCATCCGGTGATTGCGCCGAACGCCAGTGGTCGTTTTTAACGCTGGAGATGCCGCAATGGCTGTTGGGGATCTTTGCCGCTTATCTTGTAGTGGCGATAGCCGTCGTCATAGCCCAGGCATTTAAGCCTAAAAAACGCGACCTGTTCGGTCGTTGATACACACGCTCCTTCGGGAGCGTTTTTTTTGCCCGAAGCGTTGTTTGCCAGTGATTAAAAGGTGTATATTAAATGCATCTTTTAATCACCACATCAGGGAGATGTCTTATGTCCCACTTACGCATCCCGGCAAACTGGAAAGTTAAACGCTCTACCCCCTTTTTCACCAAAGAAAATGTTCCGGCGGCACTGCTCTCTCATCACAACACAGCGGCAGGCGTTTTCGGACAACTCTGCGTGATGGAAGGCACCGTGACCTACTATGGCTTTGCGAATGAAACCGCGACAGAACCAGAAGTGAAAGTGGTAATTAATGCCGGGCAATTCGCCACCAGTCCGCCGCAATACTGGCATCGGGTAGAACTGAGCGATGATGCGCGGTTCAACATTCATTTTTGGGTAGAGGAAGACCATCAGGGCGAGGAAATGTATCAACAGAAAAAAGCCTGACATCGGTAAACCAGTCACCACTGGGCGGCGTCCCGCCCAGTAGCCAGGTGATTAATGGCGCTAATTAAACGCTAGAGTAGTTTAATTTTAACGTGGTATCCCTCAAGCCCTTTCATCGTTTCTCGCGGCGCGAACTCTATTTCGGAAACCTCTTGCCCGGTTTTCTTCCGTAGTTCGGCAACCTTTTTGCTAATGAGTGCCGCGATTTCCTCTTCTGCTTTATGTGTCAACTCTTCGCTGTTCATTGATTTCCTCCTTTGAACTCGCAAACGGCTAAGCGCAATAAGACAGTGTCGTCATGGACGCGCTACTATTTTAACGTACAAAAAATTATAGGCTATCTTTCTGAGGATTATCAGGATGTTTCGCTTTAGAAGATGTAAAAAAACCGCCTGGCACAGGAGCTGCATCAGGCGGTTGGTTAATAGCACAAGTCGCTATCTACGAGGATCTTCAACCTCATTCTGGGTATCCGGGTCGAGAGGATCGTCTCCCTCTGGCGTATCCGGAATATTTTCACCAGGAAGCGGGTCATCCTCTGGTAATGGATCGACTAAATCAGGACGTTCAGACATAAAGCCTCCAACGAACCATAGTTATTAAAGATACCCTACAGCACTACTTTTGGTTTTTCTTTGGATTTTTTCCTTCGTCTTCGGGTGTCTTATCAGGCTTCCTGGGCTGATCCTTTGAAACGCGCAACGGTTGGTTATTCATGGGGTAACTCCTCAGGATAGGCAGCGATATACTGCTTTGAAAGTATAGAGTCGCCGCCATACGTGCGCGAGCGCAGCGACAAGGCGCGTCAGGGAAGAATAGAAGGCAGTGATAACGCCAGGTGACGGAATTTGCACGCAATTCCTGATTTCAGGGGTCGCCCGGCGTAAATTAAAGAATTGTAAACAATCAGCCGTTTTGCCGAAGACTTATTCTGCCCACGACGGTTTATTTAAAATATGATCCTGCCAGTCCCGTACTTCAGATTCTTTAACCGCGATATGACGGACAGAAATTCGCTCGCCATGCATAGCGGCTTTCGATCCAGTCAGCAGCGGATGCCACGTCGGCAAGGGCTTACCTTCCGCTAACAAACGGTAGGCGCAGGTCATCGGCAACCATTCAAAGTCTGGCAAGTTTTCGCGAGTGAGTTTGATACAGTCGGGTTCAAATTCAAAACGGCGCTCATAATGACGGCACTGGCACGTTTTAATATTTAATTGCCTGCACGCCACGTTGGTGAAGTAGATTTCATCTGTATCTTCATCCATCAGCTTATGCAGGCAGCATTGACCGCAGCCATCGCACAGCGACTCCCACTCGGCATCGGTCATTTCATCCAGGGTTTTACGTTGCCAGAAAGGTGTATCGCTCATTAAAGTATCCGCCATTGCACTAAAGCTGCACCTTATAACCAGTCTGGCCTGCAGATGCAAGTTTTACCGCCGCTGAAGGCGGCAAGCAGATTTTACAGAACGCGGGTAGACAACGTTTCGTCATTAAAACGAATGTCCAGCTCATCGCCGCTTAATAATGGCCCCACGCCTGCCGGCGTGCCGGTTAGCACCACGTCCCCGGCTTTGAGCGTAAAATAGCGGCTCATATAGGCGATAAGGGGCACAATAGGATGAATCATATCCGCGGTCGACCCTTGCTGGCGAACCTCGCCATTAACGTTAAGTCCGATAACCGTATTTTGCGGATCGCCGCAGAAGGCCGCGACAGGGATGAAGCCTGAAATCGGACATGCGTTATCAAAACCTTTGGCTTTTTCCCAGGGCTGTCCGGCCTTTTTCATTTTCCCTTGAATATCGCGCAGGGTTAAATCAAGCGCCACGCCATAACCGGCTATCGCTTTACGTACATGATCTTCGGTCGCCTGGCGGAGCGTTGCGCCAATCAGCACAGCAAGCTCAACTTCATGATGAACAGCCCCCATATCCGCCGGAATCGCCAGCGGCTGGCGAATATCACACAATGCGGTTTCCGGCTTGATAAAAAGCACGGGTTCTTCCGGCGTCGCGCTGCCCATCTCCTTGATGTGATTTGCGTAATTACTGCCCACGCAGACCACTTTACTTACCGGGTAATCAAGCAAGGCACCTTGCCAGTTACGATGTTGATACATATTTTCCCCTAAGATCATGATGGAATTCAGGCGCGGCGCCGAATACCGTTTAACGGTCAGCGGGCGACGTATTTTGTCCTACCGAAGAAAGATGTTGTTTCAGCAAATCTTCCGGCGGCGGCGGCAATTGTAAATAATAGCCCTGCTCGCTTAACGCCTGTTTTACTTTTTCGAGCTCGGCATTGACTAATTTTTTACGTCCATCAAGCGGCAGCATCATCGCTAACTGCGGTTGACCGAATCCTTTCATCAACGCTTCAGGCACCCGCGAAAAATCGTCTTTTTTTTCGACATACAAATAGGTTTGATCGCGCTTGCTACTTCTATAGATCACACAAAACATACTTTTACTCTGAATTAACGGGATGGTGACTTGCCTCAATATAATACTGACTATAACATGCCTTCTGGACTTCGGAATATCACTCCGTATCGGAGATGATAAATAGCAAATTGAGTAAGGCCAGGATGTCAAACACGCCAATCGAGCTTAAAGGCAGTAGCTTCACCTTATCAGTGGTTCATTTGCATGAAGCGGAACCAGAGGTTATTCGTCAGGCGTTAGAAGACAAAATAGCGCAGGCTCCTGCGTTTTTAAAACACGCCCCTGTCGTTATTAACGTTAGCGGTCTTGAAAGCCCGGTAAACTGGCCGGAACTGCATAAGATCGTGACCTCAACCGGCTTACGCATTATCGGCGTGAGCGGCTGTAAAGACGCCAGCCTGAAAGTAGAAATCGATCGGATGGGTCTTCCTTTACTGACTGAAGGTAAAGAGAAAGCGGTTCGGCCTGCGCCCGTTGAGCCGGCAACGCCCAGCGAACCGCCGCAAAACGCTAATCCCATCACAAAAACGCGATTAATTGATGTTCCGGTTCGTTCCGGTCAGCGCATTTATGCTCCACAATGTGATCTGATTGTTACAAGTCACGTCAGCGCTGGCGCAGAGCTTATCGCTGACGGCAATATCCATGTCTATGGCATGATGAGAGGTCGCGCGCTGGCAGGAGCGAGCGGCGATCGGGAAGCGCAAATTTTTTGTACCCATCTGACGGCAGAACTGGTCTCTATCGCAGGTGTTTACTGGCTGAGTGATAAAATCCCGGCAGAATTTTATGGCAAAGCGGCGCGCCTGCGTTTAGCAGACAACGCTTTGACAGTTCAACCGTTGAATTGATCCCTTTTTAACAAGGAATTTTTATGGCACGCATTATTGTTGTTACTTCGGGTAAAGGGGGCGTTGGCAAGACCACCTCCAGCGCGGCCATCGCTACAGGTTTGGCCCAGAAGGGAAAGAAAACTGTCGTCATTGATTTTGATATCGGACTGCGTAACCTCGATCTGATTATGGGGTGCGAACGTCGTGTCGTTTACGATTTTGTAAACGTCATTCAGGGCGATGCGACACTGAATCAGGCGCTGATCAAAGATAAGCGTACTGAAAATCTCTTCATTCTTCCGGCGTCGCAGACCCGGGATAAAGACGCGCTAACGCGCGAAGGCGTCGCTAAGGTACTGGACTCACTGAAAGCGATGGACTTTGAGTTCATCGTTTGCGACTCGCCGGCGGGTATCGAAACCGGGGCGCTGATGGCGCTCTATTTTGCCGATGAAGCGATCATTACGACCAACCCGGAAGTCTCTTCTGTCCGTGACTCGGACCGTATTCTGGGTATTCTGGCATCGAAATCTCGTCGCGCAGAAAATGGCGAAGAACCGATTAAAGAACATCTCCTGTTGACGCGCTACAATCCAGGCCGCGTCAATAAAGGCGACATGCTCAGCATGGAAGATGTACTGGAGATTCTGCGTATTAAACTCGTCGGGGTGATCCCGGAAGATCAATCCGTACTGCGCGCATCTAACCAGGGTGAACCGGTGATTCTTGACGCCACTGCGGATGCGGGTAAAGCCTATGCAGATACCGTAGATCGTCTGTTGGGAGAAGAACGTCCTTTCCGCTTCATTGAAGAAGAGAAGAAAGGTTTCCTCAAACGCCTGTTCGGAGGATAAATTATGGCATTACTGGATTTTTTTCTCTCGCGGAAAAAGAGTACCGCTAATATTGCAAAAGAGCGGTTGCAAATCATTGTCGCGGAACGTCGCCGTAGCGATGCCGAACCGCATTATTTACCGCAGTTACGTAAAGATATTCTTGAGGTCATTTGTAAATACGTACAAATCGATCCGGAAATGGTTACCGTCCAGCTTGAGCAAAAAGATGGTGATATCTCCATCCTTGAACTTAACGTAACGCTGCCGGAAGCCGAAGAGTCAAAATAAGCTCTTTTATGGGAAAATTCCTGGATTAAAAAAGGCAGAAGAATCTGCCTTTTTTATTTTTTTACATTATTCCGAATACGGACATTTATTTCACTGGCCGTTTTCCCGGCAATTACCGTCGTTAACGCGGATACTCCTGCAACAGAAGAGTTAACTTCTCCGCCATCAGTTCGGCGCGCCAGCCGGAAATCAATTCCGGTTGCCCATTTTGCGGTTTTAATTTCCAGTGCCAGTTAAGCAACTGATTAATCTGCCGACGCGATGCCAGTAGCTCGCCGCTGACGTGATGCGACGCGCTCACCTCCGCCACCAGCGCTTTGATGGCCTTAAACGCTTTGCGATAGCCCGGCATGTCCATCAGATTCAACAGGGGTTCCGGCAATGCCTCTTCCGGTAACGCCTGTGCTTTCGCCACCAGCGATATCAACGTCTTGCCGTGAAAACGAATCTCGCTGCCGGAAAGCCCCAGGCTATCCAGCTCACCGAGGCTGCCCGGCATATAACGCGCGACCGCCCACAGGTTTTCTTCACGCACAACAAAGTTCACCGCCATATCGCGCTCACGCGCCTTACGCAGCCGCCAGTCAGCTAAAAGTTGCAGACAGGCTAACTGGCGGGTACGCAGTTGCCAGGCATTGGTGATATCCCGCCATGCTTCTTCCGGCGCCTGAATCTCCTGACGACGCTGCTGCATCAATCGGCATTCATCAAGCGCGGCAGGCAGCCATCCTGCGGCTTCAGTTTCAATCATCAGCTTTTTGGCGATCGGTAACAGATACCAGACATCCGCCGCCGCGTATTCACACTGACGTTCGCTTAAAGGCCGGGCTAACCAGTCGGTACGAGACTCGCTTTTATCCAGCGCCACGCCCGTATACTCTTCTACCATCGCCGCAAAACCCCACGACAGCGGACGCCCGCAAAACGCCGCCAGAATTTGCGTATCAATCAGGGGTTCCGGCAGTTCGCCAAACGCATTCAGAAATACTTCCAGATCTTCGCTACCCGCGTGCAGAAATTTGGTGATTCCCGTATCGCGCAACACCGCTTTTAACGGCGACCAGTCGCTGATGCCGAGCGGATCGATCAGGGCGACATTTGCCCCGTCAAATAACTGGATCAATCCTAACTGCGGGTAATAGGTGCGGGTACGGACAAATTCCGTATCTAAAGCAATAGCCGGACATGCGCGGACAGCCTCACACAGGCTCGCCAGCGCATCGTCCGTTTCAATCATTTGGTAATTCAAATCGTGTTCTCTTTGGTTCGCGCCAAAAAAAACGCCGGCTTAACCGGCGTCTCTCGTTAGCTGACTTAACGCTCAGGCTTTATTGTCTACTTTGCCACGGGCTTCGTCACGCAGTTCTCGTCGTAAAATTTTCCCAACGTTAGATTTTGGTAATTCCTCGCGAAACTCGACCTGTTTGGGCACCTTATATCCGGTCAGATGGCGACGGCAGAAGGTGATCAACGCATCGTCAGTCAATGCCGGATCTTTCTTAACCACAAAAAGCTTCACCGCTTCGCCGCTACTACCGGAAGGCACGCCAACCGCCGCGACTTCCTGCACGCCAGAATGCTGCATCACCACATCTTCAATTTCGTTTGGATAAACGTTAAAACCAGAAACCAGAATCATATCTTTCTTACGATCGACAATCCGCAGAAAGCCGTCTTCATCCATAACCGCAATATCGCCCGTATGCAGCCAGCCATCTTTAATGATTTCATCCGTCGCGTCAGGACGCTGCCAGTATCCCAGCATAACCTGCGGGCCTTTCACGCAAAGCTCTCCGGCCTCACCCGGCGCGACTTCGTTGTCATCGTCATCCACCAGTTTGGCTTCTGTTGACGGTACTGGCAGGCCGATACTGCCGCTGTGATAATCAATATCATGCGGGTTGACGCTCACCAGCGGGGCGCACTCGGTCAGCCCGTAGCCTTCCAGCAGGTATTGCCCGGTCAGCTTTACCCAACGTTCCGCAACGACGTTTTGCACCGGCATCCCGCCGCCGGCTGACAGATGCAGCGAAGAAAAATCCAGCTGTTGAAACTCTTTATTATTGAGCAGAGCGTTGAATAGCGTATTAACGCCAGTCATCGCCGTAAATGGATATTTCGCCAGCTCCTTGACCAGGCCGGGGATATCACGCGGATTGGTAATCAGCAGGTTTTGCCCACCCAGCTCGATAAAAAGCAGACAGTTCATGGTTAAGGCAAAAATGTGATACAGCGGCAGCGCGGTCACTACCAGCTCTTTCCCCGGGTGCAGCAGCGGCCCATAGGTCGCTTTCACCTGCTCCAGATTCGCCAGCATATTGCGGTGGGTCAACATCGCGCCTTTCGCCACGCCCGTCGTACCGCCGGTATATTGCAGGAAAGCCAGATCTTCAGCGACAACCTCGGGTTTGACATACTGCATACGGTAGCCATGCTGTAGCGCGCTGCGAAACGAGATCGCATCTGGCAAGTGGTATTTTGGCACCAGACGCTTGATGTATTTCACGACAAAGTTAACAACCGTACCTTTGGCGGTAGAAAGCTGGTCGCCCATCCGCGTCAGAATAACGTGCTGTACCGACGTTTTCTCGACCACTTTTTCCAGCGTATGGGCAAAGTTAGAAACAATAATGATTGCCGCCGCGCCGCTATCGTTAAGCTGATGCTCAAGTTCGCGCGGCGTGTAAAGCGGGTTAACGTTCACCACAATCATGCCGGCGCGTAAAATACCAAATAGCGCGACGGGATACTGCAACAGGTTTGGCATCATCAGCGCCACACGGTCGCCTTTTTTGAGTCCCAGCCCTTGTTGTAAATAAGCCGCAAATGCCCGACTACGTTCTTCTAATTTGCGGAAGGTCATTACCTCCCCCATATTGACGAACGCAGGCTGATCGGCATAGCGCGTCGCCGCATGTTCAAACAGTTCAACCAGGGATTGATAACGGTCAGGGTTGATCTCCGCCGGAACATCAGCAGGATAACGGTTAAGCCAAACCTTCTTCAATGCATCACCTCTAAAATGAGTGTTCGTCGTCATCACAACCCCAGTTAATAAACAAGTCGTTAACATTATATTAACTCAGCGTACCAGTTTATTAATTACGCAACTGAAAGGTTGCGAAGCGCGTCACTATTTATTTTTATTATGTCTCTATGAATGCAGAAACAGCGGACCAGCCGCTGTTTCTTTTATTGATAAAACAAAGAGTTACTCTGTTACTATCGTCTGAACCTCTGCGGGTCCAGGGTTATACCACCCCCAACCGCCATAGCCATAAGGCCAGGCGCGTCCGCCGTAAAACCACGGATCGATCGGCTGTGGAGGCATGACGACCTGCTGAACAAGATGCCAGCGTTTATAGCCGGTAGCCTGCATCAGCATAAATTTATACGGCGTATTGCCGATTTTACCGTCAACCGTGCCGGTTATCGGGCCGACAACGGTAACTAACTGGCCACGGAAGTCCACCGGGTCCAGAAAACCGTTCACATCGGCAAAAATTCTGCCGCGCGAGGCTTCGCCCAGAACAGGACGCGCGCCGCTGTCGAGCGGTACGGTCGCGATTTCAAGCCGGGTTTTTCCCTGCTGATTTTGTACCGCCACAACTTTACCGCCGAAACGCGCCTCTTGCCCGATATAGAGCTGTGGCGCATTCATCACCCGCACCAAATCCTGCTGCGGCGTCGGACTCGAACCTTTAATGGCATCCGGGATAGTCACGCAACCACTCAGCATAAGCGCAAAAGCGCACACCAGCGCCCCTTTTATTAACCTTTTTTGAACCGCCATGATGCGACTCCTTTTTCTCGACCTCTATTCCACCCCACAGCATAAAGTATGGGGGGTAATAGTAGTGAGAGTCATTCTTTGCCGGGAAGTTTCTTCCACGCCACTTCGTTACGCAAATAAACCGGCTCGGCATGTTCCACGGCAACGGTCTCTCCTGCCGCCAGCTTTTGACTGGCGATGGGCAACATATCTTCCGCTGCCGGGAGCGACACCTCCCCATCATGAAGCGTCAGGCCGCACTCCTTCGCCAGATCGGGCCACGCGGACCAACCCGTTCCTACGGTCGCCCACTCGCCGGAAAGCTGTTTCAACCGCTCGCCGACCCGTTCCGGTTTCAGCACCGCTTCCGTCTCTTCGCCCTGCCAGACGCCCTGCGCATCACGCTGGTATTCCGCCCAGTACACTTCGCCCATCCGCGCGTCAATCGCGGCGAGTACGCGGGTCGCGCCGGTTTTACGCCATGCGCCCTGCGCCATCGTGGCAAGCGTCGAAACACCGATCATCGGCAGATTTGCCCCTAACGCCAGCCCTTGCGCAATGCCAATGCCGATACGCACGCCGGTAAAGCTGCCCGGACCGCGCCCAAACGCCAGCGCATCTATCTCATTGAGCGAGGCGCCGCTGGCGGCCAGAATCTCCTGCACCATGGGCAGGATACGTTGAGTGTGTTCTCGTGGACAAAGCTCAAAGTGAGCATTGATAGTACCGTTGTTCCACAGGGCGACAGAACAGGCCTCTGTGGCGGTATCGATAGCCAGAATTCGCATGAGGTTTCGTGCTTAGATCAATAAAATAACGCGCATCTTACCATACTCCGTAACAAATTACTCGGCGGATGGAATCGCAAGAAAGCGAACGGCACGGGCGATATCACGCGTGCGCGGCGCAGGAGGCAGGCTGGCGAGAAACGTGGCGCCATAGGGCCGCATCACCAGCCGGTTATCACAAATCACTAACACCCCGCGATCGTCCGCATCGCGAATCAGCCGCCCCCCCCCCTGCTTCAGCGTAATCACCGCGTCGGGCAGTTGAACCTCATCAAACGGATCGCCACCGCGCAAACGACAGTCTTCCATTCGCGCTTTTAACAGCGGGTCGTCCGGGGAGGTAAACGGCAATTTGTCGATAATCACCAAAGATAACGTATCGCCGCGCACGTCCACCCCTTCCCAGAAGCTGCTGGTGGCGACGAGCAGCGCGTTGCCGGCGCTAACAAATTGCTGTAACAGTTGGCCTTTACTGGTTTCCCCTTGCAATAATACTGGCAGCGTCATGGTGGCGCGAAACTGCTCCGCCAGATCGCGCATCATGGCGTGCGAGGTGCACAGCATAAAACATCGCCCGTTATTGGCTTCGATAATCGGCCTGAGCATAGCCGCCAACTGTCGCGCCGCGCCGGGCTGGTTGGTTTGCGGTAGGTTACGCGGTACGCAGAGTAACGCCTGGCGCGTATAGTCGAATGGGCTGGGCAGTAGCATGGATTCTGCCTGTTCAATTCCCAGACGGGCGGTAAAGTGGTGAAGATCATCATTTACCGATAACGTGGCCGAGGTAAAAATCCAGCTACCGGGTTTCTGTTCCATCACCTCTTTGAATTTGTCCGCCACGGTGAGCGGCGTCAGCGCCAGGGTGAAATGGCGCGAGGTGCACTCATACCAGTAGCTGTATCCCGGCTGATTGATCTCTTTTAAGCGTTTCAGCCGTGAACGGTATAGCGTGGCGCGTTCAAAAGCCGCATCCAGCAGCGCCGAACGGCCCAGCGACAGCTTCGCCACGTCGTAACAAAGCTCCAGCGTATCATCCAGCAGTAAAAATGCCCGTTGGATACGTGGGTCGGCTAACAGTTCACGCAAATTCCCCCGGTAGCCGGGCTCCCCCAGTTGCAGACGAAAATCCTGGGCGCTCTGAGCAAGGCGATCGGCGCATTTTTGCAACTGTTGAGTGTCTTTCAGTTCCGTCCGGTAGGCGATGGTGATGTCTTTTGCTAAATCCAGCAACTGACGGCTGGAGAGCGATTGTCCGAAATACTGGCTGGCGATGTCAGGCAGTTGGTGGGCTTCATCGAAGATCATTACTTCAGCCTGAGGGATAAGTTCGCCAAACCCGCTCTCTTTAACCACCATATCCGCAAGAAAAAGGTGGTGGTTTACAATCACCACATCCGCGTCCATCGCCTTTTTACGCGCTTTCACCACAAAGCACTCGTTGTAGAGCGGGCAATCGCTGCCAAGGCAGTTGTCGTTGGTACTGGTGACCAGCGGCCAGGCCTGGGAATCCTCCGCCACGCTGACGCAGGTGCTGATATCGCCATCCCGCGTCTGATTTGACCAGGAGCGCAGCAATATCACGTCGCTTAACGTTTGTACCGGTAAATCGCCGCCCGCCAGCGCTTGTTGTTCCAGACGCTCCAGGCAGAGGTAGTTTGAACGTCCTTTCAACAGGGCCGTCTTACCAGTAAACGCCAACGCTTTTGCTACCGTCGGCAGATCGCGGCTGTAGAGTTGATCCTGCAACGCTTTCGACCCGGTCGAAATAATGACTTTTTTCCCGGCGCGCAACGCCGGAGCGAGGTAAGCATAGGTCTTCCCGGTTCCGGTGCCGGCTTCAACAACCAGAGGCTGCGCATTTTCAATCGCTTGTGTTACGGCAACCGCCATTTGCCGCTGTGGTTCGCGCGGTTTAAAGCCAGTTATCGCTTTGGCCAGTTGGCCATCTGCTGCAAAATCGTCCGTCACACTGCCCCCTGTTAATTTGCACAGGGATTATGTCAGGGTAGAAAGGCTTACGCCAGTTACAGAGGTGACGGCGGCGCCACATTGTGGCAGTCTTGAGCCATTCAAATGGAAAGCAAATGAGGAATAAGTAATGTCTATCGTGCGTATTGATGCCGAAGATCGTTGGTCAGACGTGGTGATCTACAATAATACGCTGTGGTATACCGGCGTGCCGGAAAACCTGGACGCCGATGCTTTTGAGCAAACGGCGAATACTCTGGCGCAAATTGATGCGGTGCTGGAAAAACAGGGCTCCAGTAAGTCACGTATTCTGGATGCCACTATTTTCCTGAGCGATAAAGCGGATTTTGCCGCCATGAATAAGGCGTGGGATGCGTGGGTCGTCGCAGGCCATGCGCCGGTACGCTGTACCGTACAGGCCGGGTTAATGAATCCGAAATATAAAGTTGAGATTAAGATTGTCGCGGCGGTATAAGCCGGTTATTCGTCTTCATCCTCAAAACGCGCCACTATCCGTTCGCCGGTATGGTTGGCGCGAAGTTCGCCCGCCACTTGGGCAATCGCTTCTCCGCTGCTCATACCTTGCGACATCAATTCCTGGATACGTTCTACGGCTTTTTGCTGTTGTTCATGACTGAGTGAAGGTAAACCTGCAAACATGATTAACTCCTGCTAAATTGTTAGCGCTAATTATTTCACGCTACCCGGCGGTAAGCCAGTAGTGTTGTAACGAGTCAGGAATGATGAAGACGTTATCTCCCACTGTTATCACCTTACCCTGGCGTCCGGACGCCGCTGAACACTATTTTGCGCCCGTAAACCATTTGCCCTGGGCGATGCTGCTGCATTCAGGTGATGCTATTCATCCCTATAACCGCTTTGATATTCTGGTCGCCGATCCTGTCACCACACTGACCACGCGCGCGCAGGAAACCACGGTATGTACTGCGCGCACGACTACCGTCACTCTCGACGATCCGTTACACATTTTGCAGACTCAACTGGAGGCGCTGCCTTTTCATCCTCAGCCTGACCCTGACTTACCCTTTCAGGGCGGCGCGCTGGGTCTGTTTGGTTATGATTTAGGGCGGCGTTTCGAAATTTTGCCCGATACTGCCGCGCGCGATATCGCTTTACCCGATATGGCGATTGGCCTTTACGACTGGGCGCTGATTGTCGATCACCAAAAACAGGTGGTGTCGCTGATAAGCTATCACGATGCAGACGCCCGATATCGCTGGCTCACCAGCCAGCGCGCGCCGACCCAAACGCCCTTCAGGCTTACCTCGGCCTGGCAATCCAATATGACGCGTTGCGAGTATGGCGAGAAGTTTCGTCAGGTGCAGGCCTGGCTGCACAGCGGGGACTGCTACCAGGTTAATCTTTCCCAGCGTTTTCAGGCGAGCTACGAGGGTGATGAGTGGCAGGCTTTCGAACACCTTAACCGCGCCAATCGCGCCCCGTTCAGCGCCTTTCTTCGTTTACATGACGGCGCCATATTGAGCCTTTCTCCCGAGCGTTTTATCCAACTGGAGAATGGTCATATTCAGACGCGCCCGATCAAAGGTACGCTCCCACGGCTTAACGATCCGCAGGCGGATCGTCAGCAGGCGCAGAAACTGGCCAACTCAATGAAAGATCGCGCTGAAAATTTGATGATCGTCGATTTGATGCGTAACGATATTGGCCGGGTCGCCGTACCGGGTTCGGTGAAAGTGCCGGAACTGTTCGTCGTCGAACCATTTCCTGCCGTTCACCATCTGGTTAGCACCATTACCGCCCGTTTACCGGACTCGCTTCATGCCACCGACCTGCTGCGCGCGGCTTTCCCCGGCGGCTCCATTACCGGCGCGCCTAAAGTGCGGGCGATGGAAATTATCGACGAACTGGAGCCGCAGCGACGCAACGCCTGGTGCGGTAGCATCGGTTATCTGAGTTTCTGCGGCAAGATGGATACCAGTATTACTATCCGCACCGTCACGGCAACGCAGGGCCAACTCTATTGCTCAGCCGGCGGCGGTATCGTGGCCGATAGCAACGAAGAAGCGGAATATCAGGAAACTTTTGATAAAGTTAATCGTATCCTGCACCCACTGGAGAACTAATACGTGGATACCAGCCGTCTGACGCTCGATCATTTCTTATCGCGCTTTCAGCTTTTGCGCCCGCAGATGACTCATGAAACGTTGAACCAACGTCAGGCCGCCGTACTGATCCCTGTGGTTCGCCGCCCCCAGCCGGGGCTGCTGTTGACCCAGCGGGCTATTCATTTGCGCAAACACGCCGGACAGGTCGCCTTTCCCGGCGGGGCCGTGGACAGTACCGATGCTTCGCTTATCGCCGCAGCGCTTCGCGAAGCGCAGGAGGAAGTCGCCATCCCGCCGCAAGCCGTGGAAGTGATTGGCGTTTTACCGCCGGTAGACAGCGTGACCGGTTTTCAGGTCACCCCGGTGGTCGGCATTATTCCGCCAAATCTCCCCTGGCGCGCCAGTGAAGACGAAGTGTCTGCGGTGTTTGAAATGCCGCTGGCGCAAGCGTTGCAACTGGGTCGATATCATCCGCTTGATGTTTACCGTCGCGGCAATTCGCACCGCGTATGGCTCTCCTGGTATGAGCATTATTTCGTTTGGGGCATGACCGCAAACATTCTTCGTGAGCTGGCGCTGCAAATCGGCGTAAAGCCCTGACTGTACACAACGCCATTCACGTTGCCTCAAGGCGGTAACAATCGCCTCCCCCAAAGAGGCAGCCTGAAGGGCAACGTGTATATACTTAACTTTACGCGCGCAAGACACGACTTGAGATTACTGTCGCAATATTAGTAAAAACGCGGTTATTCATTAGTTTAATTCATGTGAATAGTTAAGCTGATGCCAGCGTTCCCTCTTACACTATGCGCAGTTATAACATCGTAACCGGAAGCCCCGGTTGCCCTGTCAGGAGTATTATCGTGATTAGCCTATTCGACATGTTTAAGGTAGGGATTGGTCCCTCCTCTTCCCACACTGTTGGCCCGATGAAGGCCGGTAAACAGTTCGTCGATGACCTGGTCGAAAAAGGATTACTGGATAACGTTACCCGCGTCGCTGTCGATGTCTACGGCTCGCTGTCGCTGACGGGGAAAGGTCACCATACCGATATCGCCATTATTATGGGTCTGGCGGGTAATGAACCCGCTACCGTGGATATTGATAGTATCCCCGGTTTTATTCGCGACGTCGAAACGCGCGAGCGTCTGTTACTGGCCCAGGGACGTCACGAAGTCGACTTCCCGAAAGATGACGGAATGCGTTTTCACAACGGCAATTTGCCGCTGCATGAAAACGGGATGCAGATCCACGCCTGGCATGACGACACGGTCATTTATAGCAAGACGTACTATTCCATCGGCGGCGGCTTTATCGTTGATGAAGAGCATTTCGGCCAGGAAGCGACGAATGAGGTTACTGTACCTTATCCGTTTAAATCGGCGAAAGAAATGCTGGAGTATTGCAACAGTACCGGCCTTTCACTCTCCGGCATGGTGATGCAAAACGAACTGGCGCTGCATAGCAAGAAAGAGATTGAAGAGTATTTCGGTCACGTCTGGCAAACCATGCAGGCTTGTATTGATCGCGGTATGAATACCGAAGGCGTTCTGCCGGGGCCGCTGCGCGTACCGCGTCGCGCCTCCGCGCTGCGTCGTATGCTGGTTTCCAGCGATAAGCTTTCCAACGATCCGATGAACGTCATTGACTGGGTGAACATGTTTGCTCTGGCGGTGAACGAAGAGAACGCCGCAGGCGGCCGCGTCGTGACGGCGCCAACCAATGGCGCGTGCGGCATCGTTCCTGCGGTACTGGCTTACTACGACCATTTTATTGAATCAGTCAGCCCGGATATTTACACCCGCTACTTCCTGGCGGCAGGCGCTATTGGCGCGCTGTATAAGATGAACGCGTCTATTTCCGGCGCGGAAGTCGGCTGTCAGGGAGAAGTCGGGGTCGCCTGTTCGATGGCGGCGGCAGGCCTTGCTGAATTGTTGGGCGCCAGCCCGGAACAGGTTTGCGTTGCCGCTGAAATCGGCATGGAGCATAACCTGGGGCTGACCTGCGACCCGGTTGCCGGTCAGGTGCAGGTGCCGTGTATTGAGCGTAACGCCATTGCTTCGGTTAAAGCGATCAACGCTGCGCGTATGGCCATGCGTCGAACCAGCGCGCCGCGCGTCTCGTTGGATAAAGTCATCGAAACGATGTACGAGACCGGAAAAGACATGAACGCAAAATACCGCGAAACGTCGCGCGGCGGGTTGGCTATTAAAGTCCAGTGTGATTAAACGCCGTTTCCCCTCCCTTCGCCCATCTGCTACGGATGGGCGAAATTTTTATCTCTTCCTCGTCGACTCCACGTTTCCCCACTACACTTGCTGTGTCGCGGTTGGCTTTTGTCGCCAACGCTTATTGGGCGGCCCGCATGCAAACAGCACAACGGATCATCAATCATTATCGCCGTAATCGTTTCATTGTTTGCACGATTTGTGCACTGGTCACGCTCATTCTTACGCTGAGCATCCGATTTATTTCGGAGCGGAACTTAAATCACCATCGCACGGTTGCATTCGCGAATCATGCCGTTGATGCGCTGGATAATGTGCTGCATCCTCTCCTGGTCGGACGAAACATACTGCTACCCTTACTTGAGCTTCCGTGCGCGACCGCGCATTTGCCGTTGCGTAAGCAAGCCGCCCGCCTGCAAACCATTCGTTCTATCGGGCTGGTAAAAGAGGGAATTCTCTACTGCTCAAGCATTTTTGGCGCCCGTAATACTCCCATACGCCAGCTTCAGCCCGATCTTCCCGCAGCTGGCGATCTGCTGCTACTTTCCACGGACCAATCGTTACTCAAGGGAAGCCCGATCCTCATTCAGTGGTATCCCGCCTCTGCCGATGGCCAGGATGGCGTGATGGAAATTGTGAATATTGACTTGCTGGCGACTATGCTACTTGAGCCGCAGCAGCCGCAAATTACCAGCGCCAGCCTGACGGTCGGCAAACGGCACCTGTTATATGGTCGGGGCGTGGTCGATACTCTTCCAGAATTAAAAAAAGATGAAGAGCGTTACCAGCTTTCATCGCGGCATTTCCCTTTTACTATCAGCGTCAGCGGGCCGTCGGCAGGCGTACTGGCGTTCAAACATCTCCCGACACAGTTACCGCTGGCCGTATTGCTTAGCCTGTTGATCGGTTATATCGCCTGGCTGGCGACGGCCAGCAGAATGAGCTTTTCCTGGGAGATTAATCTGGCCCTTGCCGAACGGGAGTTTGAGCTATTTTGTCAGCCGTTGCTTAATGCCCGCACGCAGCAGTGTACCGGCGTTGAGATCCTGTTACGCTGGAACAACCCGCGCCAGGGCTGGATCTCACCGGATGTTTTTATTCCTATCGCCGAGGAGCATAACCTGATAGCGCCGCTGACCCGCTATGTGATTGCGGAAACCATTCGGCAGCGGCACTACTTCCCCATCAACCATCAGTTTCATATCGGCATCAATGTGGCGGCAAGCCATTTCCGACACGGCGTGCTTCTCAAGGATCTTAATCAGTACTGGTTTAGTGCGGAACCTGTTCAGCAACTGGTGCTGGAGCTCACGGAACGCGACGCGTTGCTTGACGTTGATTACCGCCTGATGCGCGAGTTGCATCGTAAAGGCGTGAAGTTAGCCATCGATGATTTTGGCACAGGAAACAGCTCGCTCTCCTGGTTGGAAAAACTGCGGCCGGATATTTTGAAAATCGATAAATCCTTCACCGCGGCCATCGGTACCGATGCGGTCAATTCAACGGTGACCGATATTATTATCGCGCTGGGGCAGAGACTGAATATTGAACTGGTGGCGGAAGGGGTCGAAAACCAGACGCAAGCACAGCATTTGCGCCAGCATGGCGTGCAAATGTTACAGGGCTATCTCTATGCGAAGCCGATGCCCATTAGCGAATTTCCACAGTGGCTGGCGGGCAGCGCGCCGCCGCCCACCCGGCATAACGGACAGATTATGTCCGCGATGCCGCATCTATAGACTTGATTCCTGCGTGTGACGTTATTCCTCTTCGTCGTGGGCAGGCTGTTCTTTAACAATCCGAACCAGATCGACACGATAGTCGTTGGCCTCGACAATGGTGATCCGCAGGGGCGGAACATCAATGACATCGCCTACACGAGGAATATGGCCATTAGCGGCGATCACTAACCCCGCGACCGTCGCAATATCGCCCTCTTCGTTCACCAGATGGTCAACTTCCAGCGCCTGCTGTAGCGCATGGAGATCGGTGCCGCCCTTCACTATCCAGCCCTCGGCATCGGCAACGATTTCCGGCGTTTCATCGGCATCCGGGAACTCACCGGCAATCGCTTCCAGCACATCCAGCGGCGTAACCAGCCCCTGCACCACGCCGAACTCGTTAGTGACGATAACGAAACTGCCGCGCGCGCGACGCAAAACGCCTAACAGATTGATAGGATCAAGCGTTTCCGGCACCACTATCGCCGGGGAAGACGCGGCGATAGCCGCAACGTCCGCGCCCTCTTCCAGCCCCACCAGCAACTCTTTCGCGCGAACGATACCGATAATTTCATCCAGCTCGCCCCGACATACCGGGAACAGGCTATGCGGAGAAGAGAGTAACTGCTGACGGATTTCAGCTACGCTGAGATTCGCATCCACCCAACTAATTTCACCTCGCGGCGTCATAATGCCGCGCAGGGAGCGCGACGCCAGAGTCAGTACGCCGTTAATCATGTAGCGTTCTTCTTCGGCGAAGGCGCCTTCCGACACAGATATCGCGGCCGGGCTATCCGTCTCATGTTGCGTACTCGCCTGGCGTTTACCGCCCATCAGACGCAGGATAGCGTCCGCAGTACGCGCGCGCAGCGGCAACGTGGACTGATGACGAATAAAGTTGCGGCGCGCAATCTGGTTAAATACCTCGATAACGATCGAGAAACCAATTGCCGCGTACAGGTAGCCTTTCGGAATATGGAAACCGAACCCTTCCGCCACCAGGCTCAAGCCGATCATCAGCAGGAAACTCAGACAGAGCACCACCACCGTCGGATGCTGGTTGACAAAACGGGTCAGCGGTTTTGACGCCAGTAGCATCACCGCCATCGCAATCACCACCGCCGCCATCATAACCGGCAGATGGTTTACCATACCTACCGCCGTAATCACGGCGTCCAGCGAGAAGACCGCATCCAGGATGACAATCTGCGTGACTACCACCCAGAAGCTCGCATAGCCTTTACCGTGTCCGGTGTCATGCTCGCGGTTTTCCAGACGTTCATGCAGCTCGGTGGTCGCTTTAAACAGCAGGAATATACCGCCCAGCAGCATAATTAAATCGCGGCCGGAGAAGGTAAAATCCCAGACGGTAAAGAGCGGCTTTGTTAAGGTCACCAGCCACGAAATAATGGACAGCAGCGCCAGACGCATAATCAGCGCCAGCGAGAGCCCGATAAGACGCGCTTTGTCACGCTGCTTTGGCGGCAATTTATCGGCGAGGATCGCGATAAAGACCAGGTTATCGATACCCAGGACAATTTCCAGGACGACGAGCGTGAGTAAACCCACCCAAATTGAGGGATCCATTAATAATTCCATGACAAGCTCCTGCTTAAGGAATGACTAAACGGCGCCCACAACATCTCAAAGGATGCAGGCGGTAACGCAATAAACAAAGTAAGGCTATGGCAAGATATGCCAGATTGACAGGCGCAAAACGGCCAAAGAGTGAAATGACGTCGGTGACGATCCATACAACGGGCTGCTGCCCTATACCCCATTCTAATTAAACGGAAGCTAAACATAACAGAGACAACTGGTTTTTGGCAAAGATTTACCTTCCTTTGCAAAGAGATGTAACCGGGATATTTTACACTTCGAAATTTCTCATTATCGAAAACAAAATTACGGATCTCCATCACACAAAATATTTTTTTCGATATCTAAAATAATTCACGAAAATCATGCGTTTTTCGTTGTAACCCTCATCTGAATCGATTCGCTTGCGGACGGCGATTCAAAAAATACATCTGTCAAGTTGATGTGTTGACAATAATAAAGGAGGTAGCAAGTGACCATTGCTATTGTTATAGGCACACATGGTTGGGCTGCAGAGCAGTTACTTAAAACAGCCGAAATGCTGTTAGGCGAGCAGGAAAACGTCGGCTGGATCGATTTCGTTCCAGGCGAAAATGCCGAAACGCTGATCGAAAAGTACAACGCTCAGTTGGCTAAACTCGATACCAGTAAAGGCGTGCTATTTCTCGTTGATACATGGGGAGGCAGTCCGTTTAATGCTGCCAGCCGCATTGTCGTCGATAAAGAGCGCTATGAAGTTATTGCCGGCGTCAACATCCCGATGCTGGTCGAAACGTTTATGGCTCGTGACGACGATCCGAGCTTTGACGAGCTGGTCGCACTGGCGGTAGAAACCGGTCGTGAAGGCGTAAAAGCGCTGAAAGCGAAACCGGTAGAAAAAGCCGCGCCAGCGCCAGTCGCCGCCGCGCCAAAAGCGGCCGCACCGGCAAAACCGATGGGCCCGAATGATTATATGGTTATCGGGCTTGCCCGTATTGATGACCGCCTCATTCACGGTCAGGTCGCTACCCGCTGGACCAAAGAGACCAATGTCAGCCGTATTATTGTTGTGAGCGATGAAGTGGCGGCTGATACCGTACGTAAAACGCTGCTGACGCAAGTTGCGCCGCCGGGCGTTACGGCGCATGTGGTTGACGTCGCGAAGATGATTCGCGTCTACAATAACCCGAAATACGCCGGCGAACGCGTGATGCTTCTGTTTACCAATCCTACCGACGTCGAGCGCATCGTTGAGGGCGGCGTGAAAGTCACCTCCGTGAACATTGGCGGTATGGCCTATCGTCAAGGTAAAACGCAGGTGAACAACGCCGTTTCCGTCGATGAAAAGGATATCGAAGCCTTTAAAAAGCTCAACGAGCGCGGCATCGAACTTGAGGTGCGTAAAGTTTCCACCGATCCGAAACTGAAAATGATGGATTTAATTGCCAAAGTGGCGAAATAACCGCCGGCATTTAATTAGCTTTCACACTTAAGATAGCAATAGGAGAAGTACAATGGAGATTACCACTCTTCAGATTGTGCTGGTGTTCATCGTCGCATGTATCGCGGGTATGGAGTCGGTACTTGATGAATTTCAGTTCCACCGTCCGCTGATCGCCTGTACCTTAATCGGCGCCGTTCTGGGGGACATGAAAACCGGTATTATCATCGGCGGTACTCTGGAAATGATCGCTCTGGGCTGGATGAACATCGGTGCTGCCGTTGCGCCTGATGCCGCACTGGCGTCCATCATCTCTACCGTTCTGGTCATCGCCGGGCATCAAAGCATTGGCGCCGGTATCGCGCTGGCGATTCCGCTGGCGGCGGCAGGCCAGGTACTGACCATTATCGTTCGTACCATCACCGTGGCATTCCAGCACGCGGCGGACAAGGCGGCTGAAAACGGCAACCTGACGGCGCTCTCCTGGCTGCACGTTTCTTCTCTGTTCCTGCAGGCAATGCGTATCGCTATCCCGGCGGTTATCGTTGCCATCTCCGTAGGCACCAGCGAAGTACAGGGAATGCTGAATGCGATTCCTGAAGTCGTCACAGGCGGTCTGAACATCGCCGGCGGCATGATCGTCGTGGTTGGTTATGCGATGGTTATCAACATGATGCGCGCAGGCTACCTGATGCCGTTCTTCTACCTCGGTTTCGTCACCGCGGCTTTCACAAACTTCAACCTGGTCGCACTGGGTGTCATCGGCGCAGTGATGGCTATTCTTTACATCCAGCTGAGCCCGAAATACAACCGTGTAGCGGGCGCGCCTGCAGCGGCTGCTGGCAATAACGATCTCGACAACGAACTGGACTAACAGGTGAGCGAAATGGTTGATATGACTAAAACTACCACCGAGAAAAAACTCACTCCGAGCGATATTCGCGGCGTATTTCTTCGTTCTAACCTGTTCCAGGGGTCATGGAACTTCGAACGTATGCAAGCGCTGGGCTTCTGCTTCTCTATGGTGCCGGCGATTCGTCGCCTGTATCCGGAGAATAATGACGCGCGTAAACAGGCGATTAAGCGTCACCTGGAGTTCTTTAACACCCACCCTTACGTTGCGGCGCCGGTACTGGGCGTGACCCTGGCAATGGAAGAAAAGCGTGCGAACGGCGCAGAGATTGACGATGGTGCTATCAACGGTATCAAAGTCGGTCTGATGGGACCGCTGGCAGGCGTCGGCGACCCTATCTTCTGGGGTACCGTCCGTCCGGTATTCGCGGCGCTGGGCGCAGGTATTGCAATGAGCGGCAGCCTGCTTGGTCCGCTGCTGTTTTTCATCCTGTTTAACCTGGTGCGTCTGGCGACCCGTTATTATGGCGTGGCTTATGGCTACCGCAAAGGCGTCGATATCGTTAAAGATATGGGCGGCGGCTTCCTGCAAAAACTGACTGAGGGGGCGTCAATCCTCGGCCTGTTTGTCATGGGGGCATTGGTTAACAAGTGGACGCATGTGAATATCCCGCTGGTGGTCTCCACCATCACCGGTCAGGATGGTCAGACACGCGTTACCACCGTGCAAACCATTCTCGACCAGCTGATGCCGGGTCTGGTTCCGCTACTGTTGACCTTTGCCTGTATGTGGCTGCTGCGTAAGAAAGTTAACCCACTATGGATTATCGTGGGCTTCTTCGTCATCGGTATCGCCGGCTACTCCGTAGGACTGCTGGGTCAGTAAGGCTGTTGTACACTACCGGGGCCAAACGGCCCCGTTTTTTTATTTCTCTGGAGGATAAATGACTATCACGGACCTGGTGCTGATTCTCTTTATTGCCGCATTATTGGCTTACGCTCTCTACGATCAGTTCATCATGCCCCGTCGCAATGGCCCCACTCTGCTTTCTATAGCCCTGCTCCGCCGTGGTCGCGTAGACAGCGTTATCTTCGTTGGGCTGGTCGCCATCCTTATTTATAACAACGTAACCAGCCACGGAGCGCAGATGACCACATGGTTATTAAGTGCGCTGGCGTTAATGGGGTTTTATATATTCTGGATCCGCACGCCACGGATCATCTTTAAACAACGTGGCTTTTTCTTCGCCAATGTCTGGATAGAATATAACCGTATTAAAGAGATGAATTTATCGGAAGACGGCGTACTGGTGATGCAATTAGAACAACGACGCTTGCTTATCCGTGTACGCAATATCGACGATCTGGAAAAAATATATAAACTTCTTATTGAAAATCAATAATCTAAGATATAGCCTCAACTATGTTTTTCGAATTTTATTTCGAATCATAATATAGCTAAGGCTATATTTTCTATTGACCAATTGTTATTTAATTTAACGTTTTATTGATGAATAAATCTAAATGAAAATCGTTTTCAATTAGAAGGCAAATAATATTTTATCGCTGTTGTTTTATATTCTAAAAATATGTTAATGTTGCGCCGTCAATTGGGGAGTAGCCGATTTCCAGACTCCGGAAATGTACGCGTCAACATACTCGTTGCAAAACGTGGCGCGTACGGACCAGCCGCCGCTGGTCAGGCGAGACCATAGGCGCATCAACTGCTGTGTATTTCGTCACAGAATGGCGACATGCATGTTTGCTGGGGGCAGTGATGTGTTTAATGGATACCCCGGTCAGGACGCTGTCATGCACTTTACTGCTACTGTTCTTCTCGCTTTCGGCATGTCGATGGATGCTTTCGCGGCATCAATTGGCAAAGGCGCCACCCTACATAAACCCAAATTCTCAGAAGCGTTGCGTACCGGCCTTATCTTTGGCGCGGTTGAAACGCTGACCCCGTTAATCGGCTGGGGGCTGGGGATATTGGCGAGTAAATTCGTTCTGGAATGGAACCACTGGATAGCCTTTGTTCTGCTGATCTTTCTGGGCGGACGCATGATCATCGAAGGTATCCGCGGCGGTAGTGATGAAGATGAAACACCGTTACGTCGCCACAGCTTTTGGCTATTAGTCACGACGGCTATCGCGACCAGCCTTGATGCGATGGCGGTTGGCGTCGGTCTGGCGTTTTTGCAGGTAAACATCATCGCTACCGCATTAGCTATCGGTTGCGCCACGCTTATCATGTCCACCCTCGGAATGATGATCGGTCGCTTTATCGGCCCAATGCTGGGTAAGCGTGCTGAAATTCTCGGCGGGGTCGTACTGATAGGAATTGGCGTCCAGATCCTCTGGACGCATTTTCACGGTTAACGGTTACGCTGCCAGAGATGAAGGTTGAAATCCGTCTGGCAGCTAAGTCCGGCGCTGGCGGCCAGTTGTTCCCACACGTCTGGCCTGGCGCGCCAGGCAAATGGCGTCATTTGCAACAGTGCTACAGCCGCTTCGGCGGTGAGCTGCATGTGATAAGCAAGGCGGGTACTCTGCAGCAATGTGAATCCGTCGAGCTGCTCGGTATACGGCGCATGTAAACGCACCTCATCATAAATGAGCCCTTTTAGTTCCATCAGATGATGCGGCCCCGGCGTGGCGGTAACGACCCAACCACCAGGTTTCACCACGCGCGCCAATTCCTGCGCCTTACACGGGGCGTAGATTCTGATCACCGCATCCATTGACGCATCGGCAAAGGGCAGTCGATGGCTTGACGCCACACAAAACTTCACCTGCGAATAGCGTTTCGCCGCCGCTTTGATCGCCGTTTTAGCAACGTCCAGTCCAAACGTGGTAACTCCCGGCAACGCCTCGGCAAAAGCATGAGTGTAATACCCCTCGCCACAGCCAATATCCAGAATCGCCGTGGCCGACTGATCCAGCCGCTCGCGCAACAGGTTAATCACGGCATCGCGCAGCGGCTGATAATGGCCCGCATCAAGAAACGCTCTCCTCGCCTGCATCATTTCGGCGCTGTCGCCCGGATCGCGCGAACGTTTATGCTGTACCGGCAGCAGATTGATGTAGCCCTCTTTCGCCACATCAAACTGATGGCGCTGTGGACATATAACGCTGTTATTAATCTGCGTAAGCGGCTGATGGCAAAGCGGACAGGTAAACGACATGACAACTCCGGACTGGGGCGCTAAAGGGCGCAAGTGTAACGCGAATTGCGCCCCGGGAAAATCCTTTACGAGCCCGGAACCGCAACGTGGCTGCCATGCATCACCAGAAGGTGATCTGAATCGGCTGGCATACCGTCTGGCTCAACATTTTCCAGCCGCAGCACATCGCCCATGATCTGGCTGAATACGGGCGCAGATACCGCGCCGCCATAATAAGCCCCATTTTGCGGATTATTAATCACCACCACCAGCGCAAATCTGGGATTACTTGCCGGCGCGACGCCTGCGGTATATGCCACATACTTATCGACGTATTTACCATCATCGCCAATTTTTTTCGCCGTCCCGGTTTTGACCGCAATACGGTAGTCTCTTACTGCGGCTTTTGTTCCGCCGCCGCCAGGCAACGCGACGCTCTCCATCATATGTTCCACCTCGTGCACCAGTTCTTCCGGCATTACTCGCGTGCCGATCACGGGCGGATCAACTTTGGTGATCGATAACGGACGGTAGATACCAAAGCTGCCAATCGTGGCATAAACATGCGCCAGTTGCAGCGGCGTCACCATTAATCCATAGCCAAAAGCGAAGGTAGCGCGATCTAAATCACTCCAGTAACGGCGTTTCGGTAATAACCCGCTGCTCTCTCCGGTGAGACCCAGTCCGGTAGGCACGCCGAAACCAAAGCTTTTATAAGTATCCATTAATTTCTGCACTGGCATCGCCAGAGAAAGGTGAGAAACGCCGGTATCGCTGGATTTTTGCAAAATGCCGGTTAATGTCAGTTCCGGATAGTAACCGACGTCGCGGATACGGTGTCCATCGAGAGTAAAAGGATGGGTATCGATAACGCTGTCCGGCTGCACGATGCCCTGCTGTAACGCAGTCATAATGACCAATGGCTTCACAGTAGAACCGGGTTCGAAAGTATCGCTAATCGCGCGGTTACGAAAATCGTCCAACTGCGCGCCTTCACGGTTGTTCGGGTTGAAATCCGGATAGCTCGCCATCGAGAGAATTTCACCCGTTGGGATGTTAATCAATACGGCAGCGCCGGATTCCGCTTTGTTCCAGATGACGGCGTTATCCAGCGCATCTTCGGTAACCGTTTGCAGACGTTCATCAATGCTAAGCTGAAGTTCATGAGCAGGAACCGGATTCACTTCCGTAATGTTCTCAATAACGTGACCAAATTTATCTTTACGCACCAGTCGGGAGCCCGGTTTTCCCGTCAGTTGCGCGTTAAAGCTCTTTTCAATACCTTCTATTCCCTGCCCGTCGATATTGGTAAAGCCGATCAAATTGGCCGCTACGTGTCCGGCAGGGTAAAAACGGCGCGACTCTTCCCGCAGGTTAATACCCGGTAGATTCAGTTTATCTATCCATTCGGCTTGCTGGGGTGAAACCTGGCGCGCAAGGTAGATAAAACGGCCTGCCGGGTTACTGTTTACCCGTTCCGCAAGCGTACTGAGCGACAGATGTAAGGCGCTGGCCAGCGCCTGCCAGCGCTCATTGTAGCCAACGCCGCCTTTGCTTATGATAGTCTTCGGATCGGCCCAGACAGCATTAACCGGAACACTCACCGCTAAGGGCCGCCCTTCTCTGTCGGTGATCATGCCGCGTGGAGAGGCCGTGGTCACTTCACGAAGCGAGCGCATATCTTCTTGTTTCACCAGTTTCGACGGCGTAACAATTTGCAACCATGCCACCCGCCCTAACAACAATGCCATACTGAGCAGAATGGCAGTGCAAAGTAGTGCAAAACGTATGGGCGTAAAATTACGGGTACCGCCGTCGCTTTTCTTTTTCACCTGATCTCCAGCCGAATCATTTTTCAGGTGATTGATTTAACGGGAAACGGCCGGAAAAACCAGAAAAAACAATGCTAATAACATCGCGCCTTTGCAACAAATCGCTAACGAGAGCGCATCCAGACACATTTTGAAGGATATTGAATTAAAAAGCCCCGCTTTTAGCGAGGCTTTATATCTGAGGCTGACGCGACAAACGCATCAAATCAGTGGTGTCGATCAGATAGCTGTTACGTTAACAGCAGCCGGACCTTTCTGGCCGTCCTGAATTTCGAACTCAACGTTCTGGCCTTCAGCCAGAGTTTTGAAACCATTGCCCTGGATAGCGGAGAAGTGTACGAACACATCTTTGCTGCCGTCAGCCGGAGTAATGAAGCCAAAACCTTTGGATTCGTTGAACCACTTAACTTGACCTTTAATCTTTGCCATTTGCAAAATTCCTTAGAGTGTTTTCTTTGCCCGTAGGCATAACATAGATAAAACTGAGACATTACTGCTTGAGGCACTAATATAAGGTTCGGCAGAGAAGCGGTATTCAACGTCAACGTGTTTACTCAGGACTTCTTTACTGAAAATGCCACACATAAACAGAACTGTACCTCGTTTAACCCAAAGCCTGTTATCACATACAACGTTAATTATGGCAAGCCATTTTTAAACGTGTCTCGATCCGTCGCACAAATTACGAGAACCTTCACAAATTGACAGCACGTTTATGCAACAAAATTGCGAAAGATATATCCTCACGCGCTGACGGACTCCTGACAACGCCACTGCTGAAAAGCCATTTTTCTACCATAGCTCAATAACTTCGCTTCTTCCAGTGCATCAAATCACATTTAAAAGCTGTATTTTTCATATCACTTTTTATGCTGAGTTATGCATAAATTGTCACAATGATAAAAAACACCTTTTAATCAAAATAATAGAAAAGAAAAGCGATTTTCGACACCGCTTTTTGTGATGTTCTGCGTCTTTACAGAATGCCTTAAAATAATGAACAAACAATGACAATCCATAAAGAGAGAGAAACGTTTCGCTTTTAATAGAGAATGAGCGGTATCACAAAAATGCCATATGTCCATTTGTTATACATATAAAACTATGTTGCATATAAAGCCATATATTATGTAAGGTGTTGATGCTGTAGTATCAGTTGCAAACGGCAACGCGGAGAGATCCGACGGGGAAATGGGGCGTATGGCACTGGCGCCATTTGCGCCCCGGTAAGCATTATCGTTCTGCAACCAGACGAATGATGTCCTCATCCTCTTTTGGTTCGCTTGCCGCTGTTGCGGGTTCCGCTTCTTTTTCTGGTTCGTTTGCTTCGCAAAGGCGACGTAACAACGCGTTTTGCCGCTTCTGTTGATCTAATAACGCTTCGAGCAGTTCTATCTGCTCGTTGGCACGGGAACTTGCCCGGTTGACAAAGAACCAGAGCGCCAGCCCCACCACCAGAACCACCATTGATACTATTAAAGATGCAAGAGAAAACGCACCAGAGTTTAAAACGTCGTTCATTTCACCACCTCAATGTAGAGACGTCATTCTACCACTGCTACACGGGAAGGAAATCTCTGGTGTAAAACGTTTACCAGGGAATAAATTTATTGATGGCGCAAATACCGCTGAAAAATTGTACATCCTGATCGCACATGATATTAAACACCTGCGCCCACAGCAACAGGCATACTACCACCACGATGCCGAGAACGACCCATCGAAATTTTTTCACTCCACTCTCCGATCTTACATCTTATGTCGCTAAATTATCATGCGTTACTTAAACCAGGAGTAACTGTAGCGGCATTATATGTTTTTAGGAATGATTCACTTGTTTCAATCAATGTACACGCTACTCTTATTCTAACTAAAAAAGAAAAGAGGTAGTAATGCGTTTGATCATTCGCGCAATTGTATTGTTTGCCCTGGTGTGGATAGGCCTGCTGATGAGCGGCTATGGCGTCCTGGTGGGAAGTAAAGTGAACGCTGCGGGGCTGGGTTTACAGTGCCATTACCTGACCGCACGCGGCACCAGCACGGCGCAATATCTCCATACCAACAGCGGCATTATTGGCTTTTCCGACTGTCCCATTTTCAGAAAAATCGCCACCGTGGTGGATAATGGCTAAGCGGCAATAAATAATTTCACAGTGAAACTATCGCCAATAATTCCCCTATATTGGCTGTTGTTCATAAGTACTGTTAAATAATATTTTAATAACCGTTAAATAAGCCGACAGATATTATCTACTTTTACGATTTCATCCCACCCGATGTTATAAAAAAAGCAGCTACATTTTTCGTAGCTGCTTTTTTTTAACGTCATGCTAATAACGTTGCTTAGAAGGGATAATCGTTGTAACCCATTTGTTCAGAAATTTTACGCGCGGCGGCGTGTAACATAGCCACATATTCCTGTAGGCGTTCTTCTGAAAAACGCAGCGTCGGGAACGAAATGCTTAACCCTGCGATGACTACGCCAAAACGGTCAAATACCGGTACGCCGATACAACGTAACCCTTCTTCCTGTTCTTCGTTATCTTCACCGTAGCCTTGCGCACGCACTTCATCCAACAGCGGCAGCAACGCTTCAGTGCTGGTAATCGTGCGTCCCGTGCTTTGCTTATACTCTACGCCGTCGAGAATCTGCTTAACCTCATCACGGTCGCGCCAGGCCAGAAGCACTTTACCGATGGCCGTACTGTACAGCGGATTACGACGCCCAATACGTGAGTACATCCGCAGATTGTACATAGAGTCAATTTTATGGATATAGACAATGCTGTCTTCATCCAGCGCGCCAAGATGGATAGTTTCTTTTGTCAGACGAGACAGTTCGCGCATCTGAATGTCCGCACTGCGGATGAGATCAACATTTTGCAACGCTCGCGCGCCCAGCTCAAACAGCTTTAGCGTCAGAGAGTATTTTTCAGACTCCCCTTCCTGAGCCACGTAGCCCAGCGTTTTCATGGTTTGCAAAAAGCGATAAACGGTGCTTTTCGACATCATGACGCGCTGCGATAGCTCGGTAATCCCTATTTCACGCTCTTCACCCAGCGCCTGCAGAATGCCGAAAACTTTCAGCACAGAAGATACAGAATCAGGCTGCTTATCCAGATCTGCGTTTGCCATTTATCACCTCATTACGAGCGTTTTATAAAATTCAGAACGAGTTTTTATTATAATTTCACGCCAGGTCGCCCGCAATCCATCTTTGCTTACTTCGTTACAAATCTGCGACATAACAACTCAGTATTAATGCTAACATTATTATTCAGCTCATAATTCCCCTTATTACAAAATACTTATGGAAAAAACACGGGCCGATGGCCTGCCCCTCCCGCAGAGATACGGCGCTATCCTGACGATTATTATCGGTATTTCGATGGCGGTTCTGGATGGCGCAATCGCTAATGTCGCGCTGCCAACCATTGCGACTGATTTACATGCCTCCCCTGCCAGCTCTATCTGGATTGTCAATGCGTACCAAATCGCCATTGTCGTCTCACTACTTTCCCTGTCTTTTTTAGGCGACATGTTTGGTTATCACCGGATCTACAAATGTGGTTTAGTGGTATTTCTGCTTTCATCATTGTTTTGCGCGCTTTCAGACTCGCTGCAGATGCTGACGCTGGCGCGCATCGCGCAGGGATTTGGCGGCGCGGCGCTAATGAGCGTAAACACGGCGCTGATTCGTCTTATCTACCCCCAGCGTCATCTGGGACGAGGCATGGGAATTAACTCTTTTATCGTCGCAGTCTCTTCCGCCGCGGGTCCGACGATCGCCGCAGCGATTTTGTCCATCTCATCATGGAAATGGCTGTTTCTGATTAATGTCCCGTTAGGTATCATCGCGTTAATTCTGGCCATACGCTTTTTACCAGCAAACATCGCCCATGACACTAAGCCGCGCTTTGACTTACCGAGCGCGGTAATGAATGCGCTCACATTTGGCCTGCTGATTACCGCATTGAGCGGCTTTGCCCAGGGACAGTCGCTAACGTTAATTGGCGCAGAGCTGCTCGTTCTGGTCGTGGTCGGTTTTTTCTTCGTGCGCCGCCAGCTTTCTTTGCCCGTCCCTTTGTTACCCATCGACTTGTTACGCATTCCGCTTTTTTCACTCTCGATCGGCACGTCAATTTGCTCGTTCTGCGCGCAAATGTTAGCCATGGTCTCGCTACCTTTTTATCTGCAAACCGTGCTGGGCCGTAGCGAAGTAGAAACCGGCCTGTTATTGACGCCCTGGCCGCTGGCAACGATGGTAATGGCGCCGCTGGCGGGATACCTGATAGAACGTCTTCATGCCGGTTTGCTGGGGGCGCTGGGAATGGTGATAATGGCAGCCGGGTTGTTTGCGCTGGTCATGTTGCCAGCCTCCCCCTCCGATCTGAATATTATCTGGCCGATGATCCTTTGTGGCGCAGGGTTTGGCCTGTTCCAGTCGCCGAATAATCACACCATTATCACTTCCGCGCCGCGTGAGCGCAGCGGTGGCGCCAGCGGGATGCTGGGCACGGCGCGACTGTTAGGCCAAAGTACTGGCGCCGCGCTGGTAGCGCTGATGTTGAACCAGTTTGGCGATAGCGGTACGCATCTTTCTCTGCTCGCAGCGGCGATCCTGGCGACTCTCGCGGCGGTAGTGAGCGGTTTACGTATTACGCAACCACGCGTTCAGGCGTAAAAAAAGCGCGTCATTCGACGCGCTTTTCATACTTGCCAGTGGGCTTATTATTTCAGGTACTCACCGCTACGCAGCGCTTCAATGCGTTTATCCAGCGGTGGGTGCGTCATAAACAGCTCGCTTAACGATTTCGATTTACCGTTAATACAAAACGCCATCATGCTGGTCGCTTCTTGCGGCTCGTAGCTGGTTTTCAGGCGCTGCAACGCGGCAATCATTTTTTCACGGCCAACCAGCTTCGCCGATCCCGCATCGGCATGAAACTCACGGTAACGGGAGAACCACATGGTGATGATGCTCGCCAGAATACCGAAGACCAGTTCCAGCACTGTCGCAACGGCGAAATAGATTAGCGGATTACCGTTACTTCCTTCGCCTTCATCACGGTTGCCGCCCAGAAAACCAGCGGCAATTTGCGCGATAATGCGCGAAATAAAGATAACGAAGGTGTTAACCACCCCCTGAATCAACGTCATCGTCACCATATCGCCATTGGCAATATGGCTGATTTCATGCGCAATGACGGCTTCCGCCTCGTCAGGGCTCATGTTTTGCAACAAACCGGTGCTCACAGCGACCAATGAGGCGTCACGACGTGCGCCCGTCGCAAACGCGTTAATGTCCGGCGCATGGTAGATAGCAACCTGCGGCATGGCGATACCGGCCTGGCGCGCTTGCGTTGCTACGGTGTTCATCAACCAGCGTTCTCTTTCATTGCGAGGCTGTTCAATAACTTCCCCACCTACGGATTTTAACGCCATCCATTTGGACATCAGCAATGAAATAAAAGAACCGCCAAAACCAAACAGCAGCGCCATGATCAGCAAGCCTTGCACGCTGCTCGACTGTATCCCTGTCAGGCTCAGAACCAGCCCGAAAACGACCATCACGGCCAGGTTCGTCAGCAGGAAGAGCGCGATTCGCATCATAATTTTCTTTTAACCTCAATTTAACAAAGCGCACTATGCGATTACCCACATCGTATGGGTCTTATGGCTATTTTCAAGCATCACCAGGCGGTAAGTCACGAGAAAAACACAACTTTACATTTTGTAGCATTATCCTGACGACTTCTGCGCTTGTTAAAAAAAACAGGCACAATTTTTTGTGCCTGTTTAGCGTTACTTATTGGCTGCCGCCTGCTCCGCTGGTTTTTCTTTTTCAAGATGCGCCAGGTCCAGAGCAATCTTCACCGTTTCATCAAGGTACGGGTCCGGCTCTTGGTAATCCTTTGGCAGATCGTCCAGTTTCTTCAGCAACGGTTTACCCTCACGTTTAAACCGATCGTTAATACGCGCCAGACGCAGAGCGTCTTCTTCATTGTTCTCTTTCTCACGCTGCGCATAATTCAGAGAGACGATGTTGCGCTTATCCTTCATGGCATTGAAACGTGCAATATCCTTCATGATGTACTGAAACTCAGGATCTTTGGCGATACGCGCGTTGTGTTCTTTCAATAATTCCGGGCCAAACGGGGCCAAATCGTCCGATTTCACGTATTTCGCCGCATCAATGCTATCCCACGGCAAGGCGTTATCTTCAAATTTTTCTCCGGTTTCCGTCTCTTCATTGCCAGTCGGCATGATGATATCCGGCGTGACCCCTTTACGCTGCGTACTACCGCCGTTGACACGGTAAAACTTCTGAATGGTGTACTGCACCGAACCCAGCGCAGGCCATTCCGGGCGAAGCATCTGATCGTAAATTCGGTTTAGCGAACGATATTGCTGTACCGTACCTTTACCGAAGGTCGGCTCACCGACAATCAGCGCGCGCCCATAATCCTGCATCGCGGCAGCGAAGATTTCCGATGCCGAGGCACTGAAACGATCGACCAGCACCACCAGTGGGCCTTTGTAGTAGACCACGCCGTCGGTGTCGCTATCCTCACGCACTTTGCCGTTATTGTCGCGCACCTGAACTATCGGACCAGAAGGGATAAACAGACCGGAAAGCGAAACGGCTTCCGTCAGCGCCCCACCGCCGTTTGAACGCAGATCGATAACGATGCTATTAACGTTCTGTTTTTCCAGCTTCTGAAGCTGAACTTTGACATCATCGGTCAAGCCAACATAGAAGCCTGGAATATCCAGTACGCCAACTTTTTCCTTGCCGACGGTTTTCACCGACATTTTAACCGCGCGATCTTCAAGACGAATTCGTTCACGCGTCAGCGTGATAATACGCGTTTTCGTCCCTTTGCCAGCCGGCAGTATTTCCAGTCGAACCTTGCTGCCTTTCGGCCCTTTGATCAGCGCCACCACATCGTCAAGACGCCAGCCAATGACGTCGACCATCGGTTTTCCGGCCTGCCCTACGCCGACGATACGATCGCCGACGCTAATCGACTTGCTTTTCGCTGCCGGGCCGCCGGCAACCAATGAGTTAATGACAGTATAATCGTCATCCATTTGCAGCACCGCGCCGATACCTTCCAGAGACAGGCTCATTTCGGTATTAAACTGCTCGGTATTGCGGGGAGAAAGATAATTCGTATGCGGGTCGATTTCACGCGCAAAAGCGGTCATCGCCAGCGAGAACACATCTTCACTGTTGGTCTGCGCCAGGCGACGAATAGCGAATTTGTAGCGACGCGTCAGCGTTTCGCGAATTTCTTTGTCGCTCTTGCCGGTGAGTTTCAGACTGAGCTCATCGAATTTCACTTTACCATCCCACAGCGCATTTAGCTCAGCCTCATCTTTCGGCCAGGGCGCTTTACTGCGGTCCAGGTTAAACGTATCGTTTCCGGTGAAATCCATTGGCCGTTCCAGCACTTTTAGCGCGTACTGGTAACGTTCAAACCGGCGCTTTTGCGCCAGGTTATAAAGATCGTAAAAAACATCCAGCTTACCCGTGCGCAGCTCATCGCCCAACACGGTTTTCTTTTTCGCAAACTGCTCGACATCGCTCGCCAACAAAACGTTGTGGCTATAGTCGAGAAGATTCAGATAGCGATCAAAAATCTTTGCCGAAAATGCCTCATCCAGATCGAACTGGCGATAGTGGGAGCGGGTAAAACGCGACGTTACGCGCTCGCTCACCGTCGCATGTTGCGTCTCTTCCTTTAGTACGGGAATTTGATCGGCACGCGTAATATCTTCCACGGCGAAGGACTGGCCTGCTAATGCAAGCAGGCCAGCTAACGCGGTAAGCCTAAAAAAAGTGTTCATGCCAGGCCTGGCCTCCGTTTCAGAACACCAGGTGTTCTGCGCGTACAATCAAAGACATACCCGAATTCAGCTGTACACGGACACCATCTTTGGTGATTTCTAATACGGTGGCATCCATCGCATTATTACCCGCTTTCACCTTGAGGGACTGCCCTACGGTCAATACTGAAATATCAGAAACCGGCGTGTGCTTCTCTTCGCGAGGCGCACGCGGCGCTTTCGTCGTCGGTTTATCAGCGCGAGGTTTACGTTCAGCGCCTTCTTTACGACGCGCTACCGGGCGAGGTTTACGCTCGCGTCGCGGCGCGTCTTCTTTTTCGCCAGCCGCCGCGGCAGCTTCGCGTTTTTTCGCTTGCTGCTCTGCGCGCTGCGCCTGAACACGGGCTTTGGCTTCTTCAAGCTGCTTACGCGCATGTTCGACATGCTGTTCTTCCAGCTCGCCGCACGGATTGCCATCAAGGTCGACGCGCGTTGCGCCCGGCTTAACGCCGTACAGGTAACGCCAGCTTGAAGTATAAAGACGTAAAGCGGAACGAAGTTGCGTTTTGCTGAGGTTCATTTCGCCCCCAACTCGCTCTACCAGATCCTGAAAAATACCAATTTTCAGCGGGCGAGCTTCGCCTTCCGCACTAAAACAGTGAGGAAAACGCTCGGCCAGAAACGCGATAACTTCTTTACTGCTATTCAACTTAGGTTGATTTTCCATGAAATTTCCTGATTACAACGGACGTAGCCAACAAGCAGCAGGCATGAACAGGCGTCATTATAATGACGCCATCAGTAATTGCTACGTTATCCGTTGATTATCCTGCGACGCTCGCAAAGAATTTTTTGTAATCCGTCGTTGCAAGCACGGTTTCAAGCTGTGCGACCAGCGTACGCAGGCCGTGTTCATCTTCTTCGGTAAAACGGCCAAACGCCGTGCTATCTATATCCAGCACGCCGATAATCCGTTCGCCAACCGTGACAGGCAGCACAATTTCGGCGTTGCTGGCGGCATCACAGGCAATATGGCCGTCAAACGCATGAACATCATCAATACGTTGAACCTTATTCTGCGCTACCGCTGCGCCGCACACGCCGCGACCAACCGGAATCCGCACACAGGCGATTCGCCCCTGAAACGGCCCCAACACCAGCGTATCGCCTTCGAGGAGATAAAACCCTGCCCAGTTCACCTCGGTAAGACGTTCGAACAGTAGCGCGCTGGTATTCGCCAGCGTGGCCAGAAAGCTGGTTTCACCTGCCATTAACGACTGAAAATCGCGGTTTAACGCCGCGTATAGTTCTGTTTTGCTCATTATATAATCACTTCGTGGTCTTACTCCTAAACACAGGCTATTAAAATAAGCATTAAATGCGTTCTTGCTCAAGATTATTCCTGTCATGAGTTAAGATTACATTATTCTAACACTTTGATTCACGATACATGGATCTGAACACCTCACACGTCACGCCAACAAAAAAGCTAACGATCAGGTCAATTAGCGAAGCGCTGCCGCGCAGCCACTACCAGCGCTGCCCTGAATGCGACATGCTGTTCAGCTTGCCGGAGATGAGCGCTCATCAAAGCGCTTATTGTCCTCGTTGCCAGGCCAAAATTCGCGATGGGCGCGACTGGTCGCTGACGCGGCTGACCGCGATGGCAGTAACCATGCTGCTATTGATGCCGTTTGCCTGGAGCGAACCGCTACTCCATATCTACCTGTTGGGCGTACGCATTGATGCCAATGTGATGCACGGCATCTGGCAAATGACGCAGCAGGGCGATCCGTTAACCGCCGCAATGGTACTCTTTTGCGTGGTGGGCGCGCCGCTTATTCTGGTTTTTTCAATTGCTTATCTGTGGTTTGGCAGCCTTCTCGGCATGAATCTGCGTCCAGTCCTGCTGATGCTGGAAAAACTGAAAGAGTGGGTGATGCTGGACATCTATCTGGTTGGTATTGGCGTTGCCTCTATCAAAGTGCAGGACTATGCCTTTCTGCAGCCGGGCATCGGGCTTTTAGCGTTCGTTTCGTTGGTGGTTCTTAGCATTCTGACTATGATTCATCTGAATGTGGAGCAACTATGGGAACGATTTTATCCGCAGCGCCCTGCTCAACGTGCGGACGAAAGATTGCGCGTCTGTCTTGGCTGCCACTTTAGCGGCTATCCGGATGCGAAAGGACGCTGCCCGCGTTGTCATATTCCGCTACGGTTACGCAGAAAACAGAGCATACAGAAGTGTTGGGCGGCCTTGCTGGCGTCTATTGTCTTTTTGCTGCCGGCAAACCTGCTGCCTATCTCGGTAATCTACATTAATGGCGGGCGTCAGGAAGATACTATCCTGTCGGGCATTATGTCGCTTGCCAGCAGCAATATCGCCGTCGCCGCCGTCGTTTTTATCGCCAGTATTTTGGTGCCGTTTACCAAAGTCATCGTGATGTTTACGCTACTGTTGAGTATCCATTTTAAATGCGAACAGGGACTGCGGACGCGAATTCTGTTGCTGCGTCTGGTGACATGGATAGGCCGCTGGTCGATGCTGGATCTTTTCGTTATCTCGTTAACCATGTCTCTGATTAATCGCGATCAGATTCTGGCTTTTACTATGGGACCGGCTGCGTTTTATTTCGGCGCAGCGGTAATTTTGACTATTCTTGCAGTGGAATGGCTGGATAGCCGCTTACTTTGGGATGCACATGAGTCAGGAAACGCCCGCTTCGAAGACTGAAGCGCAAATTAAAACCAAACGCCGTATTTCACCTTTCTGGCTGCTACCGCTTATCGCGCTAATGATCGCAGGGTGGCTAGTATGGGATAGCTACCAGGATCGCGGCAATAGCGTGACTATCGATTTTATGTCGGCGGATGGTATCGTACCAGGCCGGACTCCCGTTCGTTATCAGGGAGTAGAAGTCGGCACCGTGGAAGATGTCAGCCTGAGCAAAGATCTGCGCAAAATTGAAGTTCGCGTCAGTATCAAATCAGATATGGAAGATGCGTTGCGCGAAGAGACGCAATTCTGGCTGGTGACGCCCAAAGCCTCGCTGGCGGGCGTTTCCGGCCTGGATGCGTTGGTCGGCGGGAATTACATCGGTATGATGCCAGGTAAAGGCAAGCCCAGGGATCATTTCGTCGCCCTGGATACACAGCCTAAATACCGGCTTAGCAACGGCGATCTGATGATTCATCTCAATGCGCCGGATCTCGGTTCGCTTAATAGCGGTTCACTGGTCTATTTCCGTAAAATCCCTGTCGGACGGGTGTATGACTATTCGATTAACCCTAACAAACAGGGCGTGACGATTGACGTTCTGATTGAGCGACGGTTTACCGATCTGGTGAAAAAAGGCAGCCGTTTCTGGAATGTCTCCGGCATTGACGCCGATCTAAGCCTGAGCGGCGCGAAGGTGAAACTGGAGAGCCTCGCGGCCCTGGTCAATGGCGCGATTGCGTTTGATTCGCCGGACAATTCCAAACCCGCCGCCCAGGATGACACGTTCGGCTTATATAAAGATTTAGCCCACAGCCAACGAGGGGTAATCGTTAAACTTGAGCTGCCCAGCGGAGACGGTCTGAAGGCGGAATCTACGCCGCTCATGTACCAGGGACTGGAGGTGGGTGAGCTTTCTAAACTGACGCTCAACCCTGGCGGTAAAGTCACCGGAGAGATGACCGTCGATCCCAGCGTTGTTCCGCTGATGCGGGAAAATACGCGCATTGAGTTACGCAATCCCAAACTGTCGCTGAGCGACGCGAATATCAGTTCGTTGTTAACCGGAAAAACCTTCGAACTGGTGCCGGGCGACGGCGAACCGCGCAGTGAATTTGTGGTGGTGCCGGGTGAAAAAGCCCTGCTGCATGAGGCGAATGCCTTAACCCTGACGCTGACGGCCCCGGAAAGTTACGGCATCGAACCGGGCCAGCCGTTAATTTTACATGGTGTAAAAATTGGCCAGGTCATTGAGCGCAACTTATCCAGTAAAGGCGTGTCATTCACCGTCGCGATTGAACCGCAGCACCGGGATTTGGTACAGGGCGACAGTAAATTCGTGGTTAACAGCCGGGTGGATGTCAAAGTCGGCCTTGACGGCGTAGAGTTCCTCGGCGCCAGCGCCAGCGAGTGGATTGACGGCGGAATTCGTATTTTACCCGGTACGAGCGGGAAGATGAAATCCACCTACCCGCTCTATGCTAACCTGGAAAAAGCGCTGGAAAATAGCCTCAGTGACTTACCGACTACCACCTTAACGCTGACGGCCGAAACGTTGCCGGATGTCCAGGCAGGTTCCGTCGTGCTGTATCGAAAATTTGAAGTAGGCGAAGTCATCACCGTTCGCCCACGCGCCAATACCTTTGACATCGACCTGCATATTAAGCCGGAGTATCGCCACCTGTTAACCAGCAATAGCGTGTTCTGGGCGGAAGGCGGCGCGAAGGTGCAACTTAACGGCAGCGGCCTAACGGTACAGGCCTCGCCACTCTCCCGCGCGCTGAAAGGGGCCATTAGTTTTGATAACCTGAGCGGCGCCAGCGCCAGCCGGCGCAAAGGCGATAAACGCATTCTTTATGCTTCAGAAACTTCCGCCCGCGCGGTAGGCGGACAAATTACGCTACACGCGTTCGACGCCGGAAAATTAGCGGAAGGGATGCCAATTCGTTACCTCGGTATTGATATCGGCCAGATCCAGACGCTGGAATTGATCACCGCACGTAATGAAGTGCAGGCAAAAGCCGTACTTTATCCGGAGTACGTACAGACATTTGCCCGCGCCGGGACACGTTTTTCCGTTATTACGCCACAAATTTCCGCGGCGGGCGTCGAGCATCTGGATACGATTCTCCAGCCCTATATTAACGTTGAGCCAGGACGCGGCGCGGCGCGGCGCGACTTTGAACTGCAGGAAGCCACGATTACCGACTCACGCTATCTGGATGGGTTAAGCATCGTCGTGGAGGCGCCAGAAGCTGGCTCGCTTAATATTGGCACCCCCGTCCTGTTCCGCGGTATCGAAGTGGGAACGGTCACCGGAATGTCCCTGGGGTCGCTCTCCGATCGCGTGATGATCACCTTGCGTATCAGTAAGCGTTACCAATATCTGGTGCGTAATAACTCCGTATTCTGGCTTGCCTCCGGCTATAGTCTCGACTTTGGTCTGACAGGCGGCGTGGTGAAAACGGGGACATTCAATCAGTTCATCCGTGGCGGTATCGCCTTCGCTACTCCACCTGGTACGCCGCTGGCGCCAAAAGCGCAAGCCGGTAAGCATTTCCTGTTACAAGAGAGCGAACCGAAAGAGTGGCGTGAATGGGGCACCGCTCTGCCACGTTAAACACCCGGCTCCGGCGTACTCGCGCCGGAGCGTTTTATGCTACACTGCGCGCCTGTTTTTTTGCCGGCGATACACCTGTGGCTCAACACGCTGTCTATTTTCCTGACGCTTTTCTGACGCAAATGCGTGAAGCAATGCCTTCCACGCTCTCTTTTGATGAATTTATTTCGGCCTGCCAACGCCCGTTGCGCCGTAGTATACGCATCAATACGCTTAAAATCTCCGTGGCTGATTTCCTTGCCCTAATCGCGCCCTACGGCTGGTCGCTCACGCCAATTCCGTGGTGTCATGAAGGATTCTGGATCGAGCGCGATGATGAAGAGGCATTGCCGCTTGGCAGTACCGCTGAGCATTTAAGCGGCCTGTTTTACATTCAGGAGGCCAGTTCGATGCTGCCGGTCGCGGCCCTGTTCGCCGATGATAATCATCCGCAGCGGGTCATGGATATGGCAGCGGCGCCTGGCTCCAAAACCACGCAGATCGCTGCCCGCATGGGGAACCGCGGCGCCATTCTGGCCAACGAATTTTCGGCCAGCCGCGTCAAAGTTCTGCACGCTAATATCAGCCGATGTGGAATCGCCAATACCGCACTGACGCATTTCGATGGCCGCGTATTTGGCGCTGCGTTACCGGAGATGTTTGACGCTATCCTGCTGGATGCGCCCTGCTCTGGCGAAGGCGTAGTACGTAAAGATCCTGATGCGCTAAAAAACTGGTCGCCAGAAAGCAATCTGGATATCGCGGCGACACAGCGGGAACTGCTCGACAGCGCTTTTCATGCTTTGCGACCCGGCGGCACGCTGGTCTACTCCACCTGCACGTTAAATCGCCAGGAAAACGAAGAGGTCTGCCTCTGGCTAAAAGAGACCTACGCCGACGCCGTTGAATTTTTGCCGCTGGATGATCTGTTTCCTGACGCTGACCGCGCCCTCACCCCGGAAGGCTTCCTGCACGTCTTCCCACAAATTTACGACTGCGAAGGATTCTTCGTCGCACGTCTGCGTAAAATATCATCCCTTCCAGCCATGCCCGCGCCGGGGTATAAAGTGGGGACGTTTCCTTTTACCCCCCTCAAAGGCCGCGAAGCATTACACGTTAGCCAGGCGGCCAACGCCGTCGGACTGCTATGGGATGAAAATCTCCATCTTTGGCAGCGTGAAAAAGAGGTCTGGCTGTTCCCGGCAGAAATTGAATCACTGATCGGAAAAGTCCGTTTTTCCCGGCTCGGCATTAAGCTGGCCGAAAGTCATAATAAAGGCTATCGCTGGCAACATGAGGCGACGATAGCCCTTGCCTGCCCGACTCATGCTCACGCGTTCGAACTTTCTGCGCAAGAGGCGGAGGAGTGGTATCGCGGTCGGGATATTTATCCGCAAACACCTCCTGCCGCTGATGATGTCCTGGTGACGTTCCAGCATCAGCCGCTTGGTCTGGCAAAACGTATCGGCTCAAGAATAAAGAACAGTTACCCGCGTGAACTGGTACGTGATGGCAAACTCTTTACTGGTAATAGTTAAAAGGCGCACAAAAAAACCGCACTTTTTGACTGGCGCTTTTGCGTACGTTGACTACGCTGAAAAATGGACGGCTAAACTGGTCGTACCACAATTAGCGTATTAACGGAGAGCACGATGATGAAAACCAGTGTGCGCATTGGCGCTTTTGAAATCGACGATGCCGAATTACATGGCGAATCGCCGGGGGAGCGAACGTTAACAATCCCCTGTAAATCCGATCCGGATTTATGTATGCAACTGGACGCCTGGGATGCCGAAACCAGCGTTCCCGCCATTCTCAACGGGGAACATTCCGTTTTGTTCCGTAATCATTACGATCCTAAATCTGATGCCTGGGTTATGCGTCTTGCCTGACTCAAAAAGAACCCGTCGCCAGGCGGGTTATTTATTCTTCCTTTTCTCATTTCCCCCCTGCGCTAACCTCTCCTACACTATCGTGTAAAGTAGTTAACATTGAGGATGTAATGTTCGCGCTGGTACTTTTTGTATGTTACCTGGATGGAGGATGCGAGGATATTGTCGTGGACATCTACGATACCGAGCAGCAATGTCTTTATTCGATGGACGATCAACGGATTCGCCATGGCGGCTGTTTTCCGGTAGAGGATTTTATCGACGGCTTCTGGCGACCTGCGCAGCAATATAGCGATTTTTAACCCTGGTCGCTGATGCCGCTATTGTATCCGCGCTAACGTCAATTGCCCGCCAAATACCGCGCCCGTATCAATATAGTGTACATTGGCAAAATCCATGCGCCGACGCAACGGCGTATGGCCAAACCAAAAATGATCGGCTCCGCTAATCCCACCGCGCTTATTTATGAGCCGTTCGCGGCTCCAGAGAACCTGATGTAAATCGACCTTTTTTTGCCATTGATAGGTTGATGCTGGATAATCTGCATGAGCGATCACATGCGTGCTATGGCGGCAACGAACTTCCAGTATCCAGGGCAGCCGCTGACAAAGAATAAAAAGCGCTTCAGCTTGCGCAGCGTGTTCAGCCGTCAGGCGGGTAAACCAGTCGCCACCATTCATCAACCACAGCGTCGACTGCAATGAGGCCCGCGCATCCAGCGCCATTTGTTCATGATTGCCGCGAACCGCCGTCATCCAGGACTCACGCAGTAAAGCCAGGCAACCCAGGCTGTCCGGGCCTCTATCAATGAGATCGCCCACAGAAACTAACAAGTCTTGTTGCGGATCAAATCGACACTCACGTAACCTTTTCATTAACATTGAAAAACAGCCGTGAATATCGCCGACCACCCAGACATGCCGCCAATTCTTTGCCTCTATTCGCTGATAAACCTCTTCAGGCCGCATCATGTTTTCCTGTCGTTCATTACCCAGGACAGATATAAAAAGATAGCGTGTGCAGATTTTCTTGCTTAGTAAACGTACACTGTTGTAAATAGCGAATTTCATCAGTAGTGAGTAAATGCTTTGTTATCATCGCACTAAAATATAACTGACTGCGCCAGGGGAGTGTTATCCCCTGGCGCAGCGAGCTACTCACTATCGCCTGTTCACCTTCAATATTCTCCCTCCTTAAAAGCATGCCAAAAACATAAACCACATATCGACACCACAGACTTCAGCACACTCTTGAGCTGAGTGAGTTGCAAGGCAAACCAGCGCCAATGCAGGTGTCGTTACCGTGGCGACCATCACCCCCACAAACAGGAGCAGCATAATTTTTTTTAAAGGCGGCATAACCTCTCCTGACAGTTAACAGACCATTAATCCTTATCGAGACATCATCCGTGCGCGGGTATCATAGACTTAACAACACGCAGCGTTACAAAAAAAACTGTCTGGTTATGTAGGTATTTAGGGTAATAACAATTATTTTAAGTTTTAAGGGTATCCATTTTATTTTTATATTAAAATAAAGATGACGACGTTTTGTTAAAAGCGTCGCCATAAAAATGAATATATACTTTCAGAAAATCTGCTATTAATTCATATGGTTAATAGCAGTATTGTGTTTGCTATCTTCAGGAGGCATTCTGAAGATACTTATTCGCGATATTTTCTATAGTTAGCTGAAATTGTTGTGGCGTCGGCATCGTCCCCTTATTAAACAGCGGCGTAACCTCTTTCATAACGATCTTCTCAGCATACGCTTTAAAAGACACCTGCTGATTATGATTTATAAACATATGCGGATATTTAATGCTCGCGGCAGCAATGAGGGGGACGACAAAAGGATTCGCCCCTGCCCCACCTGGAGTAAATACGCCGTTTTTTATCTCCCCAGGTAGCCCCGCATTCTGCGCAGCCTCTCCTATCTCTTTCAGAAAGGGGGTAATACTGACCCCTTTACTGATGAGTAATTTACAACAGTGATCTTTATTATTACTGTACACGGCTGATAACATGGCTTCGCATGTCTGACGAGCATAGGCCGGATCTTTACTCGCATTACCTTTGATATCCAGGCTATTGAGCTTTTGCAGCATAAAATCTTTAACAGTTTTACTGGTTAATACTGCCCTACCCTCAGAGGCGCTCCCACGATGAAAATGGCTAGTCGGTATGTCTGTTTGCAGATGCAGGCTCAAGCGATCTGACAGACTCGTCGACAGGCTGATAAAGCTATTTCTAACGGCAGTAATACTTTTTGCAAAAACGTCCTTATCCGTTGTTTTTTCTTTTACTGGTTCAACGTCACTTCTATGGATTCTGTAGTGCTGGGTGGATAGGGTTATATTAGTCACGGTAGTTCTCCTTTTAGATAACTATGCATAGCTACACTTTATTTATATTTCTTGCTTTCAAAAAATAGCCACCTTCTCCACAACCATTCTTACTCATTGATCTGTATAAATTTTATTTTCCTGATGAATTTTGTTCTTCTGTCACTTAGCCTGTTTTTTTTCGGCGCAAGGTGATCGACTTTTATCGAGGAACATTTTTATCGGGACAATCCTGAACAGGCAAAACATCACTTCAATTCAACTGCTGCGTCACAAAAAACATTCATGAATATTATTATTTATGCTGATGTTGTTACGATTTTGCCCCCATTCAAACACTGACTGTCAGTTATCCTGCCTGCAGGTTAGCCGCTTTTTCAAAACCTATAAAGTCGCCACGCCAAACCTCTCCACCACTGTAATCCTTATCTAAATATCAATTAATTAACTGATTTTTATATATTATGACTTTTCATGGCGTTCAGAAAAACTACAAATGAAATGGATTGACGCATCTATTAGTGGTCAAAAAAACGCGCTACGAGAAATAATCAGTAACAATTGCAACACTATTCCAATCATAACGTAAACTATATGATACCAGTCGATTATTATTGCTTTTAGGTAACATCTTTGTATAGCCGCTTTTAAGCAACAATACTCTAACACAACATTCAACATTATAACTTACAATAGGTTAACAAATGGAATTACAGCTTATGCTTAACCACTTTTTCGAGCGCGTCAGAAAGGATGCAAATTTCAACGCATTTCTAATCGATCTGGAATATAATAATATCGCTTATTACATCTATTTTGTTGCTACCGGTAATGTGAAAATTATCACTCATGCAGGCCACTTCATTTCTATTAAAAGCAATAGAAAGCTGATTAAAGTCAATTCAACACCAAATACGCAATTAATAAAATTGACTTCAGCTAAACACTTTTCGGGCGAGCATTCCTATGAAAAATACTGTACCGATCTGGCAACAGCAGGCGTTTTTAAATGGATTGTGGAATTAAACCAAAAAACTCGACAATACTGGTCGAAAGACAACCAATTATTATATATAGAAAATGTGGTCATGCCGCTTTAACAAGCCAGGGTAATAATAGCGTCAGTCGTGACATTCGGCGTGTTACGACTGCGGGTTATCCATTTGAGACCATGATGAGAGTCTGACTACGAGAGTTATCCTGTGCAGTCCGACCGACGCAGCAACGTTTGACACGATGCTCGACAACAGCATCTCTTGGATCAGGAGAAATGATATTCAAAGCGATATCGACTAAAAGCTCAAAATATTTGCCTGCTATTTATATTCTATCTAATTAATACCCTCCAGGAAGTGTGGCATAATTGCAGAATCTGTCAGGATTCCGGGAACATACCGGAGCGTAATCGAAAAACCATCTGGAGATGTATGAGCAAGGATGAAATCAGTTATCAAATTCTTTACCGGTACTCTCTGGAAAAGCTGTACAGTACTCTTACCAGAAGAGTAGATAACGTGCTGTCATTCGCCCTCGTTTTTCTCGGGGTCGGCGTCACCATAAACGTCGGGAGTCCCTTTATTCTGGGGCCAGGCATTGTGGGTATCGCCATACTAAAAAGAGTACTCCGCTTCGGCACGCGATCAGCACAGGCCGATCGGCAGTCCCGCGCCTGGCTGAAACTTTTTAATACTCAGCACCGCTTTCCTTCAGATAAAACTCTGTTCCTTGCCTTCACATCGCTTGAGCAAGACGCGAGCGAAGCATGGTCCATGCTTATTGGTCCTGCCATCGTCATGACTGAGACCGCCCTCAGAAAAACGCCCATTGAGCCATTAACGGCGGGTGAAAAACTCTGCGCATTTTTGAGTGGCGCGACGAAATCCCAGCCAGCAGATCGCAATTGACCTGTCTTCTAAACGCCTACGCCATACCACAGAGATTTAGTATAAAATTAATTAATGGAGTACTAACGCTGTCAGCAGGTTTCTCTGAGTGAAAGATTCGTATTATACGCACAGCCCAGTTTACAGTTTATATAACAGCGCTATATGTTTTTGTATCCGTACCATGCCGCCTACAAGCGGCTGTCTGAGTACCTCTAGCCGTGCCAGGGGCGAAGGGCAATTAGTTAAACGCCATCCCAACCCTCCCCTTAGCAATTATTTTTTTATCATTTCATGGTAGAGAGAATGTATTTCTCCAAGCGAATGAAATACCGGTAAATGTAAGTACGCTCTTTTACCTTGCCCATGATACCACAGTCCCAGCACACACTTTCCAGCACTCATCAATTTCAGTGACACGCTATCATCTCCACCAAGAATAATCGCCATAAATACTTGCTCGCGCCATAAAAAATGCTTTATTGTGATAACCTACAAGTCGAGTATTTCAGCAGCATAACGCTGTTTGGCTAAAAAGATATAAATCCTTTCGGCAATTGAAGAGACCGTGATATGAAATTCTCTCAACTGCTGCAATAACAATTTTCGTCTAACCGGAGACAAAGGAATACTTCCAGAGTCGGCATATGTTGTATCTTTAACATTTCAGTGCTCAACACGACTGATAGCCAGACTACTCCAGTAGACAGTGTTAGCTGTAGTAGTTTCATACTATGTTCAGTGCTGCGAAGTACATGGCGACTATCGTGATGACCATCACAATTAAAGAAATATGCCGCTTCACCGATGAAACTTTATTGCATTTGAGCCTGGACAGTTTAAAACATTAGAATTAATAACCTTACATTTGATTTTGTAGCAGTATTTAATCCTGTTTTCGTTTCGGTCTGAACACAGACTTGAAATTATCATTCATGATATTGAGCTCTCCCGCAAAATAAAAGACACATTTCATCAATAATATTATAAAATATTTCACAATCATGGTAAACACTTACAAACAAGACATTCGACATGTTAGTTTTTTAAAAGTGCTTCTTTCATGATTACTCTTAAATCACAATCATAAACGTTTATCGTATCGATCTATTTTTTGTTGTTTTGATTCAAATTCACTATTATTATCAATGAATTATATTAAATGTCGGCGTCCTGGGAGGGGGCCAGACACTTTGGTGGTGTGGCTTTTATTATTGATACCCGCTTTACATGAACGTCTCTCATTAATATTTTCAGACCTATCTTCAGCCTGTGATCAATAATTCTCATTCGCTCAAATGACATTATCTATGCGTAATAAAATAATGCTTACCCTAGCGACTGTCGGTATGATATATGGCGCGTCGACTTTTACTGCTGGCGCTATTGCCACCACTGACGCTGGCGGGAGGGCGATGACCTCAGTGTCTCAGCCATTGATGCGTCGGGCAGCATTGTGCCGGACAGCGAGAGCATCAAAGTAGACCAGGGTCTCAGCAGCAGGCAAGTCCTCGAGTTCGGTTTCAGTTATTATCAATCTTACCGGGTATTTATTCGAGGGCCTCGGAAGTACTTCAGGCGCGGGTGCCGCCACTATTCAACAGTGGCCATGACATTCCCGAGTGTTCTGCCCCCACTGGACGGTCATTTGGCTAAAGGAGAAATAGCAAATACTGCAAGCAATTCTGTTACTAATGTGGCTATTCAGCTTCTGACAGGTGATGGCGTTAATCCTGTGGACCTGAGCAAGGCACCTACAGCAGGTGATATTACGCTGGATACCTATTCGGCGACTAATAAGCTGAATTTCTTTGCACGTATGATAACCGCTGGAGGATCAATCTCCCAAGGCACTGTCGGCACCACAGTCATCTATAATCAGAAACATTTCTGATACGGCCCACAAGCCGATATTTATTTCAGATATTAATAAACAGTTTCGCTGTCCATTTATCTGGTATGTCCGGACGCCAGAATTGTTTATTTCTTCAGTGATGCGCTGTTATTTCACGGAACGGTTTAAATCAGCAGCGGCGGATTTTCATTTATACAGGCAACACGGATAGCGGCTTATACCATGAAACTGAATCGGCCTACACTGCTAATTACTCTGAATATACTGACGTTGCCAGTAGAGACGACGGAGTTCAGCGCCGATTCTCTTAAAAACAGTGACCACCTCAGTGTGGATTTATCCGCCTTCAGCCGGGATGGTTATATTGCGCCAGGGGTTTACCTGCTTGATATTTACGTGAATGACAGACTCATTTACAATCAATAAAAAGTCAGTGTGGTGGAGATTAGCGACGAGCACTCACGGTTCTGCATCATCTCTGCACTGGCAGACATGCTCGGGTTAAAAGAGGAGAACCGCCGACTACTCGGGCCCGTCCGGCAGTGTCTGAAACTGAACACTACGCATGGTAAAGTAACATACAGCCCGGATAACCAATCTCTGTTAGTCACTCTGCCCCAAGTCTGGATAGAATACCAGAATCTGGCTTGAGTACCCCGGCCCGCTGAAGTGATGGTGTCACAGCCGCCCTGCTGAGCTATAACCTGATGACGAACCTGTGGTCTACATTCCACTGGTATTGGCATCTGAAGCTGCACGCGAAAGATCTGGCTGGAAAATGGCATAGCCATTCATAGTCTCAGCCAAGCATGTACTGCAATTGACCCTGCAGATCTCGTCAATTTTGAATCTCTGGCTGTCGCTTGCATATGCTGGGTTCTCCTTAGCCCCCTCGTTCCTAAGTTTGTAATGCAGAGACGGTTTTTATGTTTGTAAATTTTCTGGCGCGATGGTTTTGCTCACAAGTGGTAAGTTGTTTTTCTTTTCCAGTGTAATATGTTAAATTTCTCGCACTGATTAATTCACTTTTTGTACGACATGCACAATCTAACGCCAGAATTATTGCAAACTCCATCTGTAAGAAGCAACAGAGACAGAAGTCTTGATATAGCCAAGGGAATTATGATGCTGTCTGTTGTTGCTGGACACATTGCAAATTTCCCATTTGGGGAGGTATACTATTACTATCAAGTTGCCGGATTTTTTCTGCTATCGGGTTATTTCTTTCATTACGACAAGTATGCTGACAGATTTAGTAAATTTTTAAAAAGCAGATCAAAGCTTATTTGTCAGTACCTTATTTATTCTGCGATAATCATATCGGCGCATAATTTACTTACTGAGTTTGGGTTACAACCTACAAATTACATTTATTACTCACCTACTGATTATGTCACAGCATTTATACGGTCTATAACAATACCATCTGAAGCACTGGCAGGTGCAATGTGGTTCATACCAGTATTGATTTTAATGCAGTTTGTTTTTTATTGGCTAAATAGAGTGGTTAAAGAAAATAAACTGCTAATTGGATCTTCAGTTTTAATTTTATTCTTCATTGGTTGGTGGATTGTAAAAAGTAATGCAATTGCTAATAATCCCTACATAAACACTCACATTCCAAACGCACAATACTTTGTCTATTTGCCGTTTTTCTACATAGGCTATATATTTAAAAAATTTGGATTCAAATCCTTGAGCAGCATAAATGCTATGCTGCCAGCGCTAATCGTCATAGTCCTTAGTTACATTGTAATACGGCCAACTATGTATTTATACGGAAGCATTGATCCGTATTGCTTTATCTTTTTATCGCTTATTAGCATTTCTCTCGTAATTGGTATTTCTTACCACATAAAATCTAACATACTCGTTAGATTTTTCACAACAATAGGCGAGAATACAGTACACATCCTCGCTATGCACTTCTTCTTTTTCAAGATAGCAACTCTTCTATTAACCATTGTAGGGCTCAAGCAAATTGATGATCTTCATCGCATTGACGGCCCATCTAATGGGTCAATCATTGAAACAATAACATATCTTTCATTCGGTATAGTTTTCCCATTAGTTCTTGTATCCTTAGTAAGGAAGATAAGAAGTAAGATTTTTGTAAATAAATATTCTCCGGCATAGCCGGAGGTTTTTCAGATGCGTCTGTAAGGCTATCTTACCCGCAGCCCCTAACAGGCGCATACGATCTAACATTTACATTAAGCTTCGTTACTTACGGCCCGTAAACGGACTGCCCGGATTAGGAGAAATGATTCTGGCAGAAGTAAGCACGCGTCATGTTGCAGAATTTCTTGAGCTATGGATCGCGGAAGGTAAAAACACGATGGCGGGGGCGACGAGGTCTGTACTATCTGACATGTTTTGTGAAGCTGTTGTAGAAGGAAGAATAACACTGAATCCGGTTGAAAAAGCCAAGGTACCAAAAATTGAAGTTGCAAGGGAGCGCTTGCGAATAGAGGTTTATAATGCTACACGAGCATATGCCTTCATGGTTCCCTCTCGCGATGGATTTAGCACTCGTTACAGGTCAACGTAGGGAGGATATCGTAAACATGAAATTTAATGATGTTTTTGACAACCGCTTATACGTAACTCAAATTAAAACCGGAATGAAAATAGCTATTCCCCTATCCCTGACCCTTGAGGTGCCAGGGTTACGTCCGGGAACGGTTATCGATCGCTGCCGGCTGGTAAGCAGAACCGATTTCATGATCAGTGCAGGAATCAGGAAAAATAGCCCGACCGGGAATATTCACCCGGATGGGCTCACAAAGAAATTTGTAAAAGCCAGAAAAATTTCAGGTGTTAAATTCAGTGATAACCCACCGACATTTCACGAGATCCGTAGCCTGGCTGGTCGGCTGTACAAAGACGAACGCGGCGAGGAATTCGCTCAAAAACTACTGGGCCACACCTCAGAGAACACCACGAAACCCTATCTCGATGAACGCAATAATAAAGCTTACGTGATGCTCTGATTTTACTGTAAAAGAAATGTTAACCCGGATTTGGATGTGATCTAACCAAAAAGACCGGAATACAGAAATTTGAGGAAATTTCGAAGGGAAACACATAACCCATTGATTTACAATGGAAATAAAAAGAGACCGAATTCGATTCCTGTTCTCGCCAAAAATAAAAATTCACTTTAAATTCATATAGTTAAACAAAAAACCACTATTTTATCGTCTGAAATACGTTCCGTTGCGTTCTAATAGATTCAATTAGTTATCACTTTTTCCGTTTTAATTCGGGCAGATTTCGGGCAAGTTTTCCTCTTATTATTAGCTCTCCTGACCGCATGAATAATAACGTTTTTTTAACGAATAACGATTTCGTTCTTAACTAGCTATGGAGTTTTATAAGTTCACCAGATGTCACATCCCACACTCGACATCTTTAGCTAGCACGCTAATCTATAATCTGAGAAAATGTTAAACACTTGCCGCTTGTGACAAAAAACAGATTTTAAGCGAAAAAGCGAGGGCCTGCTGTTAAATATACCAATGATTCAGGCAGCTATCATTATACCGGGACACTGCAAGAATCCACTTTATTGCTTGTATTCTATTGAGTTTTCCGCAACTTCTTCGAACTAACCACCGTCATCCTACCGCCAGGTAGTGAGGTACTGCAAACCAGCTAGTTCATTGAGCACATCGCTGCGGCCATCATCAGTGTAAAAGTCGAAAGGTTCGCATACCCCAATAAGTACATAGCAAGAATATTAATAGCTAACGAAGTTGTGAGTTGGTTCATGTTTTTTATCTGTTACGTATGAAATAAGAATTATCTGCAATGTTAATACGAAGTGTCAGGCGCAGTCGCCTCGTTGAGTAAAAACTCAACAAGATTTACGGAGTTACAATGATCGATAAATTAGTGCTTACGGTTACACCAATTTTCTCCATACCACCGCGTGGTGCAGCCGCAGTAGAGATATGGATGTACCAAGTTGCACGGCAAACAAAAACTACCAAACAGAATCGCTTGTATTAAGAATGAAGGTTATAGTGATTTTTTAAAGGTAAATGACCATTGTTCTGTTCATCGCATAGGTTTCAGAAAACTCTATAAGCGCCTCTTTCAGAAGTGGACTCGCCTTGACCCGCTCCCCTACTCACAGCGCATTCTGAATATTGCAAAAGACTTTAACGTTACCGATGATAGTGTAATCATCGTTCATAACAGCATAAAGCTGTACCGCCAGATCCGCAAAAGAGCCCCAAAGGCAAAAATGGTTATGCATATGCATAATGCTTTCGAACCTGATGGGTTAGATCAAAAAGTTAAAACGATCGTCCCCAGCATGATTTTGAAGAAGCATTATCAGGCGTACCTGCCGAATGCTGATATCGCTATCGTCCCTAATGGTATTGACCTGGAGGCCTATCAGAAAAACGTTGTACCACTGCAAAAGTCTGACCTGGGAATAACTCCGGAGAAAAAAACGATTTTCTTTGCAGGCCTTATATCACCGGATAAGGGAGTGACTTTGCTTTTACAGGCGTTCGAACAACTCCTCAAGGAACGCAACGATATAGAGTTAGTTGTCGTTGGTAACTATATGAGTAAAAGTAAAGGTGAAAAAGCAACCTATCAGCGTGAGGTGCGGGAATTAGCAAAACGGCTAAAACCACACTGTCATATGGTTGAAGGTGTAACGCCTGAAGAGATATACAATTACTATTCGTTAGCAGTTCTGGTTGTTATTCCCTTTCAATTCCAGGAACCGTTCTGCATGGTTGCAATTGAAGCAATGGGGCAGGAAAGCCTGTACTGGTCAGTACACGCGGCGGGATGACTGAGCTCGTAAAAGAGGGGGATACCGGCTTCCATTTGCAGGAGCCAATGACCCCAGAGACCATTGCCAGGGACATTAATAAAGCGCTGGCATCCCCTGATTTAAACAATATTGCCTTACATGGACAACGTTGTGTGGAAGAGAAATTCCCGTGAGAAAAAGTAACCCAGCGGTTTGAGGAAGTGGTTAATAACTGGTTTAGATAATTAATGCGCATTAGCTCAAATGTGAGCTGACATATCTATGGCACAGCGCCAAACCTAATCTGACTGTCCGCCCTGTGCCAGAAGCGGACGCTGAACATGGTGTGTACAGGCCAACAATACGATATATTTTAAAGCTACCTGATTGCAGCTTTCATAAGGCTATGGGTATTCAAATGCAGCAAAGCTATAAACCGGGCTTAATTAAATAATGCCTTTGCGAACCTACTTTAGGAAAGTCCGGTAGCGACATTTGAAGTATATAACCCTGTTTTTCATAAAAAGGGAGAGCCTGGAAGCTAAAGGTATCTACAAGTCCATGAACACAGCCTTTCCGCAAACCTTCTTTTTCGGCCATATCCATAAGTTTGCTTCCCAGACCGTTGCTCCTTGCAGATTCACTTACCCAAAGATAGTCGATGCAGAGCCACGGACCTTTTCTGTCAGCAATTAATCCGCCTACCATTTCGCCGCTTTCGTTTCTGCAGTAGACCCCAAGCTGCCCATTTTTACTAAAATCGACGAACTGAGCATTGTAGCTTCTTAATCCGGCTAATAGTTCTTCTTTATCAAATTCAGTAACTTGATGTGTAATTTGAATGTCCATACATATCCAATTGAACAAGTTTGCATTTGGAATATAACGTTATAAATAAGTTAATTAAATGTATCAATAGAAAGTTTATTTTTACTCCTGCGGGACAGGTCACGTCCGCTACTCGCTTAAAGCAAACTGTCAGTTGGAGTCTGAGCTGGTACAATTAATGTGCCACTGGTTAGAAATCAGTAATACGATTTTATCAGGCTGATGCTCTGGCCTGTCAGGATTTGAGGTATCCACCCGGTTTACCAGCCCCCTGTATTTGGCACCAGTGGAACCCACTTCCCGATCCAGGATATCCAGTACCCACCACCGAACCTTTTTCCCCAAAAGACATGAGCAACCTCAAGCGCCTTGTCTGGATGATAACCACGGTATGAAGTTTGATAACGCGTGGAATCAGGGCGTTTGGTACGCTCTCCGTTCAGCAACTGGACGCCCTTCTCCCCAGCCTTTCAGCGTTGAAAATTTGCCAGCGCTGGGTGAAAAGTGTAGGCGAATTATGAAAATCACTTCTGCCGTTTATACTTCGAAAAGACGTTATCAAAAAAGTGGTTCGCAAGCGCGGAGTTATTAAACCTTTACTTAACGAAAGACGCTTTAAGTTGCTTGAATTGCAGCAGAAAGAAAACGACGGCTTGCTGATGCTGGACAAATTAAGCAAGCATGGCATCAATGGACTGATACGCCGTCAATAAAAGGAAGGGTGCATGGACGATCCCGTCACATCACCAATCACAACAGAAGAGCACAAAACAACATTTCACAGCGTAAAGGATAAAACACGATGCCATTTTCAATCAAACACATATGTTCAGGCCCCAAAGGACACTACCCAGAAATCTCCGGACCTATACAGAACAAGCCAGTACCGAGGAATTGCACACTGACCTCAACAACATGCGATATACAGAGCTATACAGTATTCAGCAGATGGTCCTGCAGTTATGAAATGCGCCCACCCGGTGCAGAAGAAAGAACCCCACGACTAAAACTTTCAGCAACGGAGCTCTTATGGCTATCTAAAACAATAGAAACAGAGAGGTGCAACACAAAAGAATGAGCCTGTCAGTAATTCTGTGTAACTGCCCAGTTATTAAAGGTGATCGTTCAGGCGGTCACCGAATTCGATAATAAAACGGCTCATCGCCAGCCGCCAGTTCTGGATCGGCCTACTCCATTTTTTCGACGCATACTTGATTGCCAGATAAATAACTTTTCGTACTGAGTCATCCGTCGGGAACACCTTGCGTTTCTTAATCGCGGCACGGATCACGCAGTTCAGGGATTCGATTGCGTTTGTCGTATAGATGGCCTTGCGGATATCCGGCGGATAACTGAAGAGCGTATTGAGGTTTTCCCGGTGCGCACGCCAGCTTTTGCTGATTTGCGGATATTTATCGTCCCGGACTTTCGCGAACGCATCCATCGCCATCAGTACCGCATCTTCGGCCGGGCCTGAGGCCGCTGGTGGCGGCTTTGTAGTCTTTCCAGGACACGTATTTCAGGCTGTTACGCACCATATGAATGATGCACAGCTGGATATGGGGCTGCGGGAAGACGCTGTTTATCGCACCCGGGAAGCCCTTCAGACCATCCACACAGGCAATCAGGATGTCCTGAACATCAGGACGAAGCAGGTCTTCATAGCGGGTGGTGTACCGAGGCGAAAGCATTTCTCGCTTCATAGCCCACTGTTGCGGCATCCCCTGCCCGGCGAAGTACAACGTCCCCCATTCGCCTGGCGCGGTGAATATCATGTTCAGTTAAGGCGCTAGATAGCTACCCAGCATCTCCTCCACAAGAGGTCGCAGGCCATCCAAAAATGTCTTTTTCGCGCTCTCCATCGCTCTTGCTCCGATAGTGCGCTCTGCATCGGTATTACCGACAAGCCCAAACGGTCTCAGCTCTGTGTCAGACAGCATCCGGTACGTTTCCTCATAATCCGATATTTGCTTTTCACGAAGCGCGTTAACGCGTTCCGGCGCTTTGCGCTCCAGCACGCTGTATAACGGCCCCCACTGCAGTATCCACTCCCTGAGCTCGCTTTTTTCAGCGGCTTTCACCTGAAGCTCCGCAGCCTGAAGGTCTGAAACCGTCACGCCGGATACGCCAAAGAAACGCATTTCTGCCGTCACGCTGGTCAGCCCGAGTGCTTTCTTCAGCTTATTCTGATACGCCAGATAGACTTCAACATCATCGGCCAAGGCCAGCGTTCCGGCCTTTTCCCGGGCAATCTGTTCCAGTTTTTCCAGACGGAACATCTCACGCCCCGTGGCAACCAGCGCCGCGAGATTGTTATCGTATTGCCCTTTTTCTGCATCATGTACCAGTTGTACGTTCTTCATCTGGTGCAGAGCAAGTGTGACCCGATCCTGGCAGCTTGCTGTTGCCTCTGTTGCCATGGCAAAGGTTTTTGCTCTCAGCGCCTCATCTTCAGCCAGTTGTACCAGCCAGGACGATATCTGTGCCTTAAACCCCGCGTCCTTCATGAAGTTTTCCGTCTCACTCAGTCTGTCCAGGAAGAGGCTGAAGGCAGCAGCGTTATCTTCCTGTCCGAACATATGCCATCTGTCTGCAGGAGCCGGTTCGCCCTCCCGGGCAGGCACCAGCCAGCCAGCGGCCGCCAGGTGCAGTGCCCGGGCTTCCCGGGGGGCTGAGGCTCCCGCCATATCGAATAGTATCCTGGGGCCTGAATAGCCTGGCGCGCTGGTGATCTCCCGCAGCGCCTGCAGAGTGCGTTCAGACAGAGGATTGCCTTCCAGATTTACGCTTGCCTCTGAAGACAGACCCGTGATGCTTTCCGGCAGGCGGGTCAGTTGGTTATTGCGGGCATACAACCGTTGTAGGCCTGACGGCAGCGCCGGCAGGCGGGTCAACTGTGGGTTAGCATCAACCGACAGCGTCTGCAGTCCTTCCGGCAACGGCGGCAGGCGGGCCAGTTGTGGATTGCGCTCGAGCGTCAGCAACTCCAGTCCTGCCGGCAACAGCGGCAGGCTGGTCAGTTGATTATCTGATACCGACAGCACCTGTAGTCCTGCCGGCAACGGCGGCAGGCTGGTCAGTTGGTTACCTGCTACCAACAGCCTCCGTAGTCCTGCCGGCAACGGCGGCAGGCGGGTCAGTTGATTACCTGCTACCGACAGCATCTGTAGTCCTGCCGGCAACGGCGGCAGGCTGGTCAGTTGGTTACGTGCTACCAACAGCATCTGTAGTCCTGCCGGCAACGGCGGCAGGCTGGTCAGTTGGTTACCTGCTACCGACAGCGTCTGTAGTCCTGCCGGCAACGGCGGCAGACTGGTCAGTTGGTTACCTGATACCGTCAGCACCACCAGTCCTGCCGGCAATGGCGGCAGGCTGGTCAGTTGGTTATCTTCGACAGTAAGCACCTCCAGTCCTGACGGCAACGGCGGCAGGCTGGTCAGTTGGTTATCTTCGACAGTAAGCACCTCCAGTCCTGACGGCAGCGTCGGCAGGCTGGTCAGATAATTATTATGAGGAATAACCAATGTTGTTATATGCGCTGGTAAACGGTCTGGTAAGGCGGTAAGGCCTGACTCTCCCACATTAAGCTCTCGACTGCCGTTATTCAGGCAGGTACATATTCTCTGTACCGTCGCAGCACGACCGCGTAACTCTTCTGCTGGCGCAGCCCCCTTCCATTCTGACCAGACAGCATCATACTCTGCTGGTGTCTGTGGAGCCGCCGGAGCCGGAAGGGGGGATACCTGGAGTGTCCCGGATGCCCCTTCCGCATGTTCTGTACATTCCTCTCCCTGTTCTATGTCCATGGTGAAGCGATATGTTTCATTGTGCCCCTGGCAATTCACGGTATAGTTCCCGGCGTCATCAAGGGTGACCGACAATATCTCCTGGTTGTCTGCATCCAGGATACAGAAGTGGCTTTCCCCGTGGCGGCCGGAGTGAATGCTTTCCTCGTATCCGGCATACACGAGCATCCTGAGCTGTTCAAATCTGCTGACCACATCCTCCCGCGTCGTTCCGACCGAAGGGTGGCAAATCGTCCAGATACATTCCTGCGCTTCAGTCTGGTGCGTTGAGCAGAAAAACTCCTTAATTTTTTCCCATAAGCTCATTTCAGGCGGGGTTGCAGATTGGGCTATACAGTTAATACGAAGGTTAGTGATTGTGGCGGGAAGACATCCGCTTCCAACATGCAAGGGCATAATAAAAAACCTTTATAAATTTACACATAATGTCTGTCTGGCGGACATCCTCTTTCCCTGGTCTTAATTTCACAATAAGGTTATCGACGGATTCATGGTCGTCCTGCCATGGCGGGCTTCAGTAGGTGCAGAAGAAAAATCCGTTATGATGACCGGATGGCGGGACTGTCATTTTGCAGCTAAAGGTGTCGATTTTTTCAGGGGCGCTTTCTACGATGACCAGATCATCCGGCATCAGCGCCCGGGCGTTCAATTTTGGCAGGCAGATCCCTGACCCTTGAGGTGCCAGGGTTACGTCCGGGAACGGTTATCGATCGCTGCCGGCTGGTAAGCAGAACTGATTTCATGATCAGTGCAGGAATCAGGAAAAATAGCCCGACCGGGAATATTCACCCGGATGGGCTGACAAAGAAATTTGTAAAAGCAAGAAAAGCCTCCGGCGTTAACTTCAGCAATAATCCACCGACATTTCACGAGATCCGAAGTCTGGCCGGGCGGCTGTACAAAAACGAGCACGGCGAGGTGTTCGCCCAAAAACTCCTGGGCCACACATCAGCGAACACCACGAAACTCTATCTCGATGAGCGTGATGATAAAGCTTATATGATGCTCTAATACTCCAATTTTCCTTGTGAGATAAATGTTAAATTTAATTTGATTGTGATATAACCAAAAAGACCGGAATACAGAAATTCGGACAAATTTCGGACATTTTCGGACAAGCGTTTTTAATTGTTTGATTTGTAAGGAAAATAAAAAGAGACCGAATACGATTCCTGTATTCGGTCCAGGGAAATGGCTCTTGGGAGAGAGCCGTGCGCTAAAAGTTGGCATTAATGCAGGCTAAATCGCCTTGCCCTTTAAGAATAGATGACGACGCCAGGTTTTCCAGTTTGTGACGAAGGTGATTGAAAAAACCTGGCGTTTTGTCTGTCATCAGAGATAAAAAAACCGTAAGCCTTTTCGTGAAGGTTTACGGTTTTTTATTAAAAATCAGTCAGCTATTGGATGGATCACAAAGCTTTTGCGCACGTTCGATAAACGGCGCCAGACTCATTTTCTCACCGGGCTTCGCCGGGTTATCGATTTGAATGACGGCAATAGACTGAGCGCGCGTTTTACCCTCCGCTACTTGCTGTTCGGCAATAGCATTCAAGGGATACTGCACCAGCGTACTGGGGTTGATCACATAGAGCGCCTGGCCAGGCCGACAGGTCAACATGACCTCTTCCCGATTAAACGCCCACTTGTCTTTTCCTACTTCAAAACGACTTACGGTAATCACCTGCGGCGCCGCCAACGCTACGCCCGAAGTGGCCAGCAGAAGCGCCGGAAGGAGTATTTTTTTCATTCGTTATGCCAGTCCATCAGAAAGGTTCGAGGGTTGCAAACAGGCTGACGATCGCCAGAACTATGCCTCCAACTCCCCATTCAATTTGCGTCATCCTGACAAACCATAGGTCAGTCCGGGGATTTTCCTGTCGCATACGTGGTACGAGAACATACCGATTCGTCAGCGCAATTGCTACCATAAGCACCACCAGCGCACATTTTAACAAAAGCAACTGTCCATAGGTGGTCTGCCAGATAGCGGTAAATCCCGTGATAAATAGCGTGTTGCCAATGCCTGTGAGCAATACGCCCGCCACAAAAAAGTGACCATAACGAGAAAAACGCATCATGGCGCTAATAGCATGTTGACGCCAGCGTCCCTGAGCCATGCGCATACAATAAACCACTGGCAACAGCCCACCAAACCAGGCTGCGGCACAGAGTAAATGCAGAGCATGGTTAATCTGCTGTAATGTTCCCGCTACACCGTCGCGCATCGTCGCATGTCCAACGCCTGCCAGCAGGATAAACTGAGCAACGGTTAGAATAAGAAGCCGTCGTTGCATTTTTACCGGCGCAATGACTACCACCACCAGCGTGACCAGCGCGAGGATAATTTGCCATATCCAGACCGCGCCAAAGCGGGTTTGCAGTACCGCGCCCCACACCGAGACGGAAAAAACATCGGGCCAGCCGCCGCCCATCAGTCCGCCCTGAATCGCCAGCATGAAAGCCGCGCTGATAACGCTCCAGGCGGCGGCATGTCGTTGCAGATGTAAAAATCGACGCGTCATTAAACGACGAATTGGTGCGGGTGACAGCCAGGCGCCGTAAAGCGCGCAGCCGTAGACCAGCATCAAACTAGCAAAATGAATAAATCGGAGAGTTATCCAGACGAATGTCAGCATCATTTATTTCACGCTGAAGGTGTATTTCCCTTTTGTTTTATGTCCATCCACCGACACAACGTGCCAGTCTACCGTGTAAGCGCCAGATTTTAACGGCTGCTCAAGCGGGATAATCAACTGCGTTTTATCCTGTTCATTTCGCTTTGCCGGGCGCGTTTTGATGAGCTCTTGCTGAGGGCCAGTAATGGTTGCGCCGCTGAACCCTGGCTCAATCCCTTCAGAAAAGTTCAGGGTCAGCGCCTGTGGCGAGGCCGTAACGGCAGCATTCGCCGCTGGATACTGATGCGTCAGGTGCGCATGTGCCCAGGCCGCTGGCGTCGCAAATGTCGATGCCAGCAGCAGTAAAGCTAAACGTCGCGATGGTGCAGAAGAAGCCATATTCACTATTCCTTTTTGTTATACCTACGTTACAAAGAATAACCTTCAACAATCAATGAGTCGAGGATCATCATTTCCATCTTGCCATTACCGCGGACTCTTAGTACCTTCTGGCGGCAACAAAAAAGGAGACGCGTATGAAAACGAATCTGGCTCAGCTTGAACAAGCGGAAATGGATAAAGTCAATGTGGACCTGGCGGCAGCCGGGGTGGCATTTAAAGAGCGCTACAATATGCCAGTTGTCGCGGAGGCGGTCGAACGTGAGCAGCCAGAGCATCTACGCGCCTGGTTTCGCGAGCGGCTGATTGCCCATCGTCTGGCTTCCGTATCACTATCCCGACTCCCTTACGAACCCAAAGTTAAATAAAAATTATATAACGTTACACTTCCTTACATGCAGACGACTACATTATAAGGCGATTCTTAACCTATGCTTTCTAGAATGGCTGTAGAGACTATGAAAAGGAAGTCATTATGTCCTCCTGGAAAATTGCTGCTGCGCAGTATGCGCCCCTGAACGCCTCGCCGGCGGAGCATGTCGCCCATCATCTGGAATATATTGAGCTTGCGGCTCGTCAACAGTGCGAACTGCTGGTCTTTCCGTCACTGTCGCTATTAGGCTGCGACGAAAGGAATAAATCGTTGCCCGCCCCGCCTGACGAGGCGCTTTTACAGCCGCTCACTCATGCGGCCGATACCCACCATATGACTATCATTGTGGGTATGCCTGTTGAGCATAACTGCCGCTTCGTAAAAGGCATCGCTATTTTTGCCCCATGGCTAACGTCGCCGCTCATGTTTCACAAAAGTCATGGCGCCTGTATTGCCAGGCAGCGAAGCGCTATCAACGTGGTGGATGAGCAGCCAGAAGGTGGTGATATAGATCCCTCATTTACGTTATTCACAACCAGTCAATGTCTTAACGAACCTGAACTCCATGCTTCTACCTCACGCTTACAACGTTTTTCGCATAAATATGCGCTGGCCGTACTGATGGCCAATGCCTGTGGCAGTAGCGCGCTGTGGGATGAAAGCGGGCAACTTATTGTTCGTGCCGATTGCGGTTCGCTATTACTGACGGGTCTGCGCACAACCGAGGGTTGGCAAGGCGATATCATTCCATTACGCTAAGGTCTTTCGGTGAGGAATGAATCATGTTGCGGATTATAGACACGGAAACCTGCGGGCTGCAGGGCGGGATCGTAGAGATAGCCTCTGTTGATGTCATTGATGGCAACATTGTCAATCCCATGAGTCACCTGATACGCCCCGATCGCCCTATTACGCCGCAGGCGATGGCGATACACCGTATTACCGAAGCCATGGTCGCCGATAAGCCGTGGATTGAAGATGTCATACCGCTTTATTACGGTAGTGAGTGGTATGTCGCTCACAATGCCAGTTTTGACAGACGCGTATTACCTGAATTGCCGGGTGAGTGGATCTGTACCATGAAGTTGTCGCGACGCCTGTGGCCGGGAATAAAATACAGCAATATGGCGCTCTATAAATCGCGTAAACTAAGCGTACAAACGCCGCCGGGGCTGCATCATCACCGGGCGCTTTATGATTGCTATATCACCGCCGCCTTGCTGATTGATATTATGCGAACCACCGGCTGGACCGCGGAAGAAATGGTCAATATCACGGGCCGTCCTGCGCTGTTAACCACTTTCCCGTTCGGTAAATACCGCGGTAAGGCGGTATCTGAAGTCGCAAAACGCGATCCGGGCTATTTACGCTGGCTTTTTAATAACCTTGATAATATGAGCCCGGAACTTCGCCTGACGCTTAAACACTACCTGGAAGATGTTCAGGCTGGCGAGCAACGCAGCAATGGAACACCACAATAACCCGCGACGCTCACAAGCCGTTGCGGGCGCGCATCTATGCGCTATGTAAGGTTCCCTGCGCCAGGCCGATTAAAAAGGCGAACTCCAGCGCGACGCCTTCGTAGGATTTAAACCGCCCCGACTTACCACCGTGCCCGGAGTCCATATCCGTACATAACAGCAGCAGACGTTGGTCCGTTTTTAGCTCGCGTAATTTTGCCACCCACTTCGCCGGCTCCCAGTATTGCACCTGGGAATCGTGCAATCCTGTCGTCACCAGCAGGTGCGGATAGTCCTGCGCTTTGACATTGTCATAAGGACTATAGCTTTTCATATAGTCATAATACTTAATATCCTGCGGGTTCCCCCACTCTTCAAACTCTCCTGTCGTTAGTGGGATCGACTCATCCAGCATCGTGGTTAATACATCAACAAAGGGTACCTGGGCAATAACGCCGTGGAAAAGCTCGGGGCGTTCGTTGATAGCGACGCCCATTAGCATTCCGCCCGCACTCCCGCCCATCCCATAACACAGCGACGGCGAACCGTAACCCAGTTTTAATAAGGCATCGCAGGCATCAAGATAGTCATTAAAAGTATTCCGCTTTTTGAGGAATTTACCATCTTCATACCACTGCTGCCCCAGCTCACCGCCGCCGCGAACGTGTACGATTGCGTAAACAAAACCACGATCCAGCAAGCTCAGTCGGCTGCTGCTGAAGTCGGCGTCAATACTGGAACCGTAAGATCCGTAGCCGTAAATCAGAAGCGGATTTTGCCCTTTACGAAAATACTTCTGATGATAAACCAGCGATACCGGCACTTCGACACCGTCGCGTGCGGTGATCCACAGGTGTTCGCTCTGATAACAGCCAGAATCAAACCCAGGCACTTCCGTCTGTTTAAGTACCCGTCGCTCTCCGGTATCCATATCCAGTTCAAACAAGGTATCTGGCGTCGTCATTGAAGAATAGCCGTAACGCAGCCGGGAGGTCTCAGGTTCGGGATTATAGGCAAGCCAAGTCACGTAAGCCGGATCGTCAAAGGCGATGCCTATCACTTCACGGGTTTTACGGTTAATTTGCCGCAGGCTGGTAAGCCCCCGTTGACGCTCTTCGACCACTAACCAGTCGGTAAACAGGGTAAACCCTTCCAGCATAATATGCTCGCGCGGAGGGATCAGCTCTTCCCAGGCGTTTTCATTGCGCACGCGGGTACGGTACAACCCAAAGTTTTTACCGTTCCGGTTAGAGCGCAGGTAAAACTTATGTTGATAGTGATCGAGACTATATTCATGGTCTTTGCGGCGCGGTAAAAATGAAAACGGCTCGGCATCGGCCAGTTCCGCGTCAAGTAACAGCACTTCGCTAGTGGTGGCGCTGGCAAGATGAATCACCACATAATGCTGCGAAGTGGTTTTATGCAGGCTGACATAAAAGGTATCGTCTTTCTCTTCATATACCAGTTCATCTTGCGATGACGGAGTGCCAATCGTGTGTCGCCAAACCTGATAGGGCAGCAGCGTCTTCTTATGCTTACGCACATAGTAAAGGGTCAGGGAATCATTGGCCCAGACAAATTCAGGCGCAACGTTATCCAGCAGTTCCGGATACCAGTTACCGCTTTCGAGGTTACGAAAACGCAACCCATACTGACGACGGGATAAATAATCTTCCGCCAGCGCCATGATGGTATTATCCGGCGTAATGGCAAGTCCGCCGAGCGTATAAAATTCGCTGTGCGCGGCCCGCTGGTTCGCATCGAGCAAGGTTTCCCACACATCCCACTCTTCGCTTAACGCCGATTGTCGTTGATAGATGGCATATTCGCAGCCGGGTTCATAGATATAACGGTAGCGATAGCCGTTTTTCACATACGGAGCGGAAACTTCTCTGGGCGGGATGCGATCGATAATTTCTTTTAGAATGCGGTCCTGTAACGCCTGCTGAGAGGACATGACCTTCCGGCCATACTCATTTTCCTGATGCAGGTAATCAAGGACTTCCGGCTGCGAGCGAGTGTCATCTCGCAGCCAGTAATAATTATCAATGCGCGTATCGCCATGTACGGTCATGGCATAGGGAATTCGATTGGCTTTTGGCAACATGTCGTTTTTTCTTTTGCGTTAATATTTGTTATATATCACGCGGCAAACACAGCGGCGTAGCATGGTAGTCCCGGTCGCTCACCTCGGTAAGCGCCTGAGATGTCACTGCTTCGCCGCTATCCTGCAACATGAATGACGTAAACTATCCATCCTATAAGGGTGGCAAAAGACACGCATGATGCAAGCGAAACATGTTACTTAATGGCAGGTTATCAGCCTGGTAGCGCCTGTTTTTGCTGCTGCAAGTCCTGCTCGATACCGTCCCGAACCTCCTGAGGAATTTTTAGCGCGTCTCCTAACGCATTCAGATAGCTACGTTCCATAAAGTGGTCAATATCAATGGCGGCGCAGCTCAGGAAGTAGATTTCCAGGGCTTCTTCTTCATTGCGAACGCCCTGTGCCAGACGTTGTGGATCAAGCGGCTGCTCAATAGCTTTCTCGATAAACACACGCCCTTGCTCTTCAACACCTGATTCTCGCAGTTGGTGCTCAATCGCCGCGCGTTCTTTGGCATCAATATGCCCATCGCTTTTTGCAGCAAAAACCAGCGCCAGGATCAGTCGCTCAGTGCGAACATCCAGCGGCGTACTTTGGCTGCCGAATTGCGGCTCCCCCTGATGCGCAGCGCGTACTTTATCTTTGTACTTATTCCACAATACGGAACCCGCTACCGCGCCGCCGCCCACCAGCAAAGCGCCAGTACCGTATTTGGTTAATAATTTGCGCGAAGACTTATTGGCGACCAACAGTCCAGCCAGACCGCCCAGCGCGCCGGGAACCAGCAGTTTATTTAACCCCTGTTCACCGGAAGACGATGCGGAAGCGCCTTTTTGCCCAAGAAGTGATTGTAATTGGTTCAACCAGTTAGCCATAGTACCCCTCAAATACAGACCAATAATGGTCAAGCGTACCTGAGGGGATGTCAGGAATTGTCTGTTCCGGCAAAAGAAGCGCAAATTACGCTGCTAGCGGGGCTTATATTCCGCCTTGCCGGCTTTGCAATCAACGATGACCTGATAATGAATATCGGCGCTTTTACCGCGAACAGTTAGCGGAACTGTCCATTTATCATTTTGACCCACAACGTCCTGCACATTAACCCACGCGACCGGGTCAGCCTGCCCGACCTTTTTTTGGTCGTCTGCCCACCGCACGATACGATTTTGCTGGTAGTCGCGCTTCACGCTTGCCGCAATCCCGGCGGCATCCAGCCCTTCGCACTGCGGAAACTTAACCGATTTACTCTCGGTGGATGCCGCAAATGCCGATACGCTGGCGGATAACAACAGCAGGCTCAACAACGCTCCTCTTTTATTCATACTTTTCTCCTTAGCACAATGATTCAGGAAAAGCATGGTACAAAACGCCGGGAGCGCAAGTGTGGGTTCAGGCGGCTTGCTTTTTCGTTTTACTCGCGGCGTCCTTTTCAACCGCCTGCGGAGAAGGCAACTTACCGGTTTTGAGGATCGTGCTTAACACCTCTTTATGTTCCGCCAGCCACAGCGACAACGCCTCGCGCTGCCCATCTTCCAGCACGACTGGCGACTGCTCAAGCCAGGTATCAAGAAGATCGGCAGTATCGAGCATTTTGTCCCAGGCGTCGGCTTCCTTTTTACTGGTAAATGACATCTTCTCCTCACCCTCGCGAATGACTACGTATTTAACTTCAACCGCCATTTTGCAGCCCCTTATTTACCTGTGTTTATATACAGTATATTGCAAGACAGCAAGAAAAGCAATCTATTCGAAAAGACATACGCAAACGTTTTCGTATATACTGCGCGCAGGTAAATAAGGGGACAGAAATATGACGCTATTAGGCACTGCGCTGCGTCCGGCAGCAACGCGGGTGATGTTATTAGGGGCAGGAGAATTAGGAAAAGAGGTGGCGATTGAATGCCAACGCCTGGGGATCGAGGTTATCGCCGTCGATCGCTATCCTGATGCTCCCGCCATGCATGTGGCTCACCGTTCACACGTCATTAATATGCTGGACGGCGAGGCGCTACGTCATGTGATTACAGAGGAAAAACCGCATTATATCGTGCCGGAAATAGAAGCGATCGCCACCGATACGCTGCGCGAGCTGGAGGGCGAAGGGCTGAATGTCGTGCCTTGCGCCCGTGCAACGCAGCTCACGATGAACCGCGAAGGGATCCGTCGCCTGGCCGCAGAAGAATTAGGTCTGCCGACATCGACGTATCGCTTTGCCGACAGTGAGGCCAGTTTTCATGATGCGGTAGCCGCAGTGGGTTTTCCTTGCATCGTCAAACCGGTCATGAGCTCTTCCGGCAAAGGCCAGAGCTTTATCCGCTCGGCCGAACAGCTCGCGCAGGCATGGGAGTATGCTCAACAGGGCGGACGCGCTGGCGCGGGTCGCGTGATTGTGGAAGGCGTGGTTAAATTTGATTTTGAAATTACGTTGCTCACCGTTAGCGCCGTCGATGGCGTGCATTTCTGCGCGCCGGTCGGTCATCGTCAGCAAGATGGTGACTATCGCGAATCCTGGCAGCCACAGCAGATGAGCGAACTGGCGCTGAAGCGGGCGCAAGAGATTGCCCGTCATGTGGTACTGGCGTTAGGCGGTCATGGCCTGTTCGGCGTTGAACTCTTCGTCTGTGGCGATGAAGTCATTTTCAGCGAAGTATCCCCTCGCCCGCACGATACCGGAATGGTCACGTTGATTTCTCAGGATCTCTCTGAGTTTGCGCTGCATGTGCGCGCCTTTCTGGGAATGCCCGTAGGCGCTATTCGCCAGTATGGTCCCGCTGCCTCGGCCGTGATTCTGCCGCAGCTTACCAGTCGAAATGTGACGTTTGATAATGTACACGCGGCGGTAGGAGCCGGAGTGCAGGTACGGCTGTTTGGTAAGCCTGAGATCGACGGCAGCCGTCGTCTTGGTGTAACGTTAGCGACAGGTGAAAACGTTGAAGAAGCGGTGATAAGAGCGAAAAAGGCCGCCAGCCGCGTGACGGTAAAAGGCTAATGCGCCATCGCCTGATGGCGACGTTAGCGCATTTTTATCAGACCTGCCTGATCGCCACTCGTAAGCCCGATAAGCAAGCGCCATCGGGCATTTAACGGCTTACTGCTTTGCGCCTTCTACCGCTTCGCGCGCCAGTTTGGTGATGCGATCGTAATCACCCGCTTCCAGCGCGTCGGCCGGCACCAGCCAGGAACCGCCGATGCACAACACGCTTTTCAGCGCCAGATAGTCACGATAGTTTGCCGGAGAGATGCCGCCGGTTGGGCAGAAACGTACCTGAGAGAACGGACCGGCAATCGCCTGCAACGCTTTAGTGCCGCCATTCGCTTCCGCCGGGAAGAATTTGAACTCTTTCAGACCATAGTCCATGCCCAACATCAGTTCAGAAACGGTGCTAATACCGGGAATCAATGGGATAGTGCCTGCCGTCGCGGCTTTCAGCAGTGGCTCAGTCAGTCCCGGGCTAATCGCAAACTGCGCGCCCGCTTCCGTCACCTCCGCCAACTGCTGCGGATTGAGAACGGTTCCGGCGCCGACAATCGCTTCCGGTACTTCTTTAGCGATAGCGCGAATAGCATCCATCGCGCAGGCCGTACGTAAAGTCACTTCCAGAACGCGAACGCCCCCGGCCACCAGCGCTTTAGCCATCGGCACCGCGTGCTCCAGTTTATTGACTACAATGACCGGGACAACCGGGCCGGTGGTCAGGATTGCTTCTGCACTTGTTTTCCAGTTTTTCATCGGAATTCTTCTCTCGCCTGATTACTAGTGTGTCATCTTAAAAAGTGATACAGGTTGCGCCCTGCTCCGCACCCGACAGCTTTTCGCGCAGCGCGCCAAACAACTCACGCCCCGTTCCGACGCGCGACGCGCTCAGGTCCGGAATATGAGGCTGACGAGCGGCAAGTTCCGCCTCGTCGACCAGCAGAGTTAACTCACCTGTCTGCCCATTCACGCGAATGATGTCGCCATCGCGCACTTTTGCCAGTAAGCCGCCATCGTAGGCTTCCGGCGTTACGTGGATAGCTGAAGGCACTTTACCCGAAGCGCCTGAAAGTCGTCCATCAGTAACTAACGCGATTTTGAAACGGCGGTCCAATAATACACCAAGTGGCGGCATGAGTTTATGTAATTCTGGCATTCCATTCGCTTTTGGTCCCTGATGACGCACGACAACGACACAATCCCGGTCAAGCAGGCCCGCGTCAAACGCAGGCAGCACATCATGCTGACTTTCAAATACCATGGCAGGCGCTTCAATGATCTGGTTTTCAACCGGTACCGCAGACGTCTTCATTACTGCGCGTCCCAGATTACCGCTTAGCACCTTAGTACCGCCGTGAGGAGAGAACGGCTTATCAAAAGAGGCAATGACATCGTTATCCAGTGACCTTTCCGCGCCTTCACGCCAGTCCAGCTCGCCGTTGTTGAGCCAGGGCTCCAGCGTATAGCGTTTCAGGCCGAAGCCTGCGACAGTATTAACGTCTTCGTGCAGCAATCCGGCATTGAGCAGCTCACGCATCAATACCGGTACGCCGCCCGCCGCCTGGAAGTGGTTAATGTCCGCCGGACCGTTCGGGTACAGACGTGCCATCAACGGAACCACTTCCGACAAATCCGAGAAGTCATCCCAGTTGATCAGAATGCCCGCCGCGCGCGCCATTGCAACCAGATGCATGGTGTGGTTGGTGGAGCCGCCGGTAGCCAGCAGCGCGACAATGCCGTTCACCACGACTTTTTCGTCGATCATTTTACCGAGTGGCATCCACGTATTGCCGTTGCCGGTAAGACGTGTTACCTGACGTGCGGCAGCGGCAGTCAATGCCTCGCGCAGCGGCGCATCCGGATGCACAAACGAAGAACCCGGCAACTGCATTCCCATAAACTCCACCACCATCTGGTTGGTGTTGGCGGTGCCGTAAAATGTACAGGTGCCCGGCGCATGGTAAGAGGCGGCTTCTGACTCCAGCAGCGCCATTCTGTCTACTTTTCCTTCCGCATATAGCTGACGAATACGGACTTTTTCTTTATTCGGCAGGCCGCTCGCCATCGGGCCTGACGGAACAAAAATCGCGGGTAAATGACCAAAAGAGAGCGCGGCCATCGCCAGCCCCGGAACGATTTTGTCGCATACGCCGAGGAATAACGCGCCGTCAAACATATTGTGAGAGAGGCCTACTGCTGCCGACATCGCTATCACTTCGCGGCTGAGTAATGACAACTCCATGCCATCCTGACCTTGCGTAACGCCATCGCACATTGCCGGTACGCCGCCTGCGACCTGACCTACCGCATTCACGGAATGCAGGGCCTGACGAATAATCTGCGGATAATGTTCATACGGTTGATGCGCAGAGAGCATGTCATTGTAGGAGGTAATAATGGCGATATTATTGCGCAACATACTTTTCAGCGAGGCTTTGTCCTCTGGCTGACAGGCGGCGAAGCCATGCGCCAGGTTGCCGCAGGCCAGTTGAGATCGGTGGACCGTGGCGGTTTTCGCCTGCTCAATGCGGGCAAGATAGGCTTTTCGGGTCTGCTGCGAGCGTTCGACAATGCGCTGTGTTACGCGTAACAAATTAGGATTCATAGAGGCTCCTGAAATTTATCTGTCCGGCTACCGGGTTTACCATGCGTTTCATCAATGTGGAAAGACAGTGAAATACATGATGTCCGGGGATAATGGGGCAAAATCGTTTCAGGCAGTGTAATAAAAAAAGCCTCGCAGGTGAATCCACACGAGGCTTAAAAGTGCAAAAATGATTCTACAATCTGTGTTAGATCATGTTACCGGTAAAATACCACCTAAGAGTGAGTGGTAAATTTACTCAAACTCATTCCACGAACGACCGTCACGGGTAATCATCGCCACGGACGCTACCGGTCCCCAGGTGCCCGCCTGATACGGCTTCGGCGCGTCGTTGTCCATCGCCCATGCTTCGGTAATGGAGTCCACCCACTTCCAGGCTTCTTCCACTTCGTCACGGCGGACAAACAGCGCCTGAATGCCACGCATCGTTTCCAGCAGCAGGCGCTCATATGCATCCGCCAGGTGCGTCTGATTAAAGGTCTCGGAGTAGCTCAGATCAAGCTTCGTGATCTGCAGATTATGCTTATGATCCAGCCCCGGTACTTTGTTAAGCACCTGAATATCTACGCCTTCATCCGGCTGCAGGCGAATCGTCAATTTGTTCTGCGGCAGGTCTTGCCAGGACTCTTTAAAGAGATTCAGTTCAGGCGTCTTGAAATAAACCACGACTTCAGAGCACTTGGTTGGCAGACGCTTGCCGGTGCGCAGATAGAATGGCACGCCCGCCCAACGCCAGTTATCGATGTCGACGCGGATCGCGACGAAAGTTTCGGTGTTGCTGCTTTTATTCGCGCCCTCTTCTTCCAGATAGCCCGGCACCTTTTGCCCCTGCGCAAAGCCCGCGGTGTATTGACCACGAACCGTTTTTTCACGCACGTTGGAGCGATCAATACGGCGCAGCGATTTCAACACTTTGACTTTTTCATCGCGAATACTGTCGGCGCTCAGGTCAGACGGCGGTGACATGGCAATCATGCAGAGAATTTGCAGCAAGTGGTTCTGGATCATATCGCGCATCTGACCGGCCTGGTCAAAATATCCCCAGCGCCCTTCAATCCCCACCTCTTCCGCTACGGTAATCTCAACGTGATCGATAGTGCGGTTATCCCAGTTATTAACGAATAACGAGTTGGCAAAACGCAGCGCCAGCAGGTTGAGAACCGTTTCTTTGCCCAGATAGTGGTCGATACGATATACCTGGCACTCTTCAAAGTATTCGCCGACCCGATCGTTAATCTCACGCGAGGTCGCCAGCGAAGTACCCAACGGTTTTTCCATCACGACGCGCGCCGGTTTGGCGTTGAGTTTAGCCTCCCCTAACCCTTTGCAAATAGCGCCAAAGGTGCTGGGCGGCATCGCAAAATAGTTAATGGTGGTGCGGTTTTTTTGATCCAGCATATCGCCCAGGCGACTGAACGCAGGCGTATCGTTAACGTCAAGATTACAAAAATCCAGACGGCCGCTCAGCGTATCCCACAAGCCTTCATCAATTTTTTCCTTCATGAAGGTTTCCAGCGCCTCACGCACGACGTGGGTATAAGCTTCTTTATCCCAGTCCGCGCGCCCCACCCCAATGATCCGGGTATCCGGATGGATCTGGCCGGCTTTCTCAAGCTGATACAGGGAAGGCAGCAGTTTCCGGCGCGCCAGGTCGCCTTTCGCGCCGAAAATGACCAGGTCACATGCCTGGGCTGTTTGCGTTACCGCCATGTCATTCTCCTCAGTTAATCTCCTGGTACTTTAGCCAGGATATCGTTGTAATTTTATTACACAGCACTGTACTGCTTTTACGAGATTACGGAAACCGTAAACGCCTTTTCATAGGTGAACCGGCGTTTGATTGGCAATATAATCGGCAAAACGCCTAATAAAATTGTCGCTTTTCCACACAAGCTGGAACTTAAAATCCGACGTCGGTCATGTAATGAAAAAAAACGACACCTTTTTTAGCCATTTTGCCCCCTTTGACAGCCGCCAGGAGTAATATCTAACAAAACGCGCTCGGTTTCGCGCATCATTGAAATCGCTAATACCCATGAGCCTTGCTAATCATGAATATGCTGGAAAAAGTCCAGTCTCAACTGGAACATTTAAGCAAATCTGAACGAAAAGTCGCCGATGTTATTCTGGCCGCCCCAGGCAGATCGATTCACTTAAGCATTGCCATGCTGGCCCAGGAAGCTAACGTTAGCGAGCCAACGGTGAACCGTTTCTGTCGCAGCATGAATACCCGCGGCTTTCCTGATTTTAAACTGCATCTGGCGCAAAGTCTGGCAAATGGCACCCCCTATGTTAATCGCAATGTGGATGAAGATGACAGCGTTGAGGCCTATACAGGAAAAATCTTCGAGTCCGCCATGGCCAGTCTCGACCATGTTCGTCAGTCGCTGGATAAATCGGCCGTCAACCGCGCCGTCGATTTACTGACCCAGGCAAAAAAAATCGCCTTTTTTGGTCTTGGTTCCTCCGCCGCGGTCGCGCATGACGCCATGAATAAGTTTTTTCGCTTCAATGTGCCGGTGATTTACTCCGACGATATCGTGCTGCAACGGATGAGCTGTATGAATTGTAACGATGATGACGTCGTCGTGCTCATTTCGCATACTGGCAGAACCAAGAGCCTGGTGGAACTGGCGCAGTTGGCGCGGGAAAACGATGCGATGGTGATCGCCCTGACCTCCGCTGGAACGCCGCTGGCGCGCGAAGCCACGCTGGCCATTACCCTCGACGTACCGGAAGATACAGACATTTATATGCCCATGGTCTCTCGACTTGCTCAGCTGACCGTGATAGATGTGCTGGCAACGGGATTTACTTTGCGTCGCGGGGCGAAATTCAGAGATAACTTGAAGCGTGTCAAGGAAGCGCTCAAGGAATCGCGTTTTGATAAAGAATTACTCATCAGGAGTGATGACCGCTAAAAGCAATAACAATGTTCTACCCTTTTCGTCATCCGGGGACGTTCATTTTATACCGTTAAGGTTTCAGAACGACCGGATCAATGTTCACGCAACACCAAGTTGTTTTAGTCAACGGAGTATTACATGTCCAGAAGGCTTCGCAGAACCAAAATCGTTACCACGTTAGGCCCGGCAACTGACCGCGATAACAACCTTGAGAAGGTTATCGCCGCGGGCGCAAACGTAGTACGTATGAACTTCTCTCACGGCTCGCCGGAAGATCATAAAATGCGTGCTGATAAAGTCCGTGAGATTGCCGCCAAATTGGGGCGTCATGTGGCTATTTTAGGCGACCTGCAAGGGCCAAAAATTCGCGTTTCCACTTTTAAAGAAGGCAAAGTGTTCCTCAATATCGGGGACAAATTTCTGTTAGACGCTAACCTGGGTAAAGGCGAAGGCGACAAAGAAAAAGTCGGCATTGATTACAAAGGGTTGCCGGCAGACGTCGTTCCTGGCGATATCCTGCTGCTTGACGATGGTCGAGTGCAGTTGAAAGTGCTTGAAGTCCAGGGCATGAAAGTCTTTACCGAGGTCACCGTCGGCGGTCCGCTGTCTAACAATAAAGGCATTAACAAGCTCGGCGGCGGGCTTTCTGCTGAAGCGCTGACCGAAAAAGACAAAGCCGATATTCAAACCGCTGCGCTGATAGGCGTTGACTATCTGGCCGTCTCCTTCCCGCGCTGCGGCGAAGATCTGAACTACGCACGCCGCCTGGCACGCGACGCCGGCTGCGACGCGAAAATTGTGGCTAAAGTCGAACGCGCCGAAGCGGTATGCGACCAAAACGCCATGGACGATATCATTCTGGCCTCTGACGTTGTGATGGTCGCACGTGGCGATCTGGGCGTTGAAATCGGCGATCCGGAGCTGGTTGGTATCCAGAAAGCGCTGATTCGCCGTGCGCGTCAGCTAAACCGCGCAGTCATCACCGCAACGCAAATGATGGAGTCGATGATCACCAACCCGATGCCGACCCGTGCGGAAGTGATGGACGTAGCGAACGCCGTCCTGGATGGCACGGATGCGGTTATGCTGTCTGCCGAAACCGCAGCCGGTCAGTATCCTTCTGAAACCGTTGCCGCAATGGCGCGCGTCTGTCTGGGCGCAGAAAAAATCCCCAGCATCAATGTGTCTAAACACCGTCTCGACGTGCAGTTCGACAACGTTGAAGAAGCCATTGCCATGTCTGCGATGTATGCGGCAAACCATCTGAAAGGCGTTACCGCGATCATCACCATGACGGAATCCGGTCGTACCGCGCTAATGACTTCCCGTATCAGCTCCGGCCTGCCGATTTTCGCCATGTCGCGCCATGAACGCACGCTCAACCTGACCGCGCTCTACCGCGGAGTAACGCCGGTGCATTTTGATAGCGCGGCTGATGGCGTTGTCGCGGCGCATGAAGCTGTTAATCTGCTGCGCGATAAAGGGTATCTGGTTTCCGGTGACCTGGTTATCGTGACCCAGGGCGATGTCATGAGCACCGTCGGTTCAACCAATACCACGCGTATTTTGACCGTTGAGTAAAACTCCCCCACGCCTGTTCATCAGGTAGTACAGGGTTTGTCAGCATAAAGCCTCTCTTACGAGAGGCTTTATTTATTTGATGGGGTAAAGATCTTTACGCTTATACGGCTGAATCTCGCCTGGCTTACGGGTTTTGAGCAGCTTCAGGATCCAGGTGTACTGTTCCGGATGCGGGCCGACAAAAATTTCGACCTCTTCGTTCATCCGTCTGGCGATAGTGTGGTCGTCAGCCGTGAGCAGGTCGTCCATTGGCGGGCGAATCTGGATAGTCAGGCGATGCGTTTTACCATTATACACCGGGAAAAGCGGTATCACGCGTGCACGGCACACTTTCATCAGCCGACCAATTGCAGGCAGCGTCGCTTTGTATGTCGCAAAGAAATCAACGAATTCACTATGCTCCGGGCCGTGATCCTGGTCCGGCAGGTAGTAACCCCAGTAGCCCTGACGAACAGACTGAATAAAGGGTTTAATCCCGTCATTACGCGCATGCAAACGTCCGCCGAAACGCCGACGCACTGTGTTCCAGATATAGTCAAAAACCGGATTACCCTGATTATGAAACATCGCCGCCATTTTTTGCCCCTGAGAGGCCATCAGCATGGCTGGAATGTCGACGCCCCAGCCATGCGGTACGAGAAAAATGACTTTTTCGTCGTTACGACGCATCTCCTCAATGATTTCCAGACCTTCCCAGTCAACACGCTGTTGAATTTTTTTCGGACCGCGCATCGCCAACTCAGCCATCATCGCCATTGCCTGTGGCGCGGTGGCGAACATCTCATCGACAATCGCTTCGCGCTCAGCTTCGCTACGCTGCGGAAAGCACAATGACAGATTAATTAGCGCCCGGCGACGAGAACTCTTCCCCAGCCGTCCGGCAAAACGCCCCAGCGTCGCCAACAAAGGGTCGCGGAATGATGCCGGTGTTAATGCGATCCCCGCCATTGCCGCAGCGCCCAACCAGGCGCCCCAATACTGCGGATAGCGAAAGGATTTTTCGAATTCAGGGATATACTCACTATTATTTTTTTTGGTTTCCATGCTTTTCCAGGGTCTGCTGACGCGAAAAGGAATTGTGAATAGTGTAGCGACGTCTGCGTCTCACACAAAACAAAAAAGCCGGCACACATCGCGTACCGGCTCTGTCAGCGCATTTGTTAATCGAAGCGCAGTTGTGGCAGAACCTCTTTCACCTGTGCCAGGTATTCACGACGATCTGACCCCGTCAGACCTTCCGTGCGCGGCAATTTTGCTGTCAGAGGGTTAACGGCTTGCTGGTTGATCCATACCTCATAATGCAGATGCGGCCCTGTGGAACGCCCGGTGTTACCAGAAAGCGCAATACGATCGCCACGTTTCACTTTTTGCCCCGGTTTCACCAGCAGCTTACGCAAGTGCATGTAACGTGTGGTGTAGGTGCGTCCATGACGAATCGCAATGTAGTAACCGGCAGCGCCGCTACGTTTAGCGACCACTACCTCGCCATCCCCCACCGACAGCACCGGCGTACCCTGCGGCATCGCAAAGTCAACGCCACGATGCGGCGCAACGCGTCCGGTAACCGGGTTCAGACGACGCGGATTGAAGTTGGAGGAGATGCGGAACTGTTTGGCGGTCGGGAAGCGTAAAAAGCCTTTCGCCAGGCCAACCCCATTACGGTCATAGAATTTACCGTCAGCGGCGCGAATGGCGTAGTAATCTTTACCATCGGAACGCATCCGCACGCCCAACAACTGACTCTGTTCACGCTTGCCATCCAGCATCTCGCGCGACATCAGAACCGAAAATTCATCGCCCTTTTTCAGCTTGCGAAAATCCATCTGCCACTGCATTGCTTTTATCACTGCGCTGATTTCGCTGCTGGTTAAACCGGCCTCTTTCGCGCTGGCGACAAAGCTACCCCCTACCGTACCTTTCAGCAGACTGTTGACCCAGTCCCCCTGCTGCATTTCACTGCTCATTTTAAAACCGTTGGCAGTGCGATCGTAGGTACGCGTTTCACGGCGGGAGACTTCCCATGTCAGACGCTGTAAATCGCCATCGGCGGTCAATGTCCAGGAAAGCTGTTGGCCAATTTTCAGATTGCGCAGCTCCTTATCAGAAGCGGCAAGTCGGCTAATATCGCTCATATCGATGCCGTACTGATTCAGAATGCTGCTTAACGTATCGCCTGTGGAGACGACGTATTCATGGACGCCGACTTCGCCTGCGGTTTTATCGTCCAGCTCATCCTGAGGAATAGCTTCATCTTCCTGCGCGGCCTGATCGATGGGTTCGCTGGCCTCCGGTAAGAGGGAACGAATCTCGCTTTTCTCCAGTTCAATAGTTTTAACGATTGGTGCGGATTCTGGGTGGTAAACATAGGGCCGCCATACGGCGACGGCCAGTGTCAGAACGGTAAGTGACCCCAGCATAACGCGGTGGGGTCGGGGCAGATTATTAAATGCCAGGGCGACAGAGCGGGCTATCTGTTGCACGTATTCACTTCCTCGTTAATCTCCTTTCAGGCAGCTCGCATACTGGTTGGCTAATTGGCTTAAAAACGCTGAATAGCTTGTTTTACCCAGTTTAATGTTCGTCCCGAGGGGGTCCAGTGTTCCCATTCGAACGGATGTCCCTCTCGCCACGGCTTCCACGACCGCTGGCCTGAATTGTGGCTCAGCAAAAACGCAGGTTGCTTTTTGCTCAACCAACTGTGTTCTTATTTCATGTAAACGCTGCGCGCCAGGTTGTATCTCAGGGTTCACGGTAAAGTGACCGAGTGGGGTGAGTCCGTAGTGTTTTTCGTAGTAACCGTAGGCGTCATGAAAAACGAAATACCCTTTCCCCTTGAGCGGCGCGAGCTCGTTACCGACCTGTTTATCGGTTGCGGCTAATTGTGCCTCAAAATCCTTCAGGTTGGCGTCGAGTTTGGCTCGACTTTGCGGCATAAGTTCCACTAATTTTTCATGGATTGCAACCGCTGTAGCCCGCGCTATCTCTGGGGAGAGCCAAAGATGCATGTTATATTCGCCGTGATGGTGATGTACGTCACCTTTTTCCTCATCGGCGCCCGTATGCGCATGTTCATCCTCATCCTCATCCGCGCCCTTCATGAGTAACGGTTTTACATCGGCAAGTTGCGCAATGGTAACCTGCTTATTATCAGGGATATTCCTGACCGACTTCTCCATAAAGGCTTCCATTTCCGGGCCAACCCAGACGACTAAGTCCGCGCCCTGTAAGCGTTTTACGTCTGATGGACGCAATGAATAATCATGCTCGGATGCCCCATCCGGAAGTAATACTTGCGTATCCGTAACGCCATCAGCAATGGCGGAAGCGATAAACCCAAGTGGTTTAAGCGAAGCGACAACGGCGGCGTCGGCAGCCTGGGTTGCACTCCCCCAAAGCGCGGCGGATAATGCTGCGAAAAGAAGCGTATTTTTCTGTAACATAATGCGACTAATCATCGTAATGAATGTGTGAAATGTGATATTATAACATTCTATCACTTCTGCAAGCCTAAAATTAACATGACAAGTTTAGTTTCACTGGAAAACGTCTCGGTCTCATTTGGTCAACGCCGCGTCCTCTCTGACGTGTCGCTTGAATTGAGCCCCGGAAAAATTTTAACGCTTCTCGGCCCTAACGGCGCGGGGAAGTCAACGCTTGTACGCGTGGTTTTAGGACTGGTAGCCCCTGATGATGGGGTGATCAAGCGCAACGGGCAACTCCGTATCGGCTATGTCCCGCAAAAGCTCTATCTCGATACCACGCTTCCGCTGACGGTAAACCGGTTTTTACGTTTACGTCCCGGCACGCAAAAAACGGATATTCTCCCGGCGCTTAAACGCGTTCAGGCCGGACATTTGATTGACGCGCCCATGCAAAAACTCTCCGGCGGTGAGACACAGCGCGTACTGCTGGCGCGTGCTCTGCTTAACAGGCCGCAGTTGCTGGTACTTGATGAGCCGACGCAAGGCGTGGATGTCAACGGCCAGGTCGCGTTATACGACCTTATCGATCAGCTGCGTCGCGAACTCGATTGCGCCGTGTTGATGGTGTCACATGATCTACATCTGGTCATGGCAAAGACGGATGAAGTGTTATGCCTGAACCATCATATTTGCTGTTCCGGCGCGCCGGAAGTGGTGTCTATGCATCCGGAATTTATCTCTATGTTTGGCCCGCGAGGCGCGGAGCAATTAGGGATTTATCGCCATCATCATAATCATCGCCACGATTTACAGGGTCGTATTGTACTGCGCCGGGGAAATGGTCACTCATGATTGAATTATTACTGCCCGGCTGGCTGGCCGGGATGATGCTGGCGTGCGCCGCTGGTCCTTTGGGCTCATTTGTGGTCTGGCGTCGGATGTCCTATTTTGGCGATACGCTGGCTCACGCGTCGCTTCTGGGCGTGGCGTTTGGCCTGTTGCTGGACGTTAACCCCTTTTATGCGGTAATCGCCGTTACGCTGCTGCTGGCCGCCGGTCTGGTATGGCTGGAGAAACGCCCTCACCTCGCGATTGATACCTTACTGGGCATTATGGCGCACAGCGCCTTATCTTTAGGACTGGTCGTGGTCAGCCTGATGTCCAACGTCCGCGTTGATTTAATGGCTTATCTATTTGGCGATTTGCTGGCCGTCACGCCGGAAGATCTTATCTCGATCGCTATTGGGGTCGTTATTGTGCTGGCCATTCTCTTCTGGCAGTGGCGCAACTTGCTGTCAATGACTATCAGTCCGGATCTTGCCTTTGTCGATGGCGTGAAGTTACAGCGCGTTAAGCTGCTATTGATGCTGGTAACGGCGTTAACCATTGGCGTGGCGATGAAGTTTGTCGGAGCGCTGATCATTACGTCGCTGCTGATTATCCCCGCCGCAACCGCGCGTCGCTTTGCCCGTACGCCGGAGCAGATGGCGGGCGTCGCCGTTGGTGTAGGTATGATAGCGGTTACAGGTGGACTGACCTTCTCAGCCTTTTATGATACCCCGGCAGGGCCATCCGTAGTGCTGTGTGCCGCGCTGCTGTTTATCTTCAGTATGATGAAAAAGCAGGCAAGCTAAGCGTGTGTTGCCCGGTGGCGCTGCGCTTACCGGGCCTACAAAATCGCCCAGGTCTGATGAGCGCAGCGACTTCAGGCGCTAAGGCATCTCTGGCGGCGTGATCCCGAAATGGTTCCAGGCGCGCACCGTTGCCATACGCCCACGCGGCGTACGCTGCAAAAAGCCTTGCTGAATCAGATACGGCTCCAGCACATCCTCAATGGTTTCACGCTCTTCGCCAATCGCCGCCGCCAGGTTATCCAGTCCCACCGGACCACCGAAGAATTTATCAATAACCGCCAGCAGCAGCTTGCGATCCATATAGTCAAACCCTTCCGCATCGACGTTCAGCATATCCAGCGCCTGCGCGGCAATTTCCGCTGAAATAGCCCCGTCATGCTTCACCTCGGCGAAATCACGCACACGTCTGAGCAGGCGGTTGGCTATACGCGGCGTACCGCGCGCCCGACGCGCCACTTCCAGCGCGCCGTCATCACTCATCTCAAGCCCCATGTGCCTTGCGCTGCGCCCGACGATGTGCTGCAGATCGGGCACCTGGTAGAACTCCAGGCGCTGCACAATACCAAAACGGTCACGTAGCGGCGAGGTCAGCGAACCTGCTCGCGTCGTCGCGCCAATGAGCGTAAACGGCGGCAGATCGATCTTAATTGAACGTGCAGCAGGCCCTTCGCCAATCATAATATCCAACTGGTAATCTTCCATCGCCGGATAGAGTACCTCTTCCACCACCGGTGAAAGCCGGTGAATCTCATCAATAAACAGCACATCATGCGGTTCAAGATTGGTGAGCATAGCCGCCAGATCGCCTGCTTTTTCCAGCACCGGGCCGGACGTGGTTCGGAGATTGACGCCCATTTCATTGGCAACGATATTCGCCAGAGTCGTCTTACCTAACCCTGGCGGGCCGAAAATCAGCAAGTGATCTAGTGCGTCGCCACGCCGTTTTGCCGCCTGAATAAAGATCTCCATCTGGGAGCGCACCTGCGGTTGGCCGACATATTCCGCCAATAGCTTCGGGCGAATGGCGCGATCGGCGACGTCTTCTGCGATCGTGGCGCCTGCTGAAATCAGGCGATCTGCTTCTATCATCCTTTACCTCATAACGCGGCGCGTAACGCGTCGCGAATCAGTGTTTCACTGCTTGCATCCGGACGGGCGATCTTGCTTACCATCCGACTGGCTTCTTGCGGTTTATAACCCAGCGCCACCAGCGCAGCAACTGCTTCTTGTTCTGCATCTTCCGAGGTTGGGCTGGCCGGCGACGTCAATACCAGATCGACCGCTGGCGTAAAGAGATCGCCATGTAGCCCTTTAAAGCGGTCTTTCATTTCGACAATCAGCCTTTCGGCGGTTTTCTTGCCGATACCCGGCAGCTTCACCAGTGCGCCAAGCTCTTCGCGCTCAACCGCATTGACGAACTGCTGCGCCGACATGCCGGAGAGAATCGCCAGCGCCAGCTTAGGCCCGACGCCATTCGTTTTAATTAGCTCTTTAAACAGCGTGCGCTCTTGCTTATTGTTGAATCCGTACAGCAACTGCGCATCTTCACGCACCACAAAGTGGGTGAAGACGATTGCCTCCTGCCCGGCCTCCGGCAGCTCGTAAAAGCAGGTCATAGGCATATGTACTTCATAGCCTACGCCCCCTGTCTCCAGCAGCACGATCGGGGGTTGTTTTTCGAGAATAATGCCTCTGAGTCTGCCTATCACATGACGCTCCTGCGTAAAGGGCTGAAAAGATAATGCACTATCATAAAAAAAGACTGGATGTTTATCCAGATGAAAAACACGTATCCCGATATTTCTCTACTCCGACAACCCGCGATGGTTAACGACGGGTACGCTCCCCGCTGCGTACAAAATAAGTCGTACACTCATTGACAACTTTTTGCGTCCTACGCGAATAACTTTTTGCCAACATGCCGTGGCGCACGTTCGGTAGTCATTCAATAATGAGTATCCTGATAACACTAATAATGTATCCAGTACGAATGCCAACAGCGGAACATCGGGCCTCCAAAAAAACAGACCCGAGAATAGATTTAATAATATTAACCACTAGCGCTGAATTTAATCGCATGTTGTTTTATCGTCGCGCGCGACAGATTTTAATTCGCCATGACACAATAAATATTGTACAAACTCATTTTTCATGCCATCGAAATTCACGGCTGGTATCCCTTCTGAATAACTATAATAAATATTCACATACTCTTCGCTACTAAAAAGTGCCTGTCGTTTTGCTGCTAACCCACGGCCTTTTGCTGCAATATACTGGAAGCAGTGGCCGCTGGCGCCACAGCTCCGCCCATCATCAACAATATATATATCGGCAGCGTTAAACAGCTGTTCCAGCCAGCACTGGCGAATCGTTCCGGCCGCACAAACCAAAAATAATGATGCGCTAATCATCCACCCGGATTTTTTTACTGATGTCATAGCCAGGAAAGCCATAAAGCACGCTGCCTGCAGGCACAAAACCAGTTCTTTATTCCCGGCAACCAAATGCCACTGGTTAAATACTAAGGTAATGAAAACTGAACTCAATGTTGCCAACAGTCTGGTCCTGAACCGCCTGGCAGGGAGAAGCAAAAATAATAATGAAATCGTCCCTGGCTTTAATAAAAAAACAACAGTATTAGCCTCTGCCATATCAATACTCAAACAATAACAAAAACTAATAAACAGATGAAAGATAATAGCAACAAAAATATAAGAAAAATAAAACACCCAACCTATTCTCATTGGTTTATCATCAACCACGTCATACTCCCTGTCAATATGAGAGATCAGATGATGAGAAATTTACCACCTTAATTCCCCCCCAAATATATTTGCGACATTAATTCCAATAAATGAAATATTCACCATACATATTTCGATGACACTAAGGCTTGTCATTTATCTGGTATAATGCTAACTACCCTGTAGAATAAATAAAAGGAATTTATTTCAAATAATGGAATGCAGAGATGAAAAAACATTATTCTGTCCAATATGAAACCGGGGATATCGTCTTTACCTGTATAGGTGCCGCGCTTTTCGGCCAGATATCCACCGCTTCACAGTGCTGGAGCAACCATGTTGGGATTATTATTGGTCATAATGGTGATGACTATCTGGTGGCGGAAAGTCGCGTCCCCCTCTCAACCGTCACCACGCTGTCACTGTTTATACAACGTTCAGCCGGACAACGTTACGCCGTTCGTCGCCTGTGCGGCGGTCTGACGGTCGAACAGAAACTCGCCATCATGGAACAGGTTCCCGCCCGGCTGAATAAGTTTTATCACACGGGGTTTAAATACGAGTCATCGCGCCAGTTCTGCTCGAAATTTGTGTTTGATATCTATAAAGAAGCATTATGTATTCCGGTAGGCGATATTGAGACATTCGAAGAATTACTTCACAGCAATCCTGATGCGAAACTCGCCTTCTGGAAGTTCTGGTTTTTAGGTTCAATCCCGTGGGATCGTAAGACGGTGACGCCAGCCAGCCTGTGGCAACATCCCAATTTAGAATTAATTAGCGCCTGTGGAATTGAAACCCCTCAACGCGAGGCTGAGGGAGAATGATTTAGCGCAACCTTCCCCGCGCCAGATTGAGTCGGCTCTCGCTCATTTGCATCGCGTTCTGGCTAACGTGGCAATGCGTAATGGCGATAGCCAGCGCATCCGCGGCATCGGCCTGCGGGTTAGCGGGGAGCTTCAGCAACGTGCGCACCATATGCTGAACCTGGCTTTTCTCCGCGCTACCAATACCGACGACGGTTTGCTTCACCTGACGCGCCGCGTATTCAAACACGGGCAGTTCCTGATTGACCGCGGCGACAATCGCGACGCCGCGCGCCTGTCCCAGCTTGAGGGCTGAGTCGGCATTTTTCGCCATAAACACCTGTTCGATAGCAAAATAGTCCGGCTGGAACTGCGTGATGATTTCCGTCACGCCTGCGTATATGAGCTTCAAACGAGACGGCAAATCATCGACTTTGGTGCGAATACATCCGCTGCCCAGATAGGTCAGTTGTCTGCCTACCTGGCGGATAACGCCATAACCGGTAATGCGCGAGCCGGGGTCAATACCGAGAATAATCGACACGCTATCCCCCCTGCCCGCCGGCGTTTAACAGCACCATTACAGGGTCGCCGCCACCTCATCAGAGATCTCACCGTTATGGTAGACTTCCTGAACATCGTCACAGTCTTCCAGCATATCGATCAGACGTAGCAGTTTCGGCGCGGTTTCCGCATCCATATCCGCTTTGGTTGACGGGATCATGGACACTTCGGCGCTATCCGCTTTCAGACCCGCCGCTTCCAGCGCGTCACGCACTTTGCCCATCTCTTCCCAGGCAGTGTAAACATCAATCGCGCCATCATCATAGGTCACAACATCTTCCGCGCCAGCTTCCAGAGCGGCTTCCATGATGGTGTCTTCATCGCCTTTCTCAAAGGAGATGACCCCTTTCTTACTGAACAGGTATGCCACTGAGCCATCGGTACCCAGATTACCGCCGCACTTGCTGAAAGCATGACGCACTTCCGCTACGGTACGGTTACGGTTGTCACTCAGACACTCAATCATAATGGCCGTGCCGCCAGGACCATAACCTTCATAGATGATGGTTTCCATGTTCGAGTCTTCATCACCACCCACACCGCGAGCGATGGCACGGTTCAGAGTGTCGCGGGTCATGTTGTTGGCCAGCGCTTTATCTACAGCCGCGCGCAGACGCGGGTTGGCATCCGGATCGCCGCCGCCCAATTTAGCTGCCGTTACCAGTTCACGAATAATTTTAGTGAAGATTTTACCGCGCTTGGCATCCTGCGCAGCTTTACGATGTCTGGTGTTGGCCCATTTACTATGACCTGCCATAAATATTTCCTCAAAAAAAGCGCGCCTTTTCAGGCGACGTTAATGACAAACTCTTCAATCGCTTGCCGGTTACTCCAGGACTTGGTAAGCGCCGCCGCGTCAGGCGCATCAAGCCACTGGTACGTCAGATGTTCAGTGAATATCACCTGCCGCTCATGCGGTAACGCAAGGCAGAACCAGAATTCTGTATTGTGCATGACGCCCGGCGCATAGCGATGACGTAAATGTGAAAAAATTTCAAACTCCACCGTACGTTGGCAGTCGATTAAGGTCAGTTGCTCTGCCGCAACATCAATCGTGACCTCCTCTTTGACTTCACGTACAGCGGCCTGCAACGCGGTCTCCCCTTCTTCTATGCTGCCAGTCACTGACTGCCAAAAATCCGGGTCGTCGCGTCGCTGCAACATTAGCACCCGTTTCGTATCCTGCGCGAAAATAACCACCAGGACCGAAACGGGGCGCTTGTACACTTTATCCTTCACGCGACCTCGTTGTTGGCTGTTGAGTGACGCCGCGCATTGATGAGACTCGCCCTTGCGGGCCGCCGCGATATCACGCGAATGATGTCGTGTACATTGTTCATATCAGTTATTCTCGGCTTTCTTCACAACCTGAATCCCCAACTCCGTCAACGCTGCCTGGTTGGCGAAACTCGGCGCTTCGGTCATCAGACACGCGGCGGCGGTCGTTTTCGGGAAGGCGATAACATCACGAATATTGTCGGTGCCGGTCAACAGCATGGTCAGACGGTCCAGACCAAACGCCAGGCCCGCATGCGGCGGCGTACCGTATTTCAACGCATCCAACAGGAAGCCGAACTTCTCGCGCTGCTCCTGCTCATTGATACCGAGAATACCAAATACGGTTTGCTGCATTTCACCGTTGTGAATACGCACCGAACCGCCGCCCACTTCATAGCCGTTAATCACCATATCGTAAGCGTTAGCGACGGCTTCTTCCGGCGCAGTTTTCAGTTCAGACGCCGTCATGTCACGCGGGGCGGTGAACGGATGGTGCATCGCGGTCAGACCGCCTTCGCCGTCGTCTTCGAACATCGGGAAGTCAATCACCCACAGCGGCGCCCATTTGTCTTCGTCGGTCAGGCTCAGGTCTTTGCCCAGTTTCAGACGCAGCGCGCCCAGCGCATCGGCAACCACTTTTTTGTTATCTGCACCGAAGAAAATCATATCGCCGTCCTGGGCGCCGGTACGTTCAAGGATAGCCTCGACAATGTCGGCGGTCAGGAACTTGGCCACCGGACTGTTAATCCCGTCCAGACCTTTCGCGCGCTCGTTAACTTTGATATATGCCAGGCCTTTCGCGCCGTAGATCTTAACAAAGTTACCGTAATCGTCGATCTGCTTACGGCTAAGCTGTGCGCCGCCAGGCACACGCAGCGCTGCCACGCGGCCTTTCGGATCGTTAGCCGGGCCCGCGAAGACCGCGAACTCTACCGATTTCAGCAGGTCAGCGACATCTACCAGTTCCATCGGGTTACGCAGGTCTGGTTTGTCGGAACCGTAACGACGTTCCGCTTCGGCAAACGTCATGACCGGGAAATCCCCCAGATCCACGCCTTTCACTTCCAGCCACAAATGGCGCACCAGCGCTTCCATCACTTCGCGCACCTGTGGCGCAGTCATGAAGGAGGTCTCGACGTCGATCTGAGTAAACTCCGGCTGACGGTCAGCACGTAAGTCTTCATCACGGAAGCATTTGACTATCTGATAGTAACGATCGAAACCGGACATCATCAGGAGCTGTTTGAACAGCTGCGGCGACTGCGGCAACGCGTAGAATTTACCTTTGTGCACGCGCGAAGGCACCAGATAGTCGCGCGCGCCTTCCGGCGTGGCTTTGGTCAGCATCGGCGTTTCAATATCAAGGAAACCGTGATCGTCCATAAAACGACGCACCAGGCTGGTAATTTTGGCGCGAGTTTTCAGGCGCTGCGCCATTTCTGGACGACGCAAATCCAGATAGCGGTACTTGAGACGCGCCTCTTCGGTATTAACGTGGTTAGCGTCAAGCGGCAGTGAGTCTGCGCGGTTGATGATAGTGAGAGAGGACGCCAGCACTTCAATTTCGCCGGTCGCCATATCCGCATTGACGTTTTTCGCGTCACGCGCACGCACGGTGCCCGTAACCTGAATGCAGAACTCATTACGCAGTTCAGAGGCCAGCTTTAACGCGTCCGCACGATCCGGATCGAAGAACACCTGCACAATACCTTCGCGGTCGCGCATATCGATAAAGATCAGGCTGCCAAGATCACGACGACGGTTGACCCAACCACACAGAGTCACCTGCTGCCCCACGTGGGACAGACGTAGCTGTCCGCAATATTCTGTACGCATGAGATATCCCTTAACTTAGCCGCAGGCGGATTGTTGCCTGCCATGCAGGCGACGAAGTCGCAGCTTTAGCTGTATGTCACAACTGGATGAAAAAAGGCGGCTATTATACTGGAAATTCTGCCGCACGATAAGAGTCAATCCAGCATGGGAGCGATAACTTGCCCGTTTCATGCGGTATCGACGCCTGGTTCATACTGACTGTACCCGGCTTTTTCACGCGGGTATTGCGTATGCTCACAAAAATTAACAATATTTGTCGCCGCTTTCCCCTTTAATCGCGCTTAAGGTGTAGTGAAATCCGCTATTTTTAGGAGAGTGATTATCATGCTGAAACTCAACGCGACCACAACCGCCCTGGTGGTTATTGATTTACAGGAAGGAATTCTTCCGTTTGCCGGCGGCCCGTATACGGCAAATGAGGTGGTCGCCCGCGCCGCGCGGCTGGCGGAAAAGTGTCGCGCCAACGGCTCGCCCGTGGTTATGGTACGCGTCGGATGGTCTGATGATTATGCCGAAGCGTTAAAACAGCCGGTGGATGCCGCAACGCCTGCGCACGCGTTGCCGGAAAACTGGTGGACCTGGCCTACGGCATTGGGTAAAAAGGACAGCGATCTGGAAGTGACTAAACGCCAGTGGGGCGCGTTTTACGGCACCGACCTGGAATTACAGCTTCGCCGCCGGGGTATCGACACCATCATATTGTGCGGGATCTCAACCAATATCGGCGTCGAATCCACAGCGCGTAACGCCTGGGAGTTGGGATTTAACCTTATTATTGCCGAAGATGCCTGTAGCGCCGCCAGCAGTGAGCAGCATCAGAGCAGTATGACGCATATTTTCCCGCGCATTGGCCGGGTACGCAGCGTAGAGGATATTTTAAACGCCTTATGATCTACATTGGCTTGCCGCAATGGTCGCACCCGAAATGGGCGCGGCTCGGCATCACCAGTCTGGAAGAGTATGCCCGCCACTTTAACTGCGTGGAGGGCAACACCACGCTTTACGCGCTGCCGAAAGCGGAAATTGTCGATCGCTGGTATGCGCAAACTACGGACGATTTCCGTTTTTGCTTTAAATTTCCCGCCACCATTTCTCACCAGGCCGCGCTGCGCCATTGCGACGATCTGGTACAGGCGTTTTTTACCCGCCTGGCGCCGCTGGAAACGCGTATTGGCCAATACTGGCTGCAGCTGCCCGCCACCTTTGGACCGCGCGATCTCCCCGCCTTATGGCAGTTTCTTGATGCGCTCCCCGCCACGTTTACCTATGGCGTAGAAGTTCGTCATCCGTGTTTTTTTGACAAAGGTGAGGATGAACAGCGGCTCAATCGCGGGTTACACGCGCGCGGCGTAAACCGCGTGATCCTGGATAGTCGTCCGGTACATGCCGCCCATCCCCACAGCGAAGCCGTCCGCGACGCGCAGCGAAAAAAACCCAAAGTCCCGGTACATGCGGTCGTGACGGCCAGCCATCCGATGGTGCGTTTTATCGGTAGCGATAATATGGCGCAAAACCGTGAGTTTTTCGCCGCCTGGTTGCAGAAACTCCCGCAGTGGCGGCAGACCACCACGCCTTTTCTGTTTTTACATACTCCGGATATCGCGCAGGCGCCGGAACTGGTGAATACGCTTTGGCATGATTTACGCAGCGTCTTACCGGAAATCGGCACTGCTCCGTCCATTCCACAGCAATCTTCTCTTTTCTGAAAATGCCCCCTATCATAGACAGTGCCATCAGCCATTTTAAAAGGGAGTTTGTATGGTAAGCGCGCTGTATGCCGTTTTGGGTGCGTTATTATTAATGAAGTTCTCTTTTAATGTCGTTCGCTTGCGAATGCAGTACCGTGTCGCCTATGGCGACGGCGGTTTTAGCGAATTGCAAAGCGCCATCCGTATTCATGGCAACGCGGTGGAATATATTCCTGTCGCGCTGGTGCTGCTGCTGTTTATGGAAATGAACGGCGCCGAAACGTGGATGGTGCATATCTGCGGCATCATTTTAATCGCCGGTCGGCTGATGCATTATTACGGTTTTCACCACCGCCTGTTCCGCTGGCGGCGGGCGGGGATGAGCGCGACCTGGTGCGCATTGTTGCTGATGGTGCTGGCAAACCTGTGGTATATGCCCTGGGAGTTGGTTTTCTCCCTGTATTAGCGCACAATATGCGCCTTTATTTTTCCCGGATGTATACGTTATGTCTCACCGCGACACGCTTTTTTCTGCGCCTATCGCCCGTCTCGGCGACTGGACTTTTGATGAACGAGTAGCCGAAGTTTTCCCCGACATGATTCAGCGTTCGGTACCAGGCTACTCCAACATCATCTCCATGATCGGCATGTTAGCTGAACGCTTTGTGCAGCCGAACACGCAGGTCTACGATCTGGGCTGCTCGCTGGGCGCCGCGACGCTGTCTGTTCGGCGTAATATCCGCCATGAGCATTGTCGCATTATCGCCGTCGATAACTCCCCGGCCATGATTGAACGCTGCCGCCGTCATATTGATGCGTATAAAGCGCCTACGCCGGTTGAAGTCGTTGAAGGCGATATCCGCGATATCACTATTGAAAACGCCTCGATGGTGGTGCTGAATTTTACCCTGCAATTCCTTGAACCTGCCGAACGCCAGGCATTGCTGGATAAGATTTACCTGGGGTTGAATCCCGGCGGCGCGCTGGTACTGTCGGAAAAATTTAGCTTTGAAGACGCGAAAGTGGGCGAGCTGTTATTCAACATGCACCACGATTTTAAACGCGCTAATGGGTACAGCGAACTGGAGATCAGCCAGAAGCGCAGTATGCTGGAAAACGTGATGCTCACCGACTCGGTGGAAACACATAAAGCGCGCCTGCGTCAGGCGGGTTTCGAACACAGTGAACTGTGGTTCCAGTGCTTTAATTTCGGGTCGCTTGTCGCGTTAAAAGCCGGAGTTGCCGCATGATCGAGTTTGGTAACTTTTATCAGCTCATTGCTAAAAATCATCTCTCCCACTGGCTGGAAACATTGCCCGCGCAGATTGCCGCCTGGCAACGCGAGCAGCAGCATGGCTTGTTTAAACAGTGGTCGAACGCGGTAGAATTTTTACCGGAAATTACGCCCTGGCGGCTGGATTTACTGCACAGCGTCACGGCGGAAAGCGAAACGCCGCTCAGCGAAGGTCAGCTAAAGCGTATTGATACATTGCTGCGTAATCTGATGCCGTGGCGTAAAGGCCCGTTCTCGCTTTATGGCGTAGATATTGATACCGAATGGCGCTCAGACTGGAAGTGGGATCGCGTACTGCCGCATCTGTCAGATTTAACCGGCCGGACGATCCTTGATGTCGGCTGCGGCAGCGGCTATCACCTGTGGCGGATGATTGGCGCAGGCGCACATCTGGCGGTCGGCATCGATCCTACGCAGCTTTTCCTCTGCCAGTTTGAGGCGGTGCGTAAACTGTTGGGTAACGATCAGCGCGCGCATCTGCTGCCGTTGGGCATTGAACAACTCCCGGCGCTGAAAGCATTTGATACCGTCTTCTCGATGGGGGTGCTTTATCACCGTCGCTCGCCGCTGGAACATCTGTGGCAGTTAAAAGATCAGTTGGTCAACGAGGGTGAGCTGGTACTGGAAACGCTGGTCGTCGACGGCGACGAAAATACCGTTTTGGTGCCGGGTGACCGCTACGCGCAGATGCGTAACGTCTATTTTATTCCTTCCGCGCCGGCATTAAAAAAATGGCTGGAAAAATGCGGCTTTATTGACGTGCGTATCGCCGATGTCTGCGTCACTACCACCGAAGAGCAGCGCCGTACCGAATGGATGGTTACCGAGTCGCTAGCCGATTTTCTTGACCCGAACGATCGCAGCAAGACGGTGGAAGGCTATCCCGCCCCGCAGCGCGCGGTGCTGATTGCGCGTAAACCGTGATGGATTGTCGAATGATCGTTACGTATAGCACCGTTTCTCCAAAATAGTTCAAGTTGCAGCAAGGCGGCAACGCAGCAAATCCCCGGGAACGTAGGTACCTACGTGACCGGGGTGCGCGAGGCGGCCAACGCTGCTGCGGCTTGAAATATGAAGGAGAAAAAAAGGCCCCTGTTGAATTGGCAGGGGCCTGGTACGAGCAAGCATCATATTGGGCGACATGATGCAACGGTAAAAATCATTTGGCCTGATGGCGAACAATGATTCCTTTCATTTCAGCGACCGCCGCACCCTCTACTCTATAGCGAGAATACTCGTCCGCCTGAATATCGGCAGACATCGATAACCCCTGATTGCGATAGCGCATCGGCGAAGGCAGTAAGACTCCGGCGGAACTGTGTACTTCCCGTACTCCGGCATCGAGGAAATTCTGCAGGTTATTTGCACGAACCCCCGCACCAGCCATAATGATTGGAGCATCCCCCTGGGCAATAAGTTCCATAATTATTGATAAACCTTGCGCCGCATCGGCTTTTTGTCCGGAAGTCAGTACTCTTGCTACGCCTGCGTCAGCCAGATTCTTTAGCGCATTGAAGGGATTAGCGCACATATCGAAGGCGCGGTGGAATGTCACCGCCAGCGGCCCGGCCGCCGCCATTATTTTTTCCATTCGCGACATATCGACATCCCCATCAACGGTCAACACGCCAGTAACCAGCCCGGGAAACCCCAACTCTCTGACGAGGCGGATATCTTCCAGCATGGCGGCAAATTCGCCGTCAGTGTAGTAAAAATCCCCGCCGCGAGGACGAATAATCGGATGTACGGGAATCGTAATATGCTCGCGTACGCTGCGTAAGACGCCGAAAGAAGTCGTAAGCCCCCCTTCTTTCGGCGCGGCGCACAGTTCGATACGATCCGCGCCGTTTCGCTGCGCGGTGAGCGCGCATTCCATGCTGTAACAACAGATCTCAAGTAACGCCATATTCACTCCGCTCGGCAGGTTAATGGGCCGCCTGTTCGCTGGCGACAATCGCTTCAATCGACCATGGATGAAATTTTACCGTGACGCGGCCATCGGTCACAGCCAGCGTAGGGTTTGGCAAACGTTCATGCTCGCCCTGTGGCGAACTGGTTTTAACCACGATCCCCGGCTGACTAAGCCCCTCATCCGACAACAACGCCAGCGCCCTCGCGTTCAAGGTCTCCGGCTCGCCGGGCAGCACGATTTCAATATGCTCCCACCCTTCGTGTGGATAGCGTTTTTCTCCCGGCCACGGTAATTCAATAACAGAAAACCGCCAGTGTTCCACACATACCGGTTCATGCAGTTTAAACAGACAAATCGGCCTGCCGTTGATGATATTTTCCGACAGTAGCTCGCCGCATTGTTCAAAACCGCGACGCCAACGCTCCGCCGTCGTATTCTGGTGACAGCGCAATGAAATGTGATCGGCCTCAAGGGCGCTAATCTGCAAACCAAGGCGAGTGGAAAGTTCTCTGAACGCCAGAGTGAATCGCGGTAAATCTGCGGAAATATCATGCAGTTCATCAATGTGTTGCCAGTTCGCCATATCAGGACGCTCTTCTTGCTGTGAAAACCGCTAATTTACGCTGTTGCGCCCCGGTAACCAACCTTTGATTTGGTTGGGCGTTTATTGAATGCTTATGCAGATTATTGTTGCGTATATTTCAGGCGACGCGCCGCGCGCGCAATGCTGACGCCAACGGGCATTTGCAGTATACTCCCGCCCTAATTCTTAAACTGGCGCGGGCAATACAGTCCGCTTCATAAACGTAAGGTATTCCGGTGAATATTCAGGCTCTTCTCTCAGAAAAAGTTAGTCAGGCCATGATTGCTGCAGGCGCGCCTGCAGATTGCGAGCCCCAGGTTCGTCAGTCAGCCAAAGTTCAGTTCGGCGACTATCAGGCCAACGGCATGATGGCAGTTGCGAAAAAACTGGGTATGGCCCCCCGACAACTTGCAGAGCAGGTGCTGACTCATCTGGATCTCAGCGGCATCGCCAGCAAGGTTGAAATCGCCGGCCCTGGCTTTATCAATATTTTCCTCGAACCGGCTTTTCTCGCTGAACAGGTGCAGCAGGCGCTGGCCTCCGAACGTCTGGGCGTTTCTCAGCCGACTCGCCAGACGATTGTCGTCGACTACTCCGCGCCCAACGTCGCGAAAGAGATGCACGTTGGTCATCTACGCTCCACGATCATTGGCGATGCGGCAGTGCGCACGCTGGAGTTTCTGGGCCATCATGTTATTCGCGCTAACCACGTCGGCGACTGGGGCACCCAGTTCGGTATGCTTATCGCCTGGCTGGAAAAACAGCAGCAGGAAAACGCGGGCGACATGGCGCTGGCGGATCTCGAAGGATTCTACCGCGATGCGAAAAAGCATTATGACGAAGATGAAGCGTTTGCCGAGCGCGCGCGTAACTACGTCGTCAAATTGCAGAGCGGTGATACCTATTTCCGTGAGATGTGGCGTAAGCTGGTTGATATCACGATGACGCAAAACCAGATCACCTATGATCGTCTGAACGTCACTCTGACGCGTGACGATGTGATGGGCGAAAGTCTGTATAATCCGATGCTGCCGGGCATCGTCGCCGATCTGAAAGCCAAAGGCCTGGCGGTTGAAAGCGAAGGCGCAACGGTGGTTTTCCTTGATGAGTTTAAAAACAAGGAAGGCGACCCGATGGGCGTCATTATTCAGAAGAAAGATGGCGGTTATCTGTATACCACTACCGATATCGCCTGCGCCAAATACCGTTACGAAACGCTGCACGCCGACCGCGTGCTCTACTACATTGACTCCCGTCAGCACCAGCACCTGATGCAGGCCTGGACCATTGTGCGTAAAGCCGGTTATGTGCCGGATTCCGTTCCGCTGGAACACCACATGTTCGGCATGATGTTGGGTAAAGACGGTAAACCGTTTAAAACTCGCGCGGGCGGTACGGTGAAACTGGCGGACCTGCTGGATGAGGCGCTGGAGCGCGCGCGTCGTCTGGTGGCGGAGAAGAACCCGGATATGCCGGCTGACGAGCTGGAAAAACTGGCTAACGCCGTCGGTATTGGCGCGGTGAAATACGCCGATTTGTCAAAAAACCGCACCACTGACTATATCTTCGACTGGGATAATATGTTGGCTTTCGAAGGCAATACCGCACCTTATATGCAGTATGCCTATACGCGTGTGCTGTCTGTTTTCCGTAAAGCGGACATCGACGAGCAGGCGCTGGCGAGCGCGCCGGTTATCATTAGCGAAGATCGCGAAGCGCAGCTCGCTGCCCGTTTGCTGCAGTTTGAAGAAACCCTGACGGTGGTCGCGCGTGAAGGTACGCCGCACGTCATGTGCGCGTATCTGTATGACGTCGCCGGGCTGTTCTCCGGCTTCTACGAGCACTGCCCTATTCTCAGCGCCGAGAATGACGCGGTTCGCAATAGCCGCCTAAAACTGGCGCAACTGACGGCGAAGACGCTGAAACTGGGTCTGGATACGTTGGGTATCGAAACCGTAGAACGCATGTAAACGCGCCGTCGTTAACATCATCAGGCCTGACTCCGGGTAACGGACTCAGGCCTTTTTATTGCCACAGCGGTATATCTGTAACAAATCACAAGGAATGACACATTTCTATAGAGAGATGGAACATCTTTTACCTGTGCTGGCGCTGACCGCCCCGTATCATTAGGCGGCGGATTGTTCAGGTACAGGTAATGACTTTTAAAGACTTTGATGCGGAAGAGAAACTCTTCCTGAGACGTGTGATTGTGGCGTTTGGTGTAGTGGTTGTCTGCTTTGGTATCCTGATCTTCAACCTCTATAACTTGCAAATCCGTCAGCACCACTACTACACCACCCGTTCGAATGAGAACGATATCAAGATGCTACCCGTCGCGCCCACGCGCGGCATCATTTACGATCGCAACGGCATTCCGCTGGTGCGTAACGTAACCTGGTATGATATCGCGGTTACGCCCTATAAAATTGCCGATATGGATGCGCTGCTAAAACAGCTCACCCCTATTGTTGATCTCTCCCCCGACGATATCGCCGACTTTCGCCGCGCGCTAAAATCCAGTAGCCGCTATCGTCCGGTAGTGCTCAAAAACGCGCTAACGGATGTTGAAATCGCACGCTTTGCGGTCAATCAGTTTCATTTCAACGGCGTCACGATCAATAGCTATCAGGATCGGCAGTATCCTTACGGCGCGGAGCTGGCGCATGTTCTCGGTTACGTATCAAAGATAAACGATAACGATCTTAAAGCGCTGGATAAAAAAGGGCTGGCAGAGAATTACGCGGCGGACCATAACATCGGTAAACAGGGGATTGAGCGTTACTACGAAAACGATCTTCATGGCAAAACCGGTTATCAGGAGGTCGAGGTGGATAATCACGGGCGTATTGTCCGCCTGCTGAAAGACGTTCCTCCCATCGCGGGTAAGAACATTCACCTGACGCTGGATCTCCATTTACAAGAGTACATTGAAAGTTTGCTGGCCGGGCAGCGTGCTGCCGTACTGGTTGAAGATCCGCACGATGGTTCAGTGCTGGCGATGGTATCTATGCCCAGCTACGACCCGAATCCCTTTGTAAAAGGCATTAGCTATCAGGATTACGGCAAACTGCTGCACGATAAAAATCTGCCGCTGATCAACCGCGTGACGCAAGGGCTTTATCCCCCGGCGTCAACGGTTAAACCCTATATGGCGATGTCCGCGCTGTTATGCGGGATTATTACGCCGCAAACCACCTTCTTTGGCGCGCCAACCTGGACGCTTCCCGGCACGCAGCGTCATTACCGGGACTGGAAAAAAACCGGACACGGTATGCTGGATGTCACTAAAGCGATTGAGGAATCTGCGGATACCTTTTTCTATCAGGTCGCTTATATGATGGGTATTGACCGTATCGACACGATGTTGTCTCAGTTCGGCTATGGCAAACCGACGGGCATCGACCTTAATGAAGAGTATGACGGGCTGCTTCCCAGCCGCGCATGGAAACAGCGGGTCCATAAAAAAGCCTGGTATCAGGGCGATACCATCTCTGTCGGCATCGGCCAGGGTTACTGGATTGCCACCCCCATCCAGATGGTAAAAGCGATGGTGGCGCTCATCAACAACGGTAAGGTGATTGCCCCTCACCTGTTACTCAATGAAGAGAGCGGCAAAACGGTGGTTCCGTATCGTCCTTCAGGAACACCGGCACAGATAGCCGATCCGGCGTCGCCATACTGGGGACTGGTGCGTCAGGCGATGTACGGCATGGCGAATGCACCCAACGGAACGGGCTATAAGTTCTTTCACACCGCGCCCTACGGCATTGCGGCCAAAAGCGGCACGTCGCAGGTGTTTAGCCTGAAAGAAAATCAGACCTACAATGCGAAAATGATCCCCATTCGCCTGCGCGATCATGTGTTTTATACCGCTTTTGCACCGTATAAAAACCCTAAGGTCGCTATTGCCTTGATTCTGGAAAACGGCGGAAGCGACGGCGTTACCGCCGCGCCCATCATGCGAAAAATCCTTGACCACCTGTTTGATCCACAGGCTGATACCACACAGTCGGGTCAGGCGCCATAGTCAAATAAGCAAAGCGCCATCAGACAAGGATACGACCGGAATATCCGCATACATCAGAAATAGTTACGCAGATATTCCGTCAAACACAGCATAGCCATCGCCTGCCCGTAAGGCATAGAGGTCAACGGAATATGACGGTAAAAATCGAGATCGTGGCCCATGCCAGTGCCAAATGACGTTTGCAGCAGTTCACCTTCCGGCGAGATATGTTTCACTATCCCCCGAATAGCTTTTTCCGCCACCTGCGCATAGTGCCGTTCGACATAACGTTTGCGCACCGCTTTAAGAATACCGTAGGCAAAACCCGCCGTCGCCGACGCCTCAAGATAAGAGTGCGGATCGTCAAGCAGCGTATGCCACAAACCGCTTTCATCCTGACATTTCGCCAGCGCGGCGATCTGCGCATTCAGTACCTGGACCAGATAACGGCGCACGGCATTATTTTCCGGCAAGTCCAGCAGTTCAAGAAAATCCGGGATCACAATGGTCAGCCAGCTGTTGCCGCGCGCCCAGCGAGCGTTAGCGAAGTTATGATGACCGTCATAGCTCCAGCCGTGGAACCACAGCCCCGTCTCTTTATCCATCAAATTCTGCACGTGCAGCAGGAACTGATAGGTTGCCTCTTCCACATATTCCGGCCGGTTCAGCAGCTTACCGATTTTCGCCAGCGGCAGCACCGTCATCATTAGCGTGTCGTCCCACATCTGCTGATGATTTTCCTCCGCCAGCGTGATGTGCTGCATTCCGCCGTGATCGGTACGGGGCATTTCATTCATCGCCCATTCGGCCCACGTTTCCAGCCACGGTAAATACGCTGGATTACGCGTCTCTTCATAGCGATACGCCAGCGTTAAAAACGGCGCCATCGTATTAACGTTTTTCGTCGTCGCGCCTTCCGCAAAACGATCGGCAAACCAGTCATCAATGATCTTACGCATCGTCTGGTCGCCGGTCTGTTGGTAATAGTGATACATTCCGTACAGGCCCACGCCGTGCGTCCACTCCCATCCGGCCCAGCCTTTAGTATCGATCACGCGTCCGTCGTCCAGTCGCAATAAAAATTCGCCTGTCTCATCTTTAATATTGACCAGGTTATGCGTCACCTTTTGCACCAGGGCTTTTAGTTCATCTCTGGCGATAAAATGCTCAGGCTGACGCAATAGCGGACTGTGTTTGACTGGATAAACCATCATTTGCTTAACCTCTGTGTAATGTCGAATTCAGTGCTGCGTGCAGTTTTACCGCCGACGCAGTCGATTCGCTACAGTAAAAGCTAAGCTGGGCGGAAACCTTTTTGTTTCTGCCATTGCCAGAGCGTAAATGGCAAAAACGCAAAGAGTCCGGCAACCTACCTCACCATTTTATAAAACGGCGTTTCTATTTATTCAAAAAGAGAGTCAGGTCTGCTACCTGGCAAAGAAAGGGGCGGTTAGCGGTAGTTCACAATCACCTGATTGCTCCGCACTTTTAACGCCGGGATAAGTCGGCCGCCGCCGGGGACTTCCCAGACAAAGCGGAGCGGCTCGACTGCGGGAACATGAGCAAAACCGTGGGTCGTGCCACTCTGACCATCAAGTTCTACGCAACGGGACTGGGAACATAAACGTACCCGTAATCCCGCGGGAGTCGGGCCATTCAGTTCATAACGCCAGGCGACCAGCGTCATCACACCGGAAACCGGCTGACGCGCCGACAATGGCGAAGACGATGCGGAAACACCCCGGTAATTTAAGGTTACACCCATACCGCTATCCTGCCACGCGCCTTCGCCTGCGGCCTGAACCGTCAGGGGAAAGAGCAACAACGCCAGCCATTTACGCATTATTTTCCTCCAATGGTCGCCGTCATGCGGATATGACGGTTATCGGAAAGCTCAAGGTTCGACAACACCACCAGCTGCGGTAAACTGCGCCGCAAAAAGCGGGACAATAATGGACGTAGCGCATGGTTAACCAGTAATACCGGCGGCGCGCCAAGCATCTCCTGGCGAGAAAGCGCCTCTTGGGTCTGCGCCAGCAGGCGATCCGCCAACCCCGGCTCAAGTCCACCGCCGCCCTGCAATGCCTGAAGCAGCAAACGCTCCAGCGCAGTATCCAGGCCAATCACCTGCACTTCTTCATTACCGGGGAACCACTGTTGCGTAATCGCTCGTCCTAATGCCACGCGTACCACGGCGGTTAATTCATGCGGATCGCTTTGTAACGGCGCATGTTCCGCCAGCGTTTCCAGAATGGTGCGCATATCGCGAATCGGGACTTTTTCCGCCAGTAAGTTCTGCAGGACTTTGTGTAAGGTCGTGAGGGTCACGACGCCGGGGACCAGATCTTCCGTGAGTTTAGGCATCTCCTGAGAGACACGATCCAACAGTTGCTGCGCTTCCTGGCGGCCAAACAGTTCAGCGGAGAATTGGCCAATCAAGTGGTTAAGGTGCGTCGCCACAACGGTACTGGCTTCAACGACGGTAAAGCCCTGAATTTGCGCCTGCTCTTTCAGGGCGCTTTCAATCCAGATGGCATCAAGGCCAAAAGCTGGATCGACGGTTTTCTCGCCCGGTAGCGTTCCCGCCGCCGTGCCGGGGTTAATAGCCAGCCAACGTCCCGGATAGGCGTCCCCGCTGCCAATCTCTACCCCTTTCATCAAAATACGGTAGCGCGCAGGCTGTAAATCCATATTGTCGCGAATGTGGACCACCGGCGGCAGGAACCCCATATCCTGCGCGAATTTTTTACGAATACTGCGAATACGTCCGAGCAATTCGCCATCCTGTTGAAAATCCACCATCGGGATCAGGCGGTAGCCCACTTCCATTCCCAGTGAATCCTCAAGCTGTACGTCATTCCAGGTGGCTTCGACCACCGAGTTATTTTCCGGCATTTTTACCGGCTGCGGCTCCTCTGGCGCTTTTTCTTCGCGCCCGCGCAGCCACCATGCCAGGCCGAGCAAAGCGGCGGTAAAGAGTAAAAATACCAGGTTAGGCATTCCTGGCACCATGCCAAGCAGCCCCAGCACCGCCGCCGCCAGCAGCATCACCCTTGGATTACTGAACAGTTGGCCAACCATCTGCTCGCCTACATCCTGATCGGTACTGACGCGGGTCACAATGACGCCCGCCGCCGTGGAGATAACCAGCGCCGGGATCTGGGCGACCAGGCCGTCGCCAATGGTCAGCAGGGTGTAGCTTTCCGCCGCGCTGCCCATGCTCATTCCGTGCTGCAATACGCCGACCAGCAGCCCGCCGACCACGTTAATGACCATGATGAGAATACCGGCGATGGCGTCGCCGCGTACAAATTTACTTGCCCCGTCCATCGAGCCGTAGAAGTCGGCTTCCTGAGTGACTTCCGAACGCCGTTTTTTGGCCTCGTCTTCACCAATCAGACCGGCATTAAGATCGGCGTCAATCGCCATTTGCTTACCGGGCATACCATCCAGCACAAAGCGCGCGCCGACTTCGGCAATACGTCCGGCGCCTTTGGTGATGACCATGAAGTTGATAATGACGAGGATGATAAAAACCACAATCCCGATCGCGAAGTTACCGCCGACCAGGAAATGACCGAACGCCTCCACTACCTTTCCCGCCGCCGCCGCGCCGGTATGCCCTTCCATCAAAATAATGCGCGTTGAGGCTACGTTAAGCGCCAGACGCAGTAGCGTGGTAAACAGCAGGATGGTCGGAAACGCGGCAAAATCCAGAGTGCGCTGGGTAAACATTGCCACCAGCAGCACCATGATTGATAGCGCAATATTAAAGGTAAATAATAAGTCGAGGATAAAAGCAGGCAGCGGCAGCACCATCATCGACAAAATCAGCAGAATGAGGATCGGCCCGGCAAGAATTTGCCATTGCGTCGATTTCAGGTTGCTGGGCAGGCGCAGCATCGCGACCAGATTAGCCATCAGTATTCTTCTCGTTCATAAAATCCAGCGCTTCTGGCACCGGAAGGTTCTCAGGTTGTGGAGGACGTTGCCCGCCCGCAAGCCGCCAGCGTTTAAGCTGCCAGACCCAGGCCAACACTTCCGCAACGGCAGCATATAACTGTCCGGGAATTTGCTGACCGATTTCGGCGTGGCGATATAATGCCCGCGCCAGCGGCGGCGCTTCTAAAGTGGGAACCCGATGTTCAGCGCCGATCTCGCGAATGCGCAGCGCTATTAATCCAGCCCCCTTCGCGACCACTTTCGGCGCGCTCATTTTGTTTTCGTCATACTGCAGCGCCACGGAATAGTGTGTCGGGTTAGTGACGATGACGTCCGCTTTCGGCACATCTTCCATCATGCGGCGCTGCGCGGCGGCGCGTTGCATCTGGCGAATTTTGCCCTTAACATGCGGATCGCCTTCGCTCTCTTTAAATTCGTCGCGAATGTCCTGCCGCGACATGCGTAATTTTTTCAGGTGGCTAAAGATCTGGAAAAACACGTCAAATCCCACCATCGGAATCACGCCCAGTACCACCAGTAACGCGCAGAGTCCAACCAGATCCAGCGCATTCCCCATTGCGACGATCGGCGACTCCGCCATCAGGCGCATCATTTGCGGCCAGTGATGCCAGAGATAAAAGCCGGTAACGCAGCCGACCAGCGTGGATTTCAACACCGCTTTTAGCAGTTCCGCGCCGGTCTGCGCCGAAAACATGCGCTTAATTCCCGGCAGCGGGTTTAATTTAGAAAATTTTGGCTGTAGCGACTTACCGCTAAAAATCAGGCCGCCAAGCATAACCGGCGAGATAAGCGCCACCAGCACCACGCCCGCGATGAGCGGTAGCAACGCCATCATCGCCGCTTTAATCAGCAAAATTATCTGCCCCAGGATCAGGTTAGGATCGTTCACCATACGGTGATCGAAGTGCAGGCCTGCTGAGAGCATTCCCGCCAACTGCCGCGCTAACGACTCGCCGCCGAACCAAATAATACAAACGCCCACCAGCAATATCAGCAGTGAGGTCAGTTCTCTGGAACGGGGGATCTGCCCTTCTTCCCGCGCTTTTTCAAGTCGGTGGGGTGTGGGGGCTTCTGTTTTGTCGTCGTCGCTCTCTTCTGCCACGCAGCAAACCCTGGATAGATTGATAAGCGAGAATGATGCCAGAACCGCTTTACGCCAATGGGCAGAGTAAGCGGTAAAAAAGGCGGGGTTTATGGCGTTAATAGAGATAGCCGGATACGATAAGAAAGTCTCGTATCCGGCCGGGTTGACGGATTCGGACCCGATAAGCGCCGCGCCATCAGGTCAAAAAAGCTTAAAAGCCAAGACTGTCCAGCAGGTCGTCCACCTGATCCTGACTGGCGACGACGCCAGCTTTCGAAGTATCCACCTGCGGGCCGTTGAGTAAGCTTTCGTTCTCGCGTTTTGGTCGCGCGCTCTGTTCCGGGATGTTTTCCAGCAGCACCATTAACAACTGGCGCTCAATCTCCTGAATCACGTCCATCATGCGTTTGATCACCTGACCCGTCAGATCCTGGAAATCCTGCGCCATCATGATGTCCAGCAGTTGCGCGTTAGTAAAGCTGGTATGGCCCGGGACATCCCTGAGAAACTGGCGCGTATCCGTCACCAGTTCACGGGCGTCGGCAAGCTCGATCGGATTGTCAAACCACTCGTCCCAACGTTGGGTTAGCGCTTTCGCCTCTTTTTCCATCGCATCCTGATGCGGCTGCGAGGCTTCGACACTGTTTAGCGCGCGTTCCGCCGCCTGCGCCGTCATCTGGACGACGTAATCCAGACGGTCGCGCGCATCAGGGATCGCCTCCGCCGCTTCGGCAATCGCCTGGTCCAGCCCCAGTTCACGCAGGCTGTCGCGCAGCATTCGGGTCAGACTACCGATGCGCGCAATGATGTCTCCTGCTGAGCCTTCATCAGCAGGCTTGATAGATGGTTGCATCATCATCGCATCCTCACATGCCCAGTTTCTCAAAGATTTTGTTGAGCTTCTCTTCCAGAGTCGCTGCGGTGAACGGTTTTACGACATAACCGCTGGCGCCAGCCTGTGCGGCGGCGATAATATTCTCTTTTTTGGCTTCCGCCGTGACCATCAACACGGGTAACGCCGACATGGCGCTATCGGCGCGAATGGTTTTCAGCAGCTCCAGGCCATCCATGTTCGGCATGTTCCAGTCGGAGATAATAAAACCAAAGCCGCCCGCCTGGAGCTTGTTCAGTGCGTCGACGCCGTCTTCGGCCTCTTCCACATTGTTAAATCCAAGCTCTTTTAAGAGGTTGCGCACGATACGACGCATGGTCGAAAAGTCATCCACAACCAAAAATTTAAGCTCTTTATCCGCCATAAAATACTACTCCTGGTTCAAATACGTATCGCCTGTCCGGCACTGATTTTCGCCAGCATCTGCTGGCTTACCTGGCTAAGATCGACCACTTCGCTTACGCCACCCATATTGATGGCCTCGCGCGGCATGCCGAACACCACACAACTTGCTTCGTTTTGCGCAATGGTCCAGGCGCCAGCCTGGTACATCGCTAACATTCCAGCGGCGCCATCGTTGCCCATCCCCGTAAGAATGACGCCTACGGCGTTGCGCCCCGCGTGTTTCGCCACCGAATGAAACAGCACATCCACGGAAGGCCGATGCCGGTTTACCGGCGGGCCATCATGAATTTTGATTTGATAATTCGCCCCGCTACGCGCCAGCTCCATATGCTTGTCGCCGGGCGCAATGTAGGCATGACCTGGCAATACGCGTTCGCCGTCCTCGGCCTCCTTCACGCTGATTTGACAGAGTTTATTCAGACGCTCGGCAAACGAGCGGGTAAAGCCAGGCGGCATATGCTGCGTAATAATCACTGCCGGACTGGAAAGCGGCAGCGGTTGCAGCACATGTCGGATAGCTTCAGTACCGCCCGTTGAAGCGCCGATAGCAATCAGTTTTTCCGAACTGAGCAGCGGACCCGCTTTTAAGGTTGCCGGGGCCGCCATCGGTTTATGTGCGGCGATGCGGGCCCGCGCGGCGGTACGCACTTTTTCGGCGATCATCTCGCTATACGCCAGCATACCTTCACGAATGCCAAGCTGCGGTTTGGTGACAAAATCGATGGCCCCCAACTCCAGCGCCCGTAGCGTCACTTCAGAACCTTTCCCGGTCAGCGAAGAGACCATCACCACCGGCATCGGTCGCAGGCGCATCAGTTTTTCCAGAAAATCGAGGCCGTCCATACGCGGCATCTCAACGTCCAGGGTCAATACGTCCGGATTAAATTTTTTGATGAGATCCCTGGCGACCAACGGGTCCGGCGCAGTCGCCACCATCTCCATATCGCTATGGCTATTAATAATTTCAGTCATGATTTGGCGCATTAGCGCGGAATCATCAACTGACAATACCCTGATTTTACTCATGCTTTATCCTTACTTAGCGCATACACCGTCTGTCCGCGCAGGCTAAACTCGCGCACGAGGTTGCTAAAGTTTTCTGAGTGACCGGCAAACAACAGTCCGTCAGGTTTAAGGAGTGGAACAAAACGGCGCAGAATGTCCTCCTGAGTCGTTTTATCAAAATAGATCATGACGTTACGGCAAAAAATCGCGTCAAAGGGACCGGGTACGTTGTACTGCTTTTCCAACAAATTAACGGAGGAAAATTCAACATAACTGGCCAGTTCCTGACGCACGCGCACCAGTCCTTCATGCGGCCCCGTACCGCGCATGAAGTAACGTTGTAGCTGCTGCGGCGATAACGTTTTCAGTTCGCTGAGGCGATAAATACCGCTTCTCGCTTTTTCCAGCACTTCAGTATCAATATCGCTGGCGAATACTTTCCAGCGACCGGGGGCCATCCCCAACGCATCCGCCAGCGTAATGGCGATACTGTAAGGTTCTTCTCCTGTCGATGCCGCCGCACTCCAGACGCGGTACTCGCCGTGGCGGCGACGCGCATGTTCCGCAAGGATGGGAAAATGGTGCGCCTCGCGAAAAAAAGCGGTCAGGTTGGTAGTCAGAGCGTTGATAAAAGCCTGCCACTCAGCGCTGTTTTGATTAGCCTCCAGCATACTGAGATAACGGCCAAAATCATCCAGTCCCAGGGCACGCAGCCGACGGACCAGGCGGTTATAAACCATATCCCGCTTATGGTCGGCCAGCACGATCCCTGCACGCTGGTAGATTAATTGACATATCCGACGAAAATGCGCGTCGGACAGCGCGAGGCGCTGTGTCATCTGTAACAATACTGACGTTTGCCCGGAGGGCAGAGATGATGTCATAGCGCCTTCTTAATCACATTCAAAGTACAACGGGCGCGCCCTGCGGCAGCGCCATGCTTCCCGTATTACACATTTTTTGCTTTTATCTATGCGAACCAGACGAAAGGGATCGGCGGGTTCGCAAATTAATCGATAACCGACAGCACACAGCGCACATCGATCAGAAGGTTTCCCAGTTCGCATCATCCCCGGCGGCTAAGGGCCGCGGCGTATTGCCGGACTGAGCGTCCACTGATAAACGCATCTCAGGTTTATTTACCGCCAGCGGTCGCGATGCCAGGCGGAAAGCCGATACCGCCTGGGTCAGACGGCTGGCCTGCTCTTCCAGCGCGGCGGCGGCCGCTGCGGATTCCTGAACCAGCGAGGCGTTCTGTTGCGTTACGCGATCCATTTCGGAAACGGCCAAAGCGACCTGATCGATACCCCGGCTTTGCTCATCCGAGGCGGAGGCGATTTCGCCCATGATATCCGTGACGCGCGTAACGGCATTGACGATGTCAGTCATGGTTTCCCCGGCGCTTTCCACCAGCACTGAACCGGTATCGACACGCGAGACGGAATCTTCAATCAACGCTTTTATTTCTTTCGCCGCCTGGGCACTGCGGCTGGCCAGATTACGCACCTCGCCTGCCACGACCGCAAAACCGCGCCCCTGCTCTCCCGCGCGCGCCGCTTCTACCGCCGCGTTCAGCGCCAGAATGTTAGTCTGGAAGGCAATACCGTCGATAACGCTGATAATGTCAGCGATTTTTTTCGAACTGTCGGCAATTTCGTGCATGGTGTTTACCACGCCGTCGACCACTTTGCCGCCATGACGCGCGGTCTCGGAGGCGCTTTGCGCCAGTTGCGAAGCCTGACGGGCATTATCGGCGTTTTGCTTCACGGTGGCCGTCAGTTGTTCCATGCTGGCCGCCGTCTCCTCCAGAGCGGAGGCTTGTTGTTCGGTACGGGAAGAGAGGTCGGTATTACCGGCGGCAATTTCACTGGTGCCGGAATAAATCGCATCCGAACCTTCACGAACCTGCGTTACGGTGTCAATCAGCGAGCGTTGCATATGTTCAACCGTTCCCGCCAGTTCGCCAATTTCATTACATCCTGAGACGGTGAGCGTTTTCGTCAGGTCGCCGCTGGCAATTTCACGGATATGAGTAATCACTCGCGCTAATGGGTTAAGCAGGGCATGACGAATGCCGAACCAAACCACCATCAAAATCAGCACCAGCACGACCGCAAGCCCCCCCAGTTGCCATTGCGCAAAACGGTAGTCATGAGCGCTTTGATCAAATGTCTGGCGGTACAGGTTTTCGCTCACCCGGGCGTAATTGCCCAGCGCCTCGCCCAACGCGTTTTGCATTCCCTGGGTTGGCTGGGCGAAGTAGGCATCCATATTGCCATTGTCCAGAAACTGAATAAGTTCGGCTAATGCGGCCTGATAGCGCTGATATTTTTCATCGACGTTCGCGCTGGCCTCCGCCATCGCTGGCAATGGCGTCATATTTTTGAAATTGGCGTAGTGCGCCGCCGCCTGTGCGAGAGTCGTTTTTGCATTCTGGAGTAAATTCGTTTTGGCGCTGCTCTGCTGGTTAGAAGCGTCCATCATCATGCGTGCGGCGGAGCGGCTCAGGTTAATGCGCGTTTGCAGCATTAAGTCCCATGTCGACGTGAGTTCGCTTTGTTGCTGGCGTAATTCGTTAGAAATAACAAAACCTTGCTGGTTATGCTGTAATGAAGAAAACAGCAAACCACCGGAAACAAGCTGTAGCAGTGCGAAAACCCCCAGCACCATCATCAGCATTGTGACAACGCGGATACGGTTAAACATAAGGCACCTTCCTGATAACGAGTTATCAACGTTATCGGCACCTGCGGTGATAACTTTACTTTTGCAAAAAGGAAATACGCTGTTCCGGAAGACGATATTGACAATAACAGTGTCGCAGCGGCGATGTCGGCGCAAAATGCAGGTGCTGGGCGCGGGCGATGAAGAGGCACTCTCACCGCTGGCGGAAGCATAACGGTGAATATTGCCGAATGGCGCGACGCCATCCGGCAACGTTATTACGCGACGTGTGATGCTGCGATATCCAGCAGCGCCATCTCTTCGCTGTTAAGCAGTTTTTCGATATTCACCAGAATCAGCATACGCTCGCCGAGCGCGCCCAATCCCGTCAAATATTCTGTTGACAAGGTCACGGCAAATTCTGGCGCCGGACGGATCTGTTCCGCCGTTAACGACAGTACGTCAGACACGCCGTCTACCACTATCCCGACGACGCGTTGCCCCAGATTCAGTACGATCACTACCGTATTGTCATCGTACTCTACGTCGCCTTCGCAGAATTTCACGCGCAGATCGACAATGGGGACAATCACGCCGCGCAGGTTAGTCACCCCTTTTATAAAGGCCGGTGTATTGGCGATGCGCGTCACCTGGTCATAGCCACGGATCTCCTGCACTTTCAGGATATCGATGCCGTACTCTTCATTTCCCAGTGTAAACACCAGGAATTCCTGACCTGACGGCTCGCCGGCCAGTTTGCTTACATTACTCATACCGGTCATATTATTCCCTTCTCACTCAATCAGGCGGCTGTGATCGCCATACGTTGCTCGCGGTTTAAACCCTGCAATGCGGAAACATCAACAATCAGCGCGACGCTGCCGTCGCCCAGGATCGTCGCGGCGGAAATCCCCGGTACCTTGCGATAATTGCTTTCCAGATTTTTGACCACCACCTGGTGCTGACCGATGAGCTGATCGACCAGCAGCGCGTAACGGCGTCCCGCGCTTTGCAGGATCACAACAATGCCCTGCGTGGCTTCGGTTTTCGCCCCGTCCACGTCAAACACTTTCCACAATTCGACCAGCGGCAAATACTCGCCGCGAACTTCCAGAACCCGTTCGCCACCCGCCAGCGGATGAAGATCCTCTTCACGCGGTTGCAGCGACTCCATCACCGCATTTAACGGCAGGATAAAAACTTCCCCCGCCACGCGAACCGACATCCCATCGAGGATGGCCAGCGTCAGCGGCAGCAGAATACGAATCGTGGTGCCGGAGCCTTGTTTTGACTGGATCTCAACGTGACCGCCCATCTCCTGAATGTTACGTTTCACCACATCCATGCCAACGCCGCGACCGGAGACATCCGTGACCTGTTCCGCAGTTGAGAATCCCGGCGCGAAGATCAACATGCCTACTTCATCGTCGGTCATGTTTTCATTCACCGCCATCCCCTGCGACATGGCCTTCGCCAGGATACGCTCACGGTTAAGCCCCGCGCCGTCATCGGTCACTTCAATACAAATATTCCCGCCCTGATGTTCTGCGGAAAGAATCAGGTTGCCGACAACATTTTTCCCCGCCTCAAGGCGTTTTTCCGGCATTTCAATCCCGTGGTCGAGACTGTTGCGCACCAGGTGCGTCAGCGGGTCGATAATGCGTTCGATCAGGCTTTTATCAAGTTCAGTGGAGCTCCCCACCAGCGTCAGCTCTACCTGCTTGCCCAGTTTGCCCGCTAAATCGCGTACCAGACGCGGGAAACGGCTGAAGACGTACTCCATAGGCATCATACGAATCGACATCACCGACTCTTGTAAGTCGCGGGCGTTACGTTGTAACTGACCCATACTGGTAATGAGATCGCCGTGGTTTACCGGGTCCAGCTCGTTAGAACGCTGGGCCAACATTGACTGGGTAATCACTAACTCGCCGACCAGGTTTATGAGCTGATCCACTTTCTCTACCGCCACGCGAATGCTGGTGGACTCGCGTTCACGCGCAGGTTTTTCACGCCCCGCATGATGTTCATGGGCCGCGCTTTTGGCGGCTGGCGCAACGACTGCCGGAGACGCTACCGGTGCTACCTCGGTTTTCTCTTGCGCTTTTTCCACGGGCGCGGCGACCACTTTTTCAAAAGCGATCTGATCGGCCTCGATGACAAAACAGAGCACCGCGACAATGTCATCTTCCGCGACGCTGCCATCCAGAGTTGCCGACAGTGAATCCGCCCCCTTAACGACATCCGTCAGAGTAGCCAAATTGCCCAACTCTTCTTCAAGCAGATCGACCTCACTGGCTTTCAACCGTGAAAGTACAATGCGCAGTTTACTCTCGTCACGAGGCGATTCGGTTTCGGCTACGCTCTCTTCCTGGATCGCCGCGCTTAGTGCCGCGGTTTCTACGACCGCCGGCGTGGTTTCGCCTTTCGCCTCCAGCGCCAACTGGCGTAGCGCATTGCAGATATATTCGAAGCTTGCGGCATCCGGCTCTTCGGAGTTTTTATAGGCGTCGAGCTGTTCCTGCATAATATCTTTCGTTTCCAAAAACAGGTTGATAATGTCGGTATTGAGCTGCATTTCACCGCGTCGGGCTTCATCCAGCAGGTTTTCCATTAAATGTGTGGTTTCCTGCAGAATAGTGAAGCCGAATGTGCCCGCGCCGCCTTTAATGGAGTGCGCCGCGCGAAAAATGGCGTTCAGTTGTTCAGCGTCCGGGGATTCCGGCACCAAATCCAGCAGATGCTGCTCCATATCAGCCAACAGCTCGTCAGCTTCATCAAAAAATGTCTGATAAAAATCGCTAATATCCATGCTCACGCTATCACCTCGGTTCCGCTTTTGGCGATGTGGGTACGCTTGCCGGCGGGGCTGCCGCAGGCTGTTGTAATACACTTACCGGCTCATTCTGGCTTTCAGCGTTTTCATGCAAAATGGCCTGTTCCGCCTGTTTGTTTAACACCAGCAGGCTTATACGGCGGTTGATGGCGTCATCAGGACCGCGATCGCTCAGCCGCATCGTGGCGGCCATGCCAACCACCCGTAATACTTTTCCGTTATCCAGCCCGCCAGCGACCAGTTCGCGACGAGAGGCATTGGCGCGATCGGCGGATAACTCCCAGTTGCTATAGCCTTTTTCGCCGTTCGCGTAGGGAAAGTCATCGGTATGGCCGGCCAGGCTAATGCGATTAGGTATACCGTTTAACACTGGCGCAATCGCACGCAGGATATCGCGCATATACGGCTCAACTTCGGCGCTACCGGTTTTAAACATCGGGCGGTTCTGGCTGTCGATAATCTGGATGCGCAACCCCTCCTGAACTAAATCAATTTTCAGATGCGGACGTAACGCGCGCAGTTTGGGATCGGATTCGATCAGCTGATCCAGATCGCCACGCAGTTTGTTTAAGCGACTCTGCTCCATCCGTTTTTTCAGCTCGTCGATATTCGGCTGCTTTTCCACTTCACCCTGCTGTTGGGTGTAATCATCGCCGCCGCCTGGTATCGGGCTCTCGCTATTGGCAATCCGGTTCCCCCCCGTTACCGCGGTGGCCAACGGCGTACGAAAATATTCGGCAATCTGAATTAATTCTTTAGGGCTGGAGATGGAAATCAGCCACATCACCAGAAAAAAAGCCATCATCGCCGTCATAAAATCGGCGTAGGCAATTTTCCAGGAACCGTGCGCCCCGCCGCCGTGCGGTTTGTGCCTGCGGCGTTTTACGACGACAATGGGATGAGCCTGATTTTTCATGCTTCCTCAGTCGTCTGCTGCTGGTTTGGGTTTCTCACTGCGCGAACGTGTTCTTCCAACTCAATAAACGATGGACGCTCACTGGAATAAAGCGTTTTACGACCAAATTCCACGGCAATCGGCGGCGCATAGCCGTTCAGATTAGACAGCAGTGTGATTTTTACGCACTGCATCATCTTGGTGGTTTCGGCGCTCTTCTGGCGCAAAACGGTCGCTAACGGTGAAATGAATCCATAAGCCAGTAAAATACCGAGGAACGTACCTACCATGGCATGGGCAATCAGCGCCCCCAACTCCGCTGCCGGACGATCGGCTGAAGCCAGAGCGTGAACCACCCCCATTACCGCCGCGACGATACCAAAGGCAGGCAGCGAATCCCCCACCATCGCCAGACTGTTGGCCGGGACTTCCGCCTCGCTTTCATGGGTTTCAATCTCTTCATCCATCAACGCTTCAATTTCGAACGTATTCATGTTGCCGCTGATGATCAGGCGCAGATAATCGACAATAAAATCAAGCATTACCGCATCGGCCAGAATACGCGGATAACTGGCGAAGATTTCACTCTCTTTCGGATTTTCAATATCGCGTTCAAGGGAGAACATCCCCTGCTGGCGTGATTTGGCCATCAGGCGATAGAGCAACGCCAGCAAATCCATGTACATAGATTTTGTGTATTTCGAACGACGAAATAACAACGGGATCGCTTTCATCGTGCCTTTGATGGCCTTCCCGTTGTTGCCGACAATGAACGCCCCTATCCCCGCGCCGCCAATGATGACCAGTTCAGCAGGTTGATAGAGTGCCCCAAGGTGTCCGCCGGTCATGACATAACCGCCGAAAACTGTACCGATAACCACCAGGTAACCTAATAAGATAAGCACGACATCATCCTTCCGCTGTTGACTATGACAGGATGCGCAGTCGGGCGATTAACGCGAAGGCAAGGCAAAAAAAAGCAGCGGTAATGACTTACCGCTGCTGGAGTGTTTGTCCACACCGTTTCGGTTAAACAGCCTGTTCGATCTGTTCATCCAGCAGTTGTGGAATAATATCGGCAGCATCTCGGGAAAGTTTACGTCTTTTTACTGCGCGGGATGGCGGCTGGCATAAACTACACGCAAAGCTGCCTACGGGCTGATGCGCATGGGTAATAAAGTTCCCACCGCAGCAGTTACAGCTCGACAATTCAAGCAACCCACTTTCAACAAAACGCACCAGCGTCCATGCGCGAGTCAGCGCCAATAACGGCCCTTCAGGCGGTTGCGGACACTGCTCAAGATAAAGCCGATAAGCTTTAATCACCGCATCCACACCGCTGCATAAGCCGGTCTTCAGTAAAAATTGCCAGGCGTTGCAGAACATGGAGGCATGAATATTTTGCTCCCAGGTCATAAACCAGTCTGTCGAAAATGGCAGCATCCCTTTAGGCGGCGGGCTACCGCGTAATTCTTTGTACAGCCTGATGAGGCGACCACGGCTGAGCTGTGTTTCGCTTTCCAGCATTTGTAGACGAGCGCCAAGATTAATCAACTCCATCGCCAACTGGATATCGCGAGCTTCCTGAACAATGCTTTTTTCACTCATTATCATGCCCTTTTCTTACGCGCCGTATCGTCCACTTCATTGAGCAGACGCGTTGAAAGCATGATACCTGTGTGAATCTGCTGTAAGTCATCGACGCGCGAATCCTGAGTCAAACGGGTGATCGTCTGATGATCGTCAAACCGGAAATGACAAACTAACTGGTTCGTCTCCGCCAGTTTGACCATCTGCGGCAGGGTCAACGCGCCCAGTGTGTTTGCCATCTCTTCGTTGATACCGAGGCGGAACATCGCAGATGCTTTGTCCTGGACGATCAAACGCTGTGCAAGGAGTAAATATGACAAATTGATGTCATAAATGTGTTTTAGCAACTCGGATGTATGCATTGTTCCCATCCAGAATAACCAACTTTATTTTTGTGCGACGTAGCCGCACCCCGTGATGTCGCCGGGAAGGCCCGGTAAAAGAAGCAAAAAGGTCAAATGCATAGCAGCGCTCAGACATTGTGGACATTGTGACGTATAACGCAGCTTCCCACTGAGATTCGCCTTACACGTTTACATCAATTTTTACAAATGCCTAAGATTTTTCCTAATTCGACGCAACTCTACTCGTCAGCTTCGTGACATACAACGGAGCGGGACGGCGATTTTAGAAAATATGTGATGTAGATCACATAATTTAACGGAATACTTACGATAAAACCATCAGCATGGCTTTTACTTTGTTTAATTAATAACCTAATGTTCACTTTTTCTATTCCACACTGCTGAATAGGGGTACGTCAACACCAAATTCTTTTTTGTTTCTCTCTGTTAAAATAACGCCAGGATAATAGATAACAGGCTATTATTTCTATTTTAGAAACGATTTTATTTTACCTTTAGTAAACAGTGGCTTAAATATTAAACGTTATTAATTAATCTCGTCACAGCATACGCCCTCCGCTGTTAAAAATAAGCTCATTTGATTTAACTTTTAGCTTTCCTTGTTCACCCGTTTAAATGAAGCATCCTGGTGGTGTGTAAAAAGTGTCTTATGCCACGATTCTTTACATAAGAATAATTAATGATTAATTATGATGTCCTTCACATTAATGTGGCATTAGCGCATTGCAGAAATGCGATAAACAGAGTAAAGCTAAAGCACAATCTCATATTCTTGCAATCAAGGAGCGAGTTATGAGCTACACCCATATTCTTGTCGCCGTTGCCGTCACCCCGGAAAGTCACCAGCTACTGGCTAAAGCGGTCTCTATCGCCCGCCCTGTTCAGGCGAAAGTAAGCCTGATTACTCTCGCTTCCGATCCTGAACTGTATAACCAGTTCGCCGCGCCCATGATGGAGGATTTACGCGCGGTTATGCATGAGGAAACCGAGAATTTTCTTAAGATGCTGGGGGAAAAGGCGGATTATCCGATTGAACAAACTTTCATCGCATCAGGTGAGTTAAGCCAGCATATTTTGGCTGTGTGCCGCAAACACCATGTTGATCTGGTCATTTGCGGCAACCATAACCACAGTTTCTTTTCGCGCGCGTCCTGCTCGGCAAAAAGTGTCGTCAGCGCCAGTCAGGTAGATGTGTTGCTGGTACCGTTAGCGGGCGACTAGTCGCCGCTCGCGATATCTCAGGCCAGCTTAGGGAACGTCGCCACGTTGTTCTGCTGCTGACGCTCAGGGCTACGCGGCGTGACCTCCTTTAGGTCATGAATAAAACGCTCCTGCCAGCGGTTAATGTCATTTTTAACGATCACGTCCAGCATTTCCGCATGACGCGAAATACGCTCGGCAAGGGGCATCGTTAACGCGCGATTGAGCGCCGCCGCCACGTCATCCCGATCGTAAGGATTGACGATTAACGCCGACGTCAGTTCATTCGCCGCGCCGGCAAACTGTGACAGTACCAGTACGCCAGGATTAGCGGGGTCCTGCGCGGCGACAAACTCTTTCGCCACCAGGTTCATCCCGTCACGCAACGGGGTGACGAGCCCGACGTCTGAATAACGGAATATCTTCATTAACAGTTTACGGTCGAAATGCTGATTCAGATAATAGAGCGGCGTCCAGCCCAATTGTCCATATTTCCCATTAATCCGGCCTGCTTCCGTCTCAAGCTGGTGGCGAATATCCTGATATGCCTGTACTTCGCCGCGTGACGTAGGCGCAATTTGGGTATAACGAATTTTTCCCCGATGCTGCGGATAGTTTTCCAGTAGCGCTTCATACGCCAGAAAACGTTCCGGCAGCCCTTTCGAATAATCCAGCCGCTCAACGGAAAAAATATTCTTCACATTTTTCAGTTCCGCCTTGAGCTGCGCCAGTTTAGGCGGCAATGGCCCGGCAGCCTGCAGAGCAATCTCATCGGGCTCAATACCGATGGGATACACTTCTGTCTGGAAGTCTTTACCCCACGCGATATGCTGCTTGCCGCTGCGAGTCGTGACTCGCGTTTGACTCGAAAGACTATCCAGAAAAGCCAGGCGATCATTTTCCGTCTGGAACCCTAGCAGATCAAAGTCACACAACTGCTCCAGCAGTTCATCATGCGGCGGTAAAGCGTTAAAAATCTCCGGGGTCGGGAATGGAATATGCAGGAAAAAACCAATTCGGTTGTTCACGCCGCGTTTACGCAGCTCGCTGGCAAACGGTAACAGGTGGTAGTCATGCACCCAAATGATGTCGTTCTCTTTAATGAGGGGCAATAACTTATCCGCTAATAGCGCATTCACCCGCATATAGCCTTCCCATGCAGGACGCTGAAACTGTACCAGGTCCAGACGATAGTGGAACGCAGGCCAGAGAACCGCATTGGAAAATTGACAGTAATAATCTTCGTAATCTTGTTCACTCAGGTTAAACGATGCCCAGGTAATATTACCTTTTGTCACCTTTTTTAATGGCTCATCCTCGTTACCTGTCTCGCCACTCCAGCCGAACCACAACCCGCCAGCCGCTTTTAGCGCGCCAAGCACGCCAACGGCGAGGCCGCCGGCGCCGCCTTTATTATCCGGGGGGGCAATTCGATTAGATACTACGACTAAACGACTCATAGCCATCTCTCCTGTTATTCATTACTTGTTGTTCTTGTTGTGGATAATTGATTTGTTCCAGCCAGCGCCAGACATCGGGTACGCTTTCCAGTCGCCATGCCGCCTGGGTTGCCCCGACGCCCACTTTTACGGAAATTCCGCCAGCGTGATTCACCACGCCAAAGCCAGCCTCATCGGTCAAATCGTCGCCCACAAAAACGGGAATCCGTCCCGCAAAGGGCGCCTCCTGCATAAAGGCGGCAATCGCTTCGCCTTTATTAGTTCCCTTAGGTTTGATTTCCACAACACATTTACCAGGCTGCAACGCCAGTTGCGGCCAGTGCTGCGTAACGTGTTGCGCAAGCGCCAACAGCGCCGCTTCATGTTCCGGAGCCTGACGGTAGTGCAGCGCAAACGCCATCCCCTTCGTCTCCAGCTCCGTTCCGGGCAGCGCTGCAAGCGTCGAACGTAATAACGCCTCCACCTCACGGACTACCGCTTCAGGAAGGCGCACGATATGGGTTTTACCATTGATGTCACGACGCTCTGCCCCGTGAACGCCAGCGAGCGGAAAGCGAAAAGGCTTCGCCAAAGCATCCAGCTCAGTCATTGAACGCCCTGAAATCAATGCCAGTGCCCCTGCGTTGTGCGCCGCGAGACGGTCTAACAACTGAAGGATTTTATGCGGTACCACTACCTGATCGGGATGAGGCTTTATCTCTGCCAATGTGCCATCAAGGTCAAAAAAATACGCATAGTTCGCAGTGAGTTCGGGGGATACGGTTAACGGTTCTGCCACCCTGGTCTCCTCCTTATCATCATATTGAGATTCACAAACGGTCTCATTAGTCATGTAAGTATAGACAGTGTGACGCTGCTCGCCATTTAGAAAGACCATCGCCAGCCGGGGTAGCGGTTGGCGATGACGTGAAGCTATACTGTTTAGTTGAGTGTTAATTCATCAAATCGTACGCTTCGCTTTTTGCTTATAATGGTCGAAAATAACTGCTGCCAAAAGGATTCAGCCGCGAACCACGTACTGTGCAAAAGGTGAAATGTTGAGCAGGTTCATCGCGTTCTCCACCGTTCCTGATATCAGTACGCTCGCCACCACATATGAGATTTTTCCGAGGCCGCCTCTCAGGAAAACGCCCCCTAATACGCACGCAGAAATAACGATTAACTCATAACCCAGGGAATTCATTGACCTGCTTTAGCGTTTTTTATGTAGGGTAAAATCAAACGATTCTTGTTAGAGAAGACGTAAAACGGTGCACTGTCTTTCATTCATTAGATAAATGCTGATGGCGGGAATAGTTTTAGCGGAAAATGACATAACCCAGAGCGAATTCATCAGCCAAAAGGCAGGAAAGCCAGCACATTAATCCATAACATCAGCCAGCTAATCCTTATGGCCCTGGGTGAATAACGATTACCAGGGATAATAGATATGTTCAGCCTGTTCGCGAACCGGCGCATCGTCTCCCAGCAGTCTGGCGGAAAGGGTTAGCGCGAAATCAAAGACATGACCCAAGCCTTTGCCGCTAATTAAATTACCATCTTCAACAACGGGCGCATCCACATAGACACCTTCCGGAACCGCTTTCCACAGGTCGCCGGAACAGACATAACGACGCCCCTTCAGCAATCCGTGAGCACCCAGCACCCTTGCCGCCGCGGAACAGATAGGACAAATTAATTTGCCTGCCGCATCATGACGCGCAACGAAAGCGATCACCGCCGGATTAGCCGCCAGATTAGCGCTCCCCTGCGGACCGCCCGGCAGCACTACCGCATCGAAAAGCGCCTGCTGGCGTTCACTCAGCGTGCTGTCCGCAACCATAGGAATATCATGGTAACTCACCACCGCCCGTGATTCAGCACACGCCAGCGTTTCGACGTCGATATGCAAACGTCGCAGAATATCAAGAGTAACAATGGCCTCTGCTTCTTCAAATCCTGGTGCCAACAGCACCGCGACCTTTTTCATTGACTGCTCCTTGTTAACGAGTCACCCATCAAAAACTGCGCTCAACCGAATAACGTGCTCGTATGATTAATGACATTAAAAATGATCTACCGCAAAATCGGCTAGTTTATAAAAACAGGCATATTTGCTCTCAACCGTTTATGCGTGTGATATCCAGACTGACTAATGTTTATTTTATTGAAATTACCATACTTGAAAGACACATTTCATGATCTGAAACAATGTTTCATAAACCAGAAATCCATATAATATCATTTAACTTTCAAACAGTTGCAATATTTCCACACTCAAAATCATTACACCTGAAAAAATCACACCGCTGAAAATGTAAAAAAAGATAAACAATTGCATTTAAGGATTTTCTTATTTTTATTGACGCGCTATTCTCATTACCGATCGATAAACAGGAAATGAGATCGCATAAGGGACTGGCGGAACGGAGTTCTTCTGCTAAGAGTATTTATTGTGCATAGAGGTAAGAATGTGACAACGGCCCGTTGCATTCTCGTCTGTCATGCACATCAACACTTTCTGGAAATAAGGATATTGTTATGGCAGCTGTAGGAATGGTTCAAAAGCTCAACACGCCAATGAACCTTGAGTTTTACGCATCAAATCTTTACCTCCATCTAAGCGAATGGTGTTCTGAACACAGTTTAACAGGCACCGCCACCTTTCTTCGTACCCAGGCGCAAGGCAACGTGACGCAAATGATGCGCATGTTTAATTTTATGAAAAACGCCGGCGCCACCCCTATCGTTAAAGCCATTGACGTTCCGGGTGAAGAGCTCTGCTCTCTGGAAGAATTGTTCCAGAAAACACTGGAGGATTATCAGCAACGCGCCAGCACGCTGTCGCGTCTGGCAGATGAAGCGAAAGCGCTGAATGATGCCTCAACGCTCGATTTTCTCCATACCCTGGAAAAAGAGCAGCAGCAGGATGGCGTACTTTTACAAACTATTCTCGAAGAAGTTCGCAGCGCTAAACGAGCAGGGTTATGCCTGGCGCAAACCGATCAGCATCTCCTTAACGTCGTGACCTATCAGCATCACTGATAGCGGCTCCCCGAGCGACAATATTGAGACGTTATTAGCCGGATAGCAACGCGAAGCAGCTTATCCGGCCTACACCGTTTCTGGTCTGTTTGCCAGAGGTGGCGCCTGTCGCTGCTGGCGTATAATCGGCACATCATGCCAGCCGACAGGCGCGAAACCTCTCTGTCTTGTCCAGGCATTACCCCAGCATCTCACGTACAAACGCTTCTATTTCTTTATTCTGGCCGTTTTCAAACAAACATTGCTGGAAACGCGGCCCTGAAACCGCCGTTTTAACCAGTTCAGGATCGATAGCCCGTAGTGTATCCAGATAATTCTCTTTGACGACCGCGGCCTTAACCTGGTTCAAAATGCCCGCATTGCGTACCTGCGGCGCTTTGCGCTCAGGCGGATACCCCTCGCCTTTACGCCCGGTAAACGCTTTTTCAAAGATGAAACGCACGTTCAGCTCAGCGCCCCAGCCAAAGCCTTTTGCAAATGGCAGGGACAACGCATTGCCGTTGTTGATCTGCGCAAACAGAAACGCATCTGCCGGATCGATGCAATAGCCACAAATGACACCAGGATGAATATTTAACGACATCAGCGCGCCCTGCCCGGTGCCACAGCCAGTAACCACAAAATCAACCGCGTTTGCATTAAGCAAAATACTCGCCATGATGCCTAAATGAATGTACGTCAGGTGATGGTCATTTTCGTCGCACATGCCGACGTTAAAAACGGGAAATCCCTTTTCATTGGCGACGGCGCTAAGTTCGTTATAAATGATGGCATTTTTGCTGGCCTGGCTATTTTCCATCATCAGTGCAATTTTCATCGTGTTCCTCCTGAATGCAGACGGTCGCGTCTGCGTAAATCATGACGTTTTGCCCACACTACACACTTAAGAACACGCATTCAAATTTAATGAAACTAAGTTTCATTAAATGAAGAGACGCTCACACATTTTCTGTTCCCGCTGTAAACCTCCTGCCGTTACCTTTAATCAAGGCGAATCCGTAAGTTATTCCAGCCATTGACGGTGCAAGACACGAGGTAGCATGGTCTGATACCGAATTGTCGGAGCGATTTTATGAAGCCTCTTATTTTTACTCTTTCACTGCTAGCCCTGACGGGATGCACCATTACTCGACAAGCGCAGGTCAGCGAAGCCAGCCCGATAAGCGGCATCGTGCGCCTGACGTATAACCAGCCGCTATTTTTTACTTCACGGACAGATGACTATGTATCTCACGGGACCGCAACACGCGAATGCCAGCAGATGGGCTATGCCGATGCCGTTTCGTTTGGTCAGCCGGTAGGAACCTGTAGCATTTATGCGGGCTCGTTGTGTCTGAACACCCGATTTACCCTCTCCTGGCAGTGCCGGGGCGTTGCCGTCCCGCAAATTATGCCGCTTTATTATTAAGGCGGCTGGCTTAACGCCGACACCATCTACAATGGAGGAGAGTGCAGGGTCGCTATTGCCAGCATGAAGATGCTGGCTTTCCTTTATTTTTATACCCTATACACTGGCGTTAATGCGTTTTATTCCCATTCGTATTTTTAATAATTAAATTTAATATTTTACCTTTTGCAAATAATAAAATAACAAATTATAGTGGCGCCACATTACTGTATATCTTTTGCTATTTGTGGAGCGGAACCATGCTGAAAACAGAAATGATCGACAAACTGAATGAGCAAATGAATCTGGAGTTGTACTCCTCCCTGCTCTATCAACAAATGAGCGCGTGGTGCAGCTATCACAGTTTTGAAGGCGCGGCCGCATTTCTTCGTCGCCATGCGCAAGAAGAGATGACGCATATGCAGCGCCTGTTTGACTACCTTACCGATACCGGAAGCCTGCCGCGCATTAATACCGTTTCTTCGCCCTTCGCTGAGTACACCTCACTGGATGAGCTGTTCCGCGCGACTTATGAGCATGAGCAGCTTATTACGCAAAAAATTAATGAACTGGCTCATGCCGCAATGACCAGCCAGGATTATCCGACATTTAATTTCTTGCAGTGGTATGTGGCAGAACAGCATGAAGAAGAAAAATTGTTCAAATCTATTATTGATAAATTAACGCTGGCGGGAAAAAGCGGCGAAGGGCTTTATTTCATTGATAAAGAACTCTCCACCCTGGATACACAAAATTAATCCAGCACGTCCTTACACGGTGAGACGAGCTCTCACCGTGGCGTATTAATGGCGGCAGATTTTACTCTCATGCGTTGAAAAACCGCCATCCACTGCAATAAACTTTCCTTTTGCCGCCAGAAACGCGACCAGTTCCGCCGCCGTCATATCTGACGCTGAACAGGTGTGAAATCGTGCCCGCTCGCCAAAGCGCGCTTTTATTGCCGCCTCCAGCGAGGTATGCGTGTACTGCTCGCCAGACTCAATCATCATGTTGAGCACTTCGTGACCGTGAATGGAATCCATAACCCCTCCTGAATAAAACTCGTAGCCTAATGTGTCCTTGTGCGAGCGACTTTGCGCTAGCGCAGGTTTGCGGCGGTTGTCCGCGTCTCCTTCCATATTCGCTTTTATGCCCGGAACTGTAAATTTTACAGTACACCCATTGTAACGACCATTTGACGAAAATAGCGTAATGCCTTACCCTGCGCCGCGGATATCACCGTTCTTTGTTACCGGGGTAGTAGAAAGCGTGAAAAACAGAACTCTGGGCAGTATTTTTATCGTGGCAGGCACCACTATCGGCGCCGGGATGCTGGCAATGCCGCTGGCAGCGGCTGGCGTTGGTTTCAGCGTCACGCTGGGATTGTTGATTGGCCTGTGGGCGCTGATGTGTTATACCGCGCTACTATTACTGGAGGTATATCAACACGTTCCGGCGGATACCGGGCTGGGCTCGTTGGCAAAACGCTATCTTGGACGTTACGGACAGTGGCTTACGGGATTCAGTATGATGTTCTTAATGTATGCGCTCACCGCCGCCTACATTTCCGGAGCCGGAGAATTACTGGCATCCAGTATTAATAACTGGCTTGGCGCCACGCTCTCGCCCGCTGCCGGAGTACTGCTGTTCACCTTTGTTGCCGGTGGAGTGGTGTGTGTGGGCACCTCGCTGGTCGACCTTTTTAACCGCTTCCTGTTTAGCGCAAAGATCATTTTTCTGGTCATCATGCTTGCGTTGCTCACGCCACATATTCATAAAGTAAATCTTCTTACGCTTCCTTTACAGCAGGGGCTGGCGTTATCCGCCATACCGGTCATTTTCACCTCGTTTGGTTTTCACGGAAGCGTACCGAGTATTGTGAGTTATATGAACGGCAATATTCGCCGGCTGCGTTGGGTCTTTATGACGGGTAGCGCCATTCCGCTAGTGGCCTATATTTTTTGGCAGCTCGCCACGCTGGGAAGTATCGACTCGCCGACATTCAGAGGGCTACTGGCCAGCCATGCCGGGTTAAATGGCCTGCTGCAGGCGCTCAGAGAAGTGGTCGCTTCGCCACATGTCGAACTGGCGGTCCACCTGTTCGCCGATCTGGCGCTGGCGACCTCTTTTCTGGGCGTAGCGCTAGGATTATTTGATTACCTGGCCGATCTATTCCAGCGCCGCAGTACGGTGTCCGGACGTCTGCAAACCGGGCTGATTACCTTTCTTCCGCCGCTGGCGTTTGCGCTTTTCTACCCACGCGGATTTGTGATGGCATTAGGCTATGCCGGCGTAGCGCTGGCAGTACTGGCACTACTCATCCCTGCCATGCTGGTCTGGCAATGCCGTAAACAGAGCCCTCAGGCGGGATATCGTGTGGCAGGCGGCACGCCAGCGCTGGCGCTGGTGTTTATCTGCGGCATTGTCGTGATTGGCGTCCAGTTTTCGATCGCACTGGGGTTCCTGCCCGATCCAGGTTAACGCCAGGCAAAGATTATCGGGCCCGGACGCCGTCCAGGCTCGATAATCATCACGCTATGGCCGTTTACGAGCCATTAATGCAGGCAGCACTGCTTAAATTTTTTGCCGCTCCCGCATGGGCAAGGATCGTTACGCCCCACTTTCACCTCTGCTTTTATCGGCATCTGTAGCGGCGTCGTGTGCGGATGCGCCATCCACCAGGCATGCAGCTCAAGCGCCGCGATACGGATAGCATCAACGCTTTTATCGAACGCTTCCGGGCTCATTTTATCCAACAGCGCAAAGTTTTCTTCAGTGCCGTGTAAGGCAATCGCTTCCAGCGCCGGTTTTAGCGTATCCGGCAAGTCAGACCAGTCGGACAGCGACACTCCGCGCATGTAACCAAAGCACCATTCTTCAACAATCGTTAATTCATGGCCATCAACTTCTCGCAGGCCAAACAGCGGCTCGAACTGTTCTGGATAGTCTTCAAGCCGGGCGGCTGTGTCCGCCATGTGCTGGAACACCAGATCCATAAATCGCGTCATTTCTTTTTCAGATGTCCAGCGCGGTACGTACGCGGGTCCCCCCCATATCGCGACCAGCCACTGTTCCGGCTCGATGGGGCGCGGAGAGCTTAGTACCGCAGTAATCAGACCGTCCAGCTCCGCGACATCCAAAATGGCCTGATCGGTATTGTATTTCGTCAGCACATCATCCAGCCATTCCAGCTCGTTCTCGTTTAATGGTTCCATTTTCATAACGCTTTTCCTCAGTGATGACTTCCGCCTGTAGGCCTCTTACATTGCAGCGGATAAAAATAATTTTTTTGCAGGCAGTTGGATGGCAACCATCAGGGGCCAGATTAACACGAAATGAGGAGGATTCCGGAAGTTAACGCACAAAAGGAGGATCAGGGCGCAGATTTTCCGCCAGGAAGCGCTCGCCCCACACAAAAGCGAGAGATAGGTTTCTCGCTATATTATACTCATGCTAACTTATACCACCGCCGCGGACAGATAAAACCGCCCTCTCAAATAGAGCTTATTTTCAGTAAAAAAGTGTTTAATGAGTTCGTCTACCGCTTCTCTGTCAGCAGAAAAGGTTATTTCCATAAACAGCGTATCGTACCCTATTTTGATATTTTTTTTCTTACAGTAAACACGGATCTCATCCTGCACACTCAGCAACGGCAGGCTAAATGTGTATAGCGGTTGCGGTTCTTTTTTCGCCGCTTTCTCAAAAACTTTAGTGACCAGATCCCCAAGATCGCGCTCTGACCGGGCACCGTTATTAAAATGCAATAAATTACGTCTTTTTACCACCCAGCCTCCAGCCAGATACCGCCAACAATAACTCTCACTTCAATGTGTGAGGCACATAATCACATCCAGAATCAGCTCCAGATAGTATTTCAAATAAACAGCCCGCACTATAGCGCATACTTTTTTCAGACACAGTTTACAGGGATACTCTCTTTATATCCACGCGCACGGTTGTCTTAATCATGTCTTCCGCGATAACACAGTTTGTCAACCTATTCTATATAACCAAGCTTAAACAGAACCTTACCAGCCAGCGATATCAGCTCAGGATTTTCAGGATAAAAACGCAGTAACGGCAAAAATACCGCCTCACCGATAATGCTCCGGCTATTAGCATGGTTTGGGCGCAATCCCCAGATATTCTGATAAGTCATCGGCACGACCTGCCCATTCATGGTTGTGTTACCGATATACAGCATAATATGCCCTGGAATATAGACCAGCGTAGTAAACGGTTTTCCGTATCTGGTGAGATAATCGATCCGCATTTGGGGATTTTTATGACTAAGATCGACCACCCGTCCAGCAGACTCTACCTGCGCGGATGAATGTCTGGGCAGGAATATGCCAAACGGCATTAACAGGCTGCGGACTTCGGCTGAACAATCATTATAAAAGTTAAAATTTCCCCAACCGTAGGGGGCTCCATGCATTGCTTTCATTAGCACGGCGATATTTTCCGGCGTCATTTTCCACGGCATAGCCGTAAACTCGTTACCGCTTAGCCAGACCCAATGGATAAACGCGCGACCGTTGCTGCCGCGAACTGGCGCCGCAATCAGGAACTGGCCCGCCCGTTGATGTCGGAACGGTAAAATAGTGCCCGGTCGCCCGGTGAAATAATAGACGCCTGCGGCATGGACAGAAACCGGCGCGTTGATAAATGCCCCCAGTTGCTTATGAGCAAGCAAAACCCACTGTGTTATAAATTTCTGATCCGTACTGGCAATATCTTCACTATGAACCCAGCCAGTTACCGCTGGTGAAACGACATATTGCCAGCGTTGGTCTTTGCTCTTCGTCAGCGTATAGACCGGCGTACCGGGACGCAGCGAAGACATTTGTAAATTATCAAACGGATACCCCTCGCCCGCCTGACGGGGATCGTTAAAGAGCGGGTCGTCCGTTGGCAGCGCTCTGACTAAACTTTCTCTGACCATAATGCCTCGCCGGGAGGCATGATAGATATTGTCAATCTGCGTATCCGTATTCCCTCTAACCTCCTCTTTCCAGCGAGAGGTATAAAGTCTGAAGTTTTCTCCCCAATAAGCACTGCCGTCGCTAAGAAACTGCTTAATACTGGCATCCCGCGCCTGTGCTGCGTTTTTTTTCAGCAATGCGGTAATATAAAAACCATTCCACGGCGAGTGCGCTTCACTGTCCATTCCGAAATAATGAGATTTTAGTGCGTTAAAGTAGCGTTGTTGGGTAGCACTATCAATAACCGGAATAGTGTAATCAGCCGAGTCCGGAGGTATCCATTTATCAACCGACTGTGAATAATCCGCTAACGGAAAGCGTGTTTTTGTCGGGTCAATATAGCTCCCTGCGACAATTTCATCTTTGGCTGTTGATCGGTTGGTCGTCTGGTGGCAAGCGGTGAGGCACAATGGTATCAATAAAACGGCCCAGGTTTTCTTTTGCATCATCATCTCCGTAAAGCGGGGAAAGCATAATATAGAGACTGACCAAAACCGCCATTCACGAAAACCCGAAATTATCTGTAGTTGACCTGTTATTAAGACAATATTGCAAAACGTGATTAAAGCATGAAGCGGATCACATTACCTTATGATGAATATTAGTTCGCTATCTACCTTTAATTAAATTGTGCAGAAAATACCCCTGAACAGTTATATACTCGTTTAATTTGCATAAATACTCCACTGGCCCGCCCCTGTTTTTTTCAGACAATACATACTGTAGCGCGTCAGTTCTACTTTTTTTATATACTCTGCAAAGTCATTTTCATCGACGTTGCCAATAAAATTACGCGCATCACATGTCGAAGAGGAAAGCTCACCGGGAAGAGAGTAGGTTACGATTGCACTCTCAGGCTCATACAAAATAAAAAAAAGTAGCAAAGCGCAACCTACAATCCCAATATTAATGAAGCTAATAAATAATTTTGCATTATCGGTATATTTCACTGGCAGACCTACTCTCTTTAATAAAGCAGGCATAAAACATATCAGCATTTTTTATAGAGATTAATGGATTTTATCGGCTGATTTACCCGATGTTTAGTATTTACCAGCCATAAGTTCTTGCGGGTCGGTAGCACATAACTGTTGTACTGGCAGAAATGCCGCTACCGGTGTTTTTTTACTGTGTATCGCGCTGGAAAGTTCACGCTCGCGGTCGGCATACAAACTGAAGGCACAAAAAAACCACCCGTAGGTGGTTTCACGACACTGCTTATTGCTTTGATTATTCTTGTCTTTCCCATGGTACCCGGAGCGGGACTTGAACCCGCACAGCGCGAACGCCGAGGGATTTTAAATCCCTTGTGTCTACCGATTCCACCATCCGGGCTCGGGAAAAATTGGAGGCGCGTTCCGGAGTCGAACCGGACTAGACGGATTTGCAATCCGCTACATAACCGCTTTGTTAACGCGCCAAATTTTTTTGGCTTTTCAGCCAGCATCCGCTTTACGCCAATGCTTTTAAACTGGAGCGGGAAACGAGACTCGAACTCGCGACCCCGACCTTGGCAAGGTCGTGCTCTACCAACTGAGCTATTCCCGCAGTATCAAGCAACTTTGTTAATCACTTGATTTTGTTATCGTCTGGCAATCAGTGCTGCCGTTCGATGCGTTGCATTCTACTTACCTGACGCACTGAGTCAACGATATTTTTCGTCACTCACGATCGTTTGCTGAAATTTGCGGCGAAACGATCACTGATCAAGCAAATCTCCGCGTGCAGCGCTCAAATATTGCAACATGGACCACAACGTTAGCACCGCTGCGACAAAGAAAAGCGCGATCCCGGCATACTCTACCCAGATATTCGGACGCCACAAGAGCCACGCCAGCGCCACCATCTGCGCGGTAGTTTTGACTTTACCGATCCAGGAGACCGCTACACTACTGCGTTTGCCCAGCTCCGCCATCCATTCACGCAGAGCAGAGATAATAATTTCGCGGGCTATCATCGTCGCCGCAGGTAACGTCACCCACCAGCTATGATAATGCTCGGTGACCAGCACCATGGCGATCGCTACCAGCACCTTGTCGGCGACGGGGTCGAGGAAAGCGCCGAAACGCGTACTCTGGTTCCAGCGTCGCGCCAGAAAGCCGTCAAACCAGTCGGTAATAGCGGCAATACAGAAAATCAGCGCGCTGACCATCGGCGCCCAGGCGAACGGCAAATAAAACACCACGACAAAGAATGGAATCAGGATGACGCGAAACAGCGTGAGCAACGTAGGGATATTAAATTGCATAGTGACGGGTAACTATCTGTTGTCAGTGAAATTACCCCTATGTTGCTACAGTGGCCTCAATGTTTCAACGACCAGAAGATCTTTTCTGCCAGACCTTGCGAAATACCCGGCACTTTTGCAATTTCTTCTACGCTGGCGTTACGTAGTCCTTGCAAACCGCCCATATATTTCAGCAGCATCTGGCGACGTTTAGGCCCAACGCCTTCAATAGTTTCCAGCGTACTGGTATTTTTAACCTTCGCGCGTTTTTTACGGTGCCCGCCGATCGCGTGATCGTGCGACTCATCGCGAATATGCTGAATAACATGCAGCGCCGGCGAGTCCGGCGGCAGGCTAAACCCCTCGCCTTCCGGTTCAAAAAAGAGTGTTTCCAGACCGGCCTTTCTGTCCGCGCCTTTGGCGACGCCGAGCAGCAAAGGACGATGCTTATCCCAGGGGACATCCAGCTCAGCGAAAACGGCTTTCGCCTGGGCGAGCTGCCCTTTTCCGCCGTCGATCAGAATAACATCCGGAATCTTACTTTCTTCTATGGCCTTGCCATAACGCCGACGTAGCACCTGATTCATCGCCGCGTAGTCATCACCCGGCGTGATGCCCGCGATATTATAACGACGATACTCGGCGCGTAACGGCCCGTTAGCGTCAAATACCACACAGGATGCGACCGTTTGCTCCCCCATGGTATGGCTGATGTCAAAACATTCCATCCGCTTGATCGCAGGAAGTTTTAATACCGCCGCCAGCGCGGTCAAACGCTGCGTGATGGTGGACTGCTGCGAGAGTTTAGTGATTAAGGCCGTTGCCGCGTTGGTCCGCGCCAGCTTGAGATAACGGGCGCGATCGCCGCGCGGTTTTGTCTGGACATGAATACGCCGTCCGGCAAGTTCCGACAACGAATCGGCCAGCAGCGTTTTATCACTCAGATTAAAATCGAGCAGTATCTCGCCCGGTAGCGTGCGCATCTGGCTACCCTGCAGGTAAAACTGCCCGACAAAGGTTTCCACCACTTCGCCCAGTTCCGTACCGCCAGGTACTTTTGGAAAATAGCTGCGGCTGCCCAGCACCTTACCCTGGCGAATAAACAGCACATGCACACAGGCCATACCCGCATCAAAAGCCACGCCGATAACGTCGAGATCGTCGCCCGCATTGGAGACAAACTGTTTTTCCGTGACCCGGCGTACCGCCTGGATCTGATCGCGAATACGCGCCGCCTCTTCAAATGCCAGATCCTGGCTGGCCTTTTCCATCCGGGCAATCAGCTGTGTTAAGACCTGGTCGTCCTTACCGGACAAAAACAACCGGACATACTCCACCTGTTGCGTGTACTCCTCCTCGCTGACCAGTCCTGCAACGCAGGGGCCTAAACAGCGGCCAATCTGATATTGCAGGCAAGGACGCGAGCGGTTGCGATATACGCTGTTTTCGCACTGGCGGATAGGGAAAATTTTCTGTAACAGCGCCAGCGTTTCCCGCACGGCATAGCCATTAGGAAATGGGCCGAAGTACTCGCCTTTCGCATGTTTGGCGCCACGGTGCATCGCCAGACGCGGATGGGTATCGCCGCTCAGAAAAATAAAAGGATAGGATTTATCATCACGCAACAACACGTTGTAACGCGGTTGATACAACTTGATGTAATTATGCTCAAGCAGCAGCGCTTCCGTTTCGGTATGTGTTACCGTGACATCAATGTGTTGAATTTGCGCAACTAGCGCTTCGGTTTTACGCGAAGCCAGGTTGCTGCGAAAGTAGCTGGAAAGACGCTTTTTCAGGTCTTTTGCTTTACCGACATAAATAACCGTACCGCCGGCGTCATACATACGATAGACACCGGGTTGGCTGGTAACGGTTTTCAAAAACGCCTTTGCGTCAAATATTTCACTCACTGGCTTGTTAACGTCTCCGCATTACACAGGCCATGGCGGATTGCCAGGTGAGTCAGCTCAACATCACCATGAATGTTTAATTTACTGAACATACGATAGCGATAGCTGTTCACCGTTTTAGGACTGAGATTCAGCTGTTCTGAAATCTCATTGACCTTCTGACCCTTGGTGATCATCAGCATAATCTGCAACTCGCGTTCAGACAAACTGGCGAACGGCGTTTCCGTTTTTGCAGGCTCGATCTGACTGAGCGCCATCTGCTGAGCGATATCGGAGGCGATATAACGTTGTCCGGAATACACCGAACGAATAGCGCTCACCACCTCCTGAGGCGCAGCGCCTTTGCTGAGATAGCCAGCTGCGCCAGCCTGCATCACTTTGGCGGGCAACGGGTTCTCCGTATGGACGGTCAGCATGATCACTTTGATATCCGCTGTCGATCGGGCAATTTTACGCGTCGCCTCAAGACCGCCAATACCGGGCATGTTCATATCCATCAGCACGACGTCAACGGCGTTAGTACGGCACCATTTTACCGCATCCTCTCCGCAGCACGCTTCACCGACAACTTTAATGCCCTTTATATCTTCAAGAATGCGTCGTATCCCTGCGCGCACCAGTTCGTGGTCATCAACAAGAAGAACGTTGATCAAAGGAATATCTCCAGAATAGGGATAACGCTACTGATAGTTAATCGCCCTTATATTAGCTGGTTTTATCTCAACTTTGAAACGTAAAAAAACACCGGGTATTCGATTTTGCTCTCGTTTTTGGAAATTATGTTGTACGTCGTGTGGCAACTGCCAACGTTGTAGCCCCTTCTGACGGCGCTGTCCCGGGCTGCTATTTCATAATGGTGACAAAAATTTCACGTTCCGCTGTCTAAACACTAATTAGGGAATCAACTTTGTAACAATAATTAACGAGTAAAATACGCGTAATAAACAAAGAATGAAGAAAATATATGCATCACGCGGCAACGTTTATTTTGTGGGTAACCCCTCCGCTTTTTGATCAAAAAACAACCACTGCTATTTTTAGCGTAGCTTATGGTATACTCCGCCGCCTTAACATCTGCTATCGCACATTTTCACTGAAACATAACGAGGAAAATAAATGAGTACGCCTGATTTTTCCACCGCTGAGAATAATCAAGAACTGGCTACTGAAGTCAACTGCCTGAAAGCCATGTTAACGCTGATGCTGCAGGCGATGGGCCAGGCCGATGCAGGGCGCGTGATTCTTAAAATGGAAAAACAGATCGCGCAGATGGATGATGAAGCACAAGCGGCGGTATTTTCCAGTACGGTTAAGCAAATTAAACAGGCTTACCGCCAGTAGTAAAAAACCGGCTGTTAGCATCGCTTTCAGCCGGTTTCGCGTCTGGCGCGAAGCATCGTCAGCACGTCATATCAGACCTGTCGCCGCAGCGTAGCAGGCAATCTGTGTTTTATTTGGCGCATTGAATTTCTTCTGCATGTTTTTCTGATGGAAGTTAACGGTATTTTCAGAAATCGACAGAATAATGGCGATCTCCGATGAGGTCTTCCCTTCCGCCGTCCACTTCAGAATCTCTTTCTCACGTTTACTGAAACGCATCTCAGGCGCCATCACCATGTCGTCTTCAAATCTTGTCAGCGCCGAAAGACTCTCCCGCGCCAGCAGTTGCAACCTCAGCTCCACTTCATCGTAGGTAAACGAGGAGCAGCGTAAACTGCTACGAGAGAAAGATAAAAAGCCCAGCGCCCGGTTCGGCAACATCACACACTGGGTTACGCCTCTGCGTAATCCGAAACGCTGGGCGGCATCCCACATCTCCTGCGCTTCATGAAATAGCACGTCATCCCAATGTAAATGACCCTGTCTGAAATTTTCCGGCTTTAATACCGGATCGATCGCGAAATAGTTTTCGGACTGATAATGCGTTACCCACGCCGGAGGATAAGTGGTACGAAGCGATATTTTAGGCCGGGTAAAGGGGACGGGATGACGAACACACAGGGCATAATAATCAAATTCCAGCCGCTGTGTCTGATATTGCAATTCAGTATAAACATCCTCTGCTGCCGCCATCTCCTGAAAGCGTAACAACATTGCGCGTCGCCAGGTGAAGAAATCATTTTCCTGCATATTTTATGGTCACGCCTTTGATATTGATAATCATTATTATGAATAACTTAAATTAACACATAAATAGTGTTTATATATAAGAAATATCGGACGAAACGTAGAATACTTGAGCGGCATTACACTTTTTGGCTTCCGCCTGAGAGCGAGGTTAATAATCTGGCAGAATGACTTCATAATTATTCATTGCGCTCGCCCAAGGCGCGGCTAATTCGGGCGAGCGTTGAAAGGGCATTATTTCACTAAAAATTTCTCAAGGAACTGGCGGGTACGCGGATGCTGAGGATCGGCGAACAAGGTTTTCGCCGGCCCCTGCTCGACGATTTGCCCCTGATCCATAAATATTGCCCGATCAGCCACGTCACGCGCAAAGCCCATTTCGTGAGTGACGATCACCATCGTGCGCTTTTCCTGCGCCAGCTGGCGAATCGTATTAAGCACCTCGCCGACTAATTCAGGATCAAGCGCCGACGTGGGCTCATCAAACAGAATCACTTCCGGGCGCATCGCCAGCGCACGCGCAATCGCCACGCGCTGCTGTTGCCCGCCCGACAGGCGGCGCGGATAACGGGTCTCTTTACCGGCCAACCCGACTTTGGCTAACAGTTCCCGCGCCAGCGCCGTCGCCTCGGCTTTCGGCTCTCCCTTTACAATCACCGGACCTTCAATGATATTTTCCAGCACGGTACGATGCGGGAACAGGTTAAAACTCTGAAAGACAAAGCCGACATGCTGGCGTAGCTGGCGAATCAACCCTTTTTGCTGGCTGAATGGGCGGGCGGTATCGATGATAATATCGCCCACTTTAATGGTGCCCGCTTCCGGTTGTTCCAGCAGGTTAATACAGCGTAATAACGTTGTCTTCCCTGAGCCGCTCGGGCCGATAATGGCGACGACTTCTCCGGGCTTCACCTCAAGGTCAATACCGTGCAGCACCGTTTGACCATGAAATTTTTTGACCAGGTTGGTGACTTCGATCGCACTCATTTTGGCTCTCTCTCCTGGCGGTTAAGCTGGTTTTCAAAATAGTTTTGCAGTGCCGATAAGACGGTCGCCATTACCCAGTAGATTAACGACGCGGCCAGATACATGGTAAACACCTCCAGCGTTCGCGAGGTAATTAACTGCGCCTGGCGGAACAACTCCGGCACCTGAATCGTCGCAGCGAGCGACGTATCTTTCACCAGGCTGATAAAGCTGTTGCTCAACGGCGGAAGCGCGACGCGAGCCGCCTGCGGCAAAATAGCGCGACGTAGCGTTTGCCACGGCGTCATGCCAATGCTCGCCGCCGCTTCCCATTGTCCCTTGTCGATAGCCGAGATCGCCGCGCGCAGCGTCTCGGACGTGTAAGCCGCGGTATTGAGCGATAAACCAATCATCGCCGCCGGGATAGGGTCCAGCTCAATCCCAAATTGCGGCAGGCCGTAATAGATCATAAATAACTGGGCGATAAGCGGCGTACCGCGAAAAATCGAGATATAAAAGCGCGCCAGCCAGCGAACCAGCCATAGCGGAGACATCCGCATCAGCGCCAGCACAAATCCCAGCAGCAGACCAAAAAACATACCGCCAATACTCAGTTGCAGGGTAAAGACGGCGCCTTTAAGCAAATACGGCAGCGATTCAATAACCAGTTGGATACTTTCTTGCATTCGCGTTGATTACCTGGAGGTTATACATGAGGATGGTAGGCAAACAGCGCAGGCGCCCCACCGGTGTGAATAAAGAGAATCGGCCCGTCATCGTTAAAGCGTTTCTGGCTGATGCCGTCTATCAGACCCGCCATCGCTTTGCCGGTATATACCGGATCCAGCAACACCCCCTCCAGGCTCGCCAGCAGTTTCACCGCCTCCATCCCCGCGTCATTTGGCACGCCGTAACCCGGGGCAAAATAGTCATCCCATAAATGGATATCCGCCGTCGCCGTCAGCGCCAGCTGACCGGCAATAGCCTGCTGCAAGGCAATCACTTTGGGTTTCTGCTCGGCGACAGAACGTGAAACGGTCACGCCAATCAGTTCGACATCCGGCATCAGATGTTCCAGCCCGACAGCTAACCCGGCGTGCGTTCCGGCGCTGCCGGAGGCCACCACCACCGAAGAGAGCCCGACGACCTCTTCACACTGCTGGGCGATTTCCAGGGCGCTCTCTACGTATCCCATTGCCCCCAGCGCGCTGGAGCCGCCGACCGGAATCACATAGGGCCTGAACCCTTGCGCTTCAATGCGCGTCGCCAGCGTTTGCAGCTGCGCATCCGGATCGGTTAGCGCATCGCACATCTCAATTTGCGTATTAAATAAATCCAGTAACAGGCGATTACCATTCGTCAGGTAATTTTCCGCGGTGGTACCGATTGGATTTTCCAGCAAGGCGACGCAATGTAGTCCCAATTTGGCCGCGACCGCCGCCGTCTGACGGACATGGTTCGACTGAATCACCCCTGCGGTTATCAGCGTATCCGCCCCTTCTCGCAGCGCGTCGGCCACCAGAAACTCCAGCTTGCGCAGTTTATTGCCGCCCATTGCAATGGGCGTAACGTCATCGCGCTTAATGTAAATCTCACGGCCAAGATAATCAGACAATCGCGGCAGGTATTCGAGCGGGGTCGGCGCGCCGATAAGCTCCAGGCGAGGGAAGCGCGTTAAGTGATGTAGTGGCATTGAGCCTCCGGTAACGTTGTGGTGTGTTCTTTTTATTATGCACGTTGATCCAACGGAAATAAAAAAGGCGCCGATTAACGCGCCTCCGTTTGCTGACATAGTATGAGGTTGATATTGCCCGGCGGCGCTCTGCCTGCCGGGCAACGTAGAGCATTATTGGGTCACGTCAGCGCCAAACCATTTTTCAGAGAGCGCTTTTAAGGTGCCATCTTTTTGCATTTCCGCAATGGCGTTATCTACCGCCTTCAGCAAGTCTTCGTTGCCTTTACGTAACGCAACGCCGGACTCCTGACGCGAAAACGCATCACCGGTGACGGCCAGCGTACCTTTGGTTTTTTTCACCAGATCCAGCGCCGCCAGACGATCGACTAAAATCGCGTCAATACGGCCTACGCGCAGATCCTGGTATTTTGTAGGATCATCGTCATAAGTACGGATATCCACGCCCTGAACATGTTGACGTAGCCATTCTTCATAGTTAGTCCCCAGCCCAACGCCAACTTTTTTGCCCTGCAGATCGGCCGCCGTTTTGATCGTGCCTTCATTGCCTTTTTTCACCAGCGCCTGAACGCCGGAGACAGTGTAAGGCGTAGAGAAATCATATTTTTTCTTGCGGACGTCTGAAATCGTGACCTGGTTTATCACTACATCAATGCGTTTAGCGTCCAGCGACGCCAGTATTCCGTCCCATTTGGTCGGCTTCAACGACGCTTTAACGCCCAGATGTTTTGCCAACGCCTCGGCGAAATCGACTTCAAAACCGGTTAATTTGCCGTCTTCGCCCTGAAAGCTAAACGGCGGATAGGTACCTTCCAGCCCTACCAGCAGCGTGCCGCGTTCTTTAACTTTGTTCAGCAAACCCTCATCGGCAAAGCTCTTCGCGCTCATTCCCGCCACCAGCGCTACAGCCATTACTCCCATCAGTGCCTGACGTCCTAGCAGTGCTAATTTCATAGTAACCCCGAATATTGCCGTTAATGACCATAGACTGTGTCCCGCCATGGCGCATCGTCACGTCTCGCGAACCTTTGGGGGACTCAGCCTAATGTAGAAGGTTTGCCACGTTTCACCAACACGACTCTGCTACATCTTATGCTTTTTTAATATATATCAGAACTGGCGGTAAAGGGGGATTTCTGTCTGGGCGCAATCTGCTGATGCGCTTTATATTGCTGGTATTTACGTAGTGCGATACGGTAATTATTGGTGCTGGTTTCCGGCAACCATGGTGCCAGGCTTTCATCGAGAAAACCGTCCTGCAGCAGATCGTGGGAAATGTTTTGCTCGCTGAGGTAGTTGCCAAGACGTCGTAAACGCACGACATATTCCCGCACCGTGCCATGGCTCATCTCGGTTTGTTCAAACAAATACTGCTTGAAACCGATAATATCGAAAAAATCACTCTGCTTTTTGCAGTGCAAATCGCCGCAAAAGCGACACAGCGCCACCCACTCCTTCTGCTCCCGCTGCCAGGCAGCCTCGTCAAGTAGCATATCCAGCTGTGAAATAGCGATTTTATTAACGATCTTGCCACGGCGAACCAGCGTAATGCGGTCGAGCAGTTTGTGACAATGCGCGCAATGCGTCTGGCTGTGTTTAAAGTCTTTAAGATAGCGGCTCAAGGGCCGCCTTTTAGGTTGCTGCACCGTCATGAGAACTCCTGGTAGTCTATACGTTGTGCGGCACTTTTCGGGTGCGACCATGCGCGACCTATAACTTACCCAGTTTGGTGCGTAATCGTTTGATGGCCTGACTATGCAACTGGCTGACCCGCGATTCGCCAACTTCCAGTACCGCGCCAATCTCTTTGAGGTTGAGCTCCTCCTGGTAATACAGCGTTAACACCAGTTGCTCGCGTTCCGGCAGCGATTCAATCGCGTCCATTACCCGCTGTCGCAGGTCGCCCTCCAGCAGTTGATGTAACGGGTTTTCCTGTTGATGTTCTTCAGTCACCAGTTCGATGCTATCGCCATGCTCTTCCCGCCACTCATCGTAAGAGAAAAGTTGGCTGTTGTTGGTATCGAGCAACATCTGACGATACTCCGCAACAGGGATGCCAAGACGTTCCGCCACTTCGGTTTCCGTCGCATTACGCCCCAGTTCCTGCTCCAGTTGTCCCATCGCCTGCGCCACTTCGCGGGCATTACGCCGGACGCTACGCGGCACCCAATCGCGGCTGCGTAATTCATCCAGCATCGCCCCACGAATACGCTGCACTGCGTAAGTGGTAAATGCCGTTCCTTGCAAAGCGTCATATCGGTCGACCGCATTTAATAACCCGATGCCGCCCGCTTGTAGCAGATCGTCCAGTTCCACGCTCGCCGGCAATCGCACCTGCAGGCGCAATGCTTCGTGACGCACCAGCGGTACATAACGCTGCCACAGCGAGTGTTTATCCATTACACCTTCAGCGGTATACAGTGAATTCACGATAAACAGCCCTGCGTTAAATGAGTTATCGGCATGATTATCCGTTTCTACAGAGGGTTCTATCGAAGGAATAAGGCTATAAAAGAAGGGTTATTTCACTTATGTAACCTGTAGCACCTTTTTAGCGGCTAAAAGAGCAGAATAAAATCAGCCAGATAGGATAAACGGGATGCGCAAAAGCCCACCCCGAACAAAACTATGTCAGAAGATGAATCATCGACAGATCGTCGCCAGTACGTACCGTTTCTATATGGCGATGAAAATTCTTCGCCACCTCGCTGTTATGCTGGCTGCGGGAGTGAAAACTATACACAATATTAGTAACGTCATCCCACTCAAGCCGCCCGCGCTCATGCACGCTGGCTGCCGTTAATAGCTTAATAAAGGCATATTCCGCCACGATAATATACAGCGCGCGTAACGGGTCGACATTCGGCTGGTTGGGGAAATTATTTTCCCAAATTTTATAGAGAATTAAATTTCTGAAGGCCCAGTTCTTCTGCTGCTCATCCGCCTGTAAACAGCGCGCTAATGAGGACTCAATATCGCTCACCTTCTGCTCCATTGAAACGCCCTCTTCCGCCGTCAGCACCCGCAGAAGACACTGGATATAGTGATCGAGGACATAGCTTCCTCTGCTCGGTGGGAGCGCCCTGAAATAATCCTGCATCAACAGTACCAGGGATGTTTTGAATTTCTTATCCGGCGTAATATTAGCGAGTTCCTGAGTTAACGAACCGGACTGCAGCTGGGAAACTAACGTGCCATACACTTGCTCAATCTCCCCTAATGCAGCGTCATCAATCCGGGGAAACTTCTGCACATACATTACAAACTTGATCAACGCATATAATGCCGCATCCGGATTGCTGGCAGCATGGTTAATCAAACTCAGGCAAAACAAGTTAAGTAGTTTTTGCTGTGGGGAGAATAGCGGCGCGGTATTGTACTTCTGCTGAATGATCGCCTTTTCATTGAGTGCTACCGCATCAGCATCGTTTAAAATATGCGCAGTCACTTCCGGGCAAGCAAGGCTTAGAGAATGTCGTACCTCGTTTTTATAAGTATGGAACACCCGCGGAAACGTAGTGCAGGTATAACTTAATGCTTTAGCCCCCAGTGTTTTTTGTACCTTGCACAGACGATCGTCATCCAGATAAGGGCAGCTTCCTGTCCCAGATGGTAATTTAATCTCCCCCCAGTTATTTGGGTCTTTCTTTAAAAGAATAATACTATTTTTGGCAATCTCTCTGATGGTTACATCCTTGCTGGTAAGGTACTTTTTGACCGTCGTCTTATCCAGCGTGATTTTCCAGCCCTTACAACAGTGGTCGCGGCAGGCCGAGCCAGAACAGGAAAAGCGGGTGACAAAGGCAGGTTCAGTGACGGTGATTTCTTTCATTACACAGGCTCCGGAATTAAAAAAGGCAGCTTTCGCTGCCTTGATTGTGTACCACGTGTCGGTGAATCAATCGCCGGATTAACGCAGTAAAGAGAGGACGTTTTGCGGAACCTGGTTAGCCTGCGCCAGAACGGAAGTACCAGCCTGCTGCAGAATCTGCGCGCGAGACATGTTGGAGACTTCGGTCGCGTAGTCGGAATCTTCGATACGGCTACGTGCAGAAGACAGGTTGTTGACGGTGTTGCCCAGGTTAGTGATAGCAGATTCAAAACGGTTCTGCACCGCCCCCAATTGGCTACGGAAAGCGTCAACGGTTTTAAGCGCATCATCGATTTTTGCCAGCGGATCAACGTTTGCAGCCAAGGCTACGGTAGTACCCTCTGTTGTTTTACCGTCCGCGGCAAACGTGACAGATTTGAAAGTTGCATTTCCGTCTTTATCTAAGGTTTGGATAGCATAGAGATCTTTACCCTTATCATCTTTATATTTCACTAAAGACTGATCGGCTTTTAGATTTGCTCCATCAAATTTCACTTCACGCGACAAAGTATCAACCGTACTCGGAGCTGGTGCACCACCAGCTAAAGTAACTTCTTTAGCCGAATCAAAGCTAATTTCCCCAGTACTATTATCTACGGTAGCGGCATAATATTTAGGAGTAGCAGTGACAGTAACATCTTTAACAAGGTAATTTCCTTTATCATCTTTTACCAAAGATAATTTATCTGCTGCGGGACCACCCGTTGTTTTTGCATCTTTGAAATCAGCTTCTTTGATCTTAACATCACCAACTACCGAGGCTCCAGAGCTTACAGTGGTTGCGATTCCTTTAGTCACATCTAATTTATCTAAGCCCAGCTCGGTTTTATCGATTTTCTGAAGATCGATTGTGATAGTTTCGCCGTCATTCGCCCCAACTTGAATGGTCAGCTGTCCATCCTGGCTTAATACTTTTTTCCCGTTAAAATCGGTTTGTTCCGCGACACGGTTAATTTCGTTCAGGCGCTGATCGATTTCATCCTGGATGGATTTAAGATCGGAACCAGAGTTTGAGCCGTTCGCTGCCTGGACAGACAGTTCGCGCACACGCTGCAGGTTGTTGTTAATTTCGTTTAACGCGCCTTCAGTGGTCTGCGCAATGGAAATACCGTCGTTCGCATTACGGGAAGCCTGAGACAGACCTTTAATGTTAGACGTGAAACGGTTAGCAATCGCCTGACCTGCCGCATCGTCTTTCGCGCTGTTGATACGCAGACCGGAAGACAGACGCTCGATAGCAGTACCCAGAGCGGACTGGGATTTGTTCAGGTTATTCTGGGTCAACAGCGACAGGCTGTTTGTATTAATGACTTGTGCCATGATCTTTTCCTTATCAATTACAACTTGATGTTATTGGGCTGTTGCCCACGGTTTCTCACCGTAACCCTTGTATCGGCACCTGAATTTCGAACTTTAGAAAATTTTTCACTTCCCCCAATTTTTTTCTTAGCCTGCGAAATAGCCGCTTTATACATCATTATTCCGCGCATTATTTTTGCAAAATTATCATTAAACTTTGCCTCCAGATTGCCGATAACGCGCTTAACTACTGTTTGCAATCAAAAGGAATCAGGCATGGCTTCATTTTCATCATTGGGCGTTGGCTCAGGCTTACCACTAGATACATTGCTGACAAACCTGACTATTGCTGAAAAAAAGCGCTTAAACCCGATCACTCAGCAACAAACCGATAATACTGCTCGCTTAACCGCATACGGTACGTTGAAAAGCGCCCTGGAAAAATTCCAGACCGCGAATAGCGCGTTAAACAAAGCTGAACTGTTCAGAAGCAGTAACGTCACTAGCAGCACTGAAGATCTGAAAGTATCCACTGAAGCAGGCGCCGCGCCCGGGATTTACACGATTAGCGTGTCGCAATTGGCTCAGGCTCAGTCATTAAGCACGACGACGAAAATAGCCTCAACGAAAGAAGCGTTGGGTGACGCCGCTGCCACACGTACCATTAAAATTGAACAGCCTGGCCGTAAAGAGCCGCTGGAGATTACGCTTAATAAAGATCAGACCTCGCTAGATGACATCAGCAAAGCGATTAACGATACAGATAGCGGCATTTCAGCCAGTATTGTTAAGGTTAAAGAGGGGGAATATCGCTTAGTTTTGACGGCTGCAGAGGGACTGGAAAATAAAATGACCGTCTCCGTGGAAGGAGATAGCAAACTAAACGATTTGCTGGCCTATGATAGCAATACTGGTACTGGAGAGATGGAAGAGTTAGTCAGCGCACAGAATGCAAAACTAACGATGAACGGTATTGATATAGAACGTCCGAGCAACAAAATTACCGATGCACCTCAGGGGGTTACGCTTGAGCTGACTAAAAAAGTTACCGACGTGCGGGTCACCGTTACCAAGAGTAATGAAAAAGCGACTGAAGCGATTAAAGGCTGGGTCGATGCCTATAATTCTCTTATTGATACATTCAATACGCTCACCAAATATAAAGAAGTAGACCCCGGCGCGGAAACTCAGGATAAGGACAATGGCGCGCTGATAGGCGATAGCGTAGTTCGTACAATTCAAACAGGAATTCGCGCTCAGTTTGCTAATGGCGGTAGTACTGGCGCATTTAAAACGCTTAATGAAATTGGTATTTCATCTGACGGTACGACTGGCAAACTAAAAATTGATGATACCAAGCTTAAAAAAGCGCTGGATGAAAATACCGCCTCTGTGCGCGAGTTATTAGTGGGCGATGGTAAAGAAACGGGCATCACCACCAAAATTGCCACCGAAGTGAAAAGTTATCTGGCGGATGACGGTATTATCGACAATGCTCAGGATAGCATTAACGCCACGCTGAAAAAACTGACCAAGCAATACCTGGCTGTTAGCGCCAGTATTGATGACACCGTTGCCCGTTACAAAGCACAGTTTTCGCAGCTGGATACCATGATGAGTAAGCTGAATAACACCAGTACTTATTTGACCCAGCAATTTAATGCTATGAACAAGTCCTGATAACAGAGGTTACCATGTACACCGCGAGCGGTATCAAAGCTTATGCGCAAGTCAGCGTGGAAAGCGCCGTGATGAGCGCCAGCCCGCATCAGTTGATTGAAATGTTGTTTGATGGCGCAAATAGCGCTCTGGTGCGCGCTCGCCTGTTTTTAGAACAAGGCGATGTTGTCGCGAAAGGTGAAGCGTTAAGCAAGGCCATCAATATTATCGATAACGGGCTGAAAGCCGGCCTCGATCAGGAAAAAGGCGGTGAGATTGCGACGAATCTTTCCGAGCTATACGACTATATGATTCGCCGTTTACTGCAGGCTAATTTGCGTAACGACGCTCAGGCCATCGAAGAAGTGGAAGGGTTACTCAGCAATATTGCAGAAGCCTGGAAACAGATTTCACCGAAAGCATCTTTCCAGGAGTCTCGTTAATGACCTCAACCGTGGAGTTTATCAACCGTTGGCAGCGTATTGCGCTGCTCAGTCAATCGCTGCTTGAACTTGCGCAGCGAGGTGAATGGGATCTCTTACTGCAACAAGAGGTCTCCTATCTGCAATGTATTGAAACGGTGATGGAAAAACAAACTCCACCGGGCATTACGCGAAGTATTCAGGATATGGTCGCCGGATACATCAAACAAACGCTGGATAATGAGCAGCTCCTGAAAGGGCTGCTGCAACAGCGACTGGATGAACTCAGTAGTTTGATCGGACAATCCACCCGCCAAAAATCACTCAACAACGCTTATGGGCGTCTTTCCGGTATGTTACTCGTGCCAGACGCGCCTGGCGCCTCATAATATTTTCCCGTCTCGTATGAAAATTCTTCCATACTCCAGAGGTCGGCTAAACGACTTCTGGAGCACGGAAGATGAAAAACCCCACGTTATTGCAGTACTTCCACTGGTATTATCCCGACGGCGGTAAACTCTGGTCTGAGCTGGCGGAACGTGCTGATGGGCTGAATGATATCGGTATCAATATGGTCTGGCTACCGCCCGCCTGTAAAGGCGCCTCCGGCGGCTATTCCGTAGGCTATGATAGCTACGACCTGTTTGACCTCGGCGAATTTGACCAAAAAGGAACTATCGCGACAAAGTACGGCGATAAACGCCAGTTACTGACGGCGATAGACGCGCTCAAAAAAAATAATATTGCGGTGCTGCTCGACGTCGTCGTGAACCACAAAATGGGCGCAGACGAAAAAGAACGTATTCGCGTTCAGCGCGTGAATCAGGATGACCGCACGCAAATCGATGACAACATCATTGAATGCGAAGGCTGGACGCGCTACACCTTCCCTGCCCGCGCGGGCCAGTATTCCAACTTTATTTGGGACTATCACTGTTTCAGCGGCATTGATCACATCGAGAATCCCGACGAAGACGGCATTTTTAAGATCGTCAATGACTATACCGGCGATGGCTGGAACGATCAGGTTGATGATGAGATGGGTAATTTCGACTATCTGATGGGGGAAAATATCGATTTTCGCAATCACGCGGTTACGGAGGAGATTAAATATTGGGCTCGCTGGGTTATGGAACAAACCCATTGTGACGGCTTTCGCCTGGACGCGGTAAAACATATACCCGCCTGGTTTTATAAAGAATGGATTGAGCATGTACAGGCGGTTGCACCAAAACCGCTGTTTATTGTCGCAGAATACTGGTCGCATGAAGTAGATAAACTGCAAACGTACATCGATCAGGTCGACGGGAAAACCATGCTGTTCGACGCGCCGTTGCAGATGAAATTTCACGAGGCCTCGCGCCAGGGCGCGGAGTATGACATACGCCACATTTTCACCGGCACGCTGGTAGAAGCCGACCCTTTTCATGCGGTGACGCTGGTCGCTAACCACGATACACAACCGTTACAGGCGCTGGAAGCGCCGGTAGAACCCTGGTTCAAACCATTGGCCTATGCGCTGATCCTGCTTCGTGAAAACGGCGTACCGTCAGTGTTTTATCCCGATTTATACGGCGCCAGCTATGAAGATAGCGGCGAAAATGGCGAGACCTGTCGGGTCGACATGCCGGTGATTAACCAACTGGATCGGCTGATCCTTGCTCGTCAGCGTTTTGCGCACGGTATACAAACTCTCTTTTTCGATCATCCTAACTGTATCGCCTTTAGTCGCAGCGGTACTGAAGAGAATCCAGGCTGTGTGGTCGTACTTTCCAATGGCGACGACGGTGAAAAAACCCTCCTGCTCGGCGACAATTACGCTAACAAGACCTGGCGTGATTTTCTGGGAAACCGCAGTGAGCATGTTGTAACTAATGATCAAGGCGAAGCGACGTTCTTCTGCAACGCAGGCAGCGTCAGCGTGTGGATCATTGAGGACGTGTGATGAGCGTTCCCGGCGGCAGAGCGCTGCCGGGAAGCGAAATTATGGCAGCGGCGTCGGCAGCGGCGTTTTTTCTAACGCGGCGGCGCACTCCGGCGTCGGACGAGCGACCCGTTGCAGCGTCATGCCATCATATTCCAGGGTATTCCCGTCGCGCTCAATCTCATAGAGCTCACGCTTAACCGTAACATTGGTTAAGTCATCGGAGAGCATGGTCAGCTTGCCCGGCAGAGCAATAACGCGCTGCCACTGGCGGCAGTCCAGCGTATCGCCTTCTTTAGTCACCACCAGGCTGGCGATAGCTTCAGGGCTCACCAGCTTACGTTGCGGGCCTTTTGACTGCCAGTACCCTTCCAGACCGGCCGGCGCGGGCGTTTTCACCACATCATTATAGTTTTCCACCTCGGCGCATCCGGCCAGAACCAGCAATGCGCCAACGATCGCTACTTTTTTCATCATTCATCCTGCATCAGAAGAAAGAAGAATTGTGGCATTAAAGCCCTGACGCCGCCAGCCTTTCCAGGCGCTGGCCGCAATTTGATCCAGTCGGTATTACCGCTTATTAGGTGTAGGCAAATTCTGTGATCGGTGTAGTATGCGCACTTCTTGTTTCACACCTTCTGAGTTCAGAGGCTAAACACATGTCATGGCAACACTTCAAGCAAACCTGGTTAATTAAATTCTGGGCGCCGGCCCCTGCGGTGATCGCAGCCGGTATTCTCTCTACCTACTATTTTGGCATCACCGGCACGTTTTGGGCCGTGACGGGCGAATTTACCCGCTGGGGCGGGCAAATTTTGCAGCTTTTTGGCGTTCATGCCGAACAGTGGGGTTACTACAAGCTGATTCATCTGGAAGGTACGCCGCTGACGCGTATCGACGGCATGATGATCCTCGGCATGTTCGGCGGCTGTTTCGCCGCGGCGCTGTGGGCCAACAACGTAAAACTGCGTATGCCGCGCAGCCGAATCCGTATCGTACAGGCGGTGGCCGGAGGCATTATCGCTGGCTTCGGCGCGCGTCTGGCGATGGGGTGTAACCTGGCCGCCTTTTTTACCGGAATCCCGCAGTTCTCCCTACACGCGTGGTTCTTTGCGCTGGCGACCGCTATCGGCTCCTGGTTCGGCGCCCGCTTTACGTTGCTGCCGATATTTCGCATACCGGTGAAAATGCAAAAGGTCTCCGCGGCTTCGCCACTGACGCAGAAACCGGATCAGGCAAGACGGCGTTTCAGGCTCGGTATGCTGGTCTTTATCGGCATGATTGGCTGGGCGTTATTAACGGCAATGCATCAGCCGAAACTGGGGCTGGCGATGCTGTTCGGCGTCGGATTTGGGCTGCTGATCGAGCGCGCGCAAATCTGCTTTACCTCGGCCTTTCGCGACCTGTGGATCTCCGGACGCGCCCATATGGCGAAAGCGATTATTTTCGGCATGGCGGTCAGCGCCATTGGTATTTTCAGCTACGTGCAGTTGGGCGTTGCACCTAAAATTATGTGGGCTGGCCCGAATGCGGTCATTGGCGGACTGCTGTTCGGTTTTGGCATCGTGCTGGCGGGCGGCTGCGAAACTGGCTGGATGTACCGCGCCGTAGAAGGCCAGGTGCATTACTGGTGGGTGGGCCTCGGAAATGTCATCGGTTCGACCATCCTGGCTTACTACTGGGATGATTTCGCGCCCGCGCTGGCGACCAGTTGGGATAAAGTTAACCTGCTGAATACCTTTGGTCCGCTGGGCGGTCTGCTGGTCACCTACCTGTTATTATTTGCCGCGCTGATGTTAATTATCGGCTGGGAAAAACGTTTTTTCCGCCGTGCGGGGCTGACGCCTGCTAAGGAATCTGTATGAAAAATATCGTCCCTGATTACCGTCTGGATATGGTTGGCGAACCTTGCCCGTACCCGGCGGTCGCCACTCTGGAAGCGATGCCGCAGCTAAAAAAAGGGGAGATCCTGGAAGTGGTGAGCGACTGTCCGCAATCCATTAATAATATTCCACTGGATGCGCGCAATCACGGTTATACGGTGCTGGATATCCAACAGGATGGCCCGACAATTCGTTATCTGATTCAAAAATAAGCGCATACTCCCGCTGTACGTTACGGCGGGAGACCTTTTACGGCATAACCGGCAAAAATCTACAACGCATAAAAGAAATCAGACAAGGTCGTCTTGTGCGCCGTGGCACAAATCTATTATATAACGTATACCGTTTTAATTTTGTCTGAGCCGATGAAAAACCCTGGGTTATTTTAATCAAAACATAAAATAATTATTATTTTCCGTCTACGCCATAAAAGACTATCAGGTATTTATATTTTTACTCACTGACATCATCAGGTGATGATTTATTTATGCACAGCAGAAGCCAAAAAAATGATAAAAATTATTTTCATCTCCATTATTGGAGTCGTCTGTCTTGCCGCTGCCCGTTATTCACCCGTCACAGTGGTCAATGCACATCCGAGCGCCATTGCCCGCTGTCTCGCTGATAATCTGTCCCCGTATGGGTATATACTGGATCTCCATGAAACAGATATTCCAGGCATTAATAAAGAATTTACCGTGTATTATCGCAACGGCGCATATATTGCAGGAACATTCTGGATTGCAAACTCAATGACAATAGCGTCAGAACGAATAGTAGGAATGAATGGCGTCAGTAAACAGGCGTACCCTATTTTTAATAAGTCCCTGCAACAATGTGCAACCCGCTTATCAATAAAATGAGCGCGCCTCGCAAAAAACAAGCCCACATAATCACGCACTGGTTGCATGGGCGCCGCGTCCCCGTCGCTGACGTAGGTAAGCGCCCGGGAGTTCGCTGTGGATGTGTTGTCAGCCCTGGCTTAAACCTGCATAGACATCACTTCCTGATACGCGGCGACCAGCTTGTTGCGCACCTGAATCCCCATTTGCATGGAGACGGACGCTTTTTGCATATCGGCCATCACGTCATTAAGCGCAATGCCCGGCTCACCCAGAGTGAATTTTTCCGCCTGAACGCGCGCCGCCGTTTGTCTGTCGCTAATACGATCCAGCGCAGCATGTAGCTGGCCGGCAAAACTCACCGTCGACTGCGAGTGCGTTTCTTGCCCGCGCGCGGCCACCGCCGTCGCCTGTAACTGGCTAATAACCCCTTCAATCCCCTGTATTGCTGCCATGTTATTCCCCTGGATGATTTTTTACGCAGCAGAGATTAACAGTTTGTCAATAAGATAAAGGCGTTAAATAACGATAAAAAACCTCGGTTTTTAGCGCATAGAAAAATTCGAAACCACAAATAATGAGACCGTCAATTTTTCGAGTTTGCTGACCCGGGAGTGAGTCTTGTTCCACTTTGCAAAAAACGCCGTCCACGATCAGTCACGAGGTGCGAGATGAGTGCGACTGCATCGACTGCAACCCAACCTAAACCTCTCGAGTGGCTTAATCGCCTACGCGCGAATCCCCGAATTCCGTTAATTGTGGCGGGTTCCGCCGCCGTGGCGATCGTCGTTGCGATGGTGCTGTGGGCCAAAACGCCCGATTACCGCACGCTATTTAGCAACCTTTCCGATCAGGACGGCGGCGCGATCGTCGCGCAGTTGACCCAGATGAATATCCCCTATCGCTTTGCCAATGGCAGCGGCGCGATTGAAGTGCCCGCCGACAAAGTGCATGAACTGCGTCTGCGTCTGGCGCAGCAGGGGCTGCCTAAAGGCGGCGCGGTAGGCTTTGAACTGCTTGATCAGGAAAAATTCGGTATCAGCCAGTTCAGCGAGCAGGTGAATTATCAGCGCGCGCTGGAAGGTGAACTGGCCCGGACGATCGAGACGCTGGGGCCGGTAAAAAGCGCCCGCGTTCACCTGGCGATGCCAAAGCCGTCGCTATTTGTGCGGGAACAAAAATCCCCTTCCGCCTCCGTCACCGTCACACTGGAACCGGGACGGGCGCTGGATGAAGGACAAATTAGCGCCGTGGTACATCTGGTTTCCAGCGCTGTCGCCGGTTTGCCGCCAGGAAACGTCACTCTGGTCGATCAATCCGGTCATCTGCTCACGCAATCCAATACCAGCGGTCGCGACCTTAATGACGCGCAATTAAAATTTGCTAATGATGTGGAAAGCCGTATCCAACGCCGTATCGAAGCCATTCTGTCGCCTATCGTCGGGAACGGTAATGTTCACGCTCAGGTAACCGCCCAGTTGGATTTTGCCAATAAAGAACAGACGGAAGAGCACTACAGCCCGAACGGCGATGCGTCGAAGGCCACCCTGCGTTCACGTCAGTTGAATATTAGCGAACAGGTAGGCGCGGGCTATCCCGGCGGCGTGCCTGGCGCGCTGTCGAACCAACCAGCGCCGCCTAACGAGGCGCCGATCGCCACGCCGCCGACCAATCAACAAAACGCGCAGAATACGCCACAAACCAGCACCAGTACCAACAGTAACAGTGCTGGCCCGCGCAGTACACAGCGTAATGAAACCAGTAACTATGAAGTGGACCGCACCATTCGTCACACCAAAATGAATGTGGGCGATATTGAGCGTCTCTCCGTGGCCGTCGTGGTGAATTACAAAACGCTGGCAGATGGCAAACCGCTGCCATTGACCGCCGATCAGATGAAACAGATCGAGGATCTAACCCGTGAAGCGATGGGTTTTTCTGATAAACGCGGCGATACGCTAAACGTGGTGAATTCACCGTTTAGCGCAGTGGATGACACCGGCGGCGAACTGCCCTTCTGGCAACAGCAGTCCTTTATCGATCAGTTGCTCGCGGCAGGTCGCTGGTTGCTGGTGCTGGTGGTGGCCTGGATTCTGTGGCGCAAAGCGGTACGTCCGCAGTTGACGCGCCGTGTTGAAGAAGCGAAAGCGGCGCAGGAACAGGCACAGGTTCGCCAGGAAACCGAAGAAGCCGTGGAAGTACGCCTTAGCAAAGACGAGCAGCTCCAGCAACGCCGGGCTAACCAGCGTCTGGGCGCCGAGGTGATGAGCCAGCGTATTCGCGAAATGTCAGACAACGATCCGCGCGTGGTGGCGCTGGTCATTCGCCAGTGGATGAGTAACGATCATGAGTAATCTTAGCGGTACCGATAAAAGCGTCATTTTGTTGATGACCATTGGCGAAGACCGGGCGGCAGAGGTGTTTAAACACCTCTCCACCCGCGAAGTACAGGCGTTAAGTACGGCGATGGCTAACGTGCGTCAGATCTCCAACAAACAACTGACGGACGTACTATCAGAGTTTGAGCAAGAAGCGGAGCAGTTCGCCGCGCTGAATATCAACGCCAACGAATACCTGCGCTCCGTACTGGTTAAAGCGTTGGGCGAAGAACGCGCCTCCAGCCTGCTGGAAGATATTCTGGAAACGCGCGATACCACCAGCGGTATCGAAACGCTCAACTTTATGGAACCGCAGAGCGCCGCCGACCTGATTCGCGACGAGCACCCGCAGATTATCGCCACCATTCTGGTCCACCTCAAACGCAGTCAGGCCGCCGATATTCTGGCGCTGTTTGACGAGCGTCTGCGTCATGATGTGATGCTGCGTATCGCGACATTTGGCGGCGTACAGCCGGCGGCGCTGGCGGAGTTGACCGAAGTGCTGAATGGCCTGCTCGACGGTCAGAACCTGAAACGCAGCAAAATGGGCGGCGTAAGAACCGCGGCGGAAATTATCAACCTGATGAAAACGCAGCAGGAAGAAGCGGTTATTACCGCTGTGCGCGAATTCGACGGCGAACTGGCGCAGAAAATCATCGACGAGATGTTCCTGTTCGAAAATCTGGTGGATGTGGACGATCGCAGTATCCAGCGTCTGTTGCAGGAAGTGGATTCCGAATCGCTGCTGATCGCTCTGAAAGGCGCCGAACCGCCATTACGCGAGAAGTTCCTGCGCAATATGTCCCAGCGCGCCGCCGATATCCTGCGCGACGACCTTGCCAACCGTGGCCCGGTTCGTCTGTCTCAGGTGGAAAACGAGCAGAAAGCGATTCTGCTTATTGTGCGTCGTCTGGCGGAAACCGGCGAAATGGTGATTGGCAGCGGCGAGGATACCTATGTCTAATGAACTGCCGTGGCAAGTCTGGACCCCCGACGATCTCGCCCCGCCGCCGGAGACGTTTGTGCCGGTTGAGGCTGATAACGTGACCTTGACAGACGATACGCCGGAGCCCGAACTCACTGCCGAACAGCAGCTGGAGCAGGAGCTGGCGCAGCTAAAAATACAGGCCCATGAACAAGGTTATAACGCCGGGCTGGCGGAGGGACGGCAAAAAGGACACGCGCAGGGATATCAGGAAGGGTTAGCGCAGGGACTGGAGCAAGGACAAGCCCAGGCGCAGACGCAGCAGGCGCCGATTCATGCCCGTATGCAGCAGTTAGTGAGCGAGTTTCAGAACACGCTTGACGCGCTCGATAGCGTTATCGCCTCACGGCTGATGCAAATGGCCCTGGAGGCCGCACGTCAGGTCATCGGCCAAACGCCGGCGGTGGACAACTCGGCGCTGATTAAACAGATCCAACAACTGTTGCAGCAAGAGCCGCTCTTTAGCGGCAAGCCGCAGTTGCGCGTGCATCCGGACGACTTACAGCGGGTGGAAGAGATGCTGGGCGCCACGCTCAGCCTTCACGGATGGCGGTTGCGCGGGGACCCAACGTTGCATCACGGCGGGTGTAAAGTCTCTGCCGATGAGGGCGATCTGGACGCCAGCGTCGCCACTCGCTGGCAAGAGTTGTGTCGCCTGGCGGCGCCGGGAGTGCTCTGATGACCACGCGTCTGACCCGCTGGCTTACCGCGCTCGACAACTTTGAAGCAAAAATGGCGTTATTGCCGGCGGTGCGTCGTTATGGACGTTTAACTCGCGCCACTGGCCTGGTACTGGAGGCCACCGGTCTCCAGCTTCCGCTGGGCGCCACCTGCATTATTGAGCGCCAGGACGGCCCTGAAACCAAAGAGGTGGAATCGGAAGTCGTCGGTTTTAACGGCCAGCGTCTGTTTTTAATGCCGCTGGAAGAGGTCGAAGGCATTCTGCCCGGTGCCCGCGTTTACGCCCGTAACGGGCATGGCGACGGTCTGCAAAGCGGCAAACAGTTACCGCTCGGCCCGGCCCTGCTTGGTCGGGTGCTGGATGGCGGCGGTAAACCGCTCGACGGACTGCCTGCGCCGGATACGCTGGAAACCGGCGCGTTAATCACGCCGCCGTTTAACCCGCTACAGCGAACGCCAATCGAACATGTGTTGGATACCGGCGTACGCGCTATCAACGCGTTGTTAACCGTAGGGCGCGGTCAGCGTATGGGACTCTTTGCCGGTTCCGGCGTCGGTAAGTCGGTTCTGCTTGGCATGATGGCGCGCTACACGCGGGCGGACGTGATTGTCGTGGGACTTATCGGCGAACGTGGCCGCGAAGTTAAAGATTTTATCGAAAATATTCTCGGCCCCGACGGCCGCGCGCGTTCGGTGGTGATCGCCGCCCCGGCGGATGTTTCGCCACTGCTGCGAATGCAGGGCGCCGCCTATGCCACCCGCATCGCCGAAGACTTTCGCGATCGCGGACAGCATGTGTTGCTGATTATGGATTCGCTGACGCGCTATGCGATGGCGCAGCGTGAGATTGCGCTGGCAATCGGCGAACCGCCAGCCACCAAAGGTTATCCGCCTTCGGTGTTCGCAAAGCTGCCGGCGCTGGTCGAGCGTGCCGGTAATGGCATCCACGGCGGCGGCTCTATCACCGCGTTTTATACCGTGTTGACCGAGGGGGACGACCAACAAGATCCCATTGCCGACTCGGCACGCGCAATCCTCGACGGGCACATTGTCTTGTCCCGCCGTCTGGCGGAGGCCGGGCACTATCCGGCCATTGATATCGAGGCGTCAATCAGCCGGGCGATGACCGCGCTCATTACCGAGCAGCACTATGCGCGGGTACGGCTATTTAAACAGTTGCTTTCCAGTTTCCAGCGTAACCGCGATCTGGTCAGCGTCGGTGCCTATGCCAAAGGCAGCGATCCGATGCTCGATAAAGCCATTACCTTATGGCCGCAACTGGAAGCGTTTTTACAGCAAGGCATTTTTGAACGGGCCGACTGGGAGGACTCTCTGCAGGCGCTCGATTTAATTTTCCCGACGGTGTGATAAAGCAGGAGGGCGACGATCATGGCACAACATGGCGCTCTGGAAACACTCAAAGATCTGGCCGAAAAAGAGGTAGATGACGCGGCGCGTTTACTGGGCGAAATGCGTCGCGGCTGCCAACAGGCGGAAGAACAGCTCAAAATGCTGATCGATTATCAGAATGAGTATCGCAGTAATTTGAACACCGATATGGGCAACGGCATCGCCAGTAATCGCTGGATCAACTATCAGCAGTTTATTCAGACACTGGAAAAGGCGATAGAGCAGCATCGCCTCCAGCTTACGCAGTGGACGCAAAAAGTCGACCTGGCGCTGAAGAGCTGGCGTGAGAAAAAGCAGCGACTTCAGGCCTGGCAAACCTTACAGGACCGACAAACCGCGGCAGCGCTGTTAGCTGAAAACCGCATGGATCAGAAAAAGATGGATGAATTTGCTCAGCGTGCAGCAATGAGGAAACCCGAATGATCACCCTGCCCCAACTGATCACCACCGATACCGACATGACCGCGGGTCTGACGTCAGGAAAAACCACCGGTTCAGCCGAGGACTTTCTGGCGCTCCTGGCGGGCGCGTTAGGCGCAGACGGCGCACAGGGCAAAGACGCCCGCATCACGCTGGCCGATTTACAGGCGGCAGGCGGCAAGTTATCGAAAGAGCTACTGACCCAACATGGCGAGCCGGGCCAGGCGGTGAAGCTTGCCGACCTGCTGGCGCAAAAAGCGAATGCGACGGATGAAACGCTTACCGATCTGACACAAGCGCAGCATCTACTGTCTACGCTAACGCCATCGTTGAAAACCAGCGCTCTGGCCGCACTGAGTAAGACGGCGCAGCATGATGAGAAAACGCCCGCGCTGAGCGATGAGGATCTTGCCAGTCTGAGCGCCTTATTCGCCATGCTGCCCGGACAACCTGTCGCGACGCCTGTCGCCGGAGAGACGCCGGCTGAAAATCACATCGCCTTGCCGTCACTGTTGCGCGGCGACATGCCATCGGCGCCGCAGGAAGAGACACATACGCTCTCTTTTAGCGAGCATGAAAAAGGGAAAACCGAGGCATCGCTTGCGCGCGCCAGCGACGATCGCGCCACGGGTCCAACACTGACGCCGCTGGTGGTCGCTGCCGCCGCGACCAGCGCGAAAGTGGAGGTGGATAGCCCGCCCGCGCCAGTAACGCATGGCGCGGCAATGCCGACGCTCAGCAGCGCCACGGCGCAACCGCTACCTGTCGCCTCAGCCCCGGTACTCAGCGCGCCGTTAGGCAGCCATGAATGGCAGCAAACGTTCAGTCAGCAGGTCATGTTATTTACGCGTCAGGGACAGCAAAGCGCGCAGCTTCGATTGCATCCGGAAGAGTTAGGTCAGGTGCATATTTCGCTCAAGCTGGATGACAATCAGGCGCAGCTCCAGATGGTATCGCCGCACAGCCATGTCCGCGCCGCGCTGGAAGCCGCCCTGCCCATGTTGCGCACTCAGTTGGCGGAAAGCGGCATTCAGTTGGGACAAAGCAGCATCAGTAGCGAAAGCTTTGCCGGACAGCAGCAGTCTTCATCGCAACAACAGTCTGGCCGCGCCCAACACACGGACGCGTTTGGCGCTGAAGATGATATAGCGTTAGCGGCGCCGGCCTCGCTTCAGGCCGCCGCGCGCGGCAATGGCGCAGTGGATATCTTCGCCTAACGCCAGAGGTAGCATGATTATCCGCGTCTTTTCCACGCTTTGTCGTGGACAGGACACGGGATAATCAGCCAATAAGCAGTACCGAAACAGGAAGCCCGTATCAGATGACTGACTCCGCGATTAACAAAAAGAGCAAACGCTCGATTTGGATACCTTTGCTGGTGTTGATTACCCTCGCCGCCTGCGCGACCGCCGGTTATAGCTACTGGCGTATGCAGCAGCAACCGACCACGAACGCTAAAGCGGAACCGGCTCCGCCGCCCGCGCCGGTATTTTTTGCGCTGGATACGTTTACCGTCAATTTGGGCGATGCGGATCGCGTGTTGTATATCGGCGTGACCCTGCGTCTGAAAGACGAAGCGACGCGCGCGCGATTAAATGAATATCTGCCGGAAGTGCGCAGCCGTCTGCTGTTGTTGTTTTCCCGTCAGAATGCCGCCGAGCTCTCAACAGAAGCTGGCAAACAAAAACTGATTGCCGCCATTAAAGAGACGCTGGCCGCGCCGCTCGTTGCCGGACAACCAAAACAGGTCGTCACTGACGTGCTTTATACAGCTTTTATTCTGCGGTAACGATATGGGCGATAGTATTCTTTCTCAGGCTGAAATCGACGCGCTGTTGAACGGCGACAGCGACACCAAAGACGAACCCACTCCCGGTATCGCAAGCGATAGCGATATTCGCCCTTACGATCCCAATACTCAGCGTCGCGTCGTGCGTGAACGCTTGCAGGCGCTGGAGATTATTAACGAGCGTTTCGCACGCCAGTTCCGGATGGGATTATTTAACCTGCTGCGCCGCAGCCCGGATATTACCGTGGGCGCCATACGTATTCAGCCGTATCACGAATTTGCGCGTAACCTGCCGGTACCGACCAACCTGAACCTGATCCACCTGAAGCCGCTACGCGGCACCGGGCTGGTGGTGTTCTCGCCGAGTCTGGTGTTTATTGCCGTCGATAACCTGTTCGGCGGCGACGGCCGTTTTCCGACCAAAGTCGAAGGCCGCGAGTTTACCCATACGGAACAGCGGGTCATCAACCGTATGCTGAAACTGGCGCTGGAAGGCTATAGCGACGCATGGAAAGCCATTAATCCGCTGGAAGTGGAGTATGTGCGTTCCGAAATGCAGGTGAAATTTACCAATATCACCACCTCGCCGAACGATATCGTCGTCAATACGCCGTTTCATGTGGAGATCGGCAATCTGACCGGTGAATTTAACATCTGTCTGCCATTTAGCATGATCGAGCCGCTGCGTGAGCTGTTGGTGAATCCGCCGCTGGAAAACTCGCGCCATGAAGATCAGAACTGGCGTGATAACCTGGTACGCCAGGTTCAGCACTCTGAACTGGAGCTGGTGGCCAATTTTGCCGATATTCCGTTACGTCTTTCCCAGATTTTGAAGCTGAAACCCGGCGATGTACTGCCGATTGAAAAACCCGACCGCATTATTGCTCATGTGGACGGCGTTCCGGTACTCACCAGCCAATATGGCACTGTAAACGGACAGTATGCGCTACGCGTAGAACATTTGATCAACCCAATTTTGAATTCGCTGAATGAGGAACAGCCCAAATGAGTGACATGAATAATCCGTCCGATGAGAATACTGGCGCATTGGATGATCTGTGGGCTGACGCGTTAAACGAGCAAAAAGCGACCACCAATAAAAGCGCCGCCGACGCGGTTTTCCAACAGCTTGGCGGCGGCGATGTCAGCGGTGCTATGCAGGATATCGATCTGATTATGGATATCCCGGTCAAACTGACCGTAGAGCTGGGCCGCACGCGAATGACCATTAAAGAACTGCTGCGTCTGACGCAGGGGTCGGTCGTCGCGCTGGACGGGCTGGCGGGCGAGCCGCTGGACATCCTGATTAATGGCTACCTGATTGCCCAGGGTGAAGTGGTCGTCGTGGCGGATAAATACGGCGTACGTATCACCGATATTATTACGCCATCCGAGCGTATGCGTCGTTTGAGTCGTTAATGATGAAGACAGAAGCCACGGTTTCTCAGCCCACCGCGCCAGCCGGATCGCCGCTCATGCAGGTGAGCGGCGCATTAATTGGCATTATTGCGCTCATTCTGGCGGCGGCCTGGGTGATTAAGCGTATGGGATTCGCGCCAAAAGGAAATAGCGTCCGGGGACTCAAGGTGTCAGCCAGCGCCTCGCTTGGCCCGCGCGAACGCGTGGTGATTGTCGAGGTCGAAAATGCGCGCCTGGTACTGGGCGTGACCGCCTCGCAGATCAACCTGCTGCACACCCTACCGCCCGCGGAGAATGACACGGAAGCACCCGTTGCCCCACCGGCGGATTTCCAGAACATGATGAAGAGCTTACTCAAGCGTTCCGGGAGATCCTGATGCGCCGTTTGTTATTCCTTTCTCTGGCGGGTCTGTGGCTTTTTAGTCCCGCCGCTGCTGCGCAACTGCCGGGGCTTATCAGCCAACCATTAGCGGGCGGAGGCCAAAGCTGGTCATTATCCGTCCAGACGCTGGTTTTTATCACCTCGCTGACGTTTCTGCCGGCGATTTTACTGATGATGACGAGCTTCACGCGTATCATCATTGTTTTTGGCCTGTTGCGTAACGCGCTGGGCACGCCCTCGGCACCGCCAAATCAGGTGTTACTCGGACTGGCGTTGTTTTTGACCTTTTTTATTATGTCGCCCGTCATTGACAAGATTTACGTGGACGCTTACCAGCCGTTTAGCGAGCAGAAAATTTCTATGCAGGAAGCGCTGGATAAAGGCGCGCAACCGTTACGCGCGTTCATGCTGCGCCAAACCCGCGAAGCCGATCTGGCGCTGTTTGCCCGTCTGGCCAATAGCGGTCCGTTACAGGGACCGGAAGCAGTACCGATGCGTATCCTCCTGCCCGCTTATGTCACCAGCGAATTAAAGACGGCATTTCAGATCGGTTTTACGATTTTCATCCCTTTTTTGATTATCGACCTGGTGATCGCCAGCGTATTGATGGCGTTAGGGATGATGATGGTGCCGCCAGCGACAATCGCCCTACCGTTTAAGCTGATGCTGTTTGTGCTGGTCGATGGTTGGCAATTGCTTGTGGGGTCGCTGGCCCAAAGCTTTTACAGTTAGAGGCGCAAAATGACTCCTGAATCCGTCATGATGATGGGCACCGAGGCGATGAAAGTCGCTCTCGCCCTGGCTGCGCCGCTGTTACTCGTCGCGCTGATTACCGGCCTCATTATCAGCATCTTACAGGCCGCGACTCAGATTAATGAAATGACGCTGTCGTTTATCCCTAAAATCGTCGCGGTATTCATCGCAATTATCGTTGCCGGCCCGTGGATGCTCAACCTGCTGCTGGATTACGTGCGCACTCTGTTCAGCAATTTACCTTATATCATCGGATAAACAGAACGATGATTCAGGTTACAAGCGAGCAATGGCTATACTGGCTGCATCTCTATTTCTGGCCTTTGCTGCGCGTACTGGCGCTGATTTCAACGGCGCCCATTCTCAGTGAGCGCGCTATTCCCAAGCGGGTAAAACTGGGGTTGGGAATAATGATTACCCTCGTTATCGCGCCGTCGCTACCGGCAAACGATACGCCGCTTTTTTCTATTGCCGCCTTATGGCTGGCGATGCAACAAATTCTGATCGGTATTGCGCTGGGATTTACCATGCAATTCGCCTTTGCGGCGGTGCGTACCGCAGGCGAGTTTATCGGTCTGCAAATGGGGCTTTCCTTTGCCACCTTCGTCGACCCGGGCAGCCACCTGAATATGCCGGTTCTGGCGCGTATTATGGATATGCTCGCCATGCTACTATTTCTCACCTTTAATGGCCATTTATGGCTTATTTCGCTGTTGGTCGATACCTTCCACACTCTGCCCATCGGTAGTAACCCGGTGAACAGTAATGCATTTATGGCGCTCGCCAGGGCCGGAGGGCTCATTTTCTTAAACGGACTGATGCTGGCATTGCCGGTCATTACCCTCCTGCTTACGCTCAACCTGGCGCTGGGGCTATTAAACCGCATGGCGCCGCAGCTCTCGATATTTGTTATCGGTTTCCCGCTTACCCTCACCGTCGGCATTATGCTGATGGCCGCGCTAATGCCATTAATTGCGCCGTTTTGCGAACATTTATTCAGCGAAATTTTCAATTTGCTTGCTGATATTGTTAGCGAGATGCCAATAAATAATAACCCATAATTTTTATCCTGTTTTACTAAGGTTTATCCGAAAATAAATTTTAAAAAACATTCACCAGGATATATCCGCTGCCCCTTATTTGTTTTTACTTCACTCACATAACGCAACATTCACTTTACTTTAAGATGATTCCTGGCAAATTATATGTAACTTTACGGGATAGTAAGTTCGCCTGAAAAACCGCGTAAGCGTTGTCTAAGGTGACTATTCGTGTTCCGTCTGATTATGGTGAGTTATTCAGGTAAGGGGAATTATCGTTACGCATTGAGTGAGGGTATGCCATGTCAACGATTATTATGGATTTATGCAGTTACACCCGGCTAGGGTTAAGCGGGTATCTGGTCAGCAGAGGGGTGAAAAAAAGGGAAATCAACGACATCGAAACCGTTGACGAACTCGCTATCGCTTGTGGCGCGCATCAGCCTTCGGTGGTGTTTATTAATGAGGACTGTTTCATTCATACGTCTTCAGACAGTCAACAAATAAAGCAAATCATTAATCAACATCCTGACACGTTATTTATTGTTTTTATGGCAATTGCTAATGTGCATTTTGATGAATATTTATTAGTAAGAAAAAACTTATTGATTAGCTCGAAATCGATTAAACCTGACTCGCTGGATACCATTCTTGGCGATATTCTGAAAAAAGAGTCGGGTATTTCAGGAACCATAAATTTACCAACATTATCGTTAAGTCGAACTGAATCCAGCATGTTGCGAATGTGGATGGAAGGTCAGGGAACCATTCAGATTTCTGACAGAATGAATATTAAAGCAAAAACAGTATCCTCCCATAAGGGGAATATTAAACGAAAGATAAAAACGCATAATAAACAAGTGATCTATCACGTAGTGCGGCTGACAGATAACGTCACTAACGGCATTTTTGTTAACATGCGCTGAGACATCCGGACTGGCAATGTACCTCCAGTCCGGCTCAATTAGTCCTGCTCCGCCTTCTCGACAAAAATACCATCCTGGTGACCTGACTCATTGAAGAACCAGATGCCGAGCGGGTAATCCTCCAGCGAAACCAGGTACATTGTGCCTTCACTAAATTCTTCCACTGCCAGTACCACGCCCGGTCGGCGGGGACCGCCGTCCGTTTTAACGGTTACCCGATCATTCACCTTCATCATTTTCCTCCTGTCGCTTTGTGCCAGTGTAGAACAATTTTCTGCGTCTGACAGCGCCTTGCCGGCGTGTTTGCTGGTTTTCTCAACGGTCTATACTTAGGCTGTCAGGAACCCGTGAGGTAGTGAAGATGAAAACGGCAAAAGAGTACAGTGATACGGCCAAGCGCGAAGTGAGCGTCGATGTAGATGCGCTACTGGCGGCCATCAATGAAATCAGCGAAAGCGAGGTTCACCGTAGCCAGGAAGATCCTGAGCGGGTGAGCGTAGACGGACGGGAATATCATACATGGCATGAATTAGCTGAAGCATTCGAGCTGGATATTCATGATTTTAGTGTAACAGAAGTAAACCGTTAAAAATGGCCGAAAAAAATCCCGGCCCTACGGGTCGGGATCAAACTTGCTTATGCAAGAAGCACTTGAAAATTCGTTACACCAGGAAATCTGATGTGAGATTTACCTTATCTGCAATTTTTTTGCATGACAAGTAAATATTTTTTACATGAATGATTAAGCACGCTAATAGTTCGGTAGCAAAAGTGTGACAACGCATGTGCTGCCTGGAAGCGACGGGATCGGTTCCAGTTAGCGTTCGACTTCTTTCGGGTGTGCTTTAGGACTTTTCCTGGAAATAAGCCCGCCGTTGCAACGGAAAATGAGGAAAAAATGCTCTCAATCCATGACCCCTTGCTGATTTTTACCGATCTGGACGGCACACTGCTGAACAGCCACACTTTTGAGTGGCAGCCCGCGGCCCCCTGGCTTACTCGCCTGCATGAAAGCGGCGTGCCCGTGATCCTCTGTAGCAGTAAAACCGCGGCTGAAATGCTCCAGCTCCAGACGACGTTAAATCTACAGGGACTGCCGCTGATTGCGGAAAACGGCGCGGTGATCCAACTGGACGTTCATTGGGAAGACCACCCCAACTATCCCCGTCTGATAGCCGGTAATTCTCACAACGAAATCCGCCTCGTCCTGCATAAATTGCGTGAAAAGGAACAGTTTAAGTTCACCACGTTTGATGACGTTGACGATCAGGTGATAAGCGAATGGACGGGCCTAAACCGGGCACAGTCTGCCCTAACCCGTCTGCATGAAGCGTCGGTGTCGCTGATCTGGCGCGATAGCGATAAACGCATGGCGCAGTTTGTCGCCCGTTTAAATGACCTGGGACTGCAATTTGTCCATGGCGCCCGTTTCTGGCATGTGCTGGACGCCTCCGCCGGAAAAGATCAGGCTGCCAACTGGCTGATTGAAGCATATCGTCGGCAGTGGCACGCGCGTCCTCTGACGTTGGGGCTAGGAGACGGCCCCAATGATGCGCCCTTACTGGATGTGATGGATTATGCGGTTGTCGTTAAAGGGCTAAACCGGGAGGGCGTACATTTGCGTAACGACGATCCTCAGCGCGTCTACCGTAGCCAGAACGAAGGGCCGGATGGCTGGCGCGAAGGCATGGACTATTTCTTTTCCCGCTCCTGAGTCGCGTCGCTGGCGCAAATACGGTTACGTCCGGACTGTTTGGCGTAATAAAGCCGTTTGTCGGCCAGCGACTGCAACTGCTCAAAATCATAGTCGCCGTATTCCTCCGCGCTACTGATCCCCATTGACGCGCTGATACGAAGCGTCGTGCTTTTCGTCACCAGAATTTCTTTGTCATTAATGCGCTGGCGTATGCGTTCGGCAATCTGCAGCGCCTGCGCTTTCGTCGCGCCGGGCAGCACGATACAAAACTCTTCGCCCCCTACCCGTCCGGCGATGTCGTGCGCTCGAATGGTGCTGCCAATGAGCCCAGCGGCATGGGACAACACGCGATCGCCTGCCTGATGACCAAAGCGATCGTTAACGCTTTTAAAATAATCTAAGTCCAGCTGTATCACAGAAAATGGCTGGCGGGCTTCCCGGTAGCGCTTTGCCAGCCTGGACGCTTTTTCAAACAGCGCGCCACGGTTATATAGCCGGGTCAGCGGATCGTGCCATGCCTGCCATTGCAGCGAATTTTGCAGAACAAACATGTTTTTGACCATATGTCGAATAACGCCCCAGGAGATCAACAGCATCGCCGTAAAAAGCACCCATAACAGCGTCAGCGCGATACTAATACTGCCAAAATTCCCTTGTATGCCTTCACGTAATGTATGCACGCGCAGCAGGACGCCATCAAAATGATCCAGCCGCTCCCAGCTTACATAATGCGTTCCTAAACGCAGCCCGCCCAGGGTATCTTTTTCTATTTCACGCGCCAGTAAGGCGCGCTCACGGTCATTTAACGTATTCGCGGTTTGTTGTTCCGGCGCGGAGTCCGTCAACAAACGGAGATGGTTATCGTATAGCTGATATTCCCCTTCAATATCCTTTTCGGCCGCATCGCGCAGGAACCGCTGTAATGACGCGACGGGAATATCCATTGCCAGTACGCCATACCAGTAATTATCGTGATCCAGCGGTAGACTGGCTGTCACTTTTTTCTGCTCGTCAGCAACATAGGGCTGTGCGGAGGTAAACCACCGCACGCCGCGCTGTGGGTTACGCCGTTGGCTTTGCTCGATAAACCAGGGCTGAGTCACGTACTGATAGTAACGGGAGACAATATCGCTACCGTACGCCGTAGGGAGAGTTGAGAGGTAAAACCCTGAGCGAGAAACATACATCGTCTCCAGCGTCAGCATGGCGGATGAGCGCGCCAGACGCGCCAGATACCCTAACTCCAGCGTGGCGGTTAATTCATTTGCCAGGTCACGACTCTCCCGCGAAAGAAGCGTCGTCCGGGCGACAAATTGATCGGAAACGCCATACAACGGCAATGTCCGCCGCTTATCCAGCTCCAGTTGCCAGAAATGTCTGACGCGTCGTTGCTCAAACTGCGTCACCGCGCTCTGCAATGCGGAAAAAGCCAGCGGCGCCACCAGCGCTTCATGCATACCGTTGCGTAAAAAGATCAACCTGTCCATGTTGAATTGCAGTTGGCGGTCAAGGACATTCGCGACGCTCCCCAGATGATTGCGCTGACTGGCGACATACGCGTCTTTCAGTATCATCACTTCCCGCCAGGTAAGTAGCGTCGAGAACAGCATCACGATCAGAAAACAGGTGTTGACGACATGACCGGGACCAAAACGCCGCGCCAGCTTTTTAAACCAGCCTTGATTGTCTAACAGTGTTTCGTGCGGCACCCTGGTAACTCCTGGTTATTGATACAACGCCCCCTGATGGCTTACGGTAGCCAGACCTCATCAAGGGATACCACTCAATCCTGGCATAACCAGGTAGCAGCATGTCGCAGCGCGACGACTCTTTTTCTCCACAGCAAAACGCCCGGCATTAACCGGGCGTTTTGTCATCGGGCTTCGTCCCGCCCGCGCCTTTCCTTGCCTGGCACGAGCTCATTCTCATGGAATGCCTCCCGCTTTACGCCAAAACCATCATACCAGCGACACTCTACCATTCCGCTGGAATAACCGGTGACGATCATCCGGGGTCCACCTTCTTTCACGGTAACTTCCTCACTGACAGAAAAGACCATACCTGCCTCCTGTATCAGATGAAACGTTTTCACCTTAGACGAGGATGGGCAATTTTGCATAATTCATTGTAGAAAATCAGTGCGAAACACCGCGAATTTTCGCCACACCTTTCACCAGCGCCACCACAATGGCGCCGATAATAAAGCCGAGCACCAGATTCAGCCCCGCAGGGATCGTATGCGCCATGAAAGCTCCCTGCTGCTGCGCAAAATGTTCAATGGCATGGTGTAGCGGCGCAATACCGTGTACGACAATCCCGCCGCCGACCAGAAACATCGCCAGCGTACCGACAATGGATAATGCTTTCATTAACCAGGGCGCGATAATCAGTAATCCTTTACCGACGCCCTGCGCCAGCACGCTACGCTTTTCCGCCAGCCAGTACCCCATATCATCCAGTTTGACAATAATACCCACCAGGCCATACACGCCAATGGTCACAATCAACGCAATCCCCGCCAGCACCAACACCTGATTAAGCAGCGGCGCCTGCGCGACAATCCCCAGGGTAATGGCCACAATTTCAGCGGAAAGAATGAAATCGGTACGGACCGCCCCTTTTACTTTATCTTTTTCAAAGGCCAAAGGATCTTGCGCAGCCAGCGCCTCAAGACGTTTTTGCCGCTCCGCCGGGTCTTCTTTGTGTTTTCGCGCCTCAAAGGTATGCAGGACTTTTTCTACCCCTTCAAAGCAGAGAAACGCGCCGCCTAACATTAATAAAGGCGTGATGGCCCACGGGATAAATGCGCTTATCAGCAGCGCCAACGGCACCAGAATAACCTTGTTGATTAATGATCCTTTCGCCACGCTCCATACCACTGGCAGCTCGCGATTAGCGCGAACGCCGGTCACCTGCTGCGCATTGAGCGACAGGTCGTCCCCCAGTACGCCCGCGGTTTTTTTCGCGGCCAATTTGCCCATTACCGAAATATCGTCCAGCAGCGTGGCGATATCGTCGAGTAATGTCAGTAAGCTACTTCCTGCCAAAATGATTTCCTCGGTCTTTTCTTCTAAGACGTTAAGTATGTAGCAAAACGCGCAATGCCGAAACCGGCGGCGCGGGTCAACGCCTTTTTATTCCAAAAGGACAATTATAATGCTCGCCAGCATAATAATTTTGACGTTTACTATATTCACCCTTTTTATTTCACCGTGAGTGATTATGCGTTTCCGGCAGTTATTACCTCTTTTTGGCGCGCTTTTTGCCTTGTACATCATTTGGGGGTCTACCTATTTTGTTATCCGCATAGGCGTTGAAAGCTGGCCGCCGCTGATGATGGCAGGCGTACGTTTTCTCTCGGCGGGGATGTTGCTCATGGCGTTTTTGCTGCTGCGCGGCGAAAAACTTCCGCCGCTGCGCCAGACCATCAACGCCGCGCTGATTGGTCTACTGCTGCTGGCGGTGGGTAACGGCCTGGTGACGGTGGCGGAGCATCAAAACGTGCCATCGGGCATTGCTGCCGTCGTGGTCGCCACTGTCCCGCTATTTACGCTGTGCTTTAGCTACTTTTTTGGTATTAAAACGCGCAAATTAGAATGGGTGGGGATTGCCATTGGACTTGCCGGGATTATTCTGCTGAACAGCGGCGGCAACTTAAGCGGCAATCCGTGGGGCGCGATTTTGATCCTGATAGGTTCGATGAGCTGGGCATTTGGTTCCGTTTACGGCTCGCGCATCGCCCTCCCTGTGGGCATGATGGCGGGCGCGATTGAAATGCTGGCGGCGGGCGTGGTATTGCTTTGCGCGGCGTTTCTTTCCGGCGAAAAGCTCGCCACGCTGCCTGGTTTATCGGGGCTTATGGCCGTCGGCTACCTGGCGTTGTTCGGTTCTATTATCGCCATTAATGCCTATATGTACCTGATTCGCAACGTCAGTCCGGCGCTGGCGACCAGCTACGCCTATGTGAATCCGGTTGTCGCCGTGTTGCTTGGCACCGGCCTGGGTGGCGAGAGGTTATCGCCCGTTGAATGGGCCGCGCTGGGTGTGATTGTGTTTGCAGTAGTGCTGGTGACTCTGGGTAAGTACCTGCTTCCCGCCAGGGCGGTGGTCACGCCGTGTAAAACGGAAGATTCACGCCAGTAGATGAATCCCCTGGGTGTCGATCTGCGCGCTGGCGCCGCCGCCGCAGATCCACTCTTCCAGGCGCTCCGCCAACGCCGCGTCGCTCAATTTCGCTCGCCCGCGCAAGGCGCACTCCCAGACGATCAGCACCCGCCAGCCAAGCGCCTGTAAACGCTGGATATCGCGCTCATCGCGCTCAACGTTCTTACCGATTTTTTCCAGCCAGAAAGCCGTCCGCGTGGCCGGTACTTTGAACAGATAACAGTGGTGATGATGCCAAAAGCAGCCGTGAGTAAAAATCACACAATCATAGTCATTCACCACAAAGTCCGGCTTGCCCGGTAATGTCGCGTCCTGAGTATGAAACGTAATCCCCTGCGCGCTTAACAGGCCGGCAAGACGTTTTTCAATAGCCGTATCGCGGGTCGCTATCGCGCGCATATTTTTACTGCGCGTGGCTTTATCGTGAACGTCCGCCATCTACCGTCTCTCTCTGACGCAGCGTCACCGCCTGGTGAATTTTGGGTTCCAGCAGCTTTGCTACCGCGGCAAATACCGGCACCACCACGGAGTTGCCAAACTGGCGATAGGCCTGCGTATCCGAGACAGGTATCCTGAACTGGTACGTTTGCGGCGCCTCAAATCCCATTAAACGCGCGCACTCTCTCGGCGTGAGTCGGCGGGGACGATGTTGTTGGTTGCCAGCATCGTCGAAATTCACTTCGCCTTTCGCCATATCCCAACCACGATCGATCAGAATTTCGGCGCCATCTTTGTAGTAGCGAGCAGATAACGTGCGCGCCACACTTTCCGGATTGTCAGGATAAACCATGCCATAGCCAAAACCGTTTCCCCGCGCCTGGTGCTTTTTCGCGTAGCGATATAAATATTTCCACAGCACCGGCGTCAGGATATATTTGGCTTCGACGACGGGCTCCAGCAGTTCTGCCAGCGTCGGACGGCGCGGTGGATAACAGCGGGCGATATTGCGTAACGTAAAATCGGTTTTCAGGTTTAAATCGCGACGGAATCCCACCAACACAATACGTTCCCGATGCTGAGGAAGAAAGTGCTGCCCGTCGATAATTTTCGGATCGTCCGAGCCATTGTCAGCGGCATCCGCCACGTCATATCCCAGTTCATCGAGCGTTTGCATAATAATGCGGAAAGTGTTGCCCTGGTCGTGACTTTTAAGGTTTTTCACGTTTTCCAGCACAAACAGCGCGGGGCGGCGAGCGTCGATAATTCTTACGACATCAAAAAATAACGTCCCCTGAGTCTCGCAGGCAAAGCCGTGGGCGCGGCCCAGCGCATTTTTCTTGGAAACGCCCGCCAGAGAAAATGGCTGACAGGGAAAGCCCGCCAGCAGGACATCATGTTGCGGAATATGCTGGCGAATGTGTTCCGCCGCCTCATCATCGCTGACCCCTTCCCGGTGGCTCAACGTGATATCGCGGATATCTTCATTAAAGCGATGTTGCAGCGGATCGCAAAAATAGTTCGCTTTATATGTCCGTACCGCGTGCTTATTCCATTCGCTGGTAAACACGCACTGTCCGCCTATCGCTTCAAATCCGCGGCGAATGCCGCCGATGCCCGCGAAGAGATCGATAAAACGAAAGGCGTAATGTGGATGATGCGCTGGCGGCGTCGGCAACCCTGTTTTAAGACAGGTGAGTTCATTGTCGCTCAAACGATGCCATGCCGCGTTCATCATTACGCGCTTGAAGATGGCCGGGCTCCAGTGCTGTTCGCCCAGGCCGTTAAGGTGCGCCACCAGCGTTTTAACATCGTAGATTTCCAGCAATTGACTCAGCATCGCCTGGATCTCGCTTCCGGCGTCGTCGGCGATGAGGTTCCGGGCGTGTGTTACTGAAATATTTTCCTGCATACATTTAACCGGCCAAAAATAATTGCCGACAGACTAACATAAAATGACGCGGTTTACGTTTCAGCGGCAGGGGTTACTGATGCGTAGCAAACATCTGGATGACCGCATCATCCCGTGTTTCATAGTCGCCTTTCAGCTCAGCGCTCAGTTTCGCCATGTACGACACCAGAAAATCCGCATTACGCTGCGCCAGGTACTTGCCCCGTTCGGTCTGCATCGTCAGCGGCAGTTTCAGCAGTTTGGTTTGAAAATGGTCGAGCGCGAATTGCTTATCGTTAAGAGGCCGTCTGTTGGCAAAGGGATCGTCGGCATCAAACAGCGCGACGCCCAGCGCGCCGGAGACCGCGAAGACCCGCGCCAGACCAATGGCGCCCAACGCCTCCAGCCTGTCTGCATCCTGTACGATTTTTGCCTCTGGCGTGGTAGGCGCAATTTTTGCGCTGAAGCTATGCGCTTCGATAGCATGACAAATGCCCGCCAGTTTTTCTGCCGGAAAGTCAGGAAAATCCCGCAGAAAAATACGCCGGGTTTCTGCCGCCGCCAGAATGGAAGAACGATGCCGCTGCGGATGATTTTTCGCCAGGCTGACGATGTCATGGAAATAACATGCCGATAGCACCACCAGCCAGTCGACAGGAACGTTTTCCCCGAGCGTTTGCGCGGTTGCCCAAACACGACGAAAATGGAAGATGTCATGGGCGGCATCCTGTTCCTGGTGGTGGTGACGTAGCCAGTCTTCAAACTGCGATTGCCAGTATCCTGAGTCCATACGCCCTCTCTTTATAGCAGACCATTTTTATTACATGCCTGAGCACAGGGTTCGCTATCCTGACATATCCGCCACCACTTTACATCCTTGCGTGCTTGCGCGTTTCTGGCTGAGTGTCGGCGGGATAAGCCCTGTTTTTGCGAGGCCGGGTATACCAGGCAATACTCCCCAGAATAAGCCAGACGACGCCCAGCGAAAGCGCGTTAAGCCATTTTTCCGTTGCGCTGCCAGGAGTGCTGATTGGGCCGAGAACCGGCTCGGTTTGTATGGCGGACATCAGCCACACGCAACGCGCCATCGCCCAGATGAAGTAGCCGCAAAAGGTATAAAAAACCCATAACGCTAATTTACCGCCCATGCTACGGGTGGCGTTGTCCTCCCTGGTACTCAAACTTTACTCCGCTTTTGTGATGTAAGTCACATGACATTAATTACATTATAATGTGATATTAGTCACATTTCGACCATGAAATACCTTATCCACCTGTTCTGGTTATTCATTCCACAAATAGTTTATTCTCAGTTAATGTTGCGTCTGGCGCTGAACCTGCTGTTAAATAAGGGAATGGTGATTGAATCGCACTCTGATGCAGAATAACCCATAACCAGAACAACTTATTTTTACGCACCGCGATAGCGTTTTATTTTATTAGCATTAAGTGTCAGAATGATTCGGTTATTAGCCTTTTATCATTTATTTTATCATTACCCACATTACCGGCATTTATGCCGGTTTTTTTTATGCTTTTTCATAATCAAATCATGAAATACATATAAAAAACAAATTATATTCACGCCAAAAAACATCAAACCAAAACACATAACCCATTGATAAAAAATGATAATTATAGAATATATATTCTTAGTTACTTATATGGTTTGTATTATAAAAAATCAAACAGAAACAAATTGAAATATTTTAAATACCTTTGTTACATGTTATTTTTTAAATTCCATGAACTTCATAGAATAGTATCAATTTGTAGTTTTGTTGAAGTGGCTACATATTCATATAAATTATTATCATAAGGGAATACATAATGAACAGAAAAGTTCTGGCACTGCTTGTCCCGGCGTTATTAGTGGCAGGCGCAGCAAATGCGGCTGAAATTTATAATAAAAATGGCAACAAACTCGACCTGTACGGCAAAGTTGATGGTCTGCGTTACTTCTCTGACAATGCAGGCGACGATGGCGACCAGTCCTACGCCCGTATTGGCTTTAAAGGCGAAACGCAAATCAACGATATGCTGACCGGCTATGGTCAGTGGGAATACAACATTAAGGTAAACACCACCGAAGGCGAAGGTGCAAACTCCTGGACTCGTCTGGGCTTTGCCGGTCTGAAATTCGGCGAGTACGGCTCTTTCGATTATGGCCGTAACTATGGTGTTATCTACGACATTGAAGCCTGGACCGATGCGCTGCCGGAATTCGGCGGTGATACTTATACCCAGACCGATGTCTATATGCTGGGCAGAACCAACGGCGTTGCTACCTACCGTAATACCGACTTCTTCGGTCTGGTGGAAGGCCTGAACTTCGCGTTGCAGTACCAGGGTAATAATGAAAATGGCGGTGCTGGTGAAGGTACAGGTAACGGCGGCAGCCGCAAACTGGCCCGTGAAAACGGCGACGGTTTCGGTATGTCTGCCTCCTACGACTTTGACTTCGGGTTAAGCCTGGGTGCGGCCTACTCTTCCTCTGACCGTACGGACAATCAGGTTGCTCGTGGTTATGGCGACGGCATGAATGAGCGCAACAACTATGCTGGTGGTGAAACCGCTGAAGCCTGGACCGTAGGTGCCAAATATGACGCCTACAATGTTTACCTGGCGGCGATGTACGCTGAAACCCGCAACATGACCTATTATGGCGGCGGTAATGGCGAAGATAATGGCGGTATTGCTAACAAAACCCAGAACTTTGAAGTGGTTGCGCAGTATCAGTTCGATTTCGGTCTGCGTCCGTCCATCGCCTACTTGCAGTCTAAGGGCAAAGATTTAGGCGGTCAGGAAGTCCATCGTGGCAACTGGCGTTACACCAACAAAGATCTGGTTAAATATGTTGACGTCGGTATGACTTACTACTTCAACAAAAATATGTCCACCTACGTTGATTATAAAATCAACCTGCTGGACGAAGATGATGACTTCTACACAAACAACGGTATTGCAACTGATGATATCGTAGGTGTTGGTCTGGTCTACCAGTTCTAAGACGCTTTATGTTATTCAAGCCCGTGCTTAGCACGGGCTTGTTATTATAGGGCAAGAATTAAATAACGGATAAGGGCACAAAGACAGGTTGACCTGGTTTCATCGGATAGATGAAGACAACGTCGCTTTTTTCAGGCGCTGTCTGCAAGAGAAATAACACCTTTGGGGAAAGGTAAGCCACTATAGATGATGGATGTCAGCGTCTATAGATGATAATCATCCGGGCATAAAAAAGCTCCTGTACGGAGCTAATATGAATTATTTTCTAAAATCTGGCGGAACCTGTCCTGAGCGAATGTATAATCCAACATTATCAAAAGTGATCATGGTTGACTTACAAAAAATACATTTCGCGCCAAACGGGTTTTGCTCAGTAACATCGAATGTCGATGTTCTGTATTGTGAACCATGGCAACATGGACACCGGAAGTGAATTTTATTAGTAATATTAGTTGCCTTAAAGCGCCACAACGTTGACCGCTGATGGACCTTTTGGTCCCTGTTCTACTGAAAACTCCACTTCCTGATTTTCATTCAGAGTGCGGAATTCATTACTTTGAATGGCGGAAAAATGCACAAACACATCTTTGCTGCCATCTTTAGGCGTAATGAAACCAAAGCCCTTTTCAGGGTTAAACCATTTTACTAAACCAGTGATTTTCGTCGTCATAATATTGTTACCTTTTGAATGAGCCCTTGGGCAAAATGGCCTGAAGAAAATTATCAGAGAGAAAAAAACCTAAAGGAGATCTCAAGAGGAACAAATGATGAGAAATATTACAATCACTACTTCAGATAAGTTTGTATCAAACCGCACAACCATTAACGCATGGTTAACTGCACATAGCAAGCTTTAGTTTTGTTAAAAAAATATTAATTGTTTTTTAGTATTATCACGCTGATTGCCATACTCTTTTTATCCATGCCCGTCGCTACGGCTGAAACCTGGCGTAAATAAGTGACGTCTCACAACGCCTACCTGGCAATAAACGCGCCACATTTCCTGATGTCGTAAACCAGGATACATGCGCCTCATCGTGAGAGGTTCCTGTGATCTTGTGCGACCAAAACCGGTTAGAGAACGGGGATGATTTGGCAACTATCTCAGGCATTGATCGCACAAGTTACTTAACACGCAGTAGATCAGAGTATCTTGTGGTGTACCGAGGCGAAAGCATTTCTCGCTTCATAGCCCACTGTTGCGACATCCCCTGCCCGGCGAAGTACAGCGTCCCCTTCCCGTCTTTTGCGTTAAGATGGTCCAGTACTTCCATCAACTTCGCACTACCGGCGCGCGGCGCGTTATCGTCGAAAAGGTTGAGTTGCGCTACGCCCTGACTGAAGAAGTCACCCAGCATCACCCCCGCTTTCTGGTAGCGATGGCCGTCGCGCCAGATTTTATCCAGGCATTTCACAGCCGCATTGATAATGTCGCGTGAATCCTGCGTGGGGGTGAGAAGCGTCACCGCGGCGCTGTTACCGTAGTAGGGCTCGTTCAGGGCAAAGGGGGATGTTTTGACGAATGTTGAGATGAAACGGCAGTACTGGTGCTCGCCGCGGAGTTTTTCTGCCGCGCGCGCAGCGTAGCTGTAAATAGCCTGGCGCATTTCCTCATAGTCTGTGACCCGCTCGCCGAAAGAGCGGCTACAAACGATTTCCTGCTTTGCCGGCGCAAACTCTTCAAGCTCCAGACATGGCTCTCCGCGAAGCTCTCTCACGGTACGCTCCAGCACGACATTGAAGTGTTTCCTGATGATCCAGGTACTTTGTTCAGAGAGATCGAGAGCAGTCTTGATGCCCAGGGCATTGAGCTTCTTACTGATGCGTCTGCCGACACCCCAGACATCCTCTACGGGTATCAGGGCCAGCAGCCGACGCTGGCGGTCGATGTTCGACAAGTCAACCACCCCGTCGGTCTGGCGCTGCCACTTTTTCGCAGCATGGTTAGCCAGCTTGGCAAGGGTTTTCGTCTGGGCAATGCCTACACCGACAGTCAGGTGCGTGCGCTTCAGGACCGTCGCTCTTATCTCGCGCCCGAAATCTGTCAGATCCCGGCAGTTTCGTACCCCCGTTAGATCACAAAAAGCCTCATCAATGCTGTAAATTTCTACCCGCGGCACCATCTCCTCGAGTGTGGTCATTACCCGGTTCGACATATCAGCGTAAAGCTCGTAATTACTGCTGAAGCAAACAACACCGGATCGCCGGAAGCGTTCTTTCTGTTTGAAGTATGGCTCACCTGGTGCGATACCGAGCTGCTTCGCCTCGGCGCTACACGCGATAACGCAGCCATCATTGTTTGATAACACCACCACCGGTCGGCCACATAAATCAGGACGAAAGACCGTTTCGCAGGAAGCGTAAAAGCTATTAACATCGCAGAGCGCGAACATAATCAACTGACCGCTTTAATGATAAAGGTCACCACCCCGAATATGTCGAGCGTGTCTTCACTGCCGACAGGTATGGGTCGATAGGCGCCGTTCATGGGGATTAACTGCACTGTCGGGCGCAACTGCAACCGTTTTACGGTGAACTCTCCTTCAATTGCCGCAATTACAATGTCACCGTGGTCAGCGTTCCGTGAGCTATCCACCACCAGCAGGTCACCGTCGCTGATGCCTGCTTCAATCATTGAATCCCCCGAGGCTTTGACAAAATATGTTGAGCTGGGATGAGAAACGAGCAACTCATTAAGATCGATACGCTGCTCAATGTAGTCCGCCGCGGGGCTGGGGAATCCACACGGCACTAAGTAACTGAAAAATGGGAGAGGAATAATTTCGCGCAACTCTGTAGGTCTGAAAAATTCCATAATCCATACCTCGAATACTGTTTTTATATACAGTAGTATTATTTGAACATGCGCGCAAGATACCGGAGTCGCTACGGCTGTTTAAATCTTCGTCGCTTCGTTTGTAAGTTTCTCTCTCAGTTCAAATTATGGATTTTGTAAATTTTCCGGTTGTATTGTCATGTGAGCATATTTAAGCCAGTCTGGAGGCCAGATTTTCTGTACAGTGTCGACAGTCCCGCAGCGTAAGTTATCGCCACGCGCCAGCGCGTTTCCCTGACAGCAAGTAATCTTTTGCCTGGCGACCATGTCTACAGGGGAACATTTCGGGCAACAGGCCGGGTGCGATGATTACCGAGGACGACGGCGTTAAGTCGCCGCGAGTGACATCACTGTGAATCCCGATGGGGTACAGCGAGCTTCATGGATTTACTAAAAATATAACAGACACAAAAAATAGTTTTATTTTTCATTATGATTAATATCAGTTTGCATATTGGAAATAAGGATAACTGACCAGAACACCATGATAAACACTGACAACAAATTAAAAGCGTAGTATTTTTGATTTGCGGCAACAAAATTAATAAGAGTCATGGTAGCTAAAAAAACTCTTTTTCTTTTCCTGTACAAATAAGATAAAAATCGCTTCATCCACCACCGCAAGAATATGTATATTATCTGTTATTACTATTTCGATAACACAATATCAAATTAAATATATCTCTATTACCTATCCATTAGTGTAATTTTCTTAAACTGAAAATTTATCATTTACAGCCCAAACTCTTACGCATTTTTTCTTTTAATGGCTCGGCTACTTCTGGACGTAATTTTGAGTATAAATTTTGTACATTTTCACAGCCAGCAGGTTGGCCTGATGATAAAGGTTCTATTTTCGTCAGGATATTCCACAAAATATAAATTGCAAATGCGATTAGCATTATACTTAAAAAATAAATACGGATACCCCGAGCATTAAACAACGCAGGGACATTTGATGTTTCTTGTTTAACGGATGGCACATAATTTACGACCGGAGCAGCAACCTCAGGAATAACAAGTTGTTTTCCATACGGAACGAAGTATGCAGAAATATGCTCTGGGCTATAACGCTGTTCAACACGTTTCCACTCATCTGACGGAATGAGTAAGAACGATAATGTATCACTAAAAGTGCTGTTCTGATATACCCGCAAACTATATCCACTATTAGCCAATATATGCTCAATGCGCACCAGTTCTGTATCAAAACCATCACTTCCCATTGGGTAGTGATGAAACACATACTGCGTATCAACCAAATTTATCGTTGCTGTTTCAATCTCACTGTCATAATCGAATTTGACCGTGACAGGCTTCCCTCCCTGATTATCTGAAAGTGCCTCAAGCAGGCTAAAAGTCCCCTCTTTCCAGTCAAGATTAATTCCGTAGATACTCATAAACAGCGCCTGGTAGTCCTCTAATGCAGACTCAGACAGACACGGTTCTTTATGTTTCTCCAAAAAAAACTTACGCCTTAAAGAGGCTTGTTCATCATCATTGGCAGCAAAAAAATCAGAAAACTCATCCTGTTCTGGTAATTGCATCGTGGTTCCATCCAATATTTTATTAATCAAAAATCGATCCCAGCAGCCAATTCCCCCTGCTGTCTATGATAGAATAGAATATGTGATCTCAAAGCGTCAAGATGACAAGACCAAACGAGCACGCATCCATTCAATAAATGAATAAACCCTGTTAATACAAATAGTTTTAAAAATGATTTATCTGGACAACTGAAATTATCTTTATACTGATAGCAGTACAGCCATTTCTGTAAGTTTAAATGACAGATAAAAACACGGACAAATCGTTTTACGTTATTTCCAATATTTTTCAATGTCTGCCCTCTTTTTTTTTACGTAATCTCTATGTTGTCGCGACGGGAACAATAATAGCGAATTCGCGTATGACGTTTTAGGGGCATTCATAAAAGAGTTTTTTGAAAAACATGAAGGGAGATTAACGGAAAAAGGTTCGTTAAGGCTGGATGCGATCACGTTCGCTTCCGGCGAACGTAACCCTTTTTACCTGGCTGCATTTTTCTTCTTCTTTTCGTCCTCAACATGCTTATCAACAGGTGAGTCTTTTAAGCGATTGTGTTGCATGATGTCATCTTCAAGCGATTTTAGATAGCTTGCATCAGTCAGAAAGGCTATTGCCAGCGTTTTCGCATAAAATTGCGCGTGGCTTCGTGTCGTAGGATTTACCTCGTAGGTTCTGGCAAGCTCATGTCCGAGGTGGCAGTATCCCACTGAAAATGATTTCGCCTCTTTTCCTCCATCCTCCAGCAATCCATTTCCTTTAAGATACCCTTACAAGATCCGTGTGAAGCAACGGCAGTTAAACTGTTTTGTCACCAGAGATGTGAGATGGGCGTTGCAAAAGAGTGTGAGCTTGTGAGCTAAAGAAGATAAAAGTGGATGCCCGACGCGCAGCAAAATGGTAAAAAACAGCATCAGTAGTAAGAAAAATCGAGCGAGTGAAAGAAATTTTAATGCAGGGATTTATGTATGACGAAATCAAAAACGCTTTGTCAGTGATTGATTTTGTTGAATGATTGGCGGAGAGAGGGGGATTTGAACCCCCGGTAGAGTTGCCCCTACTCCGGTTTTCGAGACCGGTCCGTTCAGCCGCTCCGGCATCTCTCCGTATATTGCAATGATGCCAGGTAATTTGGCATTTTAACAGACCCTATTCGGGTAATTTTGTTCAAGTGACGAGTTTACGAGCAAAACGATGATTAAGTGGCCCTGGAAAGCACAAGAAATAACCCAGAACGAAGACTGGCCGTGGGATGATGCGCTGGCTATACCTCTTCTGGTAAACCTCACCGCGCAAGAACAGGCTCGGCTTATTGCGCTAGCCGAACGTTTTTTGCAGCAGAAAAGACTGGTAGCGCTACAGGGATTTGAGCTCGACTCGTTAAAAAGTGCACGTATTGCGTTAATTTTTTGCTTACCGATCCTGGAGCTCGGTATTGAGTGGCTTGATGGTTTTCATGAAGTGCTCATTTATCCCGCGCTCTTTGTGGTAGATGATGAATGGGAAGATGACATAGGTCTGGTGCACAGCCAGCGTGTCGTACAGTCGGGGCAAAGCTGGCAACAAGGGCCCATCATTCTGAACTGGCTGGATATCCAGGACTCGTTCGATGCTTCGGGTTTCAACCTCATTATTCATGAAGTCGCGCACAAACTGGATATGCGTAATGGCGATCGCGCCAGCGGCATCCCTTTCATCCCGTTGCGCGATGTGGCTGGCTGGGAACACGATCTCCACGCGGCAATGAATAATATTCAGGATGAAATCGATCTTGTTGGCGAAAGCGCTGCCAGTATAGATGCCTATGCCGCCACCGACCCTGCAGAATGTTTTGCCGTGTTGTCAGAGTATTTTTTCAGCGCGCCAGAACTGTTTGCTCCACGTTTCCCGGCGCTATGGCAGCGTTTTTGCCAGTTCTATCGCCAGGATCCTTCTCAGCGCTTACGGGTAAGCGCTGCCGAAGGCGACTACGGCGAGGAATCCGAACATTAATCCCTCACTTTGTGGGTTAATTAACCAATTGAATTGGCGCGTTAATTTTACTGTTGACACGTTATAGCCGGCCCAGTATTATGCGCCTCGTTGAAACAATTCCTCTGTAGTTCAGTCGGTAGAACGGCGGACTGTTAATCCGTATGTCACTGGTTCGAGTCCAGTCAGAGGAGCCAAATTAAGGAAAGCAGACGTTCAGTGACGCCTGCTTTCTGCATTTATATCAATCGATTATCCCTTTCTTCAGGTTCACTCTCGTTCACTAAAAACCACTCGCAGCCATACCCTTTTGCTGGTAAAGCTGGTTCGATTTGCGTTTTACCAGCACGCGGAGGGAACCGTCATGTCACTGACTGATACTAAAGTAAAAAATGCCAGACCAGCGGAAAAGGCCGTCAAGCTCACTGACGGGCTTGGCCTCTATCGATTCAAAATACTGGCAGACAGGCTATCGCTTCGATGGCAAACAGAAGGTGTTTTCTATTGGGGTTTACCTTGCTGTATCGCTTGCTGATGCCAGACAACGCCGTGACGAGGCCAAAAGGCTGCTGGCTCAGGGGATTGATCCGAACGCAAATAACAGGCTGATGAAAAAATCCTTCAGGAAAAGCGCGATAAAACCCGCTCGTTCCGTGTCGTCGCCAAAAGCTGATGCGCCATAATTCTGCCTATGATATTGACGGAAATCTTTTCGCCTGCACCAGAAATTTATCTGCCATTTCCGCTACCGGCGTCAGACTGCCTGTATCAACCATTTTCACAAAATATCTCACGTCTAAAGTTCATTCTGCCCCCTGCCCTTAATCTCTACGGCGTTATGTCTCAGAATTATTTGCCAAGTGCCTGCCAGTTTTTCACGTTTCATCAGACGCTGGCACATAGCCATTGCGGTAAGGTCACAGCATTTGACTTGTGCAATTACAGACAAAGTTGCGCCATGCCGGGGCAAAGTAGAAATTAGATCAAAACTTCAACGCTTTGTTGTTTTTGTCAGCAAACAAACGCGCAACCTTATTTCCCCCTTTGACAAGCCGATCGCACATCGTTACTATGCGCCCCGTTCACACGATTCCTCTGTAGTTCAGTCGGTAGAACGGCGGACTGTTAATCCGTATGTCACTGGTTCGAGTCCAGTCAGAGGAGCCAGATTTTAGTTTCGGGACATCCTGGCGAGTCCGGAGACGTTTAAAAAACAAGAAATTATCTTTACCCGGTTGATCTGATAAGGTTTGCCGGGTTTTTTGACATCCATAGTTTTGGGGCTTAATCGGGGCCTCACGGTTCGTTGAGTAAATAGAGCCCCCTCCTATGGCATTAACCGATACCGCTGGCGGCACGCAGACCGATCCGGGTACAGGAAAACCGTCAGAAAATCCACCCGCCGATCCACCGTCAGATGGTCCCGCTTCTGAAAAACCACACGACCCACCCGCCGATCCCAATAAGCCCACTCCACCGAAAGAAGAAACGTCGCCCGGCGCGCCGGAGAAATACGCGTTCACCGCCCCTGAAGGTCAGGAACTCGATACCAGCGCGCTGGCGCAGTTCGAACCAGTGGCGCGTGAACTGAACCTGACGCAAGAGCAGGCGCAGAAGCTGGTGGACGTCTATCCGAAAGTGCTGGCGGGAGTGCAACAACAGCAAGCGGAGTCATGGCAGAAGCAAACAGAAGACTGGGCTGCGGCAGTTAAAGCCGATAAAGACATTGGCGGTGACAAGCTGGCGTCTAATCTCGGCGCAGCTCAGCGGGCTATCGACACGTTCGGTACCAAAGAACTGAAAGAGTATCTCGATGGTACCTGCGCCAGATCTCTGGTCAATGCTGCACCGTGACGGAAGCGATTCCACCCGGCACCCGTTACCACATCAACGCCTTTTACTTTACGGGCTGCGGCCTGCAAAGACGTCCGGCTTTGCTGCCGCGTGACCGTAAAACAACACCAGAGTCTGCGATCTTTCGCGTACTGCACTCGACCAGTGCGTCGCTTTCGTCGCGCAAAGCGACAAAGTGACGCACAACCACTACACCGCGCCATGCCCCTGTTTTCGGGGTTCCGGCGTTCATTCCCGAATCTGACACGCCTTTTTGGGGCCGCTGTCAGCAAGAAAGAAGAGAAAAAGATCGATACCGAGGGGGGGCATGATGCCCCGGAGAATTCCTGCTCACGCAGGCAGCCTGTACCGCGTACAGTCTGAAACTCCCTATACCTCAACAAACTGCCACTCCGGCGTAAAGGTATCGTTCTGGCACAGCCCAAAAGCATACGCCGGAGACTGTTTGTGTTCTCAAAATCACAGGAGAAGTGTATGGGCAAGTTAGGTGGTGAAATGAAGGCACTGGCAAAGCACTGTGGCGGTAGCCATAAAACGGTGAACGATCGCATTCATATCGTGCAGCGTTTCGATCACCACTTACGGGCTTTGAACGTCCATATCCAGCGGGTTGCGCAGATTAAGGTGCGCCACATTGAAAGCTATATTCATGAAAGGTTGGCGCAGGGGATCGGCAAACGCACGCTGCAAAATGAAATGGCCTCGCTGCGCGCTGTTCTGCAACAGGCCGGGCGTAAACTGGTGGCAGAGCATGAGCGGCTGACTAATAAATCGCTGGTTTTGTCTGGTGCATCGCGTAACGGTACGCGGCAGGCTATTACGCTGGATCATTACCGTCATGTACTGGAAACAGCCCGCGCGAAAGATCCGGGGCTGGCGGCAGCGCTGGAACTGGCGAGGCTGATGGGCTTACGTTCACAGGAAGCGGTGCAGAGCGTGCAATCGCTGAAAACGTGGAAACAGGCCATTGAACGCAGCGATACGCGCTTAACCGTGGTGTTCGGCACCAAAGGCGGACGGCCCCACGAAACGGTGATTCTGGATACTATAGCTGTCAGAAAAGCGCTGGATAATGCGCTGGCTATTGCAGAAAGCCGTCATGGCCGACTGATCGACAAACCGGATCTGAAAAGCGCGATGGACTACTGGCACAACCAGGCGGCGCGTATTGGTCTGACTGGCGCATATTCTCCGCATTCCCTGCGTTATGCGTGGGCGCAGGATGCCATTAGTCACTATCTGGCGCAGGGGTTCAACAGGAAAGAAGCGCTGGCAATTGTGGCGATGGATCTGGGGCATGGAGACGGGCGTGGGCGGTATGTGGCGCAGGTGTATGGGCAAATTTGACAGTTGGCTAAGAGCGAGCAGCGGATGGAGCTGGTTACCACAGTTCACAGTTAGTGAAAGACTGGGCGGAGGTGGTAAATATCAGGCTGCATTACCTTCCCCCTTACAGTCCAAACCTGAATCCGATAGAACGAATGTGGAAATTAATGAACGAACATGCCCGGAATAATCGCTACTTCAGCAGTACGCGAGAGTTCAGGGACGCAATATCTGTCTTTTTTAACCAGACGCTGCCGGATATAGCGGACTCACTGACATCTCGAATTAAAGATCACTTTCAGGTGCTCACTCCCGCATCTTGAGGTTTATTGGGTATATAATCGTTAATAATCATCAGCGCGTTATTATCAAATTAAAAACAACGCGCTCGTAATACTTAAATTATTCTTACTGGTAACTGAAGCAAACTCTCCTGCCAGAATATGCTCCTCGCATCTTTACATTAACTCTTTGTTTCTATAGCATGAAATAAGTTTCAGGGAGTTATTATTCATACAAGGAGAACATCTTGAAGAAAATATTCATAACAATTATAGTTTCATTATATTGCGCGAATATATGTGCAAAACAATCCCCCAGTACAGAATCCAAACCCGTTAATTTCATCGCCCAAATTGGAAATATCGATTTTAATAAAACTGCCATTAGCAGTGACCTGAAACTTTTACTCGCCGACCGTTATTATTTTAAAGATAAAACACCCTGTAATACTAATACCCTTTCTGCGCGCGCAGAATCAATGGGACTGACGACAGAGGAATATATTAATAAAATACGCAGTTTAAGACCGGCTATTCTCGATGACCGTTATTTTTACCTGACGGTCGATCAGTGCGATGCTGGCGGCACGCCCATGCTGACTGGAATCGAGCTATGTACCGAAGCGCTGTGCGGTGCCGAATACATGAAAAGATCGTCTGACTTGTGGCTGGATGATGAACTGCAACCGACGGTTAAACGTCAGGCAACAACAGTAGTCCATATGCCTCTCCCCTATGACAAAGAGAAAAAATTATGGAAAGTCACCGGCTGGTATCTGGAATCCTCAGAAGAAACAGGGGAAGTGATGCAGAGTAAACAGATAGCCTTTGAAGGCTATACCAACGAAGAAAACTTCGCTAACCGACAACGAGTTTCTGTATTTAAATCTTTCTATGAAAGCGGCAATCTCAAAAGTATTTATCATTATAATGCGCAAAATAAGCGTGACGGAAAAGCTGAAACTTACTTTGATGAAAAAGACAAAATAGCGGAAACGCTGACGTTTAAAGATGGTCAACCCGAAGGGGAATACATCGTATACCATGAAAACGGAGCCGTTGAAAGTAAACGTTACTTTGCCCAAGGTAAAATTAAAGATGGCGAATGCCCACATTTTTATGATAACGGCGTTTTAAAACAAAAACACAGCTATTTAAATCAGAAACTGGAAGGCCCGGCATTTGAATATTTCCCTGATGGGAAAATAAAGGAGAAATATTCATACAGTAAAGGCACCATTGTCGGCACCAGTACGGAATATTATTCTACCGGTAAAATTCGTGGTGTTTACCACAGAAATAACCAAGGTGAAAACGACGGAACGTTCGAACAATACAGTGAAGAGGGCAAACTCCTTTCTAAAGCGACCTATAAAAATGGCAAACAGCTTTCTGCTCAGAGCTGGTATGGAAATGGGCATCCCAAAGAAGAATCCTCTTTTGATAGTGAAGGCCGTAAACATGGTGCGGTCAAAGAATGGTTCAGCAACGGAAAGCCTGCCTCATCCAAAATGTATAAACATGATGTGTTAGACGGGGATTCCGAAAAGTGGTACGAAAATGGTCACCGCGAATCAGTCTATCCCTATAAAAACGGTATGCTAAATGGGGACGTTAAGCACTGGAATGAACAGGGCAAACTCACCTATACCACCGAATATAAAGACGATAAAAAGCAGGGAGCCGATCGCCGCTGGAGCGAACGTACCGGCAAACTTGTTGAAGAGGTTATGTTTGCTAATGATGAAAGAAACGGCCTGAAAAGAGAGTTTAACGATCGTACGGGTAAGGTCTTAAGTGCGCTGCCCTATGTCGATGGCGACAAGGAAGGTACAGAAGAAGCCTATGATGAAGACGGCATAAAATACATCCGTTGTTACCACAACGATGAAGAGCTTTCAGAGCTATATGCACCGACTGACGTCACCAATAAGGCAAAGCAGGGTGACAGCACTGCGCAATATCATTTAGGTAAGTATGAGTTTGAATGCACAAACTACGATGCGGCGATGAAATGGTTAACTCAGTCCGCAGAGCAAAATCATCCCGGCGCGCTTCTCTTTTTGGCCTATGCGTACAACGACGGTGATGGCGTAGCGCAAGACAGCAAAAAATATCTCTCCTATTTATTCAAAGCGGCAGAGCTTGGCGAAAGTTATGCGCAGTTAGAAGTGGGATATTTAAATCTTATCGGCGAAGGAATGCCGAAAAACCTGCCGGAAGCCTATAAGTGGATTAAAAAATCCGCTGACCAGGGAAATGCTCAGGCGCACTATAACCTTGGACTCATGTACAGGAATGGTGATGGCGTTGAGAAAGACCTCAACAAAGCCAAACTTCATCTTACAGCGGCGGTAAAAGGCGGCGTCAAACCTGCACTGGCAGCCTTAAAGGAATTAACGCCTCAAACTAAGTAAATATGACTTTGCTGTAAAGAGGCTATTCAAACGGAACTGAAAGGATACACGTTGCTATGAAATTTAAATTCGCCACATTACTCACAGCCGCCACGGTTTTTTACTCTTATCAGAGCGTTGCACAAAGTCAGCAATCGCCTGATGTCTGGTCAGTTGTCGAACAGAAACTGCAAAATGCCGTCCCTTTAAATGAAAACACCACTTTTAAATCGCAGGCAGCCTGGTTTGAATTACACAGGGAACTGTTTATGTACGGCCCGATGAGCCGTGCGGATGCATTACTGAAAAAGCTGGACACACAATCGAATGATGCGAAGTTTTCGCTAAACCATGAGGCCTCGTGGATCGCTGAAAATAATAGCCCGGATGCCGCGATGGTTTTCCTGTCCAAAATTGGTCTCGATAAACCGTCGAGCATTACCGCCTACGAGAGCTACGTTGATGGCTGGGTTAATCGCAAACAGCCTGAAAAAGCCTTAGCCCTTCTTAGCAAAAATGCCGACGCGAGGAATTTTTATTTAGCCACGGTTTTAGAATCCTGGCACTCAGAGCCTGATAAAACCGCCGCTATTTATAATGAAAATTACGCTGATAAAATTGTTGTTCCTTATACTCAGCTAAAAATGCTGCTTATTATTGCGAAGCAGTACCATGCCAAGGGCGACACCGCAAAGGCGTTGGTTTACGCAGATAGCGCGCTGAAAATGTTTGATACGGCTATTGCTCAACAACCGAGTGCTGAAGCCTACCGTTATCAAGAGTATCTCGACCTGATGGAGATCTATTACGCCACGGGTAATAAAGAGAAGGCGATGGCGTTGTCTGCGAGATTGCGCAAAGCAACCGGCAATAAAGGAAGCTATTTCCAGTATTCATTATCGGGATTGCTCTCTTTTTATAAGAAAAACGAGCTGACACAGAATTATCAAGAGACGCTTTCAACCTATGTGACGCAGGTCGATAAAATATTCAATTTTGCCCCTTCGCCGCGCATTGAAATGGAGCTGATTAATTTATTAAGCAAGCTTGATGATGTTGCGCTGATGAATAAGCGTATCGATTTGCTGATGAGCGCGCCGGAATATACCTGCTACGACGACAGGTATTGCTACGAGTACAAAATCAAAGCGCTGAAGAATCTCTTTCAGCATAAGCAGAATGCTGTGGCGGAAAAGCATATCGCAACCCTCTCCGCCGAGGCGCAAACCCTGACGTTCGCCGAATGGGAAGATGCAACAAATGAAATAGGTGAAGTACTCAAAGAAATTGGTCATCCTGAGGCAGCGCAAAAATTAGCCGTCAGCGCCGAGGCGATTTACCTCAGCCAGGCAAAAGCCTGGCCTGATGAAGATATGTCGCGTTCCTTTCAAAGGCTTGCGGAGCTTTACGGCTATGGCAACGACACGGTGAATGCCAAACGGGTGTTACACCAGCACGTTCCCTCTCTCGAAGAGGAGGCGATGATCGACCACTACATGAATGCAAAACAGTGGAGTCAGGCAAGGGAATTGATGATTAACGCAGACAGGGTCGATAATAAAAACCTGATGCTGTTACGCCAGATTTGTTCTGAAAACACGCCCGAGTGTCAGGAACATATTACCTTTACGCTGAAAAAATTAACCACGCAGGCGTCGATTACCCGCCAGGACGACACCGGTAATCAGCAGCTTTATCAGATTGGGAATATTTTTCACAGATTGGGTATCATACCGGGAGCGGAACAGCAGGCGTTGATTCAGGCGTTGTATAACAAGGCCGCAGAGCCTAAAAAAGCCACGCCTTAATCGATTTACCCGCCCTGCCACCTTTCTCACATGCGGGAAGGCGGCGGGCGGGAAAAATCAATCGCGGAAGTTTTTGAACTGGAACGGCTGGCCCAGATTGCCGCCGCGCACCAGCGCCATCGCTGCCTGCAGATCGTCGCGGGATTTACCGGTCACACGCACTAACGTAAATTCGAATCCAAACCCACAGAGATTACCGCAAGATATTAATGTTGACCCAACACCGCCTGCCGGAAGACCCGCGCTGGAACGCCCTGCACGAGGAGTTCAGCTTTGACGACGACGACAACCTGCTGGGCATGAACATGCCGCCCGAAGGTGGCGAGCATCAGGCGAAAGTCAAAGGCGACCGCCTGCTGCTACAGGGCAGACCACCACTATGAGTACGGCGAGTCCGGCAATCCCATCGCTGACCGCTGGGGCAAGGCGCAGTGCCGGGAGCACCGATTTGAATGGAACGGCGAGCACCGGCTGGTGCGCTTTACCGACGTGCGCCAGCTTTGCGCGCCACTCGTGGCGCTATGAGTTCGATAATGACGTGACCACCCTATATCCCTGCCCAACGCGAAAATCCTCAGTATCAAGCCTTCTGACACCCCTTTAAGCTGACCGCTTCTCACGGTCGGTATCTGCTTGTTAATCCGGGCTTGTGGGTCAGGCGCTCAAGGAGCGTGAAGTGCGACGCAATGTTTTCGCCTTCCGGCGCGTTTCCTGGCGTAGACGCGATTATCGGCGGCAGGTATCCGGCGATGGTGATGAAGCTCGCGGCACAATAAGGCCTTGGCGGGATGCAAAATCGCCTCCCGCTAAGGCTTCATTCAGCCGCTTTTCATATCACATAAATACGCCTCTTCCACTCCTGTCCAACAGCAGGCGACAGCTCATTTCGTTAGCGAAACGGTGGCTCATTAAACGTGCGTAATTTACGTGAGTGCAAACGATCACCTTCTGCGCGTAGTAAATCAATAGCACGAATACCAATTTGCAAATGTTCTGAAATAGCCCCCTCATAAAACCGGTTTGCCTGCCCGGGCAGTTTAATTTCACCGTGTAAAGGTTTGTCAGAAACACAAAGCAGCGTGCCGTAAGGCACGCGGAAGCGATAGCCCTGGGCTGCAATCGTCGCGCTCTCCATATCAATCGCGACCGCGCGGCTAAGGTTGAATCGCAGCGCCGATGCGGAATAACGAAGCTCCCAGTTACGATCATCCGTGGTGACGACCGTTCCCGTGCGCAGTCGCTGTTTCACCTCTTCGCCGGGCATTCCGCTAACCGCTTTGGTAGCGTCGTACAGCGCACGCTGTACTTCCGCAATGCTTGGAATAGGAATATCAGGCGGCAGAACGGCATCCAGCACATGATCATCGCGTAAGTAGGCATGGGCCAGCACATAATCGCCAATCGCCTGACTTTCTCGTAACCCTCCACAGTGCCCAATCATAAGCCAGACGTCAGGCCGCAACACGGCCAAATGGTCGCAAATCGTTTTAGCATTTGAAGGGCCGACACCGATATTTACCAGCGTAATCCCCTGCCCATCTGCCGTTACCAGGTGCCAGGCGGGCATCTGATGCTTCTTCCAGGCCAGATCGGAAATAGCCTCTTCCGGCGCTTCCGTTTCTGCCGTGATCCAAATTCCGCCAGCACAGGAAAGCGCGACATAGGGACTGTCAGGATCAAGAATTTGGCTGCATCCCCAGCGCACAAACTCATCGACATAGCGGGTGTAGTTGGTAAACAAAACGAAGGGCTGAAAATGTTCAACCGGCGTACCGGTATAGTGCCGTAACCGGGCCAACGAGAAGTCAACACGACGCGCGTCGAAGTGCGATAACGGATAGAATTCGCCGGGGTGGAACAGACCGTCTGCTGTCTCATCGCCAATCTGCGCCAGTTCTGTGGTAGGAAAATGGCGCGTTAGCCCAGCACTCATAGAACGATCCAGCGTCAGAGCCGAGCCATCGATCACGTAAGGATACGGGATCTCATGGTGCGAGGCCTCCACCGCAATATGCGCGCCATAATCATGGTAAACGAGGTTAAGCTGTTCCAGAAGATAAGCGCGAAATAGCGCAGGCCGCGTAACGGTAGTGGTATAACAGCCAGGATGAGTAAAGCGTCCAAAAGCGCGTGTTTTAGGCGGGTTCGGTGTCGCGCCATCCCAGCTTACAGACAGCGAAGGATAAACAAACAGTCCGTTAAGCCTGGCGTGGGGATCGGGCAGCGTACCGTTATCAACATAGTCAGCGATGGCTTCACGGAGCGCGTTAACCGACTGCTCGTACAGCTCCTCCAGGCGATCCAGCGCCTGCTCGGGCGTCAGGTTTGTGCCTTTATTTTCCATATTATTCTCCTTAGCGTTCACAGGTGAGGCACGTCATTCGATAGTATGACAGCAAAGGAGGAAACTAAAGGGGTTAGCGTAAGGGTGGCGGCAGTAAACATGAACCCTTTAAAAAGAAAAGAGAACTATCTTAGCGCCACCATCATCGCTCAAAAAGAAGGGTACTGGTACAGCCATTTGTTAAGTTCATTACAATTAGTCATATAACCATTTCCCGGCTTTTGCTGACTCGATCAGCATGCTGATAGTGAAATCTGGGACGGGTACAGGCTCCGTTTTCTTGAACGGATGCCATGAAAAAGGGTGATTAGGAAAATAGGTTTCTATTCTGAAGTTACCTCGCTCGACATTGAGTTTCTCGAAGAATTTATTCATGAGATCTTCGGCTTCAAGTTCATCAATGCTCAGATCAGTATCAAGGTCAATCTCTGGTGTTAATTCCACTTGCTTAATGTTGAAAAGATATGTGCCAGCATAAGGCCGTACAAGCTCGTAAACTTGCTGTTCAATATTGTCTACCATAACTTATCATTGCCCCGAGCAATGGTATTGTAGTCGCGTATAGTGCGATATGTTATTTGTGACACATCTGCGGCAAGGATAATTTCCCCGATCAAAGGAATGGAACGTCCAACAAACGGCGCAATATTACGAACCATAACACGTCTGGCTGTCCATGGGGTGTAACCGCCTAACCATGTCGGAAGGGATATTCCAAAGGGAAATTTTGACTTTTTAAACACTGCACGTGCAGTCCTGGACGCGTATGATGTGCCTTTAGTCGCTCCAGCGGGTTTCGCCCTTGTCCAGAGATTATTACGACCTGATAGCAGAGCAACAACGGCCCCGAAATCTGCAACACCAATCCCAAACTGGCTTGCGGTATTCTCACAAAAAATCATAAACAGAAGTTCGGCAGCAGTCAGATTGGATTTTCCTGCATAGAAGTATGTTCCATTTAGTTCTTCTACTGTATCCATTAGAAACTCTATAGTTGCTATTTTGGTTTACTTATTGTACAGCCTTGTTTCGAATGAAAGAAATCAATCTTTTGGGAAAGAACGGATCAAGATCACGGGAAATATCTGAAATCAGATGAAAGAGACGGTCGCGATTCCCACCAAGGGCATCACCTCGCAAGCTTGTGTGATCGCTCCGTTTGAACCGAACGCATCTATATGTCAGCATACTGATACGGATTTGATCTTGCGGATAGCGGTATCGGTTAATGCCATAGGAGGGGGCTCCATTTACTCAACGAACCGTGAGGCCCCGATTAAGCCCCCAAAAACCATGGATGTCAAAAAACCCGGTAAACCTTCTCAGGTCAACCGGGTAAAGATAAGTTATTGTTTTTTTAAACGTCTCCGGACTCGCTGGGATATCCCGAAACTAAAATTTGGCTCCTCTGACTGGACTCGAACCAGTGACATACGGATTAACAGTCCGCCGTTCTACCGACTGAACTACAGAGGAATCGTTTGAACGGGGCGAATATTAACGAGGTGCCCCTGGCTTGTCAAAGCCTGTTTTCACAAAAAAAGTTCGTTTGCTGCTTTATTCCACACTTCGGTTAAAATTCACCGTTTCCTGATGATTTTCACAGCAAAAAGCGCTTACTCCCTCTTTACGCGCGGGTATCTCCACAGCCAGCGCCCGCTTACCAGACGCCAGTAAAACAGTGCGCCGCGCACGGCCCAGTCAAGAAACATCCCCAGCCAAACCCCTACAACCCCCATACCCAGCACAATACCAAGCGTATACCCTGCCACAACGCGACAGCCCCACATCCCCAGCATCGATACCCACATCGCAAATCGCACATCGCGCGCGCCTTTAAAACCCGACGGCAGCACCCACGCGGCCGCCCAAATTGGCATAAAGGCAGCATTAAGCCAGAGCAGAACTTTCACTACCTCTTTTACGTCCTGCTCCTGGGTATAAAATGAGGCAAACAGACCCGCGAACGGCGCTGTCCCCCAGGCGATTGCCGTAAGTACGATAGTCGACATCCAGAATACATGGCGCAGTTGACGCTCTGCCTGACCAATTTGTCCGGTACCAAGACGCTTACCGGTGATAATAGTCGACGCCGAACCAAGGGCGTTACCCGGCAGGTTGATAAGCGCCGCCACGGAAAAGGCAATAAAGTTACCCGCAATAACGTTAGTGCCCATTCCGGCGACAAACATTTGCGTCAGTAGCTTGCCACCGTTGAACAGCACTGATTCAATGCTCGCCGGAATACCGATACCCATCACTTCCCAGATAATGCCGAAATTCAGCGGCTTCAGATAGCTTTTCAGCGGAATGCGCAGCGCCGGATTAAAACCAATCATCAGCACCCAAATAATCGCTACCGCGCCGATGTAGCGCGAAATGGTTAATCCCAGCCCCGCGCCGGCAAAACCCAGCCCTTGCCAGGAGAAAGCCCCGTAAATCAGGATGCTGCTGATGATAATATTGAGAATGTTCATCCCGCCGTTAATCATCAACGGGATTTTCGTATTCCCTGCCCCACGCAGCGCGCCGCTACCGATTAGCGCAATTGCCGCAGCCGGATAACTCAGCACCGTCAGTTCAAGGTACGTTAACGCCAGCCCCTTTACTTCTGGCGTCGCCTCGCCTGCGACAATATTAATAATTTCACTGCCGAAATAATGAATGACCACTGCCAGCACAACGGCAAATAGCGTCATAATCACCAGCGACTGGCGCGCCGCCGCCCTTGCCCGTCGCCTGTCGCGCTTGCCCAGGCTAAAGGCAACCACCACCGTAGTACCAAGATCGATAGCCGCAAAAAAAGCCATAATTACCATATTAAAACTGTCGGCAAGCCCCACGCCCGCCATTGCTTCCTTGCCCAGCCAACTGACGAGAAAAGTACTGAGCACGCCCATTAGCAAAACACAGGTATTTTCCAGAAAAATAGGGATAGCAAGTGGGGTGATTTCACGCCAGAACAACACTTTGTAGCTCTTGCGTTTGGCATACCAGGGCGTACGGACGACAGCCTGGCGTAAGGCAGTGGAGACGTTCAAAATGGACCTTAAAGAAGAGAGTTGAAACCACATTTCAATAATGAGCGAGAAATCGTAAGGCTGCAAAGCTTTTTGCAGAAAAAATGTCTGCAAATGCAACAAAGTGATGAGATAACCCGCAATCGAATCTGTAAGAGGTTAAATGGGGTTTGACAAAAATTTTTCCGCCGCTAATATACGACCCCACACGATTCCTCTGTAGTTCAGTCGGTAGAACGGCGGACTGTTAATCCGTATGTCACTGGTTCGAGTCCAGTCAGAGGAGCCAGATTTTAGTTTCGGGACATCCTGGTGAGTCCGGAGACGTTGAAAAAAACAAGAACTTATCTTTACCCGGTTAACCTGATAAGGTTTGCCGGGTTTTTTGACACCCATAGTTTTTGGGGACTTAATCGGGGGCCTCACGGTTCGTTGAGAAAATGAAGCCCCCGCCGATGGCATTAACCGATACCGCTATCCGCAAGATCAAACCCACCGAGAAATCCTTCAAGATTACCGACAGTTCAGGACTCTACCTGCTGATCAAACCCAACGGCTCGAAACTCTGGTACATGAAGTACCGCATTGACGAGAAAGAGAAGAAGCTGGCTTTTGGCCCCTATGCGGTGAAAAAACAGTTAATCAGGTCGAACCCTGCGCAAAATCTGGATGGTGAGTTCACGCCGCCTGAAACACAGCATTACCCGGCCCTGCCCCTTGAGAAACTGCCTGAATGTTTGTCGCGAACGGATAATTAGAGAGGGATAATATCTCCGCTAAGCTCTCTCATACCACCCTTTCGAACGATTCACCACTCGCACAACCAGCAGCATCACCGGCACCTCAATGAGCACCCCAACCACGGTCGCCAGCGCCGCACCGGAATGAAAACCAAACAGGCTGATTGCCGCTGCGACAGCCAGTTCAAAGAAGTTCGATGCGCCGATCAGGCTGGATGGACAGGCAATATTGTGCTTTTCGCCCACCAGTCGATTCAACCCATAGGCCAGTGCCGAGTTAAACAGCACCTGAATCAGAATTGGCACCGCCAGCAGGGCAATGACCAGCGGCTGTTGCAGAATGGCTTCGCCCTGAAACGCAAACAGTAACACCAGCGTTGCCAGTAATGCCGCCATTGACCACGGGCCGATTTTCGTCAGCGCATTATCGAATGCCGCTTGCCCCTTGCGTAGCAGGGCCTTACGCCAGAGCTGGGCCAGAATAACCGGCACAACGATGTATAGTACCACGGAGGTTAACAGGGTGGCCCACGGCACGATGATTGAGGACAAGCCGAGCAGCAGCCCAACAATCGGCGCAAAGGCGAAAATCATGATGGCATCGTTCAGCGCCACCTGCGACAGCGTGAAATAAGGGTCGCCGTTGGTGAGTCGGCTCCAGACAAACACCATTGCCGTACAGGGCGCGGCAGCCAGCAGAATAAGCCCGGCAATGTAGCTGTCAAGCTGATCGTCTGGCAGCCACGGCGCAAATAAATAACGGATAAACAGCCAGCCGAGCAGCGCCATTGAGAATGGTTTAACCAGCCAGTTGATAAACAACGTTACGCCGATCCCGCGCCAGTGCGCTTTGACCTGCCCCAAAGCCCCAAAATCAATGCGCAGCAGCATAGGAATAATCATTACCCAGATAAGTAAACCGACCGGCAAATTAACGCGGGCAATCTCCAGACCGCCGATAACGCGAAAGACGCCCGGCACCACCTGTCCGAGCAAAATGCCGATGGCGATGCAGAGCGCAACCCAGACGCTCAGGTAACGTTCAAACAGGTTCATGGCCGGAGCGGCCTGGGTTTGTGCTGACATGTCAGGCTCCTTTGGGGTTATTTTTCGGTTGTGCTCAGTTGTAGTAAACGCTCAACGCCGACAGGCTCTTCCGCCTGTAGCGGCACCAGCGCACAGCGTCGGGCATGGTGGGTACAGACGGCATCAATCTGCGACCGTTCGCGTTCGGCACGCTGGCGCAGCAGCGGCGATGTAGTCGGCGTATTGATCAGGCTGTTATTAATGACCCAGCCCCACGGTTCAATCCCCGCGCGACGCAGGTCGTCCTGCAAATGAGCGGCTTCCAGCACCGGGGTGGTTTCCGCCAGCGTGGCGATGAGAACTTTTGTCTGATCGCTGTCCTGCAGGCGCATCATGGGCGTCAGTACGGGCTGACCGTGTTCCCCGGTCAGTCGGGCAATCTCACGGTGGTAAGCGCCGGTGGCGTCAAGCAGTAGCAATGTATGGCCGGTTGGCGCTGTATCCATAACGACAAACTGCTTACCCGCTTCCTGAATGATGCGTGAAAAAGCCTGAAACACGGCAATTTCTTCCGTACAGGGAGAACGCAGATCTTCTTCAAGAACGGCACGCCCCTGTTCGTCGAGGTTTTTACCCTGCTCAGCCATCACCTGCTGCCGGTAACGCTCGGTTTCAGCCTGCGGGTCGATACGGCTGACGCTCAGACCGTCGAATGAGCCGTCCAGCGTGTCGGTCAGGTGCGCCGCCGGATCGGATGTGGACAGGTGAACCGGATAACCGCGACGGGCCAGTTCAACGGCAATCGCCGCTGCCAGCGTAGTTTTCCCCACACCGCCTTTGCCCATCAACATGATCAGGCCATGTCCCTGCGACGCGAATCCGTCGATCAGTGATGACAATGAAGGAAGATCTACGGGGGAGATATCTCCGACTTCCGCCGGGGAGCCAGTTGAACTGTCGTCCAACAGACCCCGTAATGCCGCCAGCCCTACCATATTGAACGGTTTTAACGGCAGGCGATCGCAGGGCAATGCGCGCAGGTTATCAGGTAAATGTTGCAGCGCCTGTTGTTCACGCTGATACAGTGCCTGCGCCAGCTTATCGCGTACGGTTTCCTGCTCAGGCAACAGGCCGTTAATGACCAGATACTGCTGCGTCAGACCGATGGCGGCCAGTTCGTCATAGGTACGCGATACTTCTTTCAGCGTTGCGGTTTGCGCTCTGGCAACCAGCACCATCCGCGTCAGTTCCGCATTCGCCAGTGCGTCTACGGCGGCGCGATACTGGCTGCGCTGTTTTTCCAGCCCGGCCAGCGGTCCGAGACAGGACGCACCGTGCTGGCTGTTGTCGAGATAACCGCTCCACGCGCCGGGCAGTTGCAGCATTCGTAGCGTATGCCCGGTTGGCGCGGTGTCGAACACAATATGATCGTACTCATCGCGCAGTTGCTGATTAGTCAGCAGCGCGGTGAATTCGTCAAAGGCGGCAATCTCGGTGGTACAGGCACCGGAGAGCTGTTCCTCAATACCCGCCACGATATCGTCTGGCAGGATCCCCCGTACCGGTCCAACAATGCGCTCACGGTATGCCGCTGCGGCAGCGGACGGATCGACTTCCAGCGCAGCCAGTCCGTTGACCGCTGCAATCGGGGTTATCTGATGACCGATAGTCTGTTCAAATACCTGCGCCACATTGGAAGCCGGATCGGTGCTGACCAACAGTACACGTTTGCCAGAGGCGGTCAGATGAATCGCGGTAGCACAGGCCAGCGATGTTTTACCCACACCGCCTTTACCGGTAAAAAACAAAAAGGGGGGCACCTGCCGAAGCATCAGCATAAAAAAGACTCCTTTAAATTAAATAAAGCGGGAAATCAGTCCGTCAGCAGCACTTATCGCCGCCGCAACAGGAGGAAGCCGCTGGCGTAAAACTCGAATAGACGGTAAGCCCCATCCAACGCGCCAGTTCCTCTCTGCGAGGGTAGCGACCAGCCAGTGCGACTTCACCATCCACCAGAATCAGCGGTAGCGCCTCTTTGCCGGAACGGGCCAGAAAGCCTTTAACGATTTCGTTCTGTGCGAAGAGCAATGGTTGCTGCGCCAGATTGAAACGCTCAATATTGACGCCCTGCGTTCTGGCCCACTCAAAATCAGCGGCGAATGCGACCAGCGCCGGATCGGTTTCCGGGCCACAGACGCCGGAAGAACAGCATAATGCGGGATCGAAAATCTGAATCGTCTTCATTTGACTCTCCATCAATTATTGAAATACAGGTCGTTAAAAAATTTCGCCAATACGATCCAGTTCAACTTTCAGACGAGCGCGATCGTGCAGCAATTCATTCAGCGGCAGCGCCAGAAAAGCTTCAATACGCGCACGTAATGTCTGGTAAGCAGTGACAAAAGCCGCATCGATTTCGGCATCGCTACCGGTAGCACGAGCCGGATCGTCAACGCCCCAATGGGTACGCATCACGTTACCGAGCCAGGCCGGACAGGTTTCTCCGGCAGCGTTTGAACAGACTGTCACGACAATATCCGGCGTCTGCGGCAGATCGTTCCACAATTTGCTGAAATAGCCTTCTGTTGAAATGCCTTCCCGCGCCAACAACGCCAGTGCTCGGGGATGTACGTAACCCGCCGGGTGACTGCCTGCGCTCATGGCGCGCCATCCGGCAGGAGCCAGATGGTTAAACGTGGCTTCGGCCAGCACGGAACGGCAGGAGTTGCCGGTACAGAGAAAAAGTACGTTCATGATTTACTCTTTTTCGTGGTGTTGAGTGGTGGTAAAACGGCTTCTGAGCAGGAAGAAGCCGAACGAAAATCCGCGCATTGTTCCGGGTGGCCTGAGCAGCACTCCTCGGTCAGCCAGCCGATTAAATCCAGCATCAGTGGGATGTTGGCACGATAACGCTGGTAACGACCTTCCTGTTCTACCGTCAGCATCCCGGCTTGCGTCAGCGCCTTTAAATGAAACGATAAGTTAGTCGGCGGGATATCCAGCGTTGAAGCGATCTCCCCGGCAACCATGCCCTCGGTACCCATTTTTATCAGTAGGCGATATACGTCCAGACGTACACCGGAGGAGAGGGATTCAAAGATGGTTGTGGCAGTTTGTTTGTTCATAATGTGGGGCGGCCCTCTATGATTCAATATTTCAATCATTATTGAATAATCGAATTAATTCAAGTATCCGTTAATAATATCTAGTGGAAATGGCAAGATGGGGGGAAATAATCCCACTTTTAAAATGTGATAAAAATCACATTCTTAGTGCATCATTACGATCGGGGCTTTTATAAGGGCCTTATTTTGAATTTAGAAAATAAATATTTTATTATTCAATGAGATAAAAAACGCACCCAGTCAGAGGAGCCAAATTCCTGTTTTCAGGCATCTCAGCATGTCTCAATAGTATTTTGATTCAGAGAGTTAGCGTAGAAAACTGTCTCAGTGCATATTGATTTATCTCTCCGCATCGGGACAAATTGGTGGTCTGATTTGGGGTCACTTCAGTTCGATAAAGGAGTGACCACCACATGCCCCTTACTGACAGTAAAATCCGCGCTACTAAACCTTCACCAACTCCCTTTAAACTGATCGCTTCTCACGGTCTGTTTCTGCTTATCAATCCGGGCGGTTCCCGCCTCTGGTATCTCAAATATCATTTCGACCGAAAAGAATACTCGGCGCGGTGGATAAGAGAGCCTTGCAGACGCATATGAAAAACCTCCGGCGATACCGGAGAAAAGATTTATGACTTTGAGCTTAATCGGAGGGCTCACGGTTCGCTGAGAAATGGAGCCCCTGCCATGACACTCACTACTAATACAGATACTCCAGCCCATGAAAACCAGCAATGTGGCGGGATATTTAAAGGCCAGACCTGCCCGCGCTAATGTTGACCGGCATTCCGGAACGGCGCTCCAGCACCTCATTAACCCGCGAAGTATCAACGTCATCCCCTTTGATAAACGTGCGCAGCACTGGCGTAACGGGCAATGGAACTTTTTTGTCTGACTCAAATTCAGCACGGTTGCGAGAAAGCGGTTCGTGTACCTCCAGCCAACGACTGCCATCCGGCTCTACCGAAAATTTAACGGGCCTGTCGATAATCTGAACGCGGGTTCCTACAGGAACATGGTCGAATAAATATTTAATATCGTCATTGCGTAAACGGATACAGCCCTGACTGACGCGAAGGCCAATGCCAAAGTTAGCATTAGTGCCATGGATGGCATATAACCTGCCGATATATATTGCGTATAGCCCCATAGGGTTATCCGGCCCCGCAGGCACCATCGCGGGCAGCGTTTTTCCCTCTTTAGCATATTCCCGACGCGTATTAGCCGTTGGCACCCAAACCGGGCCATCTTGTTTGCGTTCAACCGCAGTTACCCAGTTGCGCGGCGTTTCACGGCCAGCCTGACCAATACCAATGGGTAGCACCTCAACCGTATTCGTGCCTGCGGGATAATAATAAAGGCGCATCTCGGCGACGTTTACCACAATACCTTCACGAACGGTGTCAGGCAGAATCAACTGCTGCGGCACTACCAGTGTGGAACCAGACTGAGGTAAAAACACATCCACGCCGGGATTCGCTTCAAGCATATTACTCAGCCCCTGACCGTAGCGGGCGGCAAATGACTCTAAGGGCTGAGTATTGTTCTGTGGTACGGCGATTGTGACAGGCTGTCCTACCAGACGACTGCCTTCGGGCGGCAACGGATAGCTTATAGCCAGCGAGAAATGGCTTACCAACAAGACGAAAAACGGAAAAAAAGGTGTGATACGACGCATTATATCCCTTCCTTTGTCGCGGCAGGTGTGCGTTAAGTATAGCTTTTTTCTCACATGGCTGGTGTTGTGCGCCCGGGTTATGTTGCGTTTGCGTTCCCCTCCGGCAGGACAATATTACTGGCCGCTAACTCCCCCATATTGTGGAACATGGCGCACGCGGCTTCCACGATCGGCATCGCCAGCGCCGCGCCGCTTCCTTCACCTAACCGCATCGCCATATGCAAATAGGGTTCCATAGACAAATGCGCGAGCGCGATGCGGGCACCCTTTTCCGCCGAAAAGTGCGACGGGATCAGATAAGGTCTCACCGCAGGCGCAATCTGACAGGCCGCCAGCGCTGCCGAGTAGGAAAGAAAGCCATCCAGCAATACGGGTAAGCCACACCTTGCCGCGCCAAGCATCACGCCGGTCATCCCGACCAGATCGAAACCACCCACCTTCGACAACACATCAATGCCATCGCGCGGATTGGGCTGATTAATCGCAATCGCCCGCCGCACGACGTCCACTTTATTATCGATGCGGGAAGGCGGAAGATTCGCGCCAATCCCCACCACCTCTTTTGCATCACTTCCTGTAAAAACGCTGACCATCGCGGCGGCTGGCGTAGTGTTCGCCATTCCCAGCTCCCCTACGCCAAATAAGGTCACGCCGCGTTGCGCCAGGTCGCAGGTGTAGCGGGAAACCTCCAGCAAAAGCGCCTCAGCCTGCAAGCGACTCATCGCCGGGCCAACGGCAATATTTCCGCAGCCGCGCGCGACGCGCATATTAACTACGCCAGGAATAGGTTCGGCATCAATACCGACATCAATGACATGCACCTTCGCACCGGCCTGAGCGGCAAGCACGCATACGCCGGTTGTTCCCCGCGTCATATTCGCCGCCTGAATCGCCGTCACGATTTTGGGCGAAACCGCTACGCCTTCATCCCAGACGCCATGGTCGGCGCACATCACCAGCACCGCCTTTTCACCTACCTGCGGCGTACCGTTAAGACCCGGCATACCCGCGAGCTGAACGGCTAAGGTTTCCAGTCTGCCCAGGCTGCCCGGCGGTTTGAGCAGGCCGTCAATATGTTGCTGCGCACGCGCCATCGCCTCGGCGTCCGGCGCAGGAATGTCACGGAGTAAAGCGTGTAGTGTCTGCATAAGATGTCTCGTCCGTAATAATCGGCTCATAACAGAGCCAGCAGAAAGATCAGTTCGCCAAGTTCGATCGCCGCGCCCAGCGTATCGCCGGTTTGACCGCCAAGCGTACGTTTAAGCAACTGGCCAAGGATGAAAATCGCCGCGCATGTGACCACCATTGCGGCCAACCCTTGCATACCAGGCAGTAATACCGTGGCGACGATTACCGCCAATCCCAGAGTAATGCAGGTTTGCCGTCCGCTGACTTTACCGATAAATACATTGCCAAGCCCCTCTTCACGGGCGTAGCGATGACGGTACATCAATAAAACGGCGCTGCCGCGCCCAGCCGCACAGGCCGCTGCCAGCGCCGCCAACATTGGCGTTCCACGTAACGCCAGTTCGCTGACCACCAGAATTTTTGCCAGTAGCACAAAAATAAGCGCCAGCCCGCCATGGGTTCCCAGACGACTATCACGCATAATCTCCAGCATTCGCTCACGGCGGCGCGCGGAAAAAATGCCATCGCAGGTATCGGCCAGCCCATCCAGGTGAAAACCACCGGTCAGCAGCGCCAGCGCCAGAATACAGAACAACGCCGCTAGCGGAATACCGCACCAGGGTTGCAGGAGGATGAAAATCAGGCCGCTTACCCCTCCCAGAATCAACCCGATAAAGGGAAACATCACGATCCCACGCGAATACTGCTCGAAATCCAGTCCCTGCGACCAGCGTGACGGCACGGGCAAGCGGCTAATAAAAGCGAGCATGGCCCAAAACAGCTTACTCATTTAATTTTGACTCCAATACCTGAGACCACCAGCCAGACCTCATCCGCCGCTGCCGCCAGTCGTTGGTTGACCCGACCGGCAATATCACGAAAATGGCGCGCCAGACGGTTTTCCGGGACGATCCCCATTCCCACCTCATTTGTCACCAGTACCACTTTCGCCGGGCAGCGCTGGCAGGCTGCAATTAAAATCTGAATTTCATCGTCAATGGCGCGCTCCATCGCCGCATAATCCCACTGTTCGGGATCGTTTTCGCCTCCCAGCGCAAACAGCAGATTCGTCACCATGGTGGTAATACATTCCAGCAAAATCGCGTCGTCAGGAGCAAGATCCGCGGTAATCAACGTATCAAGATGCCGCCAGCATTCTGCGGTCCGCCAGTGTGCCGGCCTGCCATCTTTATGATGCTGAATTCTCGCCGCCATCTCGTCATCAAGAATCTGCGAGGTGGCGATATACAGTACCTGCGGCGCATCGCCAATTAAGGCTTCAGCATGACGGCTTTTACCACTACGCGCCCCGCCCGTCACCAGAATCATCATACCGGCTCCTGATGTTGTTGCATGATGGTATAAATTTTATCAATATCAATATGTTGCCGCATCGTTTCCGCCAGCAGATCAAATTGCCGCGCTTTATGCTCCGCATAACAAAAAGTCGTTTCCCACGGCGCAAGCCCTTTTCGCGCCCGTAACCCATTGACCACCGCACGAGTAAACGCATCGCTGTCAAACAGGCCATGAAGGTAAGTGCCAAACGCCAGTCCGTCGGCGGTGACCGCGCCATCCGCCACAGAGCATCCATTTTTCTGTAACGTCATGGCCGTACAGCATCCTTCCTGTAGCACCGTTTCCCCCATGTGAATTTCATAACCGCGTACCGGTAGCCCCGCCGCGGCAGCCAGCCAGCCGGGCAGCTCGCCTGACATTGTCGCGTTAACCTGCGTCGTGGTTTTATCCTGTGCAAAGCGAGTGATCGTATTAAGCAGCCCCAGGCCCGGCTGCGTACCCAGCCCCGACTCCACCTCATCCACAATGGTGTCGCCCAGCATCTGGTAGCCGCCGCAAATCCCCATCACCGGCACGCCCTGCCGATGTGTCTGCAATACCGCATCCGCCATCCCGCTTTCGCGCAGCCAGGCGAGGTCGCTCAGCGTATTCTTACTGCCCGGCAGGATCACCAGATCAGCGTCAGTCAACGCTTCCGGGCGGCGAATATAGCGTATGCGCACATCCGGCTGCGCCGCCAGAGCGTTAAAATCCGTAAAGTTAGAAATATGTGGCAGTTGCACAATGGCAATAGTGATATCACGGGGGGCGTTACCGCGATATTTATCGTTTTGCAGCGCGACGCCATCTTCATCTTCCAGATCCACATCCAGCCATGGCATCACTCCCAGGACCGGGACGCCAGTAAGCGATTCGATTTGTTCGATACCGGAATAGAGTAGCGCCACGTCGCCGCGGAATTTGTTGATAATGACGCCCTTTACTCTGTCACGCTCCTGTTTATGCAGCAGCGCCAGCGTGCCATAAATAGCGGCAAATACGCCGCCCCGGTCGATATCCGCCACCAGAATAACCGGACACTGGGCCATTTCCGCCATTCCCATATTGACGATATCGCGATCGCGCAGATTGATTTCCGCCGGGCTTCCGGCGCCTTCCAGCACAATAACGTCATATTCCTGCGCCAGGCTGTTATAGACCGCAAGGATTTGCTCACGCAAACGCGGTTTATAGTCATGGTAACTAACCGCATCCATATTGGTCGCCACTTTCCCCATCAGCACGATCTGCGCCTGGCGATCGCTGGTCGGTTTGAGCAGCACCGGGTTCATACGCACATCTGGCGTGATCCCCGCGGCTTCCGCCTGAAAAATTTGCGCCCGCCCCATCTCTTTACCATCCGGCGTAATACCAGAATTAAGCGCCATATTTTGCGATTTAAACGGCGCGGTACGCAGACCATCCTGATAAAAAATGCGGCATAAACCCGCCGCCAGCACACTTTTGCCGACGTCGGATGCCGTCCCCTGCAACATAACTGCCTGCGTCATGACGCCTCCCTGAATACGCACTTTTGCATTCGATGAAAAAACTCCGTTTCTGTTTTACACAGCGGCAGTCCCAGTTGAGTATGAAGTTTGACCAGCCAGGGCTGGGTTAGCCCCGCTTGTTCCATCGCTTCCGTACACGCGAAAACCTCGCCAGGCGCGCCATGCGTCAGGATCTGGCCCTGGCGTAACACGTATACGGCATCGCTAATTTCATAAATAAGATCGATATCATGGCTGGAGATAATGACATGATTTCCCTGCGCCACAATCCGCCTGATGATAGCAATCATCTGAGTGCGCCCTGCGGGATCGAGACCAGCAGTGGGTTCATCCAGCAATAGATAGCGCGCCTGTAGCACTAGCGCTCCAGCGATAGCCACACGTTTTTTTTGCCCATGACTCAAACACTGAATGGGCTGATGGCGAAAATGTTGGGCGTCAACCAGCGTTAGCGCCTCGTCGACGCGGCGCGTGATTTCCGCCTCCGGCACCCCCAAATTACGTAAACTAAACGCAATATCGCTATCGATATCAGTATAAAAAATCTGCTGTTCAGGGTCCTGAAAAACCGTCGCAACTTGCTGGCGCAGCGCCAGTAGTCCGCGCTTGCTGTAATCCAGCGGTTTTCCCTGCCACAATACGGCCCCTTTTTGCGGACGCAACAGGCCGCTCAGGTTCATAAAAAGCGTAGACTTCCCACAGCCGTTCGCGCCCACCAAACCGGTAACAGGCGAGAGCGAAAAATCCAGATTTAACCCTTTAAGTACCGGCTCATCCTGATAACGAAACCACAGGTCTGAAGTGGCAAGCATAATAGTCCTTACAGGTGAAAATCACCCTGATACAGTTTGATATCCAGCGTGGTGGTCATTTGCTGATAACGCATTAACACTCGCGTAAACAGGAGTCCAGCCAGCATCGCCAGAGATCGATAGCCGTTCGGCAGGCTGCAATAACCAAAACGCAGCGTTTGCGCGCGACGGATTGCCACCGCCTCATCCAGAAGAATAAAGAGAAAGCGCCACGTTAACAGGATTTGCTCGGTAAGCAGGCGTGGAATATGCGCGCGCTTAAGCAAGCTAATTAACTGCGGAAACGGTAGGTTCATCACCAGCCACAACGTCGCGGACAGCGCCGTCAGGCTACGCCAGAACGTTTCATTCGCCGTAACCACGCCCGCACGGGTAATCCCGATCCAGTACGGCCCAACAGATATGCCAGCCAGCAGCATTTGCGGCTCGCGGCTGATGCTGAAGATAATCGTTATCACGCCGACCAACAAAAATCCAAAAGGTATCGCCATCCATCGACACCAGCGCCAGAGGGATATGCGCAATAGCCAACAGCTCAATCCGGCAATGATCAGCAGCTCAATGCCCTGCCCTACAGGCGGCAGAACAAACGCCAGTATCATCATCGCCAGCCACAGCAAAAACTTGCGCTGCGGCGCAACGTGTGCCCAGCGGCTTTGATAGCTGAGTCGATCAAGCCCGGTCATCACGGCGTTGTTTACCTTTGCAATACCCCAGGATATAAAAAATCACCGCCGCGCCAAGAGAGCCCTGAAGGGTAAACAGCAGGCTTTCAATTTCACCGCTGGCAGGTTCATATAACGGCTGAAACCAGGGTTTATACTGCGGCGCAATAGCCTGAATCTGGCTTTCCGCTTCGCCGTCTGAACCGCCATATTCACCGCCATGGTTAATAAAAAACGGCAGAATCACCAGCGCCACCACCATCGCTAACAACATCAACGTTTTTTTCATTTTAATGTCCTTGTACGGTAATCACTTGCCGTTTGGTTAACTGGTCATAAATCATGACGGTTAATAAACCTTCGGCAATGGCGACAGGAATCTGTGTGAGGCAGAAAATCCCCATAAACTTCACAACAGACCCTGTCGCTCCGGCATGGGGATCGGGAAACGCAACGCCAAGCTGGACTGAAGTCACAAAATAGGTCGCCAAATCCGCCAGCATCGCGCACAGAAAAACGGCGACATCACGGCGCAGTCCGGCACGGCAGGCCATTTTCCACACCAGATAACCGACAACCGGGCCAATCACCGCCATCGACATTCCATTTGCGCCAAGCGTCGTCAGGCCGCCGTGCGCCAGCAATAGCGCCTGAAACAACAGCACAACCGCGCCGAGAATCGCCACCACCCCGGGCCCGAACAAGATAACCGCCAGACCAACGCCGGTCGGATGTGAACAACTCCCCGTTACCGACGGAATTTTGAGCGCGGACAGGACAAAAATAAACGCGCCGCACAGCGCCAGCAGTACCTTCTGATGATTATCCTCCTGCACAATACGCCGTAAGCGCACCAGCCCATACCACAAGCAGGGTAAAAACAGTAACCACCAGGCCAGCGCCCACACTGGCGGTAAAAAGCCCTCCATGATATGCATCGCAAACGCCTGTTGCGGGACAACCATCAGCAATAGCGCTGCAGCCAGTCCACTGAAAGACAACTGTCGAAGCTGCTGTTCAAGTTTCATTCTGCATACTCCCACTGTTTATTGACCAGAATGGTCGAAAAATAGGGCAACGGTCGATCATCGTTGACCTCGTGGAGATGGCGCCAGCACTGCTCGCCGGGCAGCGTGGCCTCGGACATCATTAAGGCGCATTCCAGCAGGCCAGCCTGCGCCAGCAACGCTTTAATACGAGCGAACCGGCCATACACTTTCATCAGCACCAGGCTATCATGCTGTTGTAGCGCCTGGGCTATTTCCGCTTCCGGCGCGGTACAAGAAATAACCGCCAGCGATTGCCGTTCTATGGCGAGCGGCATTTTCGCGCGGGCGGCTATCGCGGCGAAGGACGTGACGCCGGGGACAATCTCCAGCCACTCCGGGCAGCCGATTCGCTGGAGTAAAAAAATCCAGGTACTGAATAGCATCGCATCGCCCAGGGTAATAAAACCGACCTGTTTACCCGCTTCCACCTCTGCAGTAAGCGCGGCGGCAACCTCGTTCCAGACCGCTTCTTTCTCGGCGCCGTCAGCGCTCATAGGGAAATGGCAACAACGTACTTCCGTCTGCTCGCCGAGATAGTCGCGCACAATCGACAGCGCCAGACTATCGCCCCCCTTACGACCGGCGGGCGCATACAGAATGTCCAGCGAGCCAAGAATCCGCGCTGCGCGGACGGTTATCAGGTCGGGCGCGCCTGGCCCGGTACTTAATGCGTATAATTTACCGTTCATGCCGCCTCCTCTACCGCCATGTTCAGCGCCTGGTGCAAATGCGCGACAAACATCGCCCGGATAGCCGGGTTTTCTCCCAGCCCGCTCAGCCACGGCGTCGCCGGAATGCCCGCCGCGTTAAAGCGCATTTTCCATGAGTCGCCGTCGTCTGAAGCCATATCATTAATGGCGTGATCGCCCGCCACCAGCATTAATGGCATCAAATGTACGCCGGTGACGCCTTCGTCACGCAGGCTGTCGATCAGGATGTCGACCTCCGGGTAGCTTTCTACGGCGCCGACGCGCGCCGGAAAGCGCTGCGCGGTCATCATATGATCGAGACAGGCATAAGCAGCGAATGCGTGATGGCTGGCGCCGTGGCCCATAAAAACGACTTTCTCCGTTTGTCTGAGCGATGGCATCTGTTGTCGCAACGCCTGCATTAGCTGCACATAATCGTTATGGCTGCTCAGCAGCGGCACGCCCAGCGTCAGGCGAGTGAATAACGGACGCAAGAGTTGTACCTCACGGACAATTTTTTCATATTCGTCGCCGTTAATAATGTGCAACGACTGAATCGCCACGTCCTGATATCCCTGTGCGGCAAGCTTTTGCAAAGCCTGTAATGGCGTATCGATGTCGATACCGTCACGCTGGCGAAGCTTGCGAATGATCATTCCGGAAGTGAAGGCGCGAAACAGGTCGCGATCGGGACAGGACGCCGCCAGATCACGTTCGCACGCCACAATGTTTTTTTCACAGGTGTCGTGATAGCTGGTGCCAAAACTGACTACCAGAAGCGCTTTTTTCATTTTTACTCCTTAGCTGCGGCCAGCCAGCGCGATAAACGCTGCGCAAAGGCGGCCTGGCTTTCCAGTAACTCATCACCCGTCACAAGCGGCGTCGGGCGCGCAATAACGATGCAGGGAATGCCCGCATCCAGACAGGGCTGAACTTTTTCCTGATATCCCCCCTCCGCGCCGGACGCTTTGGTAATGACTACGTCGGCCCGGCACTGGTGGTAAAACGCGGCGTTAAAATCAGCGCTGAACGGCCCACACAGAGCGAAAATTTCTCCAACGCCGAACCCCAGTTCGCTGCAGCGTTGAATCACCTCCGCCACGGGCAGTACGCGCGCCAGCAACGTTTTTTCCGCCAGCCCGGCACGCCAGACGGCCAGATCTTTACTGCCGGTCGTCAGTAACACGCGCGGACCAAAATGCCTCGCTATCTCGCAGGCATCGGCAATACTACGCGCCGTATAGAGAAGCGGATGCGTCAGATTGCTAAGCTGATCCGGACGCTGATAACGACTTAACAACACGCCTGCCGTTTCACAGGCGCGAAGGAGGTTATGGCTGACCATTTCTGCATAAGGATGCGATGCATCTATTACCCAGCGAGTACGGTTTTCTTTTAGCCAGGCGACCATCTGCCCGTACTCCAGACGACCACAGCGCACCTGCCCTTTAATGTCGCCAGCCAGCGCTTTTCCGGCTGGCGTCGCCACGGATAAGGTGTACGCGACGTTCGCCGCATCCAGTTGTCGGCATAACGCGCGCGCATCGCTGGTGCCGCCCACCACCAGCACCTCCCCCTCACTCACAGCGTGTAACCTCGCGGCGTTATCATCAGCCCATCCTGAACATAGGTCGTTTTATTACCAACGATGACCAGACTGGTCATATCTACCGGTTCAAAATCCATATCGCCGAGCGTAGTCAGCCATTTTTCCTCTTTTTTACGTCCGGCGGATTTCACCACGCCAACCGGCGTCTGCGCGCTTTTACTGGCGGCAAGCAGGTCAAACGCGCGCGCCAGATGCCCTTCGCGCCCGCGGCTGCGCGGGTTGTAAAAACAGATAACAAAGTCGGCTTCGCCTGCGGCAACGATGCGTTTTTCAATAACCGGCCACGGCGTCAGCAGGTCGCTGAGGCTGATATGACAGAAGTCATGCATCAGCGGCGCGCCCAGTAAAGAGGCGGCGGCGATGCTGGCGGTCATGCCAGGAATGAGCCGTACCTCGACGTCCAGTTTTTGCTTGCCGACCAGTTCCAGCACCAGACCCGCCATGCCGTAAATTCCCGCATCCCCGCTGCTGATGAGCGCTACGTTATGCCCAGCCTGCGCCAGTTCAATAGCCGCCTGGCAGCGTTCAATTTCCTTACACATGCCGGTCTTGATCACCTGTTTGTCGCCGGTGAATGCTTTAACCAGATGGGTATAGGTTTTGTAGCCCACGACGATTTCCGCCGCCTGAAGCGCCTCAATCGCCTCCATCGTCATCATTGCCTGCGAACCGGGGCCAATACCAATTACGCTCAACATCAGTGTGCAACTCCTAAAGTAATAGTGACGCCCTGCTCTCGCAGGGTCTCGCCTAACAATTGTCCCTGGCTTAATAACCACGCAGCCGGGCCGGATACGCTGCCAACACCCACCGTTTTTCTGACGAAGCCAGAACCGGGAAAATGGTGTTCGAATTCGCGCAACGCTTCGGCGGTAAAGGTTTTAAAAGGCACGCGGCAGCAGGAGGCGAGCTGAATAAGCCCCGGCTCCCCTTTTTTGAGCGTGACGCTGCCAATCGCTTTTAACGCCAGCGGATCGAGTTTCTGCGCTTCAAGCTGGCGCGCCAGTAATGTCGCTAACAGGGGAAATGGCGTATCGCGGCGACAGCCAATTCCCGCCACCACGCGCTGGGGCACCAGTTTCCAGTGCGGTACGGGAAGCTCAGGGAGGTCATTACGCAAAGAGACGCAGATAAGCGCATCCAGTTCAGGCAGCCGCTGCAAATCATCAACAGGGATAAAACCGCGAATATCGCACTGGCCGATCTCTTCCGTTAGTTCGGCATCCCACCATAACCCCACACGTTGATGACTGACCAACATCTGGTTAACGGTTTTTACCGCCGTGCGAAGATCGGTCATGCGGGCGTTAAGCTGGAAAGCTAAAGTGTCCAACGCGGACATCTCATTGACATCCGTTGCCGTGGTAATCACCGGATCGGCGCCTAACATTCCTGCCAGGTAGCGCGTCAAGGCATTGGCCCCGCCCGCATGACCGGAAAGCAGGCTAATGACATGCTGACCACGTTCATCAATGACGACCACCGCCGGATCTCTGAACTTGTCGTTCACTAACGGCGCCAGGACACGAACGGCAATGCCGGTCGCGCCGATAAAAATAAGCGCGGTATAAGTGGTAAAAGCCTGCCGGGCGGTATTAGCGAATCCGCCATCAAAGGGAATAAATCCCTCTTCCCGCAGTTTTTCACTGGTAAAGCAGGTTAACGGCAGCATCGCGGCGAGTCTTTTTGCCAACGCCACGCCGCCGGGCGTCAGGCAAAACAACGCAATGGATTCAGGCTTTACGGTATTCATGGCTAAAGTCCGCTGCATAGAGTCTTGAGTAGTGATACTCCTTACCCAGAAAATTCCCGACCAGAATCAGCGCCGTCTTACGGATGCCAGCATCACGTACTTTGTCGCTAATATCCGCTAACGTGCCGCGAACGGTCTGGCTTTCCGGCCATGTAGCCTTATAGATGACCGCGACAGGCGTAGCTGCCGGATAACCGCCGGCAATGAGACGTTCCGCCACTCGGTGAATACGCTGAACGGAGAGATAAATCGCCATCGACGTCTGGTGACTGGCGAACGCCTCCAGTTGTTCGCGCGCCGGTACTGGCGTACGCCCTTCCAGACGGGTAATAATGAGACTCTGCGATACCTCCGGTACGGTATATTCCACACCCAGCTCCGCCGCAGCGCCGAGAAACGCGCTGACGCCAGGCACTACCTGCCAGTCGATACCACGGCGGGTTAACTCTTCGCCTTGCTCACGTACGGAGCCGTACAGCGAGACATCGCCCGTTTGCAACCGCACCACCGTTTTTCCCGCTTTCACGCCCGCCGCCATCAGCTCGATAATCTGCTCAAGATGCAGTTCGGCGCTATCGTAGCGTTCTGCCTGCGCGGGGCAGTAATCCAGCAGTTCGGTATTGATCAGCGAACCGGCATAGATAACTACCTGCGCCTGTTGCAGCAGGCGGTAGCCTTTAAGCGTGATCAGCTCGCGATCGCCCGGCCCGGCGCCGACGAACCATACACAGCGTGGATCAAATGTCTCTGACATGGTTTTCTTCCTTCTGACAGGCGATAACAAAAACAGGGTTGTTCGGTTTGAAATAGTGTCCCGCCCCCAGCGGCGTTAACGATGAAAGCTGAAGCTGTACACAGTCCATTCGGCATGCGCCGATGTGCGCAAGATGCGCCAGCGCGCTATGAAGGTTTTCCTGCAAGATAAAGGTCATCACCAGACGGCCACCGGGATGCAGATGGCCCATCGCCCAGTCAATCAGCGCCGTCAGATGACCGCCGCTGCCGCCCATAAACACCGCATCGGCTTTCCCGGTTATGGTCATTGGCGCTTCGCCGGGGAGAATATCGATATTGCCGCAGGCAAAGCGCTGACGATTCTCATCAAGCAACCGTAGCGCGGCAGGATTACACTCAATAGCCGTCACCTGCAACGAAGGAAATTGCAGCGCCGCTTCAATTGAGACGCTTCCCGTTCCCGCCCCGACGTCAATCAGGTGACTGGCGCGGTGGAGCTCAAGTTTCGACAGTGCCAGCGCCCGTACCGCCTCTTTGGTCATTGGCACGTTCTCGCCGCGCAGAAAAAGCTCATCTTTCATCCAGGATCACCACTGCATTCATTTCATAGTCGGCGTTGACCGCACTGACAGGTAGCCAGTGGATCCGCTCATTTTCCATCGCCAGATTTTCACCAATCACCATTAAGCGATGCCCTTTACCACGCGCGACCAGCTCCCGCGCGATTTCTCGCGGCCCGCAGCGGGCATCCGTGACCATCGCCACTTTGCGATGGTTCGCCAACTGCTCGAAGCTGACGCAACGACCGTGGCTACTGGTCAACCACATGTCATTCATATCAATTCCAGCCTGTGCGCACAGATACTGTACGGCGCTGATGCCAGGGATAATGCGAACCTGTTCGATACCAAAATGCGCCACCAGGCGTGTACCGATGCCATAAAACAGCGGATCGCCGGAGGCCAGCACCACGATCCCTTTATCCCGACGGGCGGCAATCCATGACAACAACGCGCCAATATCCGCGCCCAGCGTAAATCGTTCGCCGCCAAACGCCGGAAACTGCTCCAAATGGCGTTTACCGCCTGCCAGCGCATCGGCGTGGTCTATCGCTTCCAGCGCCGCAGGCGTCATCAAATGCCGTCCAGCGGGCCCCATTCCCACGACCGTTAGCATTGCAGCTCCTTAGCAATCTCGTCGACGGGACGATTACTGCCGAGAATATGGTTATCAAAAGAAAACAGGATGGCGTCGCAGACAGGCGGCGTTTTGGTAAAACGCAGCATCTGCATGACTCGCAAACAAATACGCCTGGCAAGATGGTTATAGATATGCCCGAAGCCATATGCTTCAATGTGCTCCATTGCCGCTTCGGTGGTATCGCAATCGCTGACCAGGGTGAGTAACTCCAGCGGCGCGCCCAGTAAAGCTAAATGCGCGACCAGCGTTTCCATGCGCGCATCGGCAATATGGCTATGGGTATGAAAGATCCCGGCGGCGATTTTGATCAATTTTCCAGGATGCCCCACCAGCACTATCTGGCAAAATCCCAGCCGTACCGCCTCTTCAATCATGTAGCCGACAAAATTGCTCATGGTGACGACCGCCTGTGTGTCGGCGCCCATTTGTTCGCGAACAAACCGTTCGCCGTGGTTGCCCGGCACGAGTATCACCCGCGTTAATCCTGACGCCCGTTTGATCTCCAGTTCCAGCGATAGCGAGCGTTTCCAGCTTTCTTCCGACATCGGCGTCACAATGCCGGTAGTGCCAATAATGGAAATGCCGCCAAGAATGCCAAGCCGCGAGTTATACGTCTTTTGCGCCCGCACTTCGCCTTCCGGGGCAAAAATCTCCACATCGGCCCCACGCGCCGGGCCTATCGCTTCGCGCACCGCAGACTCAATGGTATGGCGTGGCGTACGATTGATGGCGGCGCTCCCGAGCGGTAGTCCAATCCCTTTACGCGTTACCGTACCAATACCTTCGCCGCCAGTGAGCGTAATCTCACCGCTGTCGTTGAGCGTAACGCGGGCAAAAATCAGCATTCCGTGCGTGGCATCCACATCATCGCCGCCATCTTTACGAATTGCGGCTATCGCCTGCTGGCCTTCAATGTGCGGCGACTCCACGTTCAGGCATAGCGTGACGCCCGACGGCGTGACGATGGAGACCTGATGAATCAGATGTTGACGCAATACCATCAGCGCGGCGACTTTTGCCGCCGCCGTCGCGCAGGAACCGGTGGTATATCCTTTACGTAACGCTTTACCGTGGCGCCAGACCGGCGCGTCAAAAGAAAGCTCGCTCATCAGGCCTCCCGGAGGTGATAGAGCAGCGCATTGACGATAGCGGCAGCCACGTTACTGCCGCCTTTAGGCCCTAACGCGGCAACCGCGGGGAAATGGCTATGGGTGAGCGCCTCTTTGGACTCCGCCGCGCCGACAAAGCCTACCGGTACGCCCACCACGCCGCTCACCGTCACGTTATGTTCAAGCAAACGGAACAGGGCCGTCGGCGCATTACCGAAAACAAAGAGCTTGTTTTTCTCCTCCTCGGCGATAGCGATATCGACGGCGGCCATTGAGCGGGTAATCCCCTGCGTTTTTGCGGCGCGCACCACGCGCGGATCGCTGATATAACAGCGACACTCGCCGCCAAACGTCGCCAGTAATCTTTTATTAATGCCGGACAGCGCCATCGTGGTATCGGTATAAATAATGCCAGGTTGACGTAGCGCATCACAAAGCTGTTCCAGCGCATCGGCAGAGAACCACAAAATGTCCAGCCAGTCGAAATCGGCGGTGGTATGAATAACCCGCTTGATAATGGCCTCATGGAGCGGACTGGCGAAACGGTAATCAGGACGCGTTTCGCGAATAATGTCGCTAATAATGGTGAAACTGTTGGCCTCAATGGTTTGGGGCTGCTGGATATAATGCATACTGTCGTCCTCAGGCCACGCCAGATAACCCGCACCGCGCCGCAATAAACAGCGCCAGCGCCAGGGTTGAAGCGACCCACATTAATCGAATCGTTCGGGAAATATCGTCCACGGAAATATCGCGCTGCGCGTCGCCGATCCAGGGCTTGTCCACACGCTCGCCAAAGTAGTTATTTGGGCCACCGAGCTGGATACCTAAGGCGCCGGCCACACACGCTTCCGACCAGGCGCAATTTGGGCTACTGTGGTTATAACGGTCACGCCAGCCAATACGCAGCGCCCGCCAACCACTCAGGCGACACAGTCCTGCCGCAATGCCCAGCAACAGCCAGCTCAGTCGGGCAGGAAGATAGTTCGCTACGTCGTCCATACGGGCGCTGACCATACCAATCGCCCGGTATTTTTCATGTTTGTAGCCCACCATTGAATCCAGGGTATTGACGGCTTTGTAGGCCATCGCCAGCGGCGCGCCGCCGAGAAAGAGGAAAAAGAGCGGCGCGATAATGCCGTCAACGGTGTTTTCTGCAACCGTTTCCACCACGGCGCGATTGATCTGCGCTGGCTGAAGTTGCGACGTATCGCGCCCGACGATCCAGGAGAGTTTTATTCGGCTTTCCGCAAGGTCGTTCTCCCGCAACGGTCGTTCAACCTCCTGTGCGGCGCGGGCCAGAGAGCGTCCGGCCAGCGTGGTAAAGATCATCCAGACTTCGACGCTCCAGCCAAACCAGGGGTGAATCCGCTGCGCCAGCGCCAGTACGCCCCATGCCACGCCCCAGGTCGCCCCGACAACCACAACCCACATTACGCCGCCGCCAATCCGCAGCGCTTTATCGCCGGGACAATAGCGACGCACAATACGCTGCACAAACGTAATTAATCGGCCTATCCAGCGTACCGGATGGGGCCAATGTTGAGGGTCGCCGATGATAAAATCCAGCACCCAGGCGATACACCAGGCAAGGATCGTCATAATACGCGCCTCGCCGCCGCCAGCCAGTGCTGCAACATTTCCGGACGCTGGGCGAAATGGACGTGCAGATAGCTGGCAAACGTGTTGCCTGTCTGCCAGCCGCCAGTCCATTCCTGTAACACGCGGCCATCGCGAACCTTACGACAGGCCATAACGGCGGGTGTTTCGGGGATAAAATCTGAGTAGTGAAATTCATGGCCGCGCACTATCTCGCCAGGCGCCGCCAATAGCGTTGGCTGCATAGCCTGCGCCTCACAATAACCAAAGCGGGTAAGTCGCTTACCCATTTTGCTGTGACCGGGGATAATATTCGCCATCTGATGAATTTCCCCACCACTATCCTCCAGAGTGCTCCCCAGATACATCAGACCACCACACTCCGCGTAAATCGCCACGCCGCGCTGATGCGCTGCCCGCAAATGTTTTAACATCACCGTATTTGCCGCCAGATCCGCGGCGTATAATTCAGGATATCCACCGCCCAGCCAGATCATCTGACAATCAGGCAATGCGCGGTCATGCAGTGGGCTAAAACGCACAATGTTAACGCCGGCACGCTCCAGCAAATCGATGTTATCGGGATAATAAAAGTTAAAGGCCTCATCATCCGCCAGAGCAAGCGTCAGCCCTGCCCCCGCTGTGTTATCGGGGCGTTCAGGCCACATTCCCGCCGGAAGCGCTGATAACACGCTCAGCGAGAGTAGCGCATCCACATCCACTGTTTGCTCCAGCGTGGCGGCAAAATCATGCCATGATTGCTGATTGACGAGGGATTCTCTGGCGGTAATCAACCCCAGGTGGCGTTCAGGTAATGCGACGCCGTCGCAAGGAGGGACATACCCCAGTACCGGCAGTGAGCAATAATGTTCAATGGCATTTTTGAGGAGCTGATAGTGGGCGTCGCTAGTGACGCGATTCACAATCACGCCCGCGAGGTTGAGGGTCGGGTCGAAGTGCTGAAATCCCATAACGGTAGCCGCAAGCGACGTTGAAACAGCCTTGCCGTCCACCAGTAGGATGACCGGGCAACCAAGCTGTTTGGCCATCGCGGCTGTGCTGCAGTAATTGGGGTCGACGCCATAGCCGTCATACAGCCCCATGACGCCTTCAATGACAGCGATATCCGCCTGCCGCATTTGTTCGCAAAATAAGGCGTTGAGAACAGGAGGAGGAAGCATGAAACTGTCAAGATTACGGGACGCCACGCCACAGATAGCGGTATGCCAGCCGGTATCAAGGTAATCTGGCCCAACTTTAAACGGCTGTACGCGCAGCGCGCGTTTTTGCAGCAGCCTCAACAAACCAAGCGTCACCGTGGTTTTGCCGCAACCGCTTCCTGTGCCTGCAAGAATAAATGCGTGATGCCTTGCCGCCATTACCCTGATCCTGTTCAGGGTGGTAGGGGTATACAGGTACGCGCATGTTCAGTCTTTCGACTGTACGCGTCTTCGCAACCCACTTCCCACCGAAGTTGTTGGTTATCACCGACAGGCAGGTCTTCTGGCTTAGCGTCCTCCTCGCCCGTCCTTCCCAATCTTGCGATCAGTGGTCTTTACGGGGTCGTCAGCATCACAGCAGCGGGGGCTGCGGGGGATTTTCACCCCCTTCCCTACCACAAATGTGGCAAACCTGTTGGTTTACGTTATGGCTGTACGGCACACCCATAACGGCAATTAATAATGTGTTACGTTTTACATTTCTGTGAGCAATAGCCTGAGCGGTTGCTCATCTGACGTTAATCTACTCATCCTTATCGGTATATTGACGATAAAACGTATCGACAAAGCGTAATAAAACTTATCTTTCCTGACACTGTACTTCATCACAAAAATAAAAACTGGTGCAGTTTATGCCCTAAATTTTATTATTTTGTTGCGCTATGACAATTTATTGTTACACCAGATAAATTTTCTTTCTGAAATGATTAAGATACAAAAGACTATCAAAAATCGGCAATAGCAAAATATTGCTATTCATAACGATGGAGGATGAGAATTCTCATTTATCTGCTGGCGATAAGCCTGCGGCGTAACCTGATAGGTCTGGCGGAAGACTTTGCAAAAATAGCTGGTTTGCGAAAAGCCTAAATTACGCGCAATACTGGCAATACTCCAGTCACTATGGCAAAGCAATTCTCTGGCGCTAACCATTCTCTGGCGGTTTACCCACGCATTAAATCCGATTCCCTGATATTTCTTGAATAGTTTACTGAAGTAATAGGGGCTGAGATAGACATGTGAGGCGACATCCTCAAGACGAAGATCGTCGGACAAATGCGCATCAATATAGCGAAGCGCTTTTTTCATTTTACTGTCATGCGGAGTGGGACCACAAGTGGTTTTATTTGCCTCCGATTGCTGCGGATTGTCTTTGATAACCACGAAATTGAGCTGTTTTTTCAGGCAATTCTCAACAATCAGTTTAAGAAGATCGGCGGAAGCGATAACGCGTGAATAGTCCATCTCTGGCACATTCCGAAATTCATTCAAGAGCTCAGGGTCAGCCTGCCAGCGATCGTCGACATTAAGAATGTTTACCAGCTCCACGTCATTACTTAAACGAACCTGCCCGCATAAAACAAAGCCAACTAAATGCCCTGCGATTACCAGCGGAATAGAAAAATCCGTTAGACCGGCATGACAACGATAAATACAGGGTTGATCGGACTTCGATGCCTCCAGTCCCCCGCAGCGATCGCTCATACGACAACGTGTACTATGCTGGGGATGCTGCCGCATCAACTGACAAAACGGCGTGAAATTGAATAGCTCAGATATTTCATCACCATGAATATTGACAACCACAACCGCCAGACCGGTGGCTTGTGCAAAATCCTGTGCGATTTTATTAATGAGTTCTGAGTTCAGAGCGCTCGCAGAAATCATGATAAAACCCCTCAGTTAATTTATTGTTATAAACAAAACACATTATTTACATTCACTTTTTATTAGCATTATCCTGGCCCTGATAAAAAGTACAATGACAATATCAAAAGTCTCCCATTGCCGGGAGACGTTTTGATCAGTTCGTGAAAGCAGATCACGAAATTATCTCACCTGTTTTTACGATACATCATTGCTGTGAATCTGGTTCGCATTTTCTTACAGTTCACAGCGGTTACAAGGTAAATTCTTACCAATAAAATAGCGATATATGGCTGCTCCGGCACAGGCGCCGATAACAGGCGCGACAATCGGCACGATAAAATAAGGGATCTCTCGCCCACCGCTCATCGCCATGTTCCCCCACCCCGCTAACCATGTGAACAGTTTGGGACCGAAATCACGCGCCGGGTTCATTGCAAAACCGGTAAGGGGTCCAGTAGACGCGCCGATAACGGCAACCAATATCCCAATAAGCAAAGGCGCAAGCGGCCCTTTAGGAATGCCATTGCCATCATCCGTCAATGCCATGATCATGCCCATCAGAATCGATGTAATGACCACTTCCACCAACGCAGCCTGCCATACATTTAGCGCTGCGGCCGGATAGGTACTGAAAATGCTGGCTAATTGCAAACTTTCGACGCTACCGCGCACCATATGATGCGCAGTCTCAAATTCAGTAAAAAGGCTACTATAAAGCACATACGCCAGCAGAGCGCCGCCAAAAGCGCCAGCAAACTGGGCAATAATATAAGGCAATACTTTCTGTTTGGGAAAGCAGGCAAAGAGCCACAGCGCAATCGTCACCGCAGGGTTAAGATGTCCGCCGGAGATCCCGGCCGTAAGGTAAACGGCCAGTGAAATCCCAAGCCCCCAAATAATGCAAATCTCCCATAATCCGAGGCTGGCGCCTGCGACTTTGAGCGCGCTCAAACAACCGATACCAAAAAACAAAAAGAGTCCGGTGCCTAAAAATTCCGCACCACATTGCGCCTTTAGAGAATCATTCATGTGACACCTTCTGAGCAAAGTTCGTGTCCTGGCCAGCGCAAGTTTCGGCTGGCGGTAGAGTACAGCTAACCTCACTATAAAAAGTGCCGCCTGTAAATTGTTGGCAACCTGCGGGCCTGCCTTCCGGAAAAATCGTGTTGCGATAGCAAAATTTTGCTTTTCCGATATTTTTATCAGCCCATCACACGGGAAATTTGAGCTATAAAATACGCCTGTTGAAATAATAAAATATTGCACAAGCCAACTTATCAATTTCGAATAAACATCACATTTTGCGTCTTTCGCCATATCAAATAAAAATACTCTCGTCACTAACAAAAATGTAAAAATGAAATAATAAAAACAAAATAATCATATAGACAATAATAAATTAAATATTGATTATCAATGAGTTATAAAAATAAAAGGCAATTTAGTCATATTGCTTTCCCATTATTTTCTGATGCTCAACAGCAAGTCAGCCATTCTTTTTCCTCGCATCTTCTTATAGTCCCAACTATCGGAACACTCCATGCGAGGTCTTTATGCAACAAGAAGCACTAGGAATGGTAGAAACCAAAGGCTTAACCGCAGCCATAGAGGCCGCTGATGCAATGGTTAAGTCAGCCAATGTGATGTTAGTGGGCTATGAAAAGATTGGCTCCGGGCTGGTAACCGTCATCGTGCGCGGCGATGTTGGCGCGGTCAAAGCGGCCACCGATGCAGGTGCCGCAGCCGCACGCAACGTGGGTGAAGTGAAAGCCGTACACGTCATCCCACGCCCTCACACCGATGTAGAAAAAATCTTACCGAAGGGAATTAGCCAATGAGCAGCAATGAGCTGGTGGAACAGATCATGGCGCAGGTGATTGCCCGTGTGGCAACGCCGGAACAACAGGCCATCCCTGGTCAACCCCAACCTATACGAGAGACGGCTATGGCAGAAAAAAGCTGCAGTTTAACGGAATTTGTCGGGACCGCCATTGGCGATACCCTGGGCCTGGTTATCGCCAACGTCGATACCGCCTTGCTGGACGCGATGAAGCTTGAGAAGCGCTATCGTTCCATCGGCATTCTCGGCGCCCGCACCGGCGCAGGCCCGCACATTATGGCGGCGGACGAAGCGGTGAAAGCCACCAACACCGAAGTGGTCAGCATTGAGCTGCCGCGCGATACCAAAGGCGGAGCGGGCCACGGTTCGCTGATTATTTTAGGCGGTAACGATGTATCCGACGTCAAGCGCGGTATCGAAGTCGCGCTGAAAGAGCTGGACCGCACCTTCGGTGATGTTTACGGCAACGAAGCCGGGCATATCGAGCTGCAGTACACCGCTCGCGCCAGCTACGCGCTGGAAAAAGCGTTCGGCGCGCCGATTGGCCGTGCCTGCGGCGTCATCGTCGGCGCTCCGGCTTCCGTCGGCGTACTGATGGCCGATACCGCCCTGAAGTCAGCCAACGTTGAAGTCGTGGCGTACAGCTCTCCGGCGCACGGCACCAGCTTTAGTAACGAAGCCATTCTGGTGATTTCCGGCGACTCCGGCGCGGTCCGTCAGGCGGTGACCTCCGCCCGCGAAATCGGCAAAACCGTCCTTGCGACCCTCGGTTCTGAACCGAAAAACGATCGCCCGTCCTACATCTGATACCCACGAGGCTGATTCATGAGATCGAAAAGATTTGAAGCACTGGCGAAACGCCCTGTGAATCAGGACGGCTTTGTTAAGGAGTGGATCGAAGAAGGCTTTATCGCAATGGAAAGCCCGAACGACCCGAAACCGTCGATTAAAATCGTTAACGGCGCGGTAACCGAGCTGGACGGAAAACCGGTTAGCGAATTCGACCTGATCGACCACTTTATCGCCCGCTACGGCATCAACCTGAACCGCGCCGAAGAAGTGATGGCAATGGATTCGGTCAAGCTGGCTAATATGCTCTGCGATCCTAACGTCAAGCGCAGCGAAATCGTCCCGCTGACCACCGCGATGACCCCAGCGAAAATTGTTGAAGTGGTTTCGCATATGAACGTGGTTGAGATGATGATGGCGATGCAGAAAATGCGCGCCCGCCGCACGCCATCTCAGCAGGCGCACGTCACCAACGTTAAAGACAACCCGGTGCAAATTGCCGCCGATGCCGCCGAAGGCGCATGGCGCGGGTTTGACGAACAAGAAACCACGGTTGCGGTAGCGCGCTACGCGCCGTTCAACGCCATCGCGCTGCTGGTTGGTTCTCAGGTAGGTCGTCCGGGTGTACTGACTCAGTGCTCCCTGGAAGAAGCCACCGAGCTGAAGCTCGGTATGTTGGGCCACACCTGCTACGCCGAAACCATTTCCGTTTACGGCACCGAGCCGGTCTTCACCGACGGTGACGATACGCCATGGTCGAAAGGCTTCTTAGCCTCTTCCTACGCCTCTCGCGGCCTGAAAATGCGCTTCACCTCCGGCTCCGGCTCCGAAGTGCAGATGGGCTACGCCGAAGGCAAATCCATGCTGTATCTGGAAGCGCGCTGCATCTATATCACCAAAGCCGCGGGCGTTCAGGGGCTGCAAAACGGCTCCGTAAGCTGTATCGGCGTACCGTCTGCCGTGCCGTCAGGCATTCGTGCCGTGCTGGCGGAAAACCTGATCTGCTCGTCGCTGGATCTGGAATGCGCCTCCAGTAACGACCAGACCTTCACCCACTCCGATATGCGTCGTACCGCGCGCCTGCTGATGCAGTTCCTGCCGGGTACCGACTTTATCTCCTCTGGTTATTCCGCGGTGCCGAACTACGACAACATGTTCGCCGGTTCCAACGAAGATGCGGAAGACTTTGACGACTACAACGTTATCCAGCGTGACCTGAAAGTGGACGGTGGTCTGCGCCCGGTTCGCGAAGAGGACGTTATCGCCATCCGTAACAAAGCCGCCCGCGCGCTGCAGGCCGTGTTTGCCGGAATGGGACTACCGCCGATTACCGATGAAGAAGTTGAAGCCGCGACCTATGCCCACGGTTCGAAAGATATGCCGGAGCGTAACATCGTCGAAGACATCAAGTTCGCCCAGGAAATCATCAATAAAAACCGCAACGGTCTGGAAGTCGTTAAAGCGCTGGCGCAGGGCGGGTTTACCGACGTGGCCCAGGACATGCTCAACATCCAGAAAGCCAAGCTAACCGGCGACTATTTGCACACCTCCGCCATTATCGTCGGCGACGGACAAGTGCTCTCTGCGGTTAATGACGTCAATGACTATGCCGGTCCGGCAACAGGTTATCGCCTGCAGGGAGAACGCTGGGAAGAGATTAAAAACATCCCTGGCGCTCTTGATCCCAACGAGATTGATTAAGGGGTGAGAAATGGAAATTAATGAAAAATTGCTGCGCCAGATAATTGAAGACGTGCTCCGCGATATGAAGGGCAGCGATAAACCCGTCTCGTTTAATGCGCCTGCGGCATCCACAGCACCACAGACCGCTGCGCCTGCGGGCGACGGCTTTCTGACCGAGGTGGGCGAAGCGCGCCAGGGCACTCAGCAGGACGAAGTCATTATCGCCGTCGGCCCGGCATTTGGCCTGGCGCAAACCGTCAATATCGTCGGCTTACCGCATAAGAGCATTCTGCGCGAAGTCATTGCCGGTATTGAAGAAGAAGGCATCAAGGCGCGCGTGATTCGCTGCTTTAAATCTTCCGACGTGGCGTTCGTCGCCGTTGAAGGTAACCGCCTGAGCGGATCCGGCATCTCCATCGGCATCCAGTCGAAAGGTACTACGGTTATCCACCAGCAGGGGCTACCGCCGCTCTCCAACCTGGAGCTGTTCCCGCAGGCACCGCTGCTGACGCTGGAAACCTACCGTCAGATTGGTAAAAACGCCGCCCGTTATGCGAAACGCGAATCACCGCAGCCGGTCCCTACGCTGAATGACCAGATGGCACGCCCGAAGTACCAGGCAAAGTCGGCCATTTTGCACATTAAAGAGACCAAGTACGTCGTGACGGGCAAAAACCCGCAGGAACTGCGCGTGGCGCTTTGATAAAGGATAACTCCATGAATACCGACGCAATTGAATCGATGGTCCGGGACGTATTGAGCCGCATGAACAGCCTGCAGGGCGATGCGCCAGCAGCGGCTCCTGCGGCAGGCGGCACGTCCCGCAGCGCAAAGGTCAGCGACTACCCGCTGGCGAACAAACACCCGGAATGGGTGAAAACCGCCACCAATAAAACGCTGGACGACTTTACGCTGGAAAACGTGCTGAGCAATAAAGTCACCGCTCAGGATATGCGTATTACCCCGGAAACCCTGCGCTTACAGGCGTCTATCGCCAAAGATGCGGGCCGCGACCGGCTGGCGATGAACTTCGAACGCGCCGCCGAACTGACCGCGGTACCGGACGATCGCATTCTTGAAATCTACAACGCCCTTCGTCCGTATCGTTCAACGAAAGAAGAGCTGCTCGCTATCGCCGACGATCTCGAAAACCGTTATCAGGCAAAGATTTGCGCAGCTTTCGTTCGTGAAGCGGCAGGGCTGTACGTTGAGCGTAAAAAACTCAAAGGCGACGATTAAGGATTTCGTATGCGATATATAGCTGGCATTGACATCGGTAACTCATCAACGGAAGTCGCACTGGCGCGGCAAGATGAGACTGGCGCACTGACAATCACCCACAGCGCGCTGGCGGAAACGACCGGGATCAAAGGCACGTTGCGTAACGTGTTCGGCATTCAGGAAGCGCTCGCCCTCGTTGCAAAGCGCGCGGGGATCAATGTCAGCGATATTTCGCTCATCCGCATTAACGAAGCCACGCCGGTGATTGGCGATGTGGCGATGGAAACCATTACCGAAACCATCATCACCGAATCGACAATGATCGGCCATAACCCAAAAACGCCGGGCGGAGCAGGCCTTGGTGTGGGTATCACGATTACGCCGGAGGAGCTGTTAACCCGCCCGGCGGACTCGTCCTATATTCTGGTGGTATCGTCAGCCTTTGATTTTGCTGATATCGCCAATGTTATCAACGCCTCAATGCGCGCCGGATACCAGATTACCGGCGTCATTTTGCAGCGCGACGATGGCGTACTGGTCAGCAACCGGCTGGAAAAATCGCTACCGATTGTCGATGAAGTGCTGTACATCGACCGCATTCCGCTGGGGATGCTGGCGGCGATTGAAGTCGCCGTGCCGGGAAAGGTTATCGAAACCCTCTCCAACCCTTACGGCATCGCCACCGTATTTAATCTCAACGCCGATGAGACGAAAAACATCGTCCCGATGGCGCGCGCGCTGATTGGCAACCGTTCCGCCGTGGTGGTTAAAACGCCATCCGGCGACGTCAAAGCGCGCGCAATACCCGCCGGTAACCTGGAGCTGCAGGCTCAGGGTCGTACCGTGCGCGTGGATGTTGCCGCCGGTGCCGAAGCTATCATGAAAGCGGTGGACGGCTGCGGCAAGCTCGACAACGTCACCGGCGAGGCCGGGACCAATATCGGCGGCATGCTGGAGCACGTGCGCCAGACCATGGCCGAGCTAACCAATAAGCCCAGCAGCGAGATTTTCATTCAGGATCTTCTGGCCGTTGACACCTCGGTTCCGGTGAGCGTCACCGGCGGTCTGGCCGGGGAGTTCTCGCTGGAGCAGGCCGTCGGCATCGCCTCGATGGTGAAATCAGACCGTCTGCAGATGGCGATGATTGCCCGTGAAATTGAGCAGAAGCTTAATATCGACGTGCAGATCGGCGGCGCTGAGGCTGAGGCCGCCATTCTGGGCGCGCTGACCACGCCGGGTACCACCCGACCGCTGGCGATCCTCGACCTCGGCGCGGGCTCCACCGATGCCTCCATCATCAACCCTAAAGGCGAAATCATCGCCACCCATCTCGCCGGGGCAGGCGACATGGTCACGATGATTATTGCCCGCGAACTGGGGCTGGAAGACCGCTATCTGGCGGAAGAGATCAAAAAATACCCGCTGGCTAAGGTCGAAAGCCTGTTCCACTTACGCCACGAGGACGGCAGCGTCCAGTTCTTCCCGACGCCGCTGCCTCCCGCCGTGTTCGCCCGCGTCTGCGTGGTGAAACCGGACGAACTGGTGCCGCTTCCCGGCGACTTGGCGCTGGAAAAAGTGCGCGCCATTCGCCGCAGCGCTAAAGAACGCGTCTTTGTCACCAACGCCCTGCGCGCGCTGCGTCAGGTCAGTCCAACCGGCAACATTCGCGATATTCCGTTCGTGGTGCTGGTCGGCGGCTCGTCGCTGGATTTCGAAGTTCCGCAGCTGGTCACCGATGCGCTGGCGCACTACCGCCTGGTCGCAGGGCGGGGAAATATTCGCGGCAGCGAAGGCCCAAGAAACGCGGTAGCCACCGGCCTGATTCTCTCCTGGCACAAGGAGTTTGCGCATGGACAGTAATCACAGCGCCCCGGCCATCGTCATTACCGTTATCAACGACTGCGCCAGCCTCTGGCACGAAGTGCTGCTGGGTATCGAAGAGGAAGGCATCCCTTTCCTGTTTCAGCATCACCCGGCTGGAGTTGTCGTTGACAGCGCCTGGCAGGCGGCGCGCAGCTCGCCGCTGCTGGTTGGCATTGCCTGCGATCGACACTCGCTGGTCGTGCATTACAAGAATTTACCCGCATCGGCGCCGCTTTTTACGCTGATGCATCATCAGGACAGTCAGGCCCAACGCAACACCGGTAATAACGCGGCACGACTGGTCAAAGGGATCCCTTTTCGGGATCTCCATGTTTAATCACAGGAGAACGGCAGTATGAATAACGCACTGGGACTGGTTGAAACAAAAGGGCTGGTCGGCGCCATTGAAGCCGCCGATGCAATGGTTAAATCCGCCAACGTACAGCTGGTGGGCTACGAAAAAATTGGTTCTGGCCTGGTTACCGTCATGGTTCGCGGCGATGTCGGCGCGGTTAAAGCAGCCGTAGATGCAGGCAGCGCGGCGGCAAGCGTCGTGGGTGAAGTGAAATCCTGCCACGTTATCCCGCGTCCGCACAGCGATGTTGAGGCCATTTTACCGAAATCAGCCTAATCGATGGCAAATAAGGAGCACCGCGTGAAGCAATCACTGGGATTACTTGAAGTTTGTGGTCTGGCACTGGCTATCAGCTGCGCCGATATCATGGCGAAATCCGCTTCTATCACGCTGCTCGCCCTCGAAAAGACCAATGGTTCAGGCTGGATGGTGATTAAAATTACCGGTGATGTGGCCTCCGTGCAGGCGGCCATCACCACCGGTGCGCATTTCGCCGAACAGCGGAATGGCCTGGTGGCCCACAAGGTTATCGCCAGGCCCGGAGAAGGGATCCTGCTCGCAGAGGCTCCCTCTCCCTCCGTCATTGAACCTGAGCCTGAAGCGTCAGAGATGGCCGATGTCGTTTCTGAAGCGCCATCCGAAGAGGCCCCGCAGGAATCAGAACTGGTCAGCTGCAATCTGTGTCTGGATCCAAAATGTCCGCGCCAGAAGGGCGAACCTCGCACGCTTTGCATTCATCCCGGTAAGCGAGGTGAAGCGTAATGGATAAAGAGCTTCTGCAATCAACGGTCCGTAAAGTTCTCGACGAGATGCGCCAGCGGCCTATTCCGCTGGGCGTCTCAAACCGTCATATCCACCTGTCCGCGCAGGATTATGAGCAGCTATTTCCTGGCCATCCCATCAGCGAAAAAAAAGCGCTGCTGCAGCCGGGACAATATGCTGCGGAACAAACCGTCACCCTGGTAGGGCCGAAAGGACAGCTCAAAAATGTGCGCCTGCTCGGTCCGCTGCGCTCGGTAAGCCAGGTGGAAATTTCGCGTACCGATGCGAGAGCGCTGGGGATTGCCGCGCCGCTGAGAATGTCCGGCAACCTGAAGGGCACACCGGGCATCCGCCTGGTCAGCCCCTTTGGCGAACTGGAGCTACCTTCCGGGGTTATCGTCGCGCAGCGGCATATTCATATGTCGCCGCTTGATGCGCTGATCCTGCGGGTTTCCCACGGCGATATGGTTTCAGTGGCGATTGAAGGCGACGATCGCGGGCTGATTTTCAACAACGTGGCGATTCGCGTTTCACCGGACATGCGCCTCGAAATGCACATTGATACCGATGAAGCCAACGCCGCTGGTGCCGATAACCCGCAGGCCTTTGCCCGGCTGGTAGGCCCGCGATGAACGGCGAAATTCTGCAGCGCATTGTCGAGGAGATTGTCTCCCGACTGCAGCGCCGTGCCCAGAGCACGGCAACGCTGAGCGTTGCGCAGCTTCGCGATGCCGACTGTCCAGCGCTGTTCTGTCAGCACGCGTCGCTGCGCATCCTGCTCGTCGACCTGCCGCTGCTGGGTCAGCTTGCGGATGCGGAAACCGACGATGCCGCAGCACGGAAAATTCACGATGCTCTGGCGTTTGGCATCCGCGTACAGCTCAGCCTGCACAGCCAGCTGCTGCCGGTTATCCCGGTCAAAAAACTGGCTCGTCTGCCGCTGGTATTCACCGATGAGCACGGACTGCCGCTGGTTCTGCATGCGGGTTCGGTGCTGAGCTATCGCGATGTCGCGCTGCTAAGCCGGGGGCGTGTGGTTGTCCACCGCAAATGCATCGTGACCGCCATGGCGCGTGACGCGGCCAATGCGCGGAATATTCAATTAATTAAGCAGGAGTAAATCATGCATCTGGCACGAGTCACGGGCGCGGTTGTCTCCACGCAAAAATCACCTTCTTTGATTGGGAAAAAGCTGCTGCTGGTGCGTCGGGTCAGCGCCGATGGCGAACTCCCCGCCTCGCCTACCTCCGGCGATGAAGTGGCCGTGGACTCCGTCGGCGCGGGCGTCGGCGAACTGGTTTTGCTCAGCGGCGGCTCCAGCGCCAGGCACGTTTTTTCCGGGCCAAATGAGGCCATCGACCTCGCCGTTGTCGGCATTGTAGATACGCTTTCGCGTTAAGGGGCGGTTATGGCGATTTATACCCGAACAGGTGACGCTGGCACCACATCACTGTTTACCGGCCAGCGGGTGAGCAAAACCCACCCGCGGGTTGAAGCCTACGGCACGCTGGATGAGCTGAACGCCGCGCTGAGCCTGTGCGCCTGCGCCGCTGCGGATGAAAATCACCGCACCTTACTCGAGGCCATCCAGCAGCAACTTTTTTGGTTTAGCGCAGAGCTGGCCAGCGACAGCGAGCAGCCGTCGCCCAAACAGCGCTACATCAGCAGCGAAGAGATTTCGGCTCTGGAAGCCGCTATCGATCGGGCAATGGCCCGCGTCGAACCGCTGCACAGCTTTATTTTACCCGGACGCTGCGAAGCCGCGAGCCGCTTACATTTTGCCCGCACGCTGGCGCGCCGCGCCGAACGCCGTCTGGTTGAACTGGCAACGGAAGTCAACGTACGCCAGGTGCTGATGCGCTACATCAACCGCTTATCGGACTGCCTGTACGCCCTGGCCCGCGCGGAAGATAGCGATGCGCACCAGGCCAACATCATCCGTGAAGTTAGCAAGCGCTATCTGGCTGCCAGCCAGCCGACCCGCAGCAAGGAGACAACGCCCGTGGCCCTCTCATTCCACGATCTGCACCAGCTTACCCGCGCCGCCGTTGAACGCGCGCAGCAACTGCAGGTTCCGGTAGTCGTCAGCATCGTTGACGCGCACGGTACGGAAACTGTGACCTGGCGGATGCCGGACGCCCTGCTGGTCAGCAGCGAACTGGCGCCGAAAAAGGCATGGACCGCAGTGGCAATGAAAACGGCGACCCATGAGCTGAGCGATGTTGTTCAGCCAGGCGCGGCGCTTTACGGTCTGGAAAGTCATTTACAGGGAAAAGTGGTCACCTTTGGCGGCGGTTACGCCCTGTGGCGCGACGGCATATTAATTGGGGGTCTTGGCATCAGCGGCGGCAGCGTTGAGCAGGACATGGACATAGCACAGACCGCCATCGCGGCTATTAACGTGGGAACTCATCAATGAATACTTCTGAACTCGAAACCCTGATTCGCACCATTCTTAGCGAGCAATTAATCACGTCGGCACAAACGCCGGCCCAGCCTCAGGGCAAAGGGATTTTCCAGTCCGTGAGCGAGGCCATCGATGCCGCGCATCAGGCGTTCTTACGTTATCAGCAGTGTCCGCTGAAAACCCGCAGCGCTATCATCAGCGCGATGCGTCAGGAGCTGACGCCGTTGCTGGCGACCCTGGCGGAAGAGAGCGCCAATGAAACGGGGATGGGCAACAAAGAAGACAAATTCCTCAAAAACAAGGCGGCGCTGGACAACACGCCGGGCGTAGAAGATCTCACCACCACCGCGCTGACCGGCGACGGCGGCATGGTGCTCTTTGAATACTCGCCGTTTGGCGTCATCGGTTCGGTCGCCCCAAGCACCAACCCGACGGAAACCATCATCAATAACAGCATCAGCATGTTGGCGGCGGGCAACAGCGTCTACTTTAGCCCGCATCCGGGGGCGAAAAAGGTCTCTCTGAAGCTGATTAGCTTGATTGAAGAGATTGCCTTCCGCTGCTGCGGCATCCGCAATCTGGTGGTGACCGTGGCTGAACCCACCTTCGAAGCGACCCAGCAGATGATGGCCCACCCGCGAATCGCGGTACTGGCTATTACCGGTGGCCCGGGCATTGTGGCAATGGGCATGAAGAGCGGTAAGAAGGTGATTGGCGCTGGCGCGGGTAACCCGCCCTGCATCGTCGATGAAACGGCAGACCTGGTGAAAGCGGCGGAAGATATCATTAACGGCGCGTCATTCGATTACAACCTGCCCTGCATTGCCGAGAAGAGCCTGATCGTAGTGGAGAGCGTCGCCGAGCGTCTGGTGCAGCAAATGCAAACCTTCGGTGCGCTGCTGCTAAGCCCTGCCGATACCGACAAAGTCCGCGCCGCCTGCCTGCCAGAAGGCCAGGCGAATAAAAAACTGGTCGGCAAGAGCCCATCGGCCATGCTGGAAGCCGCCGGGATCGCTGTCCCTGCAAAAGCACCGCGTCTGCTGATTGCGCTGGTTAACGCTGACGATCCGTGGGTCACCAGCGAACAGTTGATGCCGATGCTGCCGGTGGTAAAAGTCAGCGATTTCGATAGCGCGCTGGCGCTGGCCCTGAAGGTTGAAGAGGGGCTGCATCACACCGCCATTATGCACTCGCAGAACGTGTCGCGCCTGAACCTCGCGGCCCGCACCCTGCAAACCTCGATATTCGTCAAAAACGGCCCCTCTTATGCCGGGATCGGCGTCGGCGGCGAAGGCTTTACCACCTTTACTATTGCCACGCCAACCGGTGAAGGGACCACGTCAGCGCGTACTTTTGCCCGCTCCCGGCGCTGCGTACTGACCAACGGCTTTTCTATTCGCTAACCGAGGTCGCGATGAATACCTTCTCACTACAAACGCGGTTGTACAGCGGTCAGGGCAGCCTGGCGGTGCTCAAGCGCTTTATCAATAAGCACATCTGGATAATCTGCGATGGCTTTCTGGCTCGCTCTCCGCTGCTGGATACCCTGCGTAACGCGCTGCCCGCAGATAACCGCATCAGCGTCTTTAGCGAGATAACGCCGGACCCCACCATCCACACAGTGGTTCAGGGCATTGCGCAAATGCAGGCTCTGCAACCGCAGGTGGTGATCGGTTTTGGCGGCGGCTCGGCAATGGACGCGGCGAAAGCGATTGTCTGGTTTAGCCAGCAGAGCGGGATCAACATCGAAACCTGCGTGGCGATCCCGACCACCAGCGGCACCGGTTCGGAAGTGACCAGCGCCTGCGTAATTAGCGACCCGGATAAAGGCATCAAGTACCCGCTGTTCAACAATGCGCTGTATCCGGATATGGCGATCCTTGACCCGGAATTGGTGGTCAGCGTACCGCCGCAGATTACCGCCAACACCGGTATGGACGTGCTGACCCACGCCCTGGAGGCCTGGGTGTCACCGCACGCCAGCGACTTTACCGACGCACTGGCGGAAAAAGCCGCCAAACTGGTGTTCCAGTATCTGCCCACGGCGGTGGAAAAAGGCGACTGCGTAGCGACGCGCGGGAAAATGCACAATGCCTCAACGCTCGCCGGGATGGCCTTCAGCCAGGCGGGACTGGGTCTTAACCACGCGATAGCTCACCAGCTCGGCGGACAGTTCCATCTGCCGCACGGGCTGGCCAATGCGCTGCTGCTCACGACGGTGATCCGCTTTAACGCGGGTGACCCGCGCGCCGCCAAACGCTACGCGCGGATGGCCAAAGCCTGCGGCTTTTGCCCGGCAGAAGCCAATGACGTTGCGGCGATCAATGCGCTGATTCAGCAAATCGAACTGCTTAAGCAACGCTGTGCCCTTCCCTCACTGGCCGTTGCGCTTAAAGAAGGAAGATCCGACTTTTCCGCACGCATTCCGGCGATGGTGCAGGCTGCGCTGGCTGACGTTACGCTGCGCACTAACCCGCGCCCGGCCAATGCCGAAGCCATTCGGGAACTGCTGGAGGAACTGCTATGAGTACCACCGTCAACGTCGTTGAAATGTCTTATAGCGCTGATGAAATTCGCGAGCGCGTTCGCGCAGCGGGCGTTGTCGGCGCGGGCGGCGCAGGTTTTCCCGCTCACGTCAAACTACAGGCGCAGGTAGAGATTTTTCTGGTGAACGCCGCCGAGTGTGAACCGATGCTCAAAGTTGACCAGCAACTGATGTGGCAGCAGGCCGCGCGTCTTGTTCGCGGCGTGCAGTACGCGATGACGGCAACCGGCGCGCGCGAAGGGGTGATAGCCCTGAAAGAAAAATATCGCCGGGCCATCGACGCCCTCACCCCGCAGCTGCCAGACGGTATCCGCCTGCATATCCTGCCGGATGTATATCCCGCGGGCGATGAGGTGCTGACTATCTGGATGGCAACCGGCCGCCGGGTCGCCCCGGCTGCGCTACCGGCCAGCGTCGGCGTGGTCGTCAATAACGTGCAAACGGTGCTGAATATTGCCCGGGCGGTCGAGCAGCAGTTTCCGGTCACTCGTCGCACGTTGACCGTGAACGGCGCGGTCGCCAGACCGTTGACCGTTACCGTTCCTATCGGCATGTCACTGCATGAAGTGCTGGCGCTGGCGGGCGGCGCAACGGTCGACGACCCTGGTTTTATTAACGGCGGCCCGATGATGGGTGGCCTGATTACCTCTCTTGATAACCCGGTGACGAAAACTACCGGCGGCCTGCTGGTGCTCCCCAAAAGCCATCTGCTTATCCAGCGGAGAATGCAGGACGAGCGCACGGTGCTTTCCGTCGCGCGCACCGTCTGCGAACAGTGCCGACTGTGTACCGATCTCTGCCCACGGCATCTGATCGGCCACGAACTCTCTCCGCACCTGCTGGTGCGGGCGGTGAACTTTCACCAGGCGGCCACGCCGCAGCTGCTGCTGAGCGCCCTTACCTGCTCGGAATGCAACGTTTGTGAAAGCGTGGCCTGCCCGGTGGGGATCTCGCCGATGCGCATCAACCGCATGTTAAAACGCGAGCTGCGGGCGCAAAACCAGCGCTACGTAGGGCCGCTGAACCCGGCCGACGAAATGGCGAAATATCGCCTGGTGCCGGTGAAGCGGCTGATCGCCAAACTGGGACTAAGCCCCTGGTACCAGGAAGCGCCGCTGGTTGAAGAAGAGCCGTCAGTAGAAAAAGTCACTTTGCAGCTGCGCCAGCATATTGGTGCCAGCGCAGTACCGACTGTTGCCGTCGGCGAGCGCGTGACGCGCGGGCAATGCGTTGCCGATGTCCCGCCTGGCGCGCTCGGCGCACCCATTCACGCCAGCATCGACGGCGTTGTATCGGCCATCAGCGAACAGGCCATCACGGTTGTAAGAGGTTAACCATGTCTCAGGCTATAGGAATTTTAGAACTCACCAGCATCGCCAAAGGCATGGAGCTTGGTGATGCCATGCTGAAAAGCGCCAACGTCGATCTACTGGTCAGCAAGACCATCTGCCCAGGTAAGTTTTTACTGATGCTGGGCGGCGATATCGGCGCTATCCAGCAGGCCATTGAAACCGGTACGTCGCAGGCCGGCGAGATGCTCGTCGACAGCCTGGTGCTGGCAAATATTCATCCCAGCGTACTTCCGGCCATCAGCGGCCTGAACAGCGTCGATAAGCGTCAGGCGGTCGGCATCGTCGAAACCTGGAGCGTGGCGGCCTGCATTAGCGCCGCAGACCGGGCGGTGAAAGGCTCAAACGTCACCCTGGTGCGGGTGCATATGGCCTTCGGTATCGGCGGTAAATGCTACATGGTGGTGGCGGGCGACGTTTCTGACGTCAATAACGCCGTGACGGTTGCCAGCGAAAGCGCGGGCGAGAAAGGGTTGCTGGTTTACCGCTCGGTGATCCCGCGCCCGCATGAAGCCATGTGGCGACAGATGGTGGAGGGATAATGGAAAGACAACCGACAACGGATCGCATGATTCAGGAATACGTGCCGGGGAAACAGGTCACTCTCGCGCACCTGATTGCTAATCCAGGGAAAGATCTCTTTAAGAAGCTGGGCCTGCCGGATGCAGTGTCCGCCATTGGCATCCTTACCATCACGCCGAGCGAAGCGTCGATTATCGCCTGCGATATCGCCACCAAATCCGGCGCGGTGGAAATTGGTTTTCTTGACCGATTTACCGGTGCCGTGGTGCTGACCGGCGACGTTTCTGCTGTGGAATATGCCCTCAAGCAGGTAACGCGCACGCTGGGCGAAATGATGCAGTTCACCACCTGTTCGATCACCCGGACGTAACGTCATGAAGCGTTTGATGTTTATCGGCCCCAGCCAGTGCGGGAAAACCTCGCTAACCCAAAGCCTGCGCGGCGAAGCGCTCCATTATAAGAAAACCCAGGCCATTGAATGGTCGCCGATGGCCATCGACACGCCGGGCGAGTACCTGGAGAACCGCTGCCTGTATAGCGCCCTGCTAACCAGCGCCTGCGAGGCCGACGTTATCGCCCTGGTGTTAAATGCCGACGCCCAGTGGTCGCCCTTTTCTCCGGGGTTTACCGCCCCGATGAACCGCCCGACGATTGGCCTGGTCACCAAGGCCGATCTCGCCGAGCCGCAGCGTATTTCGCTGGTTGCGGAATGGCTTACGCAGGCTGGCGCCCGGCAGATTTTTATTACCAGCGCGCTGAATAACTCGGGTCTCGACGCCGTGCTGGATTTTCTGAATTCGAAGGAACCTTTATGTCTTACAAAATAATGGCCATTAACGCCGGTAGCTCATCGTTAAAGTTCCAGCTGCTGGAGATGCCGCAGGGCGACATGCTCTGCCAGGGGCTGATTGAGCGTATTGGAATGGCGGATGCGCAGGTGACAATTAAGACGCACAGCCAAAAATGGCAGGAAACCGTCCCCGTTGCCGATCATCGCGATGCGGTAACGCTGCTTCTGGAAAAGCTGCTGGGTTATCAAATCATTAACAGTCTGCGGGACATTGACGGGGTGGGCCATCGTGTGGCGCACGGCGGTGAGTTTTTTAAAGACTCGACGCTGGTCACGGATGAAACGTTAGCGCAAATCGAACGTCTTGCCGAACTGGCCCCGCTTCACAACCCGGTAAACGCGTTGGGTATTCACGTTTTTCGTCAACTGTTGCCTGATGCCCCTTCCGTAGCCGTGTTTGATACGGCATTTCACCAGACGCTGGATGAACCCGCCTATATTTACCCGCTTCCCTGGCATTATTACGCGGAACTGGGGATTCGCCGTTATGGCTTTCATGGCACCAGCCATAAGTATGTCAGCGGCGTTCTGGCGGAAAAGCTGGGCGTACCACTCAGCGCATTACGGGTGATTTGTTGTCATCTTGGAAATGGTAGCAGCATCTGCGCCATCAAGAACGGGCGTTCGGTCAATACGTCGATGGGCTTTACGCCGCAGTCAGGCGTGATGATGGGCACCCGTAGCGGAGATATTGATCCCTCTATTCTGCCGTGGATAGCCCAGCGCGAAAGCAAAACGCCGCAACAGTTGAATCAGTTATTAAATAATGAGTCAGGCTTGCTGGGCGTTTCTGGCGTGTCGTCTGATTACCGCGATGTCGAACAGGCAGCCAATACCGGTAACCGGCAGGCTAAACTCGCTCTCACTCTGTTTGCCGAACGCATTCGCGCCACCATTGGCAGCTATATTATGCAAATGGGAGGACTGGATGCGCTGGTATTCACTGGGGGAATTGGCGAGAACTCAGCGCGCGCCAGATCGGCGGTTTGCCATAATTTGCAATTTTTAGGCTTAGCCGTTGATGAAGAGAAAAATCAGCGTAATGCGACATTTATCCAGACGGAGAACGCCCTGGTGAAAGTCGCCGTCATCAACACCAACGAAGAGTTAATGATCGCACAAGACGTTATGCGCATTGCGCTACCGGCCACGGAAGGGCTTTGTGTACCAGCCTGAGAGGGTTATACGACGCATTGCGGCAAGTCATGGTAATAACGCTTTTACCATGACACTATGCGCGCACACTATTCGTACCTGAAAGGTGATAACGTGGCTGTTGCGCAATGCCCCGCCTCATGCGGGGAACTTATCCAGGGATGGATTCTGGGCAGTGAGAAACTGGTCTCCTGCCCCGTTGACTGGTACAGCACCGTAGCAGTCACGGCTGCGCCGCCGTTGGTCAACGAGCGCCCATTGTCGCGGGCGATGGTGGAGCGCGTTCTGGCGCACTGGCAGTATCCTGCGCACTGGAGTAACGAGATTCGCGTCGATGTACGTTCGTCAATTCCCGTTGCCAAAGGCATGGCCAGCAGCACCGCAGATATTGCCGCTACGGCAGTGGCAACGGCGCATCATCTTGGCCATTCGCTGGATGAAACTACCCTTGCACAGCTTTGCGTCTCAATCGAACCCACTGATAGCACCGTTTTTCATCATTTAACGCTGTTTGATCATAATAATGCGGCCACGCAAATCGCCTGCGAGCCACCGCCGCCAATCGATTTGCTGGTACTGGAAAGCCCGGTCACACTGCGCACGCAAGATTACCACCGTCTCCCTCGCCAGCAGAAATTAATAGCAAGTTCAGCAACCTTGCAGCAGGCCTGGAATCTGGTGCAGGAAGCCTGTATAACACAAAATCCGCTCCGACTGGGTGAGGCGGCTACGCTTAGCGCTATCGCCAGCCAGACGCTGTTACCTAAGCCGGGCTTTACCGCCCTGCTGTCGCTGGTCGAAGAGTGTGATTTATACGGATTGAACGTGGCGCATAGCGGTAGCGTGGTGGGTCTGATGCTGGACCGGAAACGTCATGATATTGCGCGCCTGAAAGGTAAGCTGGCAGAGAAAAAACTTACCCGACACTGGCCAAAACAACATTTACTCAAGATGGTCACAGGCGGGGTCAAACTGCAGTGAGAGCCTGATATACGCTCCCACTGCCGTAGCGCATTATTCGGCTTTTACATCGGCGTGTTTCATTTCGCCCATCGCTTTCAGCTTTTTGGAAATGTCGCGACGCTCTTTGGATATTTCGGCATTTTTAATGATGTAGTCATCAACGCGATCTTCATAGTCGCTTTTCATACTGGCGATGATACCCTGAATCGCCTCAACGCTCATACCTGGCTTGATGTAGTCGCTCAGGTTGTCCAGCAGCAGCACACGCTTCTGGTTGTCACGGATCTTCTTCTCAATGTCCTGAATTTCACGTTGCAGTTTATTTTTGCGACGGAACAGACGAACAAACTCCAGCACGTCCTGGAAAGAAGGCTTGGTTGTTTCCATTTTTACACCCCTGATAATGTGAGATTCGGATTCGTTAAGCAACTGCTAGTGGATAAACATTACGTTTATCCCCGTCATACTTCAAGCCGCCAGAGGAAACACCGTTACGTCGCCGTCTGGGGAAACCTGAAGGTTCGGAGATAAAATCGTTGCCAGTAGCACTCATTTTATCCTTATATTAGTATCATACTCTTAATCTTTGCTGAATCGAAGCAGCAACAAATTCATTCGCCCCATCTGCTTTTTATTTGCGCAAAGCCCGGCAGATCAAATGCGAAAGCAGTTCCAACTGTCGGGCCGTTTCCATACTTAGCCAAACATAGCCGTGGATGGGGGTTTCAGCCACCGCGTCGCCCTGCTGCTCGTTCATTAGCTGCCGCAACTCGGCAGCAATATCATTCAGTTTACCGGTATTTGCCAGTACCGGCTGCGGGTTGCCTTCATACAACGCGTGGGCGATCGTTAGCAAGGTTTGCTGCGTCATCTGCTGGGTTTCACGCAATGTGTGCGCGTTAAGCATCACAAAATGGCTGGCGCGCGTCGCCCAGTGGGCATTGATTTGTAATTCAAGCATACAAACCAGATTGCGGTTGATGGTCTGAATGGCCTCGAAAATAGATTTTTGTATCCGGGTTTCTTTACTGGCGGGCGTTATCAGCCCGCGCATTTTGACGACATCGTTCAGCAATCGTTGCAAATGTTTATCCAACCGGGGGCGCTCCAGCAAATTCGGCGACAGCGCTGCCTGATACACCCGATTATACGCCGTGACGCAATGCGCCAGTTGGATGCGCCAGTGCAAAAAGGCGCGCTGGGGCCAGATGCCGGTAAACAACATTGCCAGTAGCGACCCCAAAATCACATCCCCGCCACGCCATAATGCCGTATTCATATCACCAGCAGGAGCGCCGACAACAACGGCGAGCGTTATGCCTATCAGTAGCGCCTGATACGGTTTTTTCCCTAATGCCAGCCAGCCGCACAAAAACATCGCTATCGCACACCACACCAGCATCAGCGGTAAGGAAAAGAGCTCCAGGCGTAGCGCCACCAGCCCTAACGCCGCGCCCAAAATCGTACCGCCTATGCGCTCAAAAGCACGAGGCACTACATTTCCCCAGAATGAGATGGGCCCCATAATCACCACTAACGTGATTAGCGGCCATGTGCCCTCGGGAATAGAAAACAGACGAACCAGCAGAAAGGTAAGAATGAACGCCAGGGCGATACGTATGCCATGCACGATGCGATAATGACGGTACAACCGTATTTCAAAAGGGCTTAATGACTTATCGGCACGCACGCTTGCGCTCCTTACGGGAATAGCAAAAAATGCATTGTACCTGCTTTATAGCAAAAATAGCGCACTGGCGGACGGAACACATTATCCGTCCGCTCTTTTCAGCCAGGAAACCAGTCGATCACTTCCGCTGTACCGGAATATACATTTCAATATCCCAGTATCCATCTTCCATACCGTTATTCAGATAGGTTTCAAAACAGGGCGCAGAGGCTATCTGATAAGCGCTATCCTGCTCCAGGACGTCAAAAAACCGTTCCCACGGCTTCGCAAAGTCACGGTCTTCCACTCGCGCGACAGCAGTGGCATATTCGCCGCCTTCAATGGCGGTCACGATTACGCCTTCACTATTGTCCGGCAGGATGAAATTCTCTGCCACGGACACCACGGTATCGCAGCGGAGTTTTTCTGCAGGTACGACATCTGGATTGTCGTAATAGACGGCAATCCATTCAACTGGCACGATCCGCTGTCGATCCACCCACGTCATCAGTTGTTCAAAACCCTGCTTCACGGTGTGTTCCCATGGACCGACCATGTGGAAACCGGCTATCTTGCGTTTTTGTTCCTGCCTGATTTCGTAATCCATGCTGCCTCCGTCACTTTACCATACTGTATGAATGTACAGTATAATTACAGCATTTTACGGTCACAAGGACAGCGTGATCATTTTGTGAGCAACCTCGCAATCCTGCCCTTTTGACACCTCAGATGACGGTGAACGGTATGTGACAACGGCTTACGCTTTATGCTGAAAATAGTCGCTCAGACGAGAGAACATACCGCCTTTACCCACCGATTCCAGAGTGACCAGCGGCCACTGAGCGATCAGTTTATCCCGATCGTAGAGCTCTATTTCACCTACCTGTTGATGAGCGGCGATTGGCGCCTCCAGCTCTTTTCTATCCAGCACATATTTTGCTTTGATATGCGGAATTTCCGCTTTAGGCAGCGCCATCCAGAAATCCTGTTCCGTACCCAGCGCAATCTTTTCTTTGTCTCCATACCAGATTCGCTCGCTGCCCACTTTTTTACCGCTGTGCAAAATCTGCACCGTCGCAAAGTTTTGCAGGCCCCACTGCAACAGTTTTCGCGCCTGTTCTTCACGGCCTTTCGAACTTTTCGCTCCCATCACAACAGCGATAAGTCGACGCTGCCCGTCCACCGCCGATGCGATAAGATTAAATCCCGCCCCCGATGTGTGTCCGGTTTTAAGCCCATCAATATGCATGGTCTTATCCCATAACAAGCCGTTGCGGTTCTGCTGCGTGATGCCGTTCCAGGTCAGGCTTTTCTCGCTGTACATGTGATAAAATTCAGGTTCGCCGTGAATAATCGCCCGGGAGAGTACAGCCAGGTCATACGCGGAGCTATGTTGTCCCGGCGCATCCAGACCGTGGACGGTTTCAAAATGGGTATCCTGCAAATTGAGTTTTTTCACATAGCTGTTCATCATCGCCACAAACTGCGGCTGCCCGCCCGCGATATAATCCGCCAGCGCCACACAAGCATCGTTACCGGAATCCACAATTAAGCCACGGCTTAAATCACGCACCGACACGCGATCCCCTTCTTTTAAAAACATCAACGAGGAGCCGACAAACACCGGATTATCCTTCGCCCAGGCGTCGCGCCCAACGGTGACGATATCGTCAGGGCTGATACGATGACTATCGATGGCGCGATCGACGACGTAGCCCGTCATTAGCTTGGTAAGGCTGGCAGGATTACGTTGCTGGTGTTCATTACCGGCGGTAAGAACCTGTCCCGTAGTGTAATCCATCAACACCCAGGCGCCTGCATCAATGGCTGGCGGTTGGGGAGCAAAACTTACGGCATCGGCCGCAAGCGCAGGAGAAAGGTGCATCGCGAATAAAGAAGCGGCAATAAACAAACGGCGTTTCAACAGCATGTCCTCAGGATGGTCTCTATTTGCCGTTCTTTTTACGGAAGTTCAGTTAAACAAACATGGATAAATTGCAAGAAAATGTGACACAAGGCACATTTTCTTGCTGATATTATTTTATGGATACGCTCAGACGGCGGACTTATCCCCGCGCGGCGCGGTACGATGACGATGATAGCCGTCAACCATGCTACGGAAAATTTGTCCCGGCGTGTCGCCAAGAGTACACAGATAGAGATGCGCGCAAATAAACAGTAAGCCGATGATAGCAAGCGCCATATGCAGCACCAGCATCACAGGGCCCAGACCCGCAACCTGCGGATAGAGACACAGCAAACCGGTGATGATTAACAGCGGTACCAGCGCGTACATAATCGCCAGATATGCCAGTTGTTGCAGTGGATTGAACTTATTCTGCTCTGTTGCCGCGAACGGATGCGCTTCCCCTTTCATAATGCCAAAAAGGTAAAAACGCGTCTGGCGTATGCAGCGCGTTACCAGTCCGGAAAAATTTACCCGATAGTGACGCCCGTTACCTGTGGTGAGGTTGATCAGCACAAACCCGACCCAGAAAGCCAGTAGGGCAAAACCACACCAGGTATGCACTTGTACCATTAGCGCTACAGGGCCGAGAGAAAAATGACCAAATAAACCGCTTAACAGTAATAAAACAAACAGTAACGCATTTCCCCAATGCCAACGGCGAATCGCCAGCGAGTAGAGATAGTCACGATGCTCTTCGCCGCCCGCCGTTTTTGGCGCCAGCATCCGGCGCAATAACGCATGGATAACCAGCCCAACAAGCATGAGCAGCACCACGACGCCTGCGTAAATTAACCACAGCGGCCAATAATCTGGCGCATAATGTAGTTCCGCTCCCCAGATAGTATTCATGCTTTACCCTCCTGATGGACTTCTTTACGACGGTACAGACTGACCGCGCCGCTACGCGCTTCCTGCTGGCGATAGACCTCTTTCTGACCGACCCAGCGCTGGATCTCGCTCTCATCCAGTCTGCCGAATTTCAGCGCGTCCGTTGGGCAAACGGATACGCACGCCGGAGACTGGCCAGCCGCCAACCGCGTGTCGGCACAGAAGTTACACTTGTCGGCGACACCGGTTTGCGGATTCAAATAGCGCACATGGAAAGGACACGCGGCAACACAATAATCGCAGCCAATACAGCGCGATTTATCCACCTGCACGATCCCGTTTTCATCACGATATGACGCTCCGGTAGGACAAACGCTGACACATGGCGCATTTTCACAGTGCTGACAGGAGACGCGGACAAATTGAAAATGGGTTAGTGCGTTGGATGCCTGTTCAGGGGCGCGAATTTGTACCTGTACGCGGCTAAATCCCTCCGGTACGTCATTAAGCACTTTGCAGGCAACGGTACACGCCTGGCAGCCGATACAACGTTTTTCATCATGCAGCATGACGTACTGATTCGTTAAATGATTCATGGTTCCCTCCTCCCTCATGCCCGGCTCAGTGTCACGCCTGCGGTATGCACTACCGTACCGGATACCGGACTCGTCACGTGCGGCAGTAAATTTCCGCAGTGGATACCGTGTGTCGTCGCCGCCGTTTTGGCCCCAGCTTTAGCGCCAAATCCCATATAGACAAAAAGCGTGTCCGGGCGGATTCCGGGCGTCACCAGCGCCTTACCTTTCTCTTTACCCGTAGCATTTTCCAGCCAGATCTCATCGCCGGTCTTAATGCCTTTTTCTTGCGCCGTTTGCGGATGGACCCAGACCGCGTTATCCCACATTAGCTCGCTGAGTAAAGGTACGTACTGCGTCGCGCCATTGGTATGCACGGCCACCTTGCCCTGAATGAAGTAAAGCTCATTCTCTTTTTTAAGCGCAAAGTCACGAACGCGCGGAACGCCGTAGCCTGGGAGCAATTCCTCCAGGGTTGCGGAATAAAGTTCGATTTTGCCGGAGGGCGATTTGAAGCGAAGCTGTTCGCCATAGGTGTTGTCGCTGTCCGTCGCGATAGCGCCGGGGTAACGCGCCGTAAACTGGCGAACGGATTCTGGTTCGCGTAATAGCAGCGGAACGCCCCATTCGAGATACCCTTTCTGTCGCAGTTCCTTCGCTAAGGCATGGTCGCCGTTCAACTGATAGAGTTGGCGCGTCTGCATATCCTGCCACGGATAGTACTGCCCTAATCCCAACTGCTCGCCAAGTTCTTTCCAGATTTGCCAACTCGGACGCGCCTCGCCAATCGGCTCTACGACCTGTTGGCGCAGAGCGTAAGCCGGGTGCAGTCCCGACATATCCGATACCTCTTCGTCCCGTTCGAGATAGGTGCATTCCGGCAGCAGATAGTCGGCATACGCCGCGCTCTCGCTCAAATAGACATCGCAACTGACCACCAGATCCAGTTGCTCAACGGTTTTTACCAGGTCCGAACGACAGGTGACGGTCTGGAAAGGATTATGCCGCGACATAATCCACGCCTTTATCGGGTAAGGCTTCTGGGTTAACACCGCGTCAATAATGCTTTGCACCACGCCGCCGCCAGCGGCGATATATTTAAACTGCGGTGCGACCAAATCGATGCGTTGCGCCGTCGGTTTCGGCATATTTTTAATGTTGAGTTTCGCCAGCGTTGGCGCGACCTTTTCTCCGGCCAGTTTATTGTAAACAGACGCGTTTTTTTTCTGATATAGCCCGCCTTCGCGCTCAATATTACCGAGCAGCACATTAAGCGTAAAAATCATACGCCGCATATCGATCTCTTCCTGCGAGAACGTCGCGCGATGACCAGGACTGACAATAGCGTGAGGCGCGCAGGCGGCCAGTTCGCGTGTCACCCGGACAATAACGTCGGCTGGGACATCGGCCTGCGCGGCGGCCCATTCCGGCGTCGTCTCTTTTACCGCCTGTGCTAACTGTTCAAATCCGCTGGTATAACGCTCAACAAAAGACGCATCGTAGAGTTGTTCATCAATCATGACGTGGCACATCGCCAGCAGAACCGCTAAATCCCCCCCGGGACGAATAGCGTGCCACTCATCCGCCTTGCTGGAAAATATCGACAGACGCGGATCGAAGCTCACCATTTTGGCCCCCTTCTCCTGCGCGGTCATTAACTCATGGGTATCGGCAACTTCAATCCCTTCATACAAATTGTGGCCAAACGAAACCAGATAGCGCGTGTTAGCGATATCCATCGCCAGATCGCCGCCCATCATCACTTTTGCCGCAATGGCTTTCCCGGCAGGGCATGTTGAGGCGTGCGTAAAGGTATTAGGCGAACCAAAGGCCGTAGCCAGATGGAAAAGATGGCTGGAGAGCGAGCCCGATTTGGAAGAGAAAGCCACGCTCTCGGGGCCATGCTGCGCTTTGATGGCATTCATTTTCGCCGCGATTTCCTGGTAAGCCTGCTGCCAGCTAATCACCTGCCATTCACCGTCACCGCGTGGCCCGGTGCGTTTCATAGGTTTTACAATCCGTTGCGGGTCATTGACCAGGCTGACGCCGCTCCCGCCCCTGGCGCATATGCGCGTCCCCTGCTGCGGCGCAGAAGGATTGCCCTGGATAAAAACGGTCTTGTTATTGACTACCTGCGCCTGAATAGGGCAACGAAAGGAACACATTTCGCACAAGCTTGGCGTTAGCGTGGTTTTACCGTTAATGCCGGCAATCGGGTTGCGCGCCAGCGCCCCGGGCGGAAAAGCGCCCAGCGCGCAGGCAGAGCAGCCGATGCCCACCCCCTGCAAAAAAGAACGACGACTAATGCTCATATAACCTCCTGTTATTAGATATAGCTGAAGATTATATTTAATTTGTATTATGAAATGTCGGCTTCAATCACAATTTGAAATAGTTGTTAAAATGAACACGCCAACACGATAAAACCTTTTATTTTATAAATATTTTACATTTCCTGAACACGCACATGGACTGTCATTGAATAATCAGCAGAATTACCAAACAACCCGCTGTTAATTATAAAAATGATACAATTCCAATAACACGTAATAATATTTAAAAGAAAACGATTATTTCCTGAAAAGCGATTTCACGCGCTTTACGCAGTTCTTTCTCATACGCGCCGGAATGTCCGCCGACGATATCCCGAATGCCGGTGAAAAACGCTGGTTGAGCATCGAAGCGGGTTTACTTTTGCGTGCACACGGGCTTCGTTACCCGACCCGCTCCCTTATGCCTTGATTTTTCCGCAGATACGTCAGCGTCCCACAATACGGTGACATGATGACAGGATGGACACTTTCTGAAAGAAACCTGCCAGATAACATGGTGAATTGTGATCTCCATCGCCATACCGACATATGAAGCTTACTTTTAAGGCGTTAAAAATCCAGACCGTTTTTCCATAATGATGTTGATAAGGAATTCTAATGAAGATATCATCAGGCGCAATTAATTTTTCTACTATTCCTAACCAGGTTAAAAAATTAATTACCTCTATTCGTGAACATACGAAAAACGGGTTCGCCTCAAAAATAACCAGTGTTAAAAACACGCATGCTTCTTTAAATGAAAAACTTAAAACAGGAAAGAGCTCATCGATTGAGTTCGCGTTACCACAAAAAATAAAAGACTTCTTTCAGCCGAAAGATAAAAACACCTTAAACAAAACATTGATTACTGTTAAAAATATTAAAGATACAAATAATGCAGGTAAGAAAAATATTTCAGCAGAAGATGTCTCAAAAATGAATGCAGCATTCATGCGTAAGCATATTGCAAATCAAACATGTGATTATAATTACAGAGTGACAGGTGCGGCCCCGCTCCCCGGTGGAGTCTCTGTATCAGCCAATAACAGGCCCACGGTTTCTGAAGGTAGAACACCACCAGTATCACCCTCCCTCTCACTTCAGGCTACGTCTTCCCCGTCATCACCTGCCGAATGGGCTAAGAAACTCACGGATGCACTTTTACGACAGAAAGCCGGAGAAACCCTTACGGCCGCAGATCGCGATTTTTCAAACGCAGATTTCCGTAATATTACATTCAGCAAAATATTGCCCACCAGCTTCATGGAGCGAGACGGCGATATTATTAAGGGGTTCAACTTTTCAAATTCAAAATTTACTTATTCTGATATATCTCATTTACATTTTGACGAATGCCGATTCACTTATTCGACACTGAGTGATGTAGTCTGCAGTAATACAAAATTTAGTAATTCAGACATGAATGAACTGACTTTACAGTATTCAATTACTACACGACAACAGCCCTCTTTTATTAATACAACATTAAAAAATACGTTTATACGTCACAAAGCCAACCTCTCTGGCGTTATTTTAAATGAACCGGATAATTCATCACCTCCGTCAGTGTCAGGGGGCGGAAATTTTATTCGTCTAGGTGATATCTGGCTGCAAATGCCACTCCTTTGGAGTGAGAACGCTGTGGATGGATTTTTAAATCATGAGCACAATAATGGTAAAAGTATTCTGATGACCATTGACAGCCTGCCCGATAAATACAGTCAGGAAAAAGTCCGGGCAATGGAAGACCTGGTGAAGTCATTGCGGGGTGGCCGCTTAACAGAGGCATGTATCCGGCCAGTTGAAAGTTCGCTGGTAAGCGTACTGGCCCACCCCCCCTATACGCAAAGTGCGCTTATCAGCGAGTGGCTCGGGCCTGTTCAGGAACGTTTTTTTGCCCACCAGTGCCAGACCTATAATGACGTTCCCCTGCCGGCTCCTGACACATATTATCAGCAGCGCATACTGCCTGTGTTGCTGGATTCGTTTGACAGGAACAGCGCCGCCATGACTACTCACAGCGGACTCTTTAATCAGGTGATTTTACACTGTATGACAGGCGTGGACTGCACTGATGGCACCCGCCAGAAAGCTGCAGCGCTTTATGAACAGTATCTTGCTCACCCGGCGGTGTCTCCCCACATCCATAATGGGCTCTTCGGCAATTATGACGGCAGCCCGGACTGGACAACCCGCGCTGCAGATAATTTCCTGCTGCTTTCCTCCCAGGATTCAGACACGGCGATGATGCTCTCCACTGACACGCTGTTAACAATGCTAAACCCTACTCCTGACACTGCATGGGACAACTTTTACCTGCTGCGAGCCGGAGAGAACGTTTCCACCGCGCAAATCTCTCCGGTAGAGTTATTCCGTCATGACTTTCCGGTGTTTCTCGCCGCATTTAATCAGCAGGCCACGCAGCGACGCTTTGGGGAGCTGATTGATATCATCCTCAGCACTGAAGAGCACGGGGAGCTGAACCAGCAGTTTATTGCCGCCACGAACCAGAAACATTCCACCGTGAAGTTGATTGATGATGCCTCAGTGTCGCGTCTGGCCACCATTTTTGACCCCTTGCTTCCTGAAGGCAAACTCAGCCCGGCACACTACCAGCACATCCTCAGTGCTTATCACCTGACGGACGCCACCCCACAGAAGCAGGCGGAAATCCTGTTCTGTCTCAGTACCGCATTCGCACGCTATTCCTCCAGCGCCATTTTCGGCACTGAGCATGACTCTCCGCCGGCCCTGAGAGGCTATGCGGAGGCGCTGATGCAAAAAGCCTGGGAGCTGTCTCCGGCGATATTCCCATCCAGCGAACAGTTTACCGAGTGGTCCGACCGTTTTCACGGCCTCCATGGCGCCTTTACCTGTACCAGCGTTGTGGCGGATAGTATGCAACGTCATGCCAGAAAATATTTCCCGAGTGTTCTGTCATCCATCCTGCCACTGGCCTGGGCGTAGTCCAGCCTCAACCCGCATGGAATTAAGGGACACAGCGTTGTGTCCCTTTGTAAATAGACCCGTTTTAGTCCATGCATTTTTTGAGCTCCCGGCCAGATTGACCCTGGCCTAAATTCCATACAGTACTAAATCAGAATCAGTAATTTCAGATGGACCGGAATATGGTTTACCATAGAGGGAGCGTAGCTTAGTGTCGCTGATGATCATTTTAGTATTTTGTACTCACCATCGCATGTACGAACATTAGCAACGATATCAATTGGTGTACAAATACAATCAATCAACGACAAAATAAAAGAATAAAATATTTCATATACAGATAACATCAGGCGTGTACATCAAGTGACAGTTAAAAACGACAGCATACAGAGCACATTCCTCTTCCACGATTACGAAACCTTCGGTACGCATCCGGCCCTCGACAGACCTGCGCAATTCGCCGCGCTCCGTACGGATAACGACTTCAACGTTATTGGCGAGCCGGAGGTGTTTTACTGCAAACCCGCCGATGATTATCTACCGCAGCCCGGCGCGGTGCTGATTACCGGCATCACGCCGCAGGAAGCGCGTGAGAAAGGAGAAAACGAAGCCGCTTTCGCCAGACGCATTCATGCGCTGTTTACCGTTCCTAAAACCTGCGTTGTGGGCTACAACAATGTACGTTTTGATGATGAAGTCACGCGCAATATTTTTTATCGCAACTTTTACGATCCCTACGCCTGGAGCTGGCAGCATGATAATTCACGTTGGGATCTATTGGATGTCATGCGCGCCTGTTATGCGCTGCGCCCGGAGGGAATTAACTGGCCGGAAAACGACGACGGCCTGCCCAGCTTTCGTCTGGAACATTTAACCCAGGCGAACGGGATCGAACACAGCAACGCGCATGATGCAATGGCGGATGTCTACGCCACTATTGCGATGGCGCAACTGGTGAAAACACGCCAGCCGCGGCTGTTTGATTATCTTTATAGCCACCGCAGTAAACATAAACTGGCGGCGCTGATTGACGTTCCGCAAATGAAGCCGCTGGTGCATGTCTCCGGCATGTTTGGCGCGTGGCGCGGTAATACAAGCTGGGTCGCGCCGCTGGCGTGGCATCCTGAAAACCGTAACGCGGTGATCATGGTCGATTTAGCAGGCGATATTTCTCCTCTTCTTGAGCTGGACAGCGACACCCTTCGCGAGCGGCTTTATACGGCCAAAGCCGATCTTGGCGATCACGTCGCAGTGCCGGTAAAGCTGGTGCATATCAATAAATGTCCGGTACTGGCGCAGGCGAATACCTTGCGCCCGGAGGATGCCGACCGACTGGGAATTAACCGCCAGCATTGCCTGGATAACCTGAAAGTGTTGCGTGAAAACCCGCAGGTCCGCGACAAAGTGGTGGCGATTTTTGCCGAAGCCGAACCTTTTGCCGCCTCGGATAACGTTGATGCCCAGCTTTATGATGGTTTTTTCAGCGATGCCGATCGCGCAGCCATGAAAATCGTACTCGAAACCGAGCCGCGTAACCTGCCCGCGCTGGATATTACTTTTGTCGATAAGCGCATTGAGAAGCTGCTGTTTAATTACCGCGCACGCAATTTTCCCGGTACGCTGGATGACGCAGAGCAGCAGCGCTGGCTGGAGCATCGCCGTCAGGTGCTGACGCCGGAGTTTTTACAACAGTATGCCAATGAATTGCAGATGCTTTCTCAGCAGTATGCGGAAGATAAAACAAAGCTGGGGTTGCTGAAATCACTGTGGCAGTACGCAACCGAGATTGTGTAATTGACCAATGCCTGACGGACATTGTTAATCCAGAGCGGATAAAGAGTGACGCCACCATCCGGTAAACATGCTGGATGACAAAAAAACCGGAGGCACTGCCTCCGGTTTTACTATTGCCGATAATACGTGCGATTACGCGACGTCTTCGTACTGTGGAACCGGGTTGCGGAAGCTTTTAGTTACGCACGCCAGATAAATCAGCCCGATACCCGCCCAGATCAGGCCCAGTACCATTGAGCTCTCTTCCAGGTTAACCCACAACGCACCAACCGTGAGCGCGCCGCACATCGGCAGGAACAGATACTGGAAGTGATCTTTCAACGTTTTATTACGCTTCTCACGGATCCAGAACTGCGAAATCACCGACAGGTTAACAAAGGTAAACGCGACCAGCGCACCAAAGTTAATCAGCGCCGTCGCCATCACCAGGTCAAAATTAATCGCCAGCAGCGCGATCGCCCCGACCAGGATGATGTTCATCGCTGGCGTACGCCATTTCGGATGAACGTAACCGAAGAAGCTTTTCGGGAATACGCCGTCGCGCCCCATTACGTACATCAGGCGCGCTACGCCTGCATGCGCTGCCATACCGGAAGCCAGCACGGTGATAGTAGAGAAGATCAGCGCGCCCACCTGGAAGGTTTTACCCGCCACGTACAGCATGATTTCCGGCTGAGACGCATCCGGATCTTTAAAGCGAGAGATATCCGGGAAGTACAATTGCAGGAAATAGGTTGCAAAGATGAAGATCAGGCCGCCAATCAGCGCGGTCAGGAAAATCGCACGCGGGATCACGCGTTCAGCATCTTTGGTCTCTTCCGACAGGTTACTGATGCCGTCAAAGCCAGTAAAGGAGAAGCACAGGATCGTCGCTCCCGTAATCATCGGGATAACGTGCGCATCGCCGGACCAGAACGGACGGGTGCTCGCCAGCGTACCGGCGCCTTCGCCTTCAAATACGCCATAAACCACCATGCCCAGAATGACCGCAATCAGCACTACCTGTAGCACCACAATCACGGTGTTGAAGTTAGCGACTGATTTGAGGCTGCGCAGGTTAAAGGCCGTCATAAAGGCCACCAGCGCCACGACAAACACCCATGACGGAATGGAGGGCACCAGCGCTTCAAAATAAATTTTCGCCAACAGAATGTTGATCATCGGCGCGAACAGATAATCGAGCAGAGAAGACCAACCCACCATAAAGCCAACGGTCGGGCTGATGGATTTCTGGGCATAGGTGTACGCCGAACCCGCGGAAGGATAGCGACGCACCAGTTTCCCGTAGCTCAACGCCGTAAACAGAATCGCGATTAACGCGAATGCATACGCCGTCGGTACGTGACCGTCAGTGAGGCCTGAAACGATACCAAATGTATCGAACAGCGTCATCGGCTGCATATAGGCAAGACCCATCATTACAACCGGAACTAACGTAAGCGTTTTACGTAATTCCACGCGAGAGGTGTTTGGAGTAACGTTATGCGACATGGTCATTCTCCTTTACGGCGAATGCCGTCGCGTAAGCAAAAAATTGCCCCATTTTCTGGATTCCTCAGCGACAACAACTGTCGATTTTTAAGTAAGTATCTATCCGGTACGAAGCCCGGCCTCTTGGTATTGAATGATGTGTTTGAAGCAAAAAAATAACCGACGCGTATTAAAACGTCGGTTAGTGTCATTTTTTGCAAGCGGCGTATTCTGCCCTAAATTGAAGTGAAATGACAAGAGAATGCGAGCGCGTTCAAAAAATTATTTTTCATAAGCGATTGATTTTTAAACCGGCGATTTTGCATACACCCCAGCAATAGCATTATTTGCTAAAATTTCATCCCGCCACCAGCCGCTGGCCAGCCCGGCGGTCTGTTCATTCCAGCCAACCCACACCGGTTCATAGACGATTTGCGCTACAACTTTCTTCTCTATAAGCGCGCCGCTTTCCAAAAATCGCTGCGCCAGATAACGCGGTAAATAGCCGCATCCCAGGCCGCTAATTTGCAGCTCCAGCTTGGTTTTAAAATCAAACACGGTAATCGCTTCCTGAGCGTCGAGCAGTTCAGACCCTATTGATCGCGAGGAATGGACGCTATCGCCAACCACAATCGCGCGAAAACGTTTGATCGTCTGGCGGCTAAGCGGTTCCTCTTCATGAACCAGCGGATGATGCGGGGCGACAGCAAACACCAGTTCAAGATCGCCCAGTCTTGCAAAGCCAAAGCCGGTGTCAGGCGGCGGCGCGCGCATGGCGCCAACGATGATATCCGCCCTTCCCTGCGTCAGCGTCTCCCATGAACCGCCGAGAACGCCATTGACAAATTTAAGGCGCGTCACGCTGTGGCGTTGATAAAAAGCGTCGATAAGCGGGGCCAGAAGAGAAAAGGGAAAGGTATCATCCACACCGATGACCAGTTCGTTCTCCCAGCCTTCATGCAGTTTAATCGCCTGCTTTTCCAGCTCGCGAACGGTGTGCAGCACTTCACGGCCTTTTTCCAGTAGCATCTTACCGGTTCGCGTAAATCGCGCGCGATGCCCGCTACGGTCGAGCAGTTGGATATTAAGATCGTTTTCCAGCTTATGAACGGTATAACTGAGGGCGGACGGCGTTTTGAATAATTTTGCCGACGCCGCCGCGAAGCTGCCTTCTTTTTCTAACGCATCAAGAATAATCAGAACGTCCAGCAGTGGTTTCATACTCGTCCCCTTGCGCTATATGGCGACCACCTGCTGGACAGCGACTCACTCCATCGGCATCACCAGCGGATCGGGATATTGATATTCAAATCCCAGCTCATTACAAATCCGGCTACCGTCGATAATCTTCCCTTTGCCGTTGTCCGGTGCGTCACGAAAATGCGGCGGCGCCATTCCCAGCAAGCGCGTCATTTGCGGATAAAACACGTTGCGGGCTGGATGCGCCGGCGCACATATATTATAGATGTGCCCTCCTTTCGGCGCCTGTAGCAAGAGGGTAATTGCGCCAACCACGTCTTCAAGATGCACCAGATTGACCCCGTGTTGACCATCCGGCGCGGTTTTTCCGGCAAAGAAACGACCGGGATGGCGTCCAGGCCCGACCAACCCCGCCAGCCGCAGAATATCTACTGACGTGCCCGGCAGATTATGCAGCCAATCTTCCAGTTCCTTCAGGGTACGCCCGCTGGCCGTGACCGGATTACGCGGCGTATTCTCTTTCACCACGCCTTGCGCATCGCCGTAAACAGACGTCGAACTGGTAAAAATAATACGCGGGATACGATAAGCCAGCGCGCTGTCGACCAGCTCCTGCATCGCCTGCAGATAAAAATCCTCTCCCGGACCGCTACGGCGCGCGGGCAGTGTTATCACCAGCGCATCGACATCCAGCAGAGCGTCAAGATCGTCCGCCTCACAGACCAGCTCCGGCTCCAGACGCAGCGGATAGCTTTCAATTCCACTCATACGGGCCGCTTCCACCCCGTCAAGGGTGGTTTTGCTGCCGGTAACCTGCCAGCCTCTCGCTGCCAGCGACATTGCCAGCGGCATGCCTAACCAACCTAAACCGACAATTGCGACCTTTTTCATCCATTTTCTCCTGACTTTAACGCCTTATACATAAGGCTACGCCAGCCCGCCGTGACTGACAATTCATACTATAAATGCGAAATGAAAAAAGCGCTTGCTTTAAGGCGTAAAAGTGGTTTAGGTTAAAAGGTATCAAATGAATAAGCATTCATCGGAATTTTTATGACACGCGTTCAATTTAAACACCACCATCATCACCATCATCCTGACTAGTCTTTCAGGCGATGTGTGCTGGAAGACATTCAGATCTTCCAGTGGTGCATGAACGCATGAGAAAGCCCCCGGAAGATCATCTTCCGGGGGCTTTTTTTTGGCGCGCGATACAGACCGGTTCAGACAGGATAAAGAGGAACGCAGAATGTTAGACAACACCCGCTTACGCATAGCTATTCAGAAATCAGGCCGTTTAAGCGATGATTCACGAGAATTGCTGGCCCGCTGCGGCATAAAAATTAATTTACACACTCAGCGCCTGATTGCGATGGCGGAAAACATGCCGATTGATATCCTGCGCGTGCGTGATGATGACATTCCGGGTCTGGTGATGGATGGCGTGGTCGATCTCGGCATTATCGGCGAGAACGTGCTGGAAGAAGAGCTACTCAACCGCCGCGCGCAGGGCGAAGATCCGCGCTATTTTACCCTGCGCCGTCTTGACTTCGGCGGCTGCCGTTTATCGCTGGCAACGCCGGTTGACGAAGCCTGGGACGGCCCGGCCGCGCTGGACGGTAAACGTATCGCTACCTCTTATCCGCACCTCCTCAAACGCTACCTCGACCAGAAAGGCGTCTCTTTTAAATCGTGTCTGTTAAATGGTTCTGTCGAAGTCGCGCCGCGCGCGGGGCTGGCCGATGCTATCTGCGATTTGGTCTCTACCGGCGCGACGCTTGAAGCTAACGGCCTGCGTGAAGTCGAAGTTATCTACCGCTCTAAAGCCTGTCTGATTCAGCGCGACGGTGAGATGGCACAGAGCAAGCAACAGCTGATCGATAAATTGCTGACCCGTATTCAGGGCGTGATTCAGGCGCGCGAATCGAAATACATCATGATGCACGCGCCAAGTGAACGCCTGGAAGAGGTTATCGCCCTGCTGCCAGGCGCTGAAAGGCCGACAATTCTGCCGCTGGCGGGCGAGCAACAGCGCGTGGCGATGCACATGGTCAGCAGCGAAACGTTGTTCTGGGAAACCATGGAGAAACTGAAAGCGCTTGGCGCCAGCTCGATTCTGGTACTGCCGATCGAGAAGATGATGGAGTGATCTGACGCCTGATGGCGCTGCGCTTATCAGGCCTACGTAATGCGTTGATATTTTGGGTTCTGTAGGCCGGATAAGGCGGAACCCTGTGATGGAGTAAAGACCATGAGCTTCAATACCCTGATTGACTGGAACAGCTGTAGCCCTGAACAGCAGCGTGCGCTACTGACGCGTCCGGCGATTTCCGCCTCTGACAGTATTACCCGAACGGTCAGCGATATTCTGGATAATGTAAAAACACGCGGTGACGATGCCCTGCGTGAATACAGCGCTAAATTTGATAAAACAGAAGTGACAGCGCTACGCATTACCCCTGAAGAGATCGCCGCCGCCGGCGCGCGTCTGAGCGACGAATTAAAACAGGCGATGGCCGCTGCCGTCAAAAATATTGAAACGTTCCATTCCGCGCAGACGCTACCGCCTGTAGATGTGGAAACCCAGCCAGGCGTGCGTTGCCAGCAGGTTACGCGTCCCGTCGCGTCTGTCGGTCTGTATATTCCCGGCGGCTCGGCTCCGCTCTTCTCAACGGTGCTGATGCTGGCGACGCCGGCGCGCATTGCGGGATGTCAGAACGTGGTTCTGTGCTCGCCGCCGCCCATCGCTGATGAAATCCTCTATGCGGCGCAACTGTGTGGCGTGCAGGAAATCTTTAACGTCGGCGGCGCGCAGGCGATTGCCGCTCTGGCCTTCGGCAGCGAGTCCGTACCGAAAGTGGATAAAATTTTTGGCCCCGGCAACGCCTTTGTAACCGAAGCCAAGCGTCAGGTCAGCCAGCGCCTCGACGGCGCGGCTATCGATATGCCTGCCGGGCCGTCTGAAGTGCTGGTGATCGCCGACAGCGGCGCAACACCGGATTTCGTCGCTTCTGACCTGCTCTCCCAGGCTGAGCACGGTCCGGATTCCCAGGTGATCCTGCTGACGCCTGATGCTGACATTGCCCGCAAGGTGGCGGAGGCGGTAGAACGTCAACTGGCGGAGCTGCCGCGCGCGGACACCGCCCGGCAGGCCCTGAGCGCCAGTCGTCTGATTGTGACCAAAGATTTAGCGCAGTGCGTCGCCATCTCTAATCAGTATGGGCCGGAACACTTAATCATCCAGACGCGCAATGCGCGCGATTTGGTGGATGCGATTACCAGCGCAGGCTCGGTATTTCTCGGCGACTGGTCGCCGGAATCCGCCGGTGATTACGCTTCCGGAACCAACCATGTTTTACCGACCTATGGCTATACTGCTACCTGTTCCAGCCTTGGGTTAGCGGATTTCCAGAAACGGATGACCGTTCAGGAACTGTCGAAAGCGGGCTTTTCCGCTCTGGCATCAACCATTGAAACATTGGCGGCGGCAGAACGTCTGACCGCCCATAAAAATGCCGTGACCCTGCGCGTAAACGCCCTCAAGGAGCAAGCATGAGCACTGAAAACACTCTCAGCGTCGCTGACTTAGCCCGTGAAAATGTCCGCAACCTGGTACCGTATCAGTCCGCCCGCCGTCTGGGCGGTAACGGCGATGTCTGGCTGAACGCGAATGAATTCCCGACAGCGGTGGAGTTTCAGCTCACCCAACAAACGCTTAACCGCTACCCGGAGTGCCAGCCAAAGGCCGTGATTGAAAACTACGCGCAATATGCTGGCGTAAAGCCGGAGCAGGTGCTGGTCAGCCGCGGCGCGGATGAAGGGATCGAACTGGTGATCCGCGCCTTCTGCGAACCGGGAAAAGACGCCATTCTCTACTGTCCGCCCACTTACGGTATGTACAGCGTCAGCGCCGAAACCATTGGCGTAGAGCGCCGGACGGTTCCCGCGCTTGAAAACTGGCAGCTGGATCTACAGGGGATTTCCGACAACCTTGACGGCGCAAAAGTGGTGTTCGTTTGTAGCCCCAATAATCCCACCGGGCAACTTATCAACCCGCAGGATCTGCGCACGCTGCTGGAGTTGACACGCGGTAAAGCGATAGTCGTCGCCGACGAAGCTTATATTGAGTTTTGCCCGCAGGCCACGCTGACAGGCTGGCTGGTTGAATATCCTCATCTGGTTATCCTGCGCACATTGTCGAAAGCTTTTGCGCTGGCGGGTCTGCGCTGCGGCTTTACGCTGGCTAATGAAGAGGTGATCAACCTGCTGTTAAAAGTGATCGCCCCTTATCCGCTTTCTACGCCAGTGGCGGATATCGCCGCCCAGGCGCTGAGCCCGCAGGGAATAAACGCAATGCGCGATCGCGTGGCGCAGACAGTGCAGGAACGTCAGTATCTGGTGAATGCCCTGCAACAGACCGCCTGCGTAGAACACGTCTTTGACTCTGAAACCAACTATATTCTGGCGCGGTTTACCGCCTCCAGCAGCGTGTTTAAATCCTTATGGGATCAGGGCATTATCTTACGCGATCAGAATAAACAACCTTCTTTAAGCGGCTGCCTGCGGATTACGGTCGGCACCCGCCAGGAAAACCAGCGCGTCATTGACGCCTTACGTGCGGAGCCAGTATGAGTCAGAAGTATCTTTTCATCGACCGGGACGGAACCTTAATTTCCGAACCACCGAGCGATTTTCAGGTAGACCGCTTTGATAAACTGGCCTTTGAGCCAGAGGTGATTCCCGTATTGCTGAAGCTGCAAAAAGCCGGTTTTAAGCTGGTGATGATCACTAACCAGGATGGACTTGGCACGCAAAGCTTCCCGCAGGCGGACTTCGACGGACCGCACAACCTGATGATGCAGATTTTCACCTCTCAGGGCGTACGCTTTGATGAGGTGCTGATCTGCCCTCACCTGCCCGCAGACGACTGCGACTGCCGCAAGCCCAAAGTGAAGCTGGTGGAGCGTTATCTTGCGGAACAAGCGATGGATAGCGCCAACAGCTATGTGATTGGCGATCGTGCGACCGATATCCAGCTCGCTGATAACATGGGCATTACTGGTTTACGCTATCACCGTGAAACGCTGAACTGGACGATGATTGGCGAACAGCTAACGAAACGCGATCGCTATGCGCATGTGGTCCGCAACACCAAAGAGACACAGATTGATGTCAGCGTCTGGCTGGATCGCGAAGGCAACAGCAAGATTAATACCGGCGTCGGCTTCTTTGACCATATGCTCGATCAAATCGCCACCCACGGCGGCTTTCGCATGGAGATTACCGTTAAGGGCGATCTCTATATCGACGATCACCACACGGTAGAAGATACCGGACTGGCGCTCGGTGAGGCATTAAAACTGGCACTCGGCGACAAGCGCGGTATCTGCCGTTTTGGCTTTGTACTGCCGATGGATGAATGTCTGGCGCGCTGCGCGCTGGATATTTCCGGTCGTCCGCATCTGGAATATAAAGCTGAATTTACCTACCAGCGTGTGGGCGATTTGAGCACAGAGATGATTGAACACTTTTTCCGCTCACTCTCTTACACGATGGGCGTCACTCTGCATCTCAAGACTAAGGGTAAGAACGATCACCACCGTGTCGAAAGTTTGTTTAAAGCCTTTGGTCGGACGCTACGCCAGGCTATTCGCGTGGAGGGCGATACATTACCGTCCTCGAAAGGAGTGCTGTGATGAACGTCGTCATCCTTGACACCGGCTGCGCCAATTTAAGCTCGGTAAAATCCGCCGTGGCGCGCCACGGTTACACCCCGGTGGTCAGCCGCGAAGCGGAAATCGTATTACGCGCTGACAAACTCTTTCTGCCCGGAGTCGGTACGGCGCAGGCCGCTATGGATCAACTGCGCGAACGTGAACTGATCGACTTAATTAAAGCGTGTACTCAGCCGGTACTGGGTATCTGCTTAGGGATGCAACTGCTGGGTCGTCGCAGCGAAGAGACGCGCGGCGTGGATCTGCTGAACATTATCGAACAAGACGTGCCGAAAATGACCGACTTTGGTCTGCCGCTGCCGCACATGGGCTGGAATCGCGTGTATCCGCAGGCGGGCAACCGGCTGTTTCAGGGCATTGAAGATGGCGCCTATTTTTACTTTGTTCACAGCTACGCGATGCCGGTCAACCCGTGGACTATCGCCCAGTGCAATTACGGCGAGCCGTTTACCGCGGCGGTACAGAAAGATAATTTCTTCGGCGTACAGTTCCATCCGGAACGTTCGGGCGCGGCGGGCGCACAGTTGCTGAAAAACTTCCTGGAGATGTAATGATTATTCCGGCATTAGATTTAATTGACGGCACCGTGGTGCGTCTCCACCAGGGTGACTACGCCCGGCAGCGGGATTACGGTAACGATCCCCTGCCCCGTTTGCAGGATTACGCCGCCCAGGGCGCCGGGGTGCTGCATCTGGTAGATCTGACCGGCGCTAAAGATCCGGCTAAGCGACAGATACCGCTGATTAAAACCCTGGTCGCGGGCGTGAACGTGCCTGTTCAGGTCGGCGGCGGCGTGCGTACCGAAGAAGACGTTGCGGCATTACTGAAAGCTGGCGTTGCCCGTGTGGTCATCGGTTCAACGGCGGTGAAATCCCCTGACGTGGTGAAAGGCTGGTTTGAACGTTTTGGCGCGCAGGCGCTGGTGTTGGCGCTGGACGTTCGCATAGACGAACACGGCAACAAGCAGGTGGCGGTTAGCGGCTGGCAGGAAAATTCCGGTGTCTCGCTGGAACAACTGGTGGAGACCTATCTCCCCGTCGGCCTGAAACATGTACTGTGTACCGATATTTCTCGCGACGGCACGCTGGCGGGCTCTAACGTTTCGCTGTACGAAGAGGTATGCGCCAGATATCCGCAGATCGCCTTTCAGTCCTCCGGCGGTATTGGCGATATCGATGATATTGCCGCCCTGCGCGGCACCGGCGTGCGCGGGGTGATTGTCGGGCGCGCGCTGTTAGAAGGGAAATTTACCGTTAAGGAGGCCATCCAATGCTGGCAAAACGTATAATTCCGTGTCTGGATGTTCGTGATGGTCAGGTGGTAAAAGGCGTACAGTTTCGCAACCATGAGATCATTGGCGATATCGTTCCGCTGGCCAAACGCTATGCCGACGAAGGCGCGGACGAACTGGTGTTCTATGACATTACCGCCTCCAGCGATGGCCGCGTAGTCGATAAAAGCTGGGTGGCGCGCGTTGCCGAGGTGATCGACATTCCGTTTTGTGTAGCGGGCGGTATCCGGTCAATTGACGACGCCGCCAAAATTCTTTCTTTCGGGGCGGATAAGATCTCTATCAACTCCCCGGCGCTGGCTGACCCAACGCTGATTACCCGTCTGGCTGACCGTTTTGGCGTACAGTGCATTGTCGTCGGGATTGATACCTGGTTTGACGACGCCACGGGGAAATATCATGTTAACCAGTATACCGGCGATGAAAACCGTACCCGCGTGACGCAGTGGGAGACGCTGGATTGGGTGCAAGAGGTACAACAGCGCGGCGCGGGGGAAATCGTCCTGAATATGATGAACCAGGACGGTGTGCGTAACGGTTACGATCTGACGCAGTTGAAAAAAGTCCGTGACGTTTGCCGCGTGCCGCTGATCGCCTCCGGCGGCGCGGGCACAATGGAACACTTTCTTGAGGCATTCCGTGATGCCGATGTCGACGGCGCGCTTGCCGCCTCCGTTTTTCACAAGCAAATCATCAATATTGGCGAATTAAAAGCGTACCTGGCAGGCCAGGGCGTGGAGATCAGGATATGTTAACAGAGCAACAACGCCGCGAGCTGGACTGGGAAAAAACCGATGGCCTGATGCCAGCCATCGTGCAACATGCGGTATCCGGCGAAGTATTGATGCTGGGCTATATGAACCCACAAGCGCTGGACAAAACCATTGAATCCGGCCATGTCACGTTCTTCTCACGCACGAAACAGCGTTTATGGACCAAAGGCGAAACCTCAGGCCATGTGCTGAATGTCGTCAGCATTGCGGCAGATTGCGACAACGATACACTGCTGGTGCTGGCAAACCCTGTCGGGCCGACCTGCCACAAAGGTACCAGCAGTTGCTTTGGCGACGCCAGCCATCAGTGGTTATTCCTGTATCAACTGGAGCAGCTACTGGCAGAGCGCAAAACCGCCGATCCGGCCAGCTCTTACACGGCGAAACTGTACGCCAGCGGTACCAAACGTATTGCGCAAAAAGTTGGCGAAGAAGGTGTGGAAACCGCGCTGGCGGCCACCGTCAATGATCGTTTTGAATTAACCAATGAAGCGTCTGATTTGATGTATCACCTGCTGGTGCTGTTGCAGGATCAGGATCTCAACCTCACCACCGTGATCGACAATCTTCGTAAGCGTCATCAATAAGCGTAAAAAAACCGGGCAATGCCCGGTTTTTTAATGAGAAATTTTACCTGTCGTAGCCGACCACCATCCGGCAAAGAAGCTTACAAGGCTTTTGGCTTATAGCTACGTAGCGCATTGCGTCCCAGCACAATCCCGGCACCGATCATCCCACCCAGCAATACAGCCAGCACAAGGGTAATGGCTTTTTTCGGGCTATCGCGACGGACCGGCAGCGTCGGCTTCATCACATAACGATAGACGTGCACCGTATCGGCAGTCACTTTCAGATTTTTAATGTCCAGCAGTGTCTGCTTCGTCTGGAAATAGGCCGGAGAAAAGACCAGTGGACGCGTCGCTTCGTTCTGTATCATCGATTTTAGCGCATCGCTCCCCAACAGGAACATCGTGTCCTGGGTAACATCCTGGGTTTGCTGAATCTGCGGCTGCGTGATTTTGGCCTCATCCGCATAGCGCAACGCTTCTTCGATTTGCTTAATACGCAGATCTTTTTGCTCCTGCGCCACAACTTCCTGCGTCTCAAGGGACTCCTGCAACGTTTTGGTTTGCAGCGTGATGTTATCTTTCAGGTCAACTTCCAGTTCCTTAGCGACCTCTTCATCCACCTGTTGGATATATTCCGCCAGCCGACGCTGCGCCCCTTCAGCGGTAGTACTCACATAAGAAACCGAGAGTGGCAGCGCCTGCCCCTTTACCGACTGTTCAATGGTGAGCTTTTCCCGCTCTTTCTGATTATCCAGCGCTTCCGATAATGCGGAAAACGCAGAGCTAAAGCGGCTTATAAAATTCGCCTGCACTTCAGAGATTTTGGGGGCATTGCCGCCATACAAGACGTTGAGCGCATTGGTATAGGTGGCAACCTGCGCGGCATCAGGTTGGGTAATAATCGCCGTGGATGTCCATTTTTCTTTGGCTATCATCAGGTAGCCTACGGCCAGCAAAATGGCGATAATAACGGCTACAATAATGGTCATCTTCCCACGCCATAACTGTAGCAATAACTCAATCAAATCAATCTGTTCCGGATCGTTCCCACGCCCGGAAGACGTATTACTATCCACTGTCATAGATACCCTAACTAAAAAAAGGATGAAGCTGGAGACAGTGTAGTCATAAAGCAAATATATGCCATAGGATTAATGATAAAAATCAGACATTATTTCCATTTGGTCAATAAATCATCGGGACTCATCAGCCCCGATTGCCTTATTAATCACTACCGAAAAGATCGCGGGTATACACTTTTTCAGCAACATCCAAAAGCTCTGCCGCCATCCTGTTGGAAATAATGACATCCGCCTGCTGTTTAAAGCAGTGCAAATCACGTTCAAGACGTGAGTTAAAGAAAGTATCTTCTTCCATTACCGGCTCATAGATGATGACCTCTACGCCTTTCGCTTTAATGCGCTTCATAATCCCCTGAATCGATGAGGCGCGGAAGTTATCGGAGCCACTCTTCATAATCAGGCGATAAATGCCCACCACTTTAGGCTTTCTGGCGAGGATAGCGTCGGCAATAAAATCTTTACGCGTACGGTTTGCTTCAACGATAGCGGAGATAATATTATTAGGCACCGACTGATAATTGGCCAGCAACTGTTTGGTATCTTTTGGCAAACAATATCCGCCATAACCAAAAGAGGGATTATTATAATGATTGCCAATACGCGGGTCGAGGCACACCCCTTCAATAATTTGTCGGGTATTTAATCCTAACGTTTCAGCATAGCTGTCTAATTCATTAAAATAAGCGACTCGCATAGCGAGATAAGTATTGGCGAAAAGTTTAATAGCTTCCGCCTCAGTGGAGTCCGTAAACAGCGTTGGAATCTCCTGTTTAATAGCGCCTTCCTGGAGTAATGCGGCAAATTCTCTGGCGCGCTCAGACTGTTCCCCAATCACGATACGGGAGGGATAAAGGTTATCGTAAAGGGCTTTACCTTCACGTAAAAACTCCGGAGAGAAAATGATATTTTCTGTCGCAAACTTCTGACGCATTGCCGTCGTGAAGCCAACCGGCACCGTAGACTTAATAATCATCACGGCTGCGGGGTTGATGCTGATCACATCCTGAATGACCGATTCCACACTGGACGTATTAAAATAGTTGGTTTTGGGATCGTAATCCGTAGGCGTAGCAATAATGACGTAATCTGCATTCTGGTACGCATCAAACTTATCCAGCGTTGCCCTGAATCTGATGTTATCTTCCTTTAAAAATTGCTGAATTTCTTTATCAACAATCGGAGATATCCGATCATTTAACAGTTCAACACGGGAAGGAACAATGTCTAACGCCACCACATCATGATGTTGTGCAATAAGCAAACCATTAGACAAGCCAACATAACCCGTCCCGGATATCGTGATTTTCATTATTCGCTCTCAGAATTAACTTAATTATGAATCATGATGTATTTCGCATCCTGATAAGATATTAAAGTTTTAACGCCTGAGTATATAAAGTGCAACGCAGACGAAAACAATTCAGATTATCTTCATTACGATAAACACAGATTATTAAGTTAATATTAAGCAAAAGCGATAAATCAATAAGAATAGAGATAAAAAAAAGCCCGGTATTAAACCGGGCTTAAACATTTTTGCAGAAATTACTCCAACCATTCGGTATGGAAAATGCCTTCTTTATCAGTACGTTTATAGGTGTGCGCACCAAAGTAGTCACGCTGCGCCTGAATTAAGTTAGCTGGCAGTACTGCGGCGCGATAGCTGTCATAGTAGGCCACTGCCGCAGAGAATGTCGGCACCGGAATGCCGTTCTGCACCGCGTAAGCCACAACATCACGCAACGCCTGCTGGTACTCATCAGCAATTTTCTTGAAGTAAGGCGCTAACAGCAAATTGGCAATACCAGCGTTTTCTGCGTAAGCATCGGTGATTTTCTGCAGGAACTGAGCGCGAATGATACAACCCGCACGGAAAATCTTAGCAATCTCGCCGTAGTTGAGATCCCAGTGATATTCATCAGACGCGGCGCGTAACTGCGAGAAGCCCTGCGCATAGGAGACGATCTTGCCAAGATACAGCGCGCGACGCACTTTCTCGATAAATTCCGCTTTGTCGCCCGCCGGCTGCGCTTTCGGGCCGGAGAGCACTTTAGATGCGGCAACACGTTGCGCTTTCAGCGAAGAGATGTAACGCGCAAAGACAGATTCGGTAATCAGCGACAGCGGTTCGCCCAGATCCAGCGCGCTCTGGCTGGTCCATTTACCGGTCCCTTTGTTGGCGGCTTCATCAAGAATGACATCCACCAGGTAGTTTCCGTCTTCATCTTTTTTAGTGAAGATGTCTTTAGTGATGTCGATCAGATAACTGCTCAGCTCGCCGTTATTCCACTCGGTAAAAGTGTTCGCCAACTCTTCATTGCTGAGGTTCAGGCCGCCTTTCAGCAGGGAGTAAGCTTCAGCGATAAGCTGCATATCGCCATATTCAATACCATTGTGGACCATCTTGACGTAGTGACCAGCACCATCGGCGCCGATATAGGTCACGCACGGTTCGCCATCTTCCGCCACAGCAGCAATCTTCGTCAGGATCGGCGCCACCAGTTCATAGGCATCTTTCTGACCGCCAGGCATGATAGATGGCCCTTTCAGCGCGCCCTCTTCACCACCGGAAACACCGGTACCGATAAAGTTAAAACCTTCCGCAGACAGCTCGCGATTGCGACGGATTGTGTCCTGGAAGAAGGTGTTACCGCCATCAATAATGATATCGCCTTTTTCCAGATACGGTTTCAGCGAATCGATAGCTGCATCAGTACCTGCGCCCGCTTTCACCATTAACAGGATACGACGAGGCGTTTCGAGGGATTCAACAAACTCTTTCACCGTGTAATAAGGCACCAGCTTTTTGCCGGGATTCTCGGCAATCACTTCTTCGGTCTTTTCACGGGAGCGGTTGAAAACGGAGACGGTATAACCACGGCTTTCGATGTTGAGCGCGAGGTTGCGCCCCATCACTGCCATACCGACGACGCCGATCTGTTGCTTGGACATTACATACTCCTGTCAGGTGTGGAAACCCTGCCACAAACGGTCATGGCAGGTTAAAGGTGAATAGTATGTTAACTCAAAGGTATGATATTAAGGTAGCGATTGATGCGTTCAGATTTTACGCAGGCTATTTTATACAATTATTATTCAGTACTTCTCGGTAAGCTTAATACGCACCATCTCGCCGCAAAACAACTTTCGCTGTTTTAAACAGAATGGCAATATCATTCCAAAGCGTCCAGTTTTTAACATACCAGGAATCAAAATAAACACGAGTGTCATAATCAACATCATTACGCCCACTCACTTGCCATAGACCTGTCATGCCCGGCTTTGCCATCAAATAATAATCAACATCATCACAATAACGCTCCAGTTCATCCGAAACGATAGGTCGTGGTCCAACCAGGCTCATATCACCTTTTAGTACATTAAAAAGTTGTGGCAACTCATCAAGGCTAGTTTTACGTATAAATCGACCTACAGCTGTGATTCGAGGATCATTTTTCAGTTTAAAATCTTTTTCCCATTCAGCTCTGGCAATAGGATCGTTAGCCAAAAGTTCTTTTAGTACCTCTTGAGAATTCATAACCATAGAACGAAATTTGTAGCATGGAAAAAGTTTTCCATGCCGGCCTACTCGCTGGTGACCATAAATAGCCGGACCACCATCTCGAGTAACTTTATACCACAGATAAATCATAAGTGGTGATGCAATTATAAGAATCATTATTGAACAAACAATATCAAATGTCCGTTTGAGAAAACGGGACGACCTTTTAGCCAAGTTATTTTGTATCCTTAATAACATAACTTCATGGCTAAAGATAAAAGACATATCTGTATTATATAACGGCAATCCTCTAAACGAGGGGACGACAGTAACAGAACGACAATGATGTTTTGAAAGTTCACGTAGCCAAAAATGTGTTTTCTCCAACTCGGTGTATTCATAAGCAAGGATATAATGGACATCACCTGTACGATTTAAATCCCAAATAGTCTCAGTATCCTTTATCACCGGCAACATATTTATTTCAGCATCTGACGCATCCGTATCAAAAAAAGCGATAACATCAAACCCCATCATCTCCTCACTTTGCAGCGCAGAATATGCACCACGAGCATTCTGTCCGCTCCCCAGGATGATAGTTTTTTTCTTCCAGATACCTAGCTTGTTCAATAAATGCTTTGTAAGTGCGCGAAAAAAAGGCACCAGGATTATGGCAAAAGTCCAACAAAACACCCAGACATAGCGTGAAAACTGCCATTTTGTAAAAGCAATTAAAGCCAAATCAAACACAGCAAAAATAACGATAGTACGAATAACCTCTTTCAACTCATACCAGAATGGCTTTCGATATGTATAGTGACGCAGCCGAACCCAAAACCATCCAACGCATACTATAGATAGAATAAAATGTGATATAAATCGATTATCCAATTGCTCTTGTGGTACAAATCGCTGAACTTCATCAAAGATTAAATATACAACACCTAGCGATGCCCATAAGGCTACATTAAAAAACAATAAATCTGATATAGCCAATAATATTTTGCATAAATTTGGGTTATACTTATTATCAAAACGATCCATTTAATCCTCACCCTCAACCTGGGTACCAGATAACCAGACAAAGTATTACTGGAAAGAAACGCTCTATATCAACAGCCATTAAGCTCTACCCAGTTTGCTTTTGATATTAGAGAGAACAGTTTCAACAATATTACATGCATCCTCTTGCGAGTCAGCCTCCGCATAGCAACGCAACTCAGGGGCATTGCCTGAAGGTCGTAAATGAATAATATTATTGTTATCGATAGTGATTCTAAAGCCATCAGTAACATCAGAATGTAATATATGATGTTTATTAAAACCAATATACTGCAAAAAATCCTCTTGATCTGTCAAACCAAGATTTATTAGAGACATACTTGTTTTAACACTTATATCCTGTAATCTGTTTGAATAGGTATAGCGAGCAGGAAGTTTTTTAACAAGCTCACTAATACTTTTGTCCTTGCTACCAAACAGAAGCATAATGGCAGGTAATAAAGCATCACGTGTTGGTAATGCCTTAAGTAAACGCTGATTAATATAAACATCGCTACCTAGCAGAAAGCCACCATTCGCTTCAAAACCAGCTATACAATTATAGTTTGCAGATAATTTAGCAAATGCTGCAATCACATAGGGTGAACCAATCTTTGTTCGTTCCACATGTTTAAAAAAGTTACCAGATGAGATTGTACTGTTGCAGCTTACAGGAATAGCGACTGCATCAGCAGCTAATTCGAGAGAGCACAGAAGGCCTAATATATCTCCTCTTAACCAATTTCCATATTCGTCAGCTATCAGAGGGCGATCTCCATCACCATCAGTTGAAAATATAGCATCTAACTGATATTTTTTTGCCCATGTGATTGCTTTATTTCTATCATCTTCACTTACAGCTTCAGTATCAATAGGAACAAATTCGTCGCTCCTTGCTAAACTAACAACTGTAGCACCCAACATTTTGAATAACGTCTTATAGAGATCACGACCCGCACTAGAATGCTCATAAATTCCAATGCGCTTATTTTTTAAGAATGGCATTGGAAATAATGAGGTATATCGTAGAATATAATTTCTAGCAGCGATTGTGGAAATTGTCAATTGTTCAAGCTTAGGCTTCATAAATGAGGCTTCAACATGAATAATAGCATTCTCATCATCTTTAGTAATTTCACCATCTGGCCTATAAAATTTCAGGCCATTACGGTCAAAAGGGATATGACTGCCAGTAACCATGATTGCAGGTACTTTATCGGAAATTGATTGATGAGCTAAAGCAGGTGTTGGAATTACGCCATAGTAAACGGTTTTAATTCCTTTTTCTTGCAAAGCAGCAGCACAAGCTTGAGCCATCGCGTAACTGCTTGGACGATTATCAATTGCGAGCGCAACCGTTGTAAATGAGAATCTTTGCTGCATTACTGTCAAAAAGGAAATGGTAAATGCTGCGCAAACTTCGGGTGTAAAATCGGTAACAAGGCCGCGGGCACCACTGGTTCCAAAATTAATTCCAGATTTGTTGATAACATCGTAAGTATTATATATATTTTTCATCAATTCATTACTCCAGATATCCAGAATGTTTCTCCAGGCGAATAATATCATCCTCCGCAAGATAGGTGCCAGATTGAATTTCTATTAGTTCTAATGGAATAGTCGCGGGGTTTTTTAACGTATGAACTGTATTAGCAGGTATAAATGTTGATTCATTCTCCGAAATTGTAAAAATTTCTTCCCCCTTAGTAATACAAGCAGTACCAGATACCACTATCCAATGCTCAGCACGATGGAGATGCATCTGAGCAGCAAACTTCGCGCCTGGTTTAACAGTTATTCTTTTAACTAAATAATTATCGCCACTATGAATTACGCTAAATTTTCCCCACGGTCGGAAAACCTCTAAATGTTTTTTATGTTCGTTTCTATTATTAGCTTTTAAATAATCAACAACTTTTTTAACATCCTGGACTGAATCTTTATCAGATACTAATAAGGCATCTGCTGTCTGCACGATAACTAAATTATTTACTCCGATTGTACTAATAAACGATTTTTCAGAATAGATATAATTATCTTTACTATTATATGCAAAAATATCGCCATGTAATACATTACGTTGTGGATCTTTCTTAGAAATATCCCACAGTGAAGACCATGACCCCACATCTGACCAGCCGGCATTCATCGGTACGACAACTGCATGCCTAGTATGTTCCATTACCGCATAATCGATAGAATCACTAGGGCACATTGCGAATGCTTCTTTATCAATACGGATAAAATCAAGATCAGGATTAATACTCCCTACCGCATTTTCACATGCTTGGTAAATATCGGGGGACAGATCCTTTAATTCTTGTAAGTAACTACTTGCACGAAAAAGGAACATACCGCTGTTCCAATAATATTTCTCTGAATCTACATAATGACGCGCTGTATCGAAATCAGGCTTCTCTACAAATTCGGCTACAGAAAAAGCATCTTCCCCGATTGCTTCACCTCTACAAATATAACCGTAGCCAGTTTCGGCCTGTGTGGGTACAATACCAAACGTTACTAGCTTACCTTGTGTTGCAAAAAATTCAGCGTGATTGATAGCTTTAAGAAACACTTTCTCATCGCGGATGACATGATCCGCAGCAAGGACAAGCAAAAGCGGGTCTTCATCGACGACATTCTGAAGTGAACAAAAAGCGGCCAGCGCTATAGCTGGGGCTGTATTACGCCCCACTGGCTCTAATATGATGTTATTTGCTAGTTTATTTATAGCTCGAAGTTGTTCAGCGACAAGGAAGCGGTGACTATCATTACAAATGACTAAAGGTTCTCCAGCCAAAAGAGGAGTCAATCTTTTAATGGTGTTTTGCAGCATAGATAATTCACCATCTACGCTTAAAAACTGTTTCGGATGCTCTTCACGTGAAAGTGGCCACAAACGGCTACCAATCCCACCGGCCATTATTACTGGTATTAATTTAGACATTCAATAAACCATAATTAACGTTTAATAATCTGTTCTGTTTTGAAAAGATTCCACTTTTCATTAACAAAGTTCTTAAATTCTTGTTCAAATCTTGATCGAGAAAATTTTTCTGCATTTTTTCTACAAGCCTGAGATGTAAAAAATGATGCATTTTTTTCAAATTCACTAACAGCTTCATGCAAAGAAGCAATATTCTGTTCCTTGAAGAAAATGCCAGTCGGTTCCTCTACACCTAGTGGGCGAACGGTTTCTAAGGCCCCCCCCTTCCCAAAGGCAATAACAGGGGTACCGCAAGCTTGAGCTTCGACAGGTATTATTCCAAAGTCCTCTTCCGCTGCAAAAACAAACGCCCTGGCGCTCTGCATATACTCTTTTAAAACAGGAAAAGATTGATAACCGAGCAATTTTATATTGTCTGTAGCCTTGCTCTTTATTTTTTTCATCTCCGGTCCATCACCAATAACTACTAATTTCTTTTCCGGCATTTTACTAAAGGCTTCGACAATAAGATCAATACGTTTGTAGGGTACCATACGGGATGCTGTGAAATAATAGTCTTGCTTTTCATTTTTTACTTCAAAATTATCCACATCTACAGGCGGATATATAACTGAAGCCTCACGTCTGTATACTTTTTTAATTCTACGCGCGATATATTGAGAATTAGCTATAAAATGATCAACCCCATTTGCGGTTCGAGAATCCCAAATTCGTATTTTGTGAAGAAGCCATTTTGCTAACCAACCTTTAATTCCTTTATTCAGGTTAGACTCATTAAGGTACTGATGCTGTAAATCCCACGCATATCGAATAGGAGAATGAACATAGCTAATGTGAAGCTGATCTGGTCCGGAAATAACACCTTTTGCAACGGAATGGGCGCTACTAATGATGATATTAGCATCTGATAAATCAAGTTGTTCAATAGCCAGTGGCATTAGTGGTAAATATTTCTGGTAAAATTTTTTAGCTTTAGGTAAATTTTGAATAAATGTGGTAGTCGCATATTTCCCCAGAAAATGTCTTCTTTGTTCATCCGTTAGAAAATCAACCACCGAATATAACTTCGCTTCAGGAAAAATATGCAGGATGGCAGATGATACCTGTTCGGAGCCTGCATAACTTAATAACCACTCATGAACGAGAGATATTTTTATTTCATTTATTTCCATCACATGCCTCTGTCAGTACCATTTCAATCTCACTAACCACGTTTTGCCAATTGAACCTCTTTGCCCGCAAAAGCCCCTTTTGGATTAAATGCTTACGAAGTTCAGAATCATTAATTAACCTCGAAATTCCTTTAGTAATAGCATCTTCCGAAAGAGGGTCGACAAGAATCGCTGCATCTCCAGCCACCTCTGGCAATGATGAAGTTAGAGAAGTTAATACAGGAATACCACAGGCCATGCTCTCCACTACAGGTAATCCAAAACCTTCATATAAAGAAGGGAAAACTAATCCTAACGAGCCCTTATATAACGATGGTAAATCTTTTTCAGACACGAACCCAAAGAACTTTACACGTTCACTTAAACCATGTTGTATTATTAGTTTTTCTAAATCATTACAAGGATTACCAGTAAAAACGAGTTTTATTGCTGGATCAATATCTGCTTTGGCAAAGGCAGATATAACACACTTCTCATTCTTATGAGTTTTTCTGTTTCCTACACATAGCAAATATTTATAGCCTAAATTCAATGGTTTTACATCGGCATTAAATAGACTAGATACCCCATTATATACCGTGACTATTTTATTAGGGTTTACACCTGACCATGCTACTATTCTTTCTTTTGAAAAATTCGAAACTGTGAATATTTTATATGCTTTTCTACAACCGCGCTTTATTATAAAATTATAAAATAACCTCTTAAAAAGAGAGGAATTATCATTTAAATCCAGATGATTTAGATCATGTATTGTTATTATGAACTTTTTCGAACAAAAAAGTGGTGGGATATAGCCAGGAAGAAAAACCACATCAGTTTTCTTTCGCAGAAAAATATTGACTGCTAAACCTAATGGGGCCAGCGGAGAAGCACATTTTCTATATAGTTCCTCCTTAGATATATCACATAGTAGTTTAGAAATTTCATCAGTAAAACGTCCAATACCCCCTTTATTAGACCAACTAATATCCATCAAAACCTTTTTATTATTCATTATCGCGTGCACCGTCTATTTGTTAATTTTAAAAATGGAATCAAAGCTAAAACTGTCCAATAATATATAGAAAAAGTTGATGACGAAGGTGCTGAACTTAACGCTGCACTTATAAAATATATACTTCCAAAGAGAAAATATAATCTATAGTGCATATTGCTACAATGACTGCCATATATTCTATTTAGTAAAGTTGAAGAATAAAATTGACTTGCTAGATAAATAATATTTATGATTAAGCCAATAATACCAGTCTCAAGGGCGATCCAGAAAAAATAATTATCCGTATTTAACCTATTATCTTTTACCGAAAGCATGTTTCCTGAACCTTGAGTACCCAGACCTATACCTGATGGATGTTCTGACAGGAAGTTTAATGAATTAATTGCCATATCTATCCGTCCCTGTGTAGATCCACGCGATGCCTGAGACGAATCTGTAAACCTGCCGATCAAAATTTCTGTATAGTTGTCAAAAATATTAGTAGAAATTGCTAAAACGGGTATAATTATTACAAATAAAGTTATTCCACAAAGAAGCATCTTCCGATTTGAAATTATATAAAGTGCGTAAATAAGCGCAGCAACAAGTATTGCTCCTCTAGTAAGACTCATGCAGATCGCTATAAATAGCACAAAACTAATAATAAGCATCAATAATCTTTTATATCCTTGGGAAAAACACTCCATACATAACAAAACACCTAATGTGAGCATATATCCAAAATTGAGAGCATCACTAAAACCGCCTGTAGCCCGGACCATCCCATCATAGCTATTAATTAAGTTTAATTGTTCTCCTGCATAATGCTCATCATATCCGAGCAATTTAATGAACTCTCCATTCATTAGTACATCAATAATAGATATTGTCGCAACTATAAACATTAGAAAAATTATGTAGCAAACTATTTTTTCAATATTTAAGGATTGCGGGTATGATACTTTTAAAATCACTAATGCTATGAAAACTGCCGGGAATAAAATATAACTCCGCCCCCCCATAATTGCTTGAATTTTATCCGGTGAGAATATAGTTAACGCTATTACCCATAGTATTACCGCCGACCATGAAAAAATAGTAAAAATCAACGGAAAATAAGTTTTTTTCCTATCAATGACAAATCGAACTAGCACTAACGCCACAAAAAATACATTGAGTACATCCCTTAGGATTGCTCCTGGTGGAAATGGCAGCATACCCACCATCCACGAACTAATATATGGAGAAAATAAGTTAACGCCTAATATCGCAGCAAGAAGTATATTCATAACATTTTTTGAAAGTGGAGGTTAAATACCAAGACGCGGAGTACCGCCTTTTTTGCTACGAATGTATTTAATTAAAGCATCATAGCCCCTCCGTTTTAGTACATACCCTAAAAAGGCATGCACATAGAAAAGCTTTTCATTTGAAAATCCCATTTCCCGAAATTTATTTATCATTTTAATATAAGTATAAAGAGGCAAGTCGAGTTGATCTCGAATATAAGGATAAAAATAGTTCGCTAAGTCTTTTCTAATTCCAGCATAAACGCCATCAATTTTTGTTGTATCTTCTATATATTTTGCAATTAGCAACAAGCCTTCAACCATATGTATACGGCCCTCTGGTTTATACCCCCCCGGGGTGAAAACTCCTTTTTCAGTTCCAGCGTTACCAAAGTCAGGAGCCTCTGTATCCCTCGACAATGTCATCACGTCGCTAAAATAGTATCCCTGACCTTCAGCCATTAGCATACCAGCAAGGTACATTTGATAATATAAACGCCCATCAAATAAATCACTCGATAGTTTTTTTGCTTTTTCAGCATTGACAATAAAGCCTGAAATAACTCCAACTCTACGGAAGAAAAATTTAATGGCATCAGCCCCCGGCTGAAATAAAGTATCGTCTGTTAAATGACGAACAGTATCACATAACTCATTCGGATTTTCCTTAAACCAACCATACGCTCGCGTAGCCAATACAATTTCAGGATTAGCCTTCAAAACTTTCACTATTTTTGATAACGCTCCATCTGCTAATAGATCATCGTTGCCCATGATCATGCAATATTTACCTGTCGTCAAACTAATGCATTTTTTTAAATTCTTATCATAGCCTAAATTATCTTCATTGAAATTAACATGAAGATTATGTTTATTATTTTTTGCTTTATAGTTTTCGATAATAGAGTTTATCTCATCTCTTTGTGGAGATTTATCTTCACAAACAATGACCTCAAAATCATTATTGTTTAAACAATAATCTTGATTATATATGCTATCCAGTAGTGGCTCTAAAAACTCAGCTCTATTATAAGACGGTATACAAATACTGATAAAAACATTCATTTTAAAATACCTTTATTACTTTAGCAGGAACCCCACCAATTAAACATGGCTTATCGACTTTTAAATCCTTGACGACTGAATTAGCTGCGATTACACAGCCATCACAAATTTCACTACCAGCCAGAATTACTGCATTATCTCCAATCCAGCAGCAATTACCTATTTTAATAGGAGCAATATCACCTAATGGCTTATTTGCTGGCGGTTCTATTTTCGGACTGCATACTTTATAACTGCCATGGCTATGATCGCCTATATAAACTTTGCTACCAATTAATATATCGTTTTCTAAAATTAAACATGATACGCAAGAAATATGAACATTATCACTTAAACATATACGATCACCTATGTACAAATAAGGTTCAAATTTTTCATCACCATAATTATATACAGCTTCAATCCAGCAGTTATCACCAACCCGCATACTACCCCATTTGGAAGAGGTGTTATTTTTTGCAGAGTAAGGTTTGACATTCAATTTAAAATTCTTCCCAACCATTTTAAAATCATATCCGCTAAGCAGAACAAAAAACTTCGCTTTTAATTTCCGCCTAACTTTACTCAATAATGATATGATAAGATTTAATTTTAATCTTAAAATATAGACAAGCATTAGATAGTCCTATAAGTCGTTTTCAGCAAACCACCTTGAATAATTTTTATTTATGCATTAAAACCGTCTTTATAATATATTTTATTTTTCTAACTAAAGGCACAGTTTTAGGGTATAGATAGAAAAACCTAAGCCCATATTTATATATAATTAAATCTATAAATGCACTATCGCAATCTCTTAAATAATTATTTGTAGCAAAATTTTTGGTTTTATCTTCATCGCCTATGAAGTTAAGTAAGAATAAACATGCTGATGCGCGAACTCTCTTACTTACACGGTGCTCTCTGGGATAAAAAACATCAAAGATTGTCGCAAGATTATTAGAAAAAACCTTATATAAATGATATCCACCTGAATTATCTGGCTCAGCCTCAATTATATTATTATGGATAACTGCGAACTCTCCACCCTGTTTAAGTAATGGCAATTGCCATGTTAAATGCATAAGATATTTTCCAGTAGTTTGCGGACTGAAAATACCAACGGCTTTGACAATTGCATCAGTTTTCTTACATATCATTCCAGAAATAAACGTGAACATAACTTTCACGTCTGAAATAAAATCTACATCATTTGTGTAGAATGACGTCCTAACATCAGCATTATAATTTAACTCAGTCTTTGCTGCTGAGTTTACATACACCATATCTAATGCAGGCCGGGACTTTAATATCGAAAAAACCTTCGAAATACCATTTTTGACTATTAGATCATCATCGCCAATCATCCAAAGATATTTTCCATTTGATAACTCAAAACATTTCTGGAAGTTACCATCCATTCCTAAGTTTTCTTCATTTAGATGATAAGTACTATTTCTTATTTTATCTAAGCCACTCTTGGCTATTCTTGCTGTTTCATCTGTTGAAGCATTATCACAAACAATAACCTCGAGTTCATCATGACAATAGTTCTCCTGTTGAATTATACTATCAAGTAAACGAGCCAAACATGAAGAGCGGTTATATGTCGGAATAGCAATAGTAAGAAGAGGTTTTTTACTCATAAGAACTCTTGAATTTTTTAAAGATTATATAAGTTTGAGGAACAAAATATAACCACGTTAGTGCTGCATACATTAACATGTAGAACCTCGAGTACTCTAAATATGCAACAAACAACATTGTAGTTATAGTCAAGAGAGCCATTATACATGATGCCAATGTCATTTTTTCAGTTTTATGCGCTCTTATATAGGTTGCAAAGCAAGCTACAATGTGATTACCAATAATTGCTAAAGATAAAAAGAAAAAATCCTGCAATCCCAAAAACCGCTCGCCAATGTTTGAACCAGATAATTTCAATAACCATAATGAAATGTATACACCAGTTAACCCTGTCAAGACAAAAAAGGATGATTGCATTACTGCACTTTTGAACGATTTACTCAGTTCCGCAAGTTGTTTGTTGGAAACCATTACTCCCCATTTTGGATATTTAGTGGATATCCAAGCCAGGCCCGTAGCCATTACCATATTGCATAATGTTAAAGACATCCCTAACTGCCCTGCATATATAGCCCCGAAATATTTGAATGCAATGGGGGTCATAACAAAATAAATAAAATACCCTGACATCCAACTTAGAGCAATTCGCCATTGCATAGGAAATATTTCATTAACCCATGAAATACCACCTTCAGTATATTTATTTTTATACCTTAAAGATTGCAGGAAAATTTTTTTAAAATACTTATATGAAAATATGGAGAAGATGATAGTCCCTGAAATAGCTATTGCAGACGTAGCATATAGTCCAAAGCCACTAATAAGTAAGCTTACTGCCAATATACCAGCTAACAGCGACTGATACATTCTCATTTTATTCACATCAGTAATTAACCCACTCCCTTCAGCGACAGAAAGTACAGAAACAAGAAAAATATTAAAAGCTGTAACTATTGTTAATAATAACCATGCCCCTTGCCAAGGTACACCTAAGCCTTCTTTTTGCGTAAAAAAAACATACCCGATGGGACCGACTATTAATATTATTAGCAAAGCTATTACTGCATACCATTTTATTGCCAACCGAAATAACGATAGGTAACGTTGCTTATTTTTACTTTCACCTATAATATCTCGTTCAGAATAATCATATTTTAACGCTGACATTTCGTGGCTAGCGAATTGAATGATTACCGTTGATAGCCCCAATTCAAATATTATCTGTAGTGCCACTACTGAATTAAATGTATAATAATAGCCCTGTGCGTCTTTAGATAAATGGTGTGATATTAACATTATTAACAGCAAACCCGTTAATACAGATATTATCTTACCAAAAATAACATAACGAATTGCTTTATCTACACCTAACATTCTAATAATACGATTCATTAATCTTTCATACTCAACATTTTTTTCACACCCTTCTCAATAGAAAACTCGGCACTCCAACCTAATTGAGTCAAGAAAGAGGTATTTGCATGTGATTCCATAATCTCATCATCACGCATCGCAACTGCACCATAATTTATCTTACTACTACTATGCGTTTCTTTTTTTATTATCTCAAACACTTCTTTTAGCTCTATCGATTTTCCAGTCCCCACCTCGACATCATAGTGTCCAGCGTTAAAACCCTCCTTTAAAATTTTCAAATAGGCCGAAACAACATCGTCTATATAAATAAAATCTCTTTTCTGCCTGGCGATCGTACAATCAATATCTTCATTGTTTTTCATTTTTTTGATAATATAGGGGATTATTTTACCTGCTTTATCCCTCTCACCGTAAACATGTTCTAAACGTAAATTTATAAAACAAACGTCTGGATGTTCCTCTACGTATATTTTTGATAGTTCTACAAAATGTCTTTTAGATGCCATGTAAGAACGCATATATCCATAGTGCTTCTCATATTTCCCAAAAAAAGAGTCAGTAGAAATAAAGAATTTAGTTTTAAGCGCTGGCATTAACTCAAGCAGTCTTGTTGGTAATAGGACATTACATTTATATTGTTCAGATATAGGGGTTCTGTTTCGACCATAGTCTGTTGCAATATGGACAATCGCATGAATATTCATAGATGATTGACATATTTTTTCTATATCTTGTATATTCAACCATTCAATCAAGGTATTGATAATCGTTGGCTCGGTTATAGGACGCTTTAATGCAATAATACTATAACCTTCCTTTATGAGACTATGTAGTAGATGGGTACCTACAAAGCTAGTAGCGCCAGTCATTAGGATTTTCTTATTCACATCAAGCATCCTATTCTAAAAATTAGAAATTTAAACCAAAAAATTCTTCAAACTTACTTACGACATAATCTAAATGCTCTGTAGTCAAGCCTGGATAAATACCAATCCAGAACGTTTGATTCATTATACGGTCGGTATTTGTCAACTCACCCACTACACGATATTTCACATTAGCAAAATACGGTTGGCGAATCAGATTTCCAGCAAACAGTAAACGTGTACCGATTTTTGCTTCATCAAGGAATTTCACCAGTTCGACACGGTTAACACCGCTAGTTTCTTTCAGGGTGATAGGGAAGCCAAACCAGGATGGGTCTGATTTCTCTGTTGCTTCTGGTAATTCGAGGAATTCAGTGCAAGATTGCAAACCCTGTTTCAAATAGGAAAAGTTAGCTTTACGCTGCTCTACAAACTCTTCCACGCGTTCTAACTGAGCCAGACCACATGCTGCCTGCATGTCCGTGATTTTGAGATTATATCCGAGGTGGGAATAAGTATATTTGTGATCATAGCCTTGAGGAAGTGACCCCAATTGCTGACCAAAACGTTTACCGCAGGTGTTATCGCATCCTGGCGCACAATAACAATCCCGGCCCCAGTCACGGAACGACTCAATAATTTTCTTCAGTTCACCTGACCTGGTGAATACAGCACCACCTTCACCCATTGTGATATGGTGAGCCGGATAAAAACTAACGGTTCCGATGTCACCAAAGGTACCTACCATCTGGCCTTCATAAGTCGTCCCAAGGGCATCACAGCAGTCTTCAATCAACCATAAGTTATATTTATCGGCAATCCGACGAACTTCACTCAGGTTAAATGCATTACCGAGTGTATGAGCGATCATTATCGCTTTTGATTTCTCAGTAACTGCAGCTTCAATGAGAGAGGCATCGATATTATATGTCGGGATATCAACATCCACGAATACCGGTATTAAACCATTCTGGATCGCCGGGTTTACTGTAGTCGGGAAGCCAGCAGCGACAGTAATAACCTCATCACCAGGTTTGAGAGCACGCTCGCCTAATTTTGGGGAAGTCAGCGCAGTCAGTGCCAGCAAGTTTGCCGAAGAGCCAGATGTAGTCGTTAAAACATGAGGAACCCCAATAAATTCCCCAAGTTTTTTCTCAAAGGCATCATTGAAACGACCAGTAGTTAGCCATCCATCAAGAGACGCCTCAACCATCAATTGTAACTCTTTGGCACCAATAACCTTCCCGGAAGGAGGCACAACGCTTGTACCTGCAACAAAAGGTTTCGGGCTCAATGCCTCATTCGCATACTGAGCGACAAGCTGAGAAATTTGCTCACGCAGGTTATTTGCTGTCATTACTTTGATTCCTTAAACTTATTTTCTTAACGAGTAGTTGCAGACATATAGTCGCTGATTTCACGCTTTGAACAAATCAACATATCTTCGCCGCGAATCCATGCTTTATGCCATTTTACGATGCGACCAAGTGTTTCAGTCAATCCCCAACGCGGATGCCATCCTAATTGCATATTTGCTTTAGAGCAATCCAGTTTCAGATAATGTGCCTCATGAGGATGATTCTCACCATCCAGTAACCAGCTTGCATCATCACCCCAAAGCGTGACCATCTTGTCAACAATAAATTCGACCGTCTTCGCATCTTCATCACGCGGGCCGAAATTCCATCCTTCAGAAAACTTAGCACCTTCTGTATATAAGCGTTGCGCCACCACAATGTAACCAGAAAGAGGCTCCAGTACATGCTGCCATGGACGGATAGAATATGGGTTTCGAATAATAACCTGCTGGTTATTTTCAAATGAGCGCAGAATATCGGGAATTAAACGGTCTTTAGCCCAATCGCCTCCGCCTATGACATTACCAGCCCTCACAGACGCCAAACCAACGCCATGTTGCTCATAATTTGCAGGATTGAAGAATGAGTTCCGGAATGCAGACGCGACTAATTCTGCACAACCTTTACTATTAGAGTATGGATCGTACCCTCCCATGGGTTCGTTCTCACGATAGCCCCACACCCACTCACGATTGTCGTAGCACTTATCACTGGTGATATTTACGACTGCCTTTATGTTACCTACTTGCTTAACTGCTTCAAGCAAATGGACAGTACCCATAACATTTGTTGAGTATGTTTCGATTGGCTGTTCATAAGATAGGCGCACTAAAGGCTGGGCTGCCATATGGAAAACAATTTCTGGCTTAAATTCTGCAATAGAATTGCGCAGCTTTTCAAAATCACGAATATCGCCAATATGAGATTCCATAAGATCATTAAGATGCACTATCTCAAATAAACTTGGAACAGTTGGCGCATCAAGTGCATAGCCTTTTACAATTGCACCCATTTCAGTCAGCCATAGCGAAAGCCAGCTTCCTTTAAAGCCAGTATGGCCGGTAACGAATACACGTTTACCTTGCCAAAAATTTTTATCAATCATCTAGTTACTCCCAGGTTTTCCACGGAGCTTTACCTTTTTCCCACAGCCCTTCGAGGTAAACTTTATCACGTAGGGTATCCATCGGCTGCCAGAAACCTGGGTGTTCAAAAGCCATTAACTCCCCCTGTTGTGCCAATGTCATTAATGGCTCTTGTTCCCAGGTTGTTGCATCGTTATCGATGAGATCGATAACCGATGGATTCAACACAAAGAAACCACCATTGATCATTGCCCCATCGCCTTTCGGTTTTTCCTGGAATGACCGGACCTGACCAGCTTGGATATCTAATGCGCCAAAGCGTCCTGGTGGAAAAGTAGCTGTTAAAGTCGCTTTCTTACCGTGAGCCTTATGGAAATCGATAGTCGCTTTGATATCAAGGTCGGCAACGCCATCACCATAAGTAAACAGGAAAGCCTCGTCATCTTTTACGTATTCAGCAACACGTTTCAGACGACCACCAGTCATTGAAGAATCACCCGTATCAACCAATGTGACATTCCATGGTTCAACACGTTTATGGTGAACTTCCATACGGTTTTCAGCCATATGGAATGTTACATCTGACATGTGAAGGAAGTAGTTCGCAAAATATTCTTTAATCACATATCCTTTATAACCACAGCAGATAATAAAATCCTTGATACCATGCACAGAATACATTTTCATAATGTGCCAAAGAATAGGCTTGCCACCAATTTCTACCATCGGTTTTGGTTTTACAATTGTTTCTTCACTTAGTCTGGTACCAAGTCCACCAGCCAGGATGACCGCTTTCATAAATTACCCTCAATATTATTTAGATGCAGTAAATGCATCAGAATAGAAATGTTCTACAGAGAGATTTTTCATCATAAAGTCCTTTTTACTGGCATCGATCATCACAGGTGAACCACATGCATATATATCGAAGAACTCTAGAGAATCAAAATCATTCATCACGGCATGATGGACAAATCCCTTTCTCCCCCCCCATTCGGCGTCATCACCAGAAACAACAGGGATATAGTGAACGTTGTCGTACTGTTCACTCCACTGCTGCGGTAATGCAGAGTAAAAATCTTTACTATCTTGCATTCCCCAGTAAATGTAGATCTCACGACGACATTTCCCCTGAATGAGATGCTCAACCATTGATTTAACTGGAGCGAATCCAGTACCGCCTGCAAGGAAGATTATAGGTCTGTCACTTTCACGAATAAAAAATGTTCCGCAAGGCCCTTCAATGCGCATAAGAGTATTTTCTTGTAACTCCCCAAAAATGAGCGAGCTCATCTGACCATTGGGAACATTCCTTACATGCAACTCAATACCATTCGACTCATCACTATTAGCGATAGAATAACTGCGAGTTACACCTTTATAATGTAAATTGATATACTGCCCTGGAAGGAAGCCAATTTTTGCTGTTGGTGGTGTGCGTAACTTCAAAGTCATAACATCGCCTGAAACCAGTACAGCACTATTTACCTTGCATGGGACAATTTTTTTTGTCTGTCCAGCTAGTTCAGGAAAAAAATGCGCATTTAGCTCAAGGGCGGTTTTAGGTTTACAGCAGCAGGTTAGTATTTTATCACCCTGTCCAAAAATATTACCTTTGGAGTCAACAACTTCTCCCGCCAACAAATCGGACTCACAGATACCACAATCACCCGCTTTGCAGCTATGTTCAAGATGGATGCCAGCCGATAGCGCAGCATCGAGGATTGATTCATCCTCTCTTCCGGAAAATTCAATATTTGATGGAAAAATCTTAATAATATGAGACACGATGCTTACTCTGTTAACAAGGCTTGATGCAGTAAAGGTGCTGCAGCATCTTTTGCTGAAAGCTCAGGCAGCTGAGAAAAAGGCCATTCAATACCTATTGTCTCATCATTCCATAGAATGCTACCTTCCGATGAAGGTGAATAATAATTAGTTGCTTTGTACAAAAACTCTGCATAATCACTGAGAGTAACAAAACCATGAGCAAAACCTTCTGGAATCCAAAGCTGTCGCTTATTCTCAGCAGATAGATTTACGCCAACCCACTGACCAAAAGTAGGCGACTCTTTTCGGATATCGACCGCAACATCAAAAACCTCACCGACAGCACAACGAACTAACTTACCCTGTGCATTTGCTCCTCTCTGAAAATGCAGCCCTCTGAGTACGTTCTTTTTGGATTTTGAATGATTATCTTGAACAAATGTAATTTTACGTCCAATCAACTTTTCAAAGGCCTGCTGGTTATAACTTTCAAAAAAGAATCCCCTCTCATCACCAAAAACTTTAGGCTCTAAGATCAAGACATCTGGTATTGCTGTTTTAATCACAATCATCACTTATAAACCTTTCACCATCGTCAGCAAATATTTGCCATAATCATTTTTTAATAATGGCCCAGCCAGTTCTATAACCTGTTGTGCATTTATAAAATTTTTACGAAATGCGATCTCTTCCGGGCAGGACACTTTTAGCCCCTGGCGTTCTTCGATGGTTGCAATAAAATTACTGGCCTCTATCAAACTCTGATGCGTTCCCGTATCCAGCCAGGCATAACCGCGCCCCATCATAGCGACAGACAATCTTCCCTGCTCCATATAGATACGGTTAATATCCGTGATTTCTAACTCACCGCGAGCGGAAGGCTTAAGATTTTTCGCCATCTCCACCACGCTATTATCATAAAAATACAGCCCCGTTACCGCGTAATTACTCTTCGGTTGTAACGGTTTTTCCTCCAGACTAACGGCTGTGCCACTTTGGTCAAACTCAACCACACCGTAGCGCTCCGGATCGTTTACATGATAAGCAAAGACGGTAGCACCACTTTCTTTATTAACGGCAGCTTCCATTAACTTTGGTAAATCATGACCATAGAAGATATTGTCACCCAGTACTAATGCACAATCATCATGACCAATGAACTCTTCACCAATAATAAACGCCTGTGCTAAGCCATCCGGGCTTGGCTGTACTTTATATTGAAGATTCAGCCCCCACTGGCTGCCGTCTCCCAGTAGTTGTTGAAAACGCGGCGTGTCCTGTGGCGTACTGATGATCAGGATATCCCGAATGCCTGCCAGCATAAGCGTGGAAAGGGGATAGTAAATCATCGGTTTATCATAAATTGGTAGCAATTGCTTACTTACCGCCATGGTCACCGGATAAAGACGAGTGCCGGAGCCCCCCGCTAAAATAATGCCCTTACGCGTTTTCATTTCCATTTCTCATTCATAGAAAATGCCCTGATGGGCATTTAAATTTATCAGATGGTTGTCGTCGTAAACATTTCAGTCAGCATACGCTTAACTCCTAATTCCCATTGCGGCAGAATAAGGCCAAAATTACGCTGAAACTTTTCAGTATTGAGACGCGAATTTCCAGGTCTGCTCGCCGGCGTCGGGTAGGCGCTGGTCGGCACAGCATTAAGCTCAGTCAGCGCAAGCGTTATCCCTGCTTTGCGCGCCTCGTCAAAGACTAAGGCCGCGTAGTCATGCCAGGTTGTGGTTCCCCCGGCAACCAGATGGTAAAGACCTGCGATTTCTGGTTTCTTTAACGCCACACGGATCGCATGAGCCGTGCAGTCAGCCAGTAATTCCGCACCGGTTGGCGCACCGTACTGATCGTTGATGACTGAAAGTGTCTGACGCTCTTTCGCCAGACGAAGCATTGTCTTTGCGAAATTATTGCCCTTACCTGCATAAACCCAACTGGTGCGGAAGATAAGATGCTTAGGGCAGTTATCCTGCAGGGCCTTTTCTCCCGCTAGTTTGGTCTTGCCATAGACATTCAGCGGCGACGTAGCGTCCGTTTCCTGCCATGGGATATCGCCGGTACCAGGAAATACATAATCGGTTGAATAATGCACTACCCATGCGCCAGTTTCGTTGGCCGCTTTAGCGATGGCTTCCACACTGGTGGCGTTAAGTAACTGCGCCAGTTCTGGTTCAGACTCTGCTTTATCTACTGCAGTATGGGCTGCTGCGTTAACAATCACATCGGGACGAAGCTTACGAACGGTTTCGGCAACGCCTTTCGGATTACTAAAATCACCGCAAAACTCTTTTGAATGGACATCCAGGGCAATCAGATTCCCTACCGGTGCCAGAGAACGTTGCAACTCCCAGCCTACTTGCCCTGTCTTACCAAAAAGTAAGATATTCATTACTAGCGTCCTTCATAGTTCTGTTCTATCCAACTCTGATACGCCCCACTTTTAACATTGTTTACCCATTGAGTATTTGCAAGGTACCATTCCACTGTTTTACGAATACCGCTTTCAAAGGTCTCCAGCGGTTTCCAGCCTAATTCGCGGCTAATTTTACCTGCATCAATGGCATAACGACGATCATGGCCCGGACGATCCGCGACATAAGTGATTTGTTCACGATAAGAAGTCGCTTTGGGTACAATCTCATCCAGCAGATCACAGATGGTAAATACCACATCGAGATTTTTCTTCTCATTGTGTCCACCAATGTTATAAGTCTCCCCTGCCTTGCCTTCAGTCACTACCATATGAAGCGCGCGAGCATGATCTTCTACATATAGCCAATCGCGAATCTGATCCCCTTTGCCATAAATTGGCAAAGGCTTTCCTTCCAGTGCGTTCAAAATGACCAACGGAATCAGTTTTTCAGGGAAGTGATAAGGGCCATAGTTATTAGAACAATTGGTAACGATCGTTGGTAGACCATAGGTACGCCGCCAGGCACGGACTAAATGATCGCTGGATGCTTTTGACGCAGAATAGGGGCTACTTGGCGCATATGCCGTCGTTTCAGTAAATAACGGCAGCGTAACGCTGTTTTCAACTTCATCAGGATGCGGTAAATCGCCGTAAACTTCATCAGTGGAAATATGATGAAAACGAAAATTATTTTTTTTATCTTCGCCAAGTGCAGACCAGTATTTACGCGCAACTTCAAGAAGTACATAGGTGCCGACGATATTGGTTTCAATAAATGCTGCCGGCCCGGTAATCGAACGGTCCACATGACTTTCCGCAGCCAAATGCATCACCGCGTCCGGCTGGTACTGCTCAAAAATACGCGTTATTTCAGCGGAATCACAAATATCCGCGTGTTCAAAATTGTAGCGATTACTTTCAGAAATATCGGAAAGGGATTCAAGATTACCGGCGTAGGTTAATTTATCAATATTAACTACAGTGTCCTGTGTATTCTTAATAATATGGCGGACAACAGCTGATCCAATAAAACCTGCCCCGCCAGTAATAAGTATCTTCACTTTTCTATTCCATAAGGCGTATTTAATGTGGTATTTAATTTGCCAATAAAAATTAATTGCTCAAGTCGTTACACACGCTACCGCCCCTGGCTCATCAGCTACCAGTGCACTGCGTACATATCGACTTGTTACAAACCTCGCCCAGCAGGGCAAAGCTCACTAAAACTTAAACGCTAATTGTCTTATTAATTGCATCCGGAAACAAGGATTAATCTTATAAAATCAGCATTAAAATGCTCCAGATAACCCCTTGTTACTTAAGCCCTTTATACAAAACTAAAACGGCAGTCAACACTCGTTTCAGCCAACTTGCCGCTTCGAATGTTCACTGCCGTTATTATGTTTATCACCAACCATTTATCACGGTTGTTAATACTTATTCATGCAGAAGCTGCTCTATGCTCTTACGGAACTTCGCTCCTTCTTTCAGGTTGCGCAGCCCGTACTTCACAAATGCCTGCATGTAGCCCATTTTTTTACCGCAGTCATAGCTGTCACCCGTCATTAGCATCGCGTCAACCGACTGTTTTTTCGCCAGCTCAGCAATGGCATCGGTGAGCTGGATGCGGCCCCAGGCGCCCGGTTCGGTTCTTTCCAGTTCCGCCCAGATGTCGGCTGAAAGCACATAACGGCCTACCGCCATCAAATCGGAATCCAGCGTCTGCGGCTGATCCGGTTTTTCGATAAACTCCACAATCCGGCTGACTTTGCCTTCATTATCCAGAGGTTCTTTCGTCTGGATAACGGAATACTCCGATAAATCACCTTTCATGCGCTTCGCCAGCACCTGGCTGCGACCCGTTTCATTGAAACGCGCCACCATCGCCGCAAGGTTATAGCGCAGCGGATCGGCGGTAGCATCATCGATAATAATATCCGGGAGTACCACAATGAAAGGGTTATCGCCCACGACCGGACGCGCGCACAGAATAGAGTGCCCCAGCCCTAACGGCTGTGCCTGGCGAACGTTCATAATCGTCACGCCCGGTGGGCAGATAGATTGCACTTCCGCCAAAAGCTGACGCTTAACGCGCTGTTCAAGAAGTGATTCAAGTTCATAAGAGGTGTCGAAGTGGTTCTCAACGGCGTTTTTAGACGCGTGAGTCACCAGTACGATTTCTTTGATCCCTGCAGCCACAATTTCATCGACAATGTACTGAATCATTGGCTTGTCGACGATCGGTAGCATCTCTTTTGGGATTGCCTTGGTGGCAGGCAACATATGCATACCCAAACCCGCTACCGGTATAACTGCTTTCAAATTCATCATTGTTTCTTCCACCTGTAAAATGGTTGCTGAATTATAGCTCTTTAGCTTGTTTTCGCCAGCATGAATTACTCTGCTGCCAGGGATAATGATGGCACGCTCTACATTACGTCTTAGTCGGCACCATAACATTAAGTATGAACAACTTTTTCCCAGGAATTTTCGTAAAAATAACGGTACTTACCCTCCCCGCTTCGGCAGCGGAAAATTCACTGCTTCGACATTCACGGTTTGGTGATTAATCCTGTCGATATCCACGGAACTCTGCCCGTTTTCATTGATGGCATGAACATTAGCGAGGGAAAGCAGCGTGTCCTGGCGGGCCATAAATTGACCACGGACATCTTTACGCAAATCGAAATGCATTTTTAACGCCGGGCCAATCGCTGAAGTTTGCATCACGTTGATATTGCGCAGAAAGAGGTGCTGCGGTTGATTATGCAGTTCCAGCGTAGCACGCGTCATCCGTACGTTGGTGATGGCGACAAAAGAGGGGGTGTTACCGGAGGAAATTTGAATGCCGCGTAATTTATAAGCAATCTGGCGATTATCCAACCGAATAGCGTTTAATTTAAAGTTTTGCGGAATTGACAGGTATTTTCCTTTAACGACGCCATAGCCGATGAGCATCCCAGCACTATTCGTCATATCAATATTATCAATGACGAAATTATCACAGCCATAAATTGCGATCGTTGCGTTATCAATACCCGCCTTTTTACTGAAATCGGGCGTGATGTTTTTGGCTTTGACATTGCGAATGACGAAATGTTTGCCATTTTCTACGTGCACCAGCTGTCGGCAATCAGATCCGGTAATATTGGCCACCACAAAGTTTTTTACTGCCTGGTCTTCAGGATAACTATTGTCATAGGTGCTACCCGCCAGCCCGATGCCGATCCCCCAGTTGATTTTGCCATTGGTACAATCAATGCGTTCGATGACATGATCGGAAATCAGGATGTCGCGGTCGTGAATCGCGACATTCCACTCAATGGCGTCCCCCTGTAAATCTCTAAAACGGCTATGCGTAATCCGCGCTCCATCCATTTGGTTATGAAATCCCTGGCGGAGAATGGCGTAGTTGGCGTGGGTAACGGTGATGTCATCGATAATGAGATTACGCATCACCTGCGGTTCCTTACCGCCGATGAAAATTTGCGCGACGGGGCCAAAGCCGCTCATCGTCACGCCTTTAATCACACAGTCCGACCCGCGAACATCCAGCGTCACATTGTGCAGACTGCCGCCCTGCTCCCCCACCACCTGACACCCGTCCTGCAAAATAAACCGTCCCCGGCCATTCCCACGCACCGCGCCCTGTACCCGCAGCGTTTTTCCCGCCGGAATCGTTATCGCCGCATTGATATTTTCACACACCCATCCTGGCGGTACGACCACGGTCTGCCCGTCGCCGAAGGCCTGTTTGAACGAGGCGATACCGTCATCCGCCGGATAATCCTTAATATTGACGGTCTGGCGAGGTTCACGCGCCTGTACCGGCAAGGCGCGTAGAAAAGGAAGAACAGCAAGCGCGGAACCTGCCGTCAGGAGGGTACGTCGGGAGAATTTAGTCGTGGGCATACCACCTCGTTTATATCGTTTGTAGCAGGCTGGCTAACTGGCGATTAATCGCCTGCTGATTAAAATCTTGCGCCACTTTTTCACGGGCGCGCGTGATCACCGACTCCAGCGTGTCGTGGTCAATCCGGCTGAAATCAGCGAGTCGGGCCGCCAGCGCCTGCGCATCGTTTTCCGGCACCAGCCAGCCGGATTTGCCGGCCTCCACCAGTTCCGGAATACCGCTATGCACGGTAGATACCACGGGAATCCCTACCGCCATCGCCTCCATCAGCGCTACCGGAATACCTTCCATATCGCCATCCGTACCGGTAATCGACGGCAGCAAAAAAACATCGGCGTCATCCAGCATCGCCTTCACTTCATGGCTCGGTTTAAACCCCGGCATCTCAATGACATCCTCTAGCTGATACTGCTCGATGAGCGTGCGCAGCCGACGTTCCCACGGGCCAATCCCCAGAATGCGGTAGCGAAACGCCACGCCCTGTGCTTTCAGTTGCCGACAGGCTTCAATCGCCACATGCAGGCCTTTTTTTTCTGTCAGGCGCGCGACGGAAATCATCTCCAGCGGCATCCCTGGCGCTTTCACCGAACGATGGGTAAAACGCGTCATGTCGACGCCCATGCGCGAAACGGCAATCTTTTCCGGCGGACAGCCCATACTTTTCAGGCGACCGGCCCACAGTTCGCTGATGGGCAGCATCAGATCGCCACGACGAAACAACTGCTGATACTCCGGCGTGTAATGACTGAGCACTTCGCGGCTGGAAATATCAATCCCGTGGAAAATAGTCGCTATTTTGCCGCGAAGCACGCCCAGTTCGCGTAGTTTGGCCGCCGTCACGCCCGCCGGACCAAAGTGTGCGATAAACACATCCGCCACAAAAGGGTGGCTCACCTGCGCGCAAATCGCGGAAAGGATCAAATTGCGTGATTCATCGCCATAGCGGGTAAAATTGAGCGCTTTCCAGGTCGCCGCCCGATGCAGCCCCGGCAGCGTTTTACATGCCCGGTAGCGCAGTTTCGCCAGCCGTCCCTGGGGCTCATCCTGTAACCAGCGGGTTTTCGCCGCCAGGCCATACTTCTCCCAGGCGGCGTGAGTATGTTGGGTATCGCCTTTTTGTAACGCGACAATCTCCACCTCATGGCCCATATCAATAAACGCAGTAATCTGATTCAGCACAAAGGTTTCCGATGAGAGTGGAAATTTCAGCAGAAAAAAGCTGACTTTCATTGCGCCTCCCGAATTCTGTCGAGAACAGATTTGATCATCGTGAACCCTTTCGCCCGCTCCTCGGTGACGGCGTTAGCCACTTTTGCCTTTAGCGCAGGCAATTGATTGAGCGTATCGGCCACCACGCTTTGTAATGAACCGTTCAGCAAGTGACGGATATCGATGGCCAATTCCGCCAGGCCTAGCTGCTGCATAATCCCGGCGGATTTATGTTCATAATTAATGGCGATGGCGGGTGTGCCAAAATTCATGGAGATAATGGCGGAATGCAGGCGCGTCCCGATGGTCAGTACGCAGGATGCGAGGATCTTTCCGATTTCCACGTCATTGAGTTCGTCCATCGCGATATGGAAATGCTCTGAGTCGTTTACATACTTCGCCATCCGTAACGCAACCATCCGGTCATCGCGGTTATAGCGATCGATACTGGTGCAGGTCGACAGCGCCAGTACCTGATAACCGTCCGCAATCAGGCGATTCACGACCTGGGCAAATGCCTGCTCATAGGCCTGCTGAGTGGTGCCCAGGCGTTTATCAAACGGCTCCAGATCGCGCAACGTAATCGCGACGGTTTTGCGGCGCGCGGTGACGTCCAGCCAGTGCTGCACAGCATAACTGGCAACAAACTCGTCGTGACGGCGTTCGACTAACCAGGCGGTATCCACCCCCTGCTCCACTTTCCGGGTATCGATCTGCGCGGCGGTCATCAGATCGCGGCTGACGGTTTCACGCAGGATCAGCGCACTGGTGCGCCCAAAAACATAATTGGCGAGCTGGTTAAAGTCAGGGTTCTGGAAAGGGCCGACGCTATGTCCCACCATATAAATTGGTTTGTTCGCCATAAACGCGCACAGCGGATATTCAAAGTGAGTCAAACCGTATAAGTCGACATAGTTTGAACCGCCCACCTGAATGACGGCGTCATACTGCGCAATAAATTGTGCGAATTCGGCAAATTCCGGCGCGATAGCAAAATTACGCAGCGATCCTTCCTGGGCGACTTTAGACAATAAAATTTTATGCTGAAAACGACGGCGTAATACTTTTTTCACCCGACCGTTAAGCCCTGCCGCCGCCTGCTGTTTCTGGCTTAACTGATACAGCGGGTCGGCAATAATCGGGCGCCCCTGCAACCAGGCGGAACTCACCGGGAAACGGCTCATCACATCCATCTTCGCCTCTGGCGCCTGTTGACGGATGGCATCAAGCAAACCGCGCATAATGGCGCTATCACCACGGTTGCCGCATGTGTGGTTGCCTAAAATTAATAATTTCATAAATAGCCTCTTATATCCCCGTCATCCGACACGTAATAACTTTTTCAGTTTTGCACTGCCAACAAGCTGATTTTTAATTTCCATCACCAGCGCATTGCGTGAAAAAATAATCATTAAAATAAAACTCAAAATACCGACCATAACCTGTAGTGCGAATACCCCCGACAACGGTAAATAACCGTCGACCAGCTTTCCTGCGCCGTAGCTGGTAATAAATGTTGGCAATGAGAGATAAAACGGTAGCCACAGGCTGAGAATATACTGACGATAGCTGGAGCCGAGTACCGGCTTAATCATCACGAAATAGCTCAGAATGGTGTTGATGATTTGCACCACCAGGAACCCCAGCGTCACGCCAATCGCCCCCGCCAGATGGCCGCCAATGAGAATTGCCGGGATAAACAGAAACGTTTTAAAGACGTTGAATTTAAAGCTGATATCCACGCGCGCTTTCGCCATCAACAGCGAACCAATCGGGTTGCCGACCGAGCGCAACAGCCCCACCACGCACAGCAATTGCAGGATCGGGATAATGCTGTTCCACTTCTCGCCAAACACTAACGGCACAAAATTGTTCGCCACTACCATCAGGCCCAACAGCGCGGGAAAATTGATAATTCCCACCACGGAAAGCAACTTATAGAAGTTGACGCGCAGCTTCTCGGTATCGTCCTGGATTTTGGCGAATGCCGGAAATAGCACGCGAGTAATGATGGGGTTAAGCTTCGCCGGCGGCACAACAGCCACGTTGTACGCGAGGTTATATCCCCCGGCGACGCTTGCGCCGAGAATTCTCGCCAGTACCAGCGTCGATAAATTCGTGTTGATGTAATTGACGATACTGTCCGCCGTCAGCCACGCGCCAAAACGCAGGTTCGTGGACACCGATGCCAGCGAAAAATGCAGCCCCGGACGGTAAATCTTGCGGCCGAAGTAACCAAACAGCAGCGTTCGCACCGCACTGTTCACCAGATAGCCGAGAATCGCGGTTAACGCCAGCGGCCAGTAATGGGCGCTAATCACCGTAAAGGTGAACCCCGCCAGCACGGAGGTCGTTTCGATCATGCCGATCTTATTGAACTCCAGCTCTTTTTGCATCAGCGCGCGGAACTGCTGCCCGTGAGGGATCACGATGAACGCCAGCGACAACGTTTTGATTAACGGCGCGAGATCCGGGTTATGCAAAACATGGGCAATCGCATCGCTCAGCCAAAAGACCACCGCAAATACCACAATCCCAAGCCCAACGTTTAGCCAGTAGAGCGTGGTCAGCTCCAGATGCCCAATCGTTTTACGCTGGATAATCGAGTTCGCGATGCCAAAGTCCGAGATCGTGTCGGCCAGCGCGATAATCACCAGCGAGACGGTCAACAGGCCAAACTGGTGGTTGTCGATGATCCGCGCCAGCACCGTCATCTGAATTAACCCCAGACCGATAATCACTATCGTGGCGATAGCCGACCATTTAGCGCCGCTGATCGTTTTTTGTCGTAAACTCATTCTTTTCTCCAGAACCTGTTCACAAGGCGTCATTGGCGCAGCCAGATTGAGCACTGACCTGGTTCAATATGGCAAGTAAAATAGCCTTGTGGGTCAGGTTCTTAATACGCCGCTTTATTAACAAACCCTTTAAAAATAGTCAGAAAAACGATTTTGATATCGAACCAAATACTCCATTCGCGGATGTATTCCAGGTCGAATTCCACGCGTTTTTCCATTTTCTCCAGCGTATCGGTCTCACCGCGCCAGCCATTAATTTGCGCCCAGCCGGTGATGCCCGGCTTCATCTTGTGGCGTAGCATGTAACCTTCAATCAACTGACGATACTGTTCGTTATGCGCCACCGCGTGCGGGCGAGGACCGACGATGGACATCCCGCCGGTTAATACGTTGATAAACTGCGGCAATTCATCCAGCGAGGTACGACGCAAAAAGTTACCTACCCGGGTGACGCGCGGATCGTTTTGCGTCGCCTGGGTAACGACCTTATCGTTCTCCATTACCTTCATTGAGCGGAACTTCCAGACCTTGATCGGCTTGCCGTCCATCCCGTAGCGCGTCTGACGGAAAATCACCGGCCCGGGCGAGCTCAATTTGACCGCCAGCGCAATGCAGCACAGTACCGGTGAGATGAGCAGCAGAATCAGCGACGCCAGCACGATATCTTCTGCCCGTTTAAGCAGACGGTTAATCCCTGACAGCGGCGTGTCATACAGCGGAACGACCGGAACGCCGCTCATCTCCTCCACGCGCGAGTGGAGAATATTAAAGGTGAACACATCGGGAATAAGGATCACCGAGCAGGTGGTGTCGGCCAGCTCGCGCACCAATTTTTTCACCATGGCGCCGTCGCTCATTGACATGGCGATATAAACATTGTGAATTCGCGAGGCTTTCGCATCGTCAATTAACTGCTCGAAGTTCCCGGCCCAGTCAGCAGAGACGCCGCCCGGTTTGGGATCGTGATAGACGCCCACCACCTCAAAACCCAGCCACGGCTCATTACGGAAGCTATCCAGCAACGCCTGGCCCGCAGGCAAATCTCCGGCGACGGCGACCCGGCGAGTGTTATAACCACGATTGCGTAGCCAGCCCGCGCCGAAACGAATAAATGAACGGCATAACACTAAGCCCAGGCTGGACAGCGCATACCAGGCCAGCCAGGTGGCAAGGCGGTTGTCAAAGTCATCATTAAACGCCACCAGACCGGCGCTGAAGATCAGGCTCAGCGTCCAGTTTTGCAGTAACAGCGTTAACTCTGTCGACATTTTGACGCCGCGCCAGGAGCGATAAAAATCGGTCATCCCGCCCAGCATTTGAAAAACAACCAGCGTAATCAGCGCCACCAACAGGTGCATGTACAGGAATGGCAGTCCACTGACTTCACAGATGAACCACAGCCCGCCAAACATGATGGTGATATCTGAAAAGCGTTGCACCATAGAGATTAACGATGCATTGGTTTTGGCTCGTTCGCGCTTTTTTAGATTTGTCATCGTTGTTCCTGTGATTGGCCCCTTACCCGCAGGCGGTAAGGGGAGATCTGACGTTACTGATTCAGCAGCGCCAGCAGAGTGCGTGTTCGCGCTTCCATCAGCGGAATATCGCCGCGTGATTCCACATTCAGGCGCACCACCGGTTCGGTGTTCGACGAGCGCAGGTTGAAACGCCAGTCCGGGAATGACATGCTGAGTCCGTCCGTGCGGTCCACCGCCTGCGCCTCTTCCGCGAAGTGCGCTTCCACCCGCGCGATGGCCGCTGCCGGCTCCGCCAGCCTGCTGTTGATTTCCCCGCTCGCCGGGAACGCCGCCATCCGGTCGCGGACCAGTTCACCCAGCGACTGTCCCTTCAGGCACACCAGCTCCGCCACCAGCAGCCACGGGATCATTCCGCTGTCACAGTAGGCAAAATCACGAAAATAGTGATGCGCGCTCATTTCCCCGCCATAAATGGCATCCTCCGTACGCATCCGCTCCTTGATAAAGGCATGTCCGGTTTTTGACATCACCGGCGTCCCGCCCGCCGCCGTCACCACTGCCTCCGTGTTCCAGGTCAGGCGCGGGTCGTGGATAATCTTCGCCCCCGGGTGTTTTTCCAGAAACGCTTCCGCCAGCAGCCCGACGATGTAGTACCCCTCGATAAACTGCCCTTTCTCATCGAACAGGAAGCAGCGGTCGAAGTCGCCGTCAAAGGCGATGCCCATGTCCGCCCCGTGTTCAATAACGGCCTTGCGGGTGTCGTCGCGACACTCCGGCAGCAACGGGTTGGGAATGCCGTTCGGGAAGGTGCCGTCCGGGGTGTTGTGGATTTTGATGAACTCCACCGGCGCGCCCAGCGCCTTCAGACGCGCTTCGATGGCGTCAATGACCGGCCCCGCCGCCCCGTTGCCGGAATTCACCACCAGCTTCAGCGGGGTGAGATTGTTAACACTGATGTAGGCGAGCAGGTGGTCGATGTAGGCGTCGCGCAGGCTGATTTGTCTGTAGCTGCCGCGCGCGGCGTCGTTCACCGGCGGGAAATCGCCCGCTTCCGCCAGACGCTGAACGTCGCGCAGACCGGTGTCGCCGCTTATCGGGCGGGCGCCCTCGCGCACCAGCTTCATACCGTTGTAGTCCATCGGGTTATGGCTGGCGGTCACTTCAATACCGCCGTCCACGCCGAGGTGGAAGGTGGCGAAGTAAATCTCTTCGGTGCCGGACATACCGATATCCAGCACGTCGACGCCCGCGTCCTGTAACCCTTTCGCCAGCGCCAGCTTCAGCGCCTCGCTGGTCAGGCGCACGTCGCCGCCCAGCACGATGGTTTTCGGTTTTAAATATTCGCCGTAAGCGCGGCCAATCCGCCACGCGATATCTTCATTGAGCTCTTCGCCCAGCCTGCCGCGAATGTCGTAGGCCTTGAAACAGGTTAATTTTGTCATGTTCTTACCCTTCTTCAGGCAACAGTTAGCCCTGACCGTAAATGGCCAACATCGTTATTGTTGTTCATTGCCGGATGGCGCGTTGCGCTTACCGGGCACCATTGCAGGCGTCAGACCCGCCCGTAACGGTCCTCGAACCGCACCACGTCGTCCTCTTCGAGATACGAGCCGGAACGCACTTCAATTAAATCGAGCGGTATTTTTCCCGGATTTTCCAGGCAGTGGGTCGCCCCCAGCGGAATATAGATGGACTCGTTTTCACCGATCAGCTTAACCTCGCCGTTGATGGTGACTCTGGCGGTCCCCGCCACCACCACCCAGTGCTCGGCGCGGTGATGGTGCATCTGCACCGACAGTCCTTCCCCCGGCTTGACGGTAATACGCTTCACCTGATAGCGCTCGCCCGCGTCGATGGAGTCGTATTTGCCCCACGGACGGTAAACCTCGCGGTGCATGTGGTGCTCATGGCGTCCGTCGGCCTTGATCTTCTCCACCACCTTTTTCACGTCCTGCACCGCGTGGCGATCGGCAATCAGCACGGCGTCTTTGGTCTGCACCACCACCAGATCCTTCACGCCGACGGTGGTCACCAGGCCGGATTCAGCGTAAACGTAGCTGTTTTCCGTTTTATGGCTGATGACGTCGCCGTGGTGGACATTTCCCTCCGGGGTGTGGGCGCTGATTTCCCACAGCGAGGACCACGAGCCGACATCGCTCCAGCCCGCGTCCATTGGCATCACCACCGCGTCCGCCGTCCGCTCCATCACCGCGTAGTCAATGGACTCTTCCGGACAGGCGAGGAAGGCCTCTTCATCCACGCGAATGAAGTCAAGATCCGGATCGACGCCGCGCATCGCCTGTTCACAGGCGGCCAGAATATCGGGGCGGAACTTTTTCAGCTCTTCCAGATAGCGTCCGGCGCGGAACAGAAACATGCCGCTGTTCCAGTAGTAATCGCCGCTGGCGACGTAGGCCTGGGCGGTTTCCAGCCCCGGCTTCTCAACGAACTGCGCCACCTCAAAAGCCACCGCATCCGTCGCGCCCGGCACGACATCACCGCGCCGGATATAGCCATAGCCGGTTTCCGGCAGATCCGGCACGATACCGAAGGTCACCAGTTTGCCCGCGTCGGCACAGGGTATGGCGCCGCGCACCGCGTCGCGGAAGGCCTCTTCATTGGCGATCGCATGATCCGCCGCCAGTACCAGCATCAGCGGATCGCAGTCCGTATGCTGGCGCGTCGCCGCCAGCGCCGCCAGCGCAATCGCCGGCGCGGTATTGCGCCCGGCGGGCTCAAGAATAATGTTCTCCGTCAGCTTATTGAGCTGGCGGAGCTGTTCGGCAACGATAAAACGGTGCTGTTCGTTGCAGATCACCACCGGGCTTTCGCACTCCACGCCGTTCAGACGGCAAATGGTGGTTTGCAGCATGGTGAGATCGCCTTTCAGGCACAGAAACTGTTTTGGATAAAGCACGCGAGAAAGCGGCCACAATCGGCTACCGGAGCCACCGGCCATCACAACCGGGTAAAGTTTTGTCTGACGCATTATCATCCCCGAATATCTGCAATAAATTGGCGTAGCACGTTCTCTTTATTGAGCGTGCGTTCGGCGTATTCACGTGCCGTCATGTTGTTTTTCGGCATGGCGAGCGCCTGGCTAATCCCGTCGACCAGCGCGTCGGTCGATTCCGGTTCCACGCAAACGGCGATGCCCGGATAGCGCGCGCAAAGTTGTCCTAATTCGGTGTGCGGCTCAGCGGTAATCACCGCATTACCGCCGACCGCCAGAATGTTAGTCAGCTTGGAGGGCAGTACCGCATCCGCTGCGCCGCGCTTTTGCACCACCAGATGGCAGTCGCCCATTTTCAGCAGCGCGGGTAAGGCGTCGTAAGGCTGCAGCGGGAGGAATTTAATATTTGCCAGGCCGCGTTCGCGGGCCATGTTCTCCATCCGCGCCTTGCCGCCCCCCTGGCCGACAATCGCGAAAATCAACGGTCGATCGCGTAATCGTTCCGCGGCGTCAATTACCTTTTCCAGCCCTTGTTTTTCGCCGATATTGCCGGAATAAAGCACAATTTTTTTGCCCTCTGGCAAGCCAAGCTGCTGACGCAAAGCCGTCACGTCAGCGTCATTAACGTCCTGAAAGCGCGCCACTTCCGACCAGTTCGGAAAAAAGAGGATTTTTTCCGCCGCGACGCCCTTTTCCCGCGCTTTATTCATCATGGAGCGAGAGATGGTCGAAACATTATCAACGTTACGCAGCGCGCTGCGTTCAAAGGCCGTCGCTAACCGCGCTATGCTGCCGCGCTTGCCTTTTCCCGCCATTCCTAAGCCGAGCATGGCGTCCACTTCGTAATCCTGAATATGCAGTACGGTACGCGCGCCGGAGAGTGTCGCCAGCAGACGCATTCCCGGCGTACAAAAGAGCGTCGGTACAACGCCGATAATCCGATCCGGCTTCCAGCGACGCTGCGCCATCAGTGGGAAAAAACTGCTCAATGCAAAGCTCCCCAGATGAAGTAGTCGTTTTAGGGTGGAGGGCTGTTTCGGCACATACAGCGGGCAGCGCCAGACGGTAGCCTCGCCCTCTTCCCGGCGATAGCGCCAGGCGGAATAGCGCTCACCGACCTTCCACTGCGGGTAGTACGGCGGCGCAGTAATGACCCGCACCTCATGGCCTTCCCGCGCCATCCACGCCACCATTTCGCCGGTATATTTGCCGATACCGGTCAGTTCCGGCGAATAGTTAATGCCATAGACCAGGATCTTCATAGGCCCACCGCCGGCGCGTCAGGAGAGAAGTAGGCCCGACTGTTCTCATGAACATTGTCGCTTGCCAGAAGCTGTTCCGGCGTCAGCCAGCGGTAACTGCCATGCTGCGCGTCAGGCAGGCGTAAATCGCTCTCCGCCACGCGCAGACGAAAGCCGAGCACGATGTAGTGAGTTGAAAAATCCTCACCGGAAAAGTTGTCGTCATAGAAGTGCTGCCAGACGCCATAAAACGTCCCTGCCGCCAGCGGCAGACGCACGCCCAGTTCCGCCTGCGTCAGGCGTGCAAAGGCGGCCTCCAGCGTTTCGTCTTTGCGCACCCGTCCCCCCGGCACAAACCAGTAGCCCTGCGCCGGACGGTTGAGACGCTGGCCCAGTAAAATTTCCCCCTGGCCGTTTTCCACAATGAAATCGAGGGAGATGAGGGGCGTGGCCCGCACCACGGCGGCGAAATCTTCCTGACGTAAAAACATTGTCACCCCCGGAACCGTTGCTGATTCTCAAGGAACCACTGGTAAGTACCGGCAAGCCCTGCCTCCAGTGAAATTTCGTGATACCAGCCAAGCTGATGCAGGCGCGTGACGTCGAGCAATTTACGCGGCGTGCCGTCCGGCTTCGCGGCGTCGAACACCACCCGGCCCTGGTAACCCACCACCTTTGCGATGGTCTGCGCCAGCTCGCGGATGGTGCAGTCCACGCCAGTGCCGACGTTAATGTGCGACAGCATCGGGGCAGTGTTCTCCTGCCACACTTCGCGCGCCAGCTCCATCACGTGAATACTGGCCGCCGCCATATCGTCAACGTGCAGAAATTCACGCATCGGCGTGCCGCTGCCCCACACCACCACCTCCGGCGCGTGGCTCTGCGCAGCCTCATGAAAGCGGCGCAGCAGCGCCGGGATCACATGTGAATTGTCCGGATGGAAATTGTCATGCGGGCCGTACAGGTTGGTTGGCATCACCGAACGGTAGTCGCGACCGTACTGCCGGTTGTAGGACTCGCACAGTTTAATCCCGGCGATCTTGGCGATGGCATACGGCTCGTTGGTCGGCTCCAGCGTCCCCTGCAGCAGCTCGCTTTCCGCCATCGGCTGCCTTGCCAGTTTCGGATAGATACAGGACGAACCGAGAAACAGCAGTTTGTTCACGTTGTGCAGGTGCGCGGCGTGAATAATGTTGCTCTCTATCATCATGTTTTCATAAATAAAATCCGCCGGATACGTGTTGTTGGCGACAATGCCGCCCACTTTCGCCGCCGCCAGATAAACCTGGTCGATACCCGCCCCGGCAAAGAACGCCTGTACCGCACGCCCGTCGAGCAGATCCAGCTCATCGCGGGTGCGCAGCACCAGCTCCACGTCGCCGCGCTGCGCAAGCTGCCGTACAATGGCGGAGCCCACCATCCCGCGATGGCCCGCCACAAAAATTCGTTGCTTATTCATTCTCAGGACTCCAGCGCGATGGCCACCTCGTAACCGTGAGATTTCAGCAGTGAGTGTTTTTTCGCGGCTTCCAGATCGTTCGCCACCATCTCGGAGACCATCTCCGACAGGGTGATTTCCGGTTTCCAGCCCAGTTTCTCATGCGCTTTGGACGGGTCGCCCAGCAGGGTTTCCACTTCCGCCGGACGGAAATAACGCGGATCAACGGCCACAATCACATCGCCCGGTTTCACGCCCGGCGCATCGTGTCCGGTAACGGATACCACGATCCCTTTCTCATTAATGCCTTCGCCTTCAAAGCGCAGTTTTATCCCCAGTTGCGCCGCCGCCAGCTCCACAAACTGGCGCACGGAATACTGCACGCCGGTGGCAATCACGAAATCTTCCGGCTGCTCCTGCTGTAACATCATCCACTGCATCCGCACGTAATCTTTCGCATGACCCCAGTCGCGCAACGAGTCCATGTTGCCGAGATACAGGCAGGACTCCAGTCCCTGCGCGATATTGGCGATGGCGCGGGTGATCTTACGGGTAACGAAGGTTTCGCCGCGACGCGGAGACTCGTGGTTAAACAGAATGCCGTTACAGGCGTAAATACCGTAGGATTCACGGTAGTTGACGGTGATCCAGTAGGCGTACAGTTTCGCCACCGCATAGGGAGAACGCGGGTAGAACGGCGTGGTCTCTTTCTGCGGGATTTCCTGCACCAGCCCGTACAGTTCCGAGGTGGAGGCCTGGTAGAACCGCGTTTTCTTTTCAAGACCGAGGAAGCGAATCGCCTCCAGCAGGCGCAGCGTGCCCATCGCATCCACATCGGCGGTATATTCCGGCGACTCAAACGACACCGCCACGTGGCTCATTGCGCCCAGATTGTAGACCTCATCCGGCTGCACTTCCTGTAAAATGCGGGTCAGGTTGGAGGCGTCGGTCAGGTCGCCATAATGCAGATGAAATTTCGGGTTGCAGCTGTGCGGGTCCTGATAAATATGGTCCACGCGCTCGGTATTAAACGATGACGCGCGGCGCTTGATACCATGCACCTCATACCCTTTTTCCAGCAGAAATTCTGCCAGGTAAGACCCATCCTGTCCGGTTACGCCAGTAATGAGAGCGACTTTTGACATTTTCATTTCCTCAAATAGTCCCGTTAGGGAGTAACTTTCTGAACGCGCTGGCGCGTTACCACTGCGGGATTGCCCCGACAAATCGCATTTGCCGGTAATGATTTAAATACGCTGCTGCGCGCGCCGACGACGGTGCCATGACCTATCGTCACGCCGGGCGCGACAAAAACATCGGTTGCCAGCCAACATTTTTCGCCAATAACAATCGGCGCGGCGTTAATATCGAAATGGGCGCTGGTATAATCATGGCTACCGGTACACAAATACCCTTTTTGTGAAATAACCGCATGTGCGCCAATATTAATTTCACCCAACGTATATAACACAGCGTCGTCGCCTACCCAGGCATAATCGCCGACGGTTAATTTCCACGGATAGGTAATTTTTACTGACGGTCGAATAACCACATTCTTTCCAATTTTGGCGCCAAACAGACGCAGCAAAAAGGCTCGCCAGCGATACAATATTTGCGGCGATCCGGCGAATAATGTCGCCTGTACCGCCCACCATAATTGTACTTTTAGCGCATTAGCGCCGCGGAACCCTTTCGGCACCGTAAAGCCGCTAAGATCCTGCATAATAACTCCCGGTGATTAGACTTTGTTATACCGCGCTTTTGTTTTACCCGTCGTTTTCAGACGTAATAAATAGGATAATTGCGCCCAAAACCCTGGCACACGTAATATTTTTCGCTGTACGTTTTTTGCATCCTGACATAATTCCAGATTATTCGAGGTTGACACGCCGCCCATCGAAAATTCAGATACCAGTCCGTTAATTCGCCGAAAAGGATAGCCTGCTTTATAGAGACGGGCCGCCAGCGCATAATCTGAAGAGACATGATATTGCAGATCATAAGGATACTTTTTTAACGCTGCCGTCGGGAAAAATATCGCCTGATGGCTGGCTGGCAAACTATGGTAGATATAATACCCGGGTTTAGCCTTCCGGCGTATTTTATGCCCGCCGCCGAAATCCAGCAGCGCGTCGCCAATATACATCGCCTCGCCCTTTTGTCGCGCCAGTTGGCGGACAAACAGCGCGGCATCATCATGGAACGCATCACCGGAATTAAGAAACAGGGTATAGCGCCCCTGCGCCAGCGCAATGCCTTTGTTCATGGCATCATAAATACCGCGATCCTTTTCACTGATAAAACGCAGGTTAAACTCACCGTGACGTTTTTGCAGAAATTCGCGCGTGCCGTCCTCCGAACCGCCATCCACTACGATCCATTCAAATGACAGACCCGGATCGCGCGCCAGATTGCGCAGCGAGCGCCAGGTTTTTACCACCCCTTCGTAATTGCGAAAGGCGACGGTAACGACGCTTAAAAACATGCCACCACCCCGTTATGAAATTTTTAACGCCTTGCGCAAAATGAACGGACAGACGATTAAAAAAGCATATTCCGGGCTAAATATTGAACCGGTAAAAAACAGTGACACCGGCGTAAAAAGATAGAGCTGTACCCGAAAATTGCGATTATCGCCAAACGCATTTAGCGCCATTTTTAAAACTTTCCCCATATACCACAGCGTCATTAGCACTGCGAACCAGGAAAAATAAATAATCAGCAGATACAATCCATTGTCTATGGTTTTCCCGACATCCGCACCGTTAAAGATTCCGAATGATGCGACATATTCATAAAGTGAGCCAAATCTGACTACACCATCAATATGGGTCAAGGAATATCCGACCATGACTAACGGGCCCACAATACGATAATAAGAAGATGAGCCTTCCGTCCCTAAATCGCCAAGTCGTGTCGCGATATAAGGAAATGCAATAATTACCCCAACCAAAAACAGGGTTAATGAGACCAGCGCCAGTGGAAGTTTTTTCTTTATCGCATCCTTATTCAAATATTGGAACGCCCACTCCAGAAGGTAAAACAGGATAAAGGTCATTACCCCTGAAAATGATCCTGATAATATTATCCCTGCCAGAATCATAGCATCGCTTTTCGGTGTTTTGATACCAAACTGTTTGATGCTCAGCCAAATTGAGATTAGTGCCAAAGCGAAAAATGCCGGTTCAAAATAAAGCGCAGTGGTACGCTTACCGCCAAATTTTATGAAGTTCAGTACGTAGCTATTACTGTAAATGAGATATTTCGAAATTCCTTCCATAATACTGCTGCCGCCGGTAAGGATAATTTGCGCCATCTCAACCGCGGCGAGCGCGACCACTATACCCACCACCAGATAAAAAAAACGCAAAATCTTTCGGTGGTTATGCACGGAAATGGTTTTGAATCGGATACTCCAGACCATCCCGATAATGACCACAATATAGACAAACAGCATCGTGGACGTGACATATTTACCAGCATTCAGCGACTGGCCGAACAGGAAGTTAAATGCCGTAAGCCCCGCGCCGATGCCTAAGGCGATCATTAATTTTTTTACGCTAATGCGTTCCACAAATAACAGCAGCAACAGCGGTAAAAAAGTGACGATGGTAATGGGAAAGCTTTCCCCCAGTTGGGCAATCTTGACATTGACCAGTAGGTAGATCAGCGGCAGCAGCAGATAGCTACAGATTCTGATAGAACGAGACATACTCCTCCAGCATCTGTTGACCGCTGTACGCGACGCGGCTACGCATACGAAAGGCGTCCAGCGTTGCGCCGAATACCGCCTGAGCAATCTCTGGCTTACGCCGCTGCGCCAGGCGCAGTACATCTGTAGCGGCAAAAGTCTGGCCGCCGGATTTCGCCAGCACCTCCTGCGCCGCCTCGCTGTGGGTGGCGATTACCGGTACGCCGATCGAGAGCGCTTCACACAAGATCAGCGGATAGTTATCGACCCGCGAGCTAAAGACCAGCGCATCCATCTCATTGAGCGCGCTCATTAATTTGCGCTTATCGGTTTCAAAACCGTGATTAACAACGTTTTGGCCAGTAAAAGGCGAAAATTTACCGAAGGTATGCAGTTCAATTTTTTCGCCCAGCGCCATCATGTCGTGTACCAGACGCTGGTCAGTTTTGCCGTCATAACGCAAGTCATGCGCCACAATGGCAATTCGCGGTTTGCCCGGATTCAGCGGCACAGGTGATAGCTGCGCGAGAATCGCCTCGGTCGCCAGATCGATACCGTTGTTAATAATCTGGCAGCGCCCCGCGCCATAAACGCTGTTAAAGGCCTCGGCCACGTGCTGGCTCGGCGAAATAAACCGGCAGCCCAGCCGCAGCATGTCCCGAAAGCGCTGACGTTTGCCGCCAATAAGCTGGTGCGCCCGATCCACCCTGACCGGCGGATAATTGCTTAGGGTCGGACATTTTTGGCAGCCGCTTTTCCAGCCCTCGCAACCGTCGGTGAAGGCGCAACGCCCGGTGACGCTCCAGTGATCGTGCAGCGTCCAGACCAGAGTGACGTCTGGTTTTTGCGCTTTGACTTTTTCGCAAAACGTCACGATGTCCGCCAGGTTTAGCCAGTAACTGTGGAGAACATGAAAATGCAGCACCAGCGGGCCGGATGTCTGGATAACCGTGCGGTAAAGATTGTCGAGATTGCCAAACAGATCGCGATTCAGGAAACGAAACAGCGCGATATTAGCGATTGCCGTGCCGCGCGGCGTCTGTTTTATCACCTGCGGATAACGGTGGTGGCTGACGCTTTTTTTTCCGCCTTTGCCATAACCATAGACAAAACGTGACGTCAGCCCTTTTTGCAATGCCCGCAGATGGAGATCCAACGCCACTCCCGCCGCGCCGCCTTCCGCCAGCCGTACATTAAATTGCAGAATATTCATGTGCTGACCTTCACCCGTGCTTTTTCCCCCACCACCAGCGCATGGTCCGGAATACTGTCAAGCACCACGCTACCCGCGCCAATCGTGACGTGATTACCGATAGTAATATCGCCAAGCAGGATGACATTCGCCCCCAGCTCAACGCCGTGACCAATCACCGGACAAGCCAGACTGTCCGCGCCGCGATTGCCGATGGTGACGCCGTGGCGAATGGTAAAATCGTCGCCGGCGACGACATGTTTGTTAATCACTACCGCGTAACCATGATGGATAGTGAACCGCCGACCAATGGTCGCGGCGGCCTGGATTTCATACCCGAACAGGCATTCCGTGATCACGCGATACAGCACCAGCACCGGCGCAGCCCACAGATTATTCAGCACATTCTTTTTGCGCCAGACGGAACAAAAATGAGCGATACGGTAGGCCAGCACCATGCAACAGGGGCGTAAGCTCCAGCTATTCGCGCGTAAGTCTTCCAGCATCGTTATCGCCCCCGCAGCCCGGCCGCCAGGCGTTTGCTGTTACGCACGGAGAGCAACGTCAGCAACGTGCGCCAGGTCATTCGCTTATTGCGAATTTGGTACAGCGTAAAAAGCTGGTATTTTTTGCTGGCGCGATCGAATTTATCTTTGTGCTTACGATAAAAATGGAAATAGCCGGAGAACTTTTTCGGCGAAGAGGTAATCTGCATCTCGCCGTGGTTGATATGTAAAATTTGCGTCGCCTCTTCGACTTTCCACGGTTCGCCATACTCCACCACCATGCGCAGAAAAATGTCGTAATCCTGCGCCGCCTTGAGTTCGGTATCGAACAAACACGCTTTAAAGCGCCAGGCCCAGGTAAAAACCTGATTGCCAATAATATTGCGCTTGTAGAACAAGCGGCGCGAATAAGGGGATTTCGGATACAGCGGCAGGCTGGCAGGCTGAGAGTAGACCTCGCCCTCGCACACATAGTCGTTGGCATACAAAAAGGCGTGCGTAGTCAACTGGTGTTTATGGGCCAGAAACACGCTCAGACGGTTGGGCGTCCATTCATCGTCATCATCAATACCGGTAATGTAGTGCCCTTGCGCCTGCATAATGGCCTGGTTGCGAACCGCGCAGGCGCCGGTATTCCTGGCGTTATGAGTATAACGAACGCGCGGGTCGTTCAGCTCCTCAACAAATTGTTGTAGCTGCTGATAAGACGAGGAGCAATCATCCACGATGATCATCTCCCAGTGACGGTAGTCCTGACGTAGTACTGATTTAATCGCCCGGATAGCCAACTGCTGCCTGTTCCAGGTTGGCATATAAATTGAGATCAGCGGATTGTCTGTTGTCATGCTTATTCCCCAGATAGTTTTGCCGCATGGCGCTACGCTTGTCCGGCCTACAGTCACAGGCCGCGCCATCCGGCACGCCTTATTTTTTATTTGGAATCTGACTGGTATTCATACTCGTAATAGCCATAATCCTGGTAGCCCGTCGCCCGGCGGAAAATGGAGTTGAGAATGACGCCTTTGACCTGAATGCCATTCTGGTCAAAACGGCTCAGACTGGTTTCCACCTCTTTTAAGGTGTTGACGGCATAACGCGCCACCATCAGCGTTGTCCCGACGTGACGACCCACAATCGCGGCGTCCGTCACGGCCAGAATCGGCGGCGTGTCGATTAATACCAGATCGTAGCGGCTGCTTGCCCAGGCGATCAGCTCGCCGAAGCGCTCGCTCATCAGCAGTTCCGATGGGTTAGGCGGTACCTGACCGCGCGGAATAAGATCAAAATTAGCGATCGCCGTGGGTTTCGCGCAGGAGGCTATCTCGCCTTTGCCCGCCAGAATGTCAGATAAGCCGTCCACGTTATTGGTGCCGAGCAGTTCATGGGTGTAGCCTTTGCGCATATCGCAGTCGATCAGTAATACCCGTTTATGCGTCTGGCTGATGACGGCCGCCAGGTTGGCGCAAACAAAGGTTTTGCCGATAGAGGGGCTGACGCCTGTGAGCATGAGTACATTATTTTGCGCCTGCATCATGGCGAAATGCAGGCTGGTGCGCAGGCTGCGAATCGCCTCAATCGCCAGATCGGTCGGATTGCCCACCGCCAGCAGTTGGCTCTGCTTGTAACGCTTAATTCCTTTAATGGTTTTGACGCTATCGCGCGCTTTTTGCCATTCCGACAGCGGAATACTGGCATAGACGCTGATCCCGTGCTCCTCCAGCGCCTGCGGGCTTTCAATACCGCGATTAAACAGCGAGCGCAGCAGCACGCCGACAATCGATAACATTAATCCCAGAATAATGCTGCCGAGAATAATCAACGCCTTTTTCGGCTTCAGCACGCCCGGCTGGGTAATCGCCGGGTCAACGATGCGTACGTCGCCAACGGTGCTGGCTTCGGTGATTTTCAGCTCCTGCTGTTTATTAAGCAGTTGCATATAGACCTGCTGGCCGGACTCCACATCGCGGGTCAAACGCACAATCTCCTGCTGGGTTTTCGGCATTGCCGTCACCCGCCCGTTCAGTTTGGCTTTTTCATCTTCCAGCGCTTTACGTTTTTCCAGCAGGGTGCGGTAAGCCGGATGCGCTTTGGTAAAGAGCTTGGAAATTTCCGCCTCTTTAAACGTCAACTCATTCAACTGGGCGTCGATATTAACCATCGAATCGAGCACCGCCTTCGCCTCCAGCGGTAAATCCACCGAGTCTTTATCCTGGCGGAAAGCGTTTAGCTTGTTTTCCGCCACATCCAGGCGGCTGCGGACTTCCGGCAGTTGTTTTGCCAGAAACGCCAGGCTCTTCCCCGCCTCTTCAGATTTCCGCGCAATATCCTGTTGCAGATAGTTACGGGTAATACTGTTGAGAATGTCGCGGATCTGGTCGCGATCCTCTCCCGTGAACGTCAGGCTCAGAACGCCGGTATCTTTGCCGGTTTCCGTTACGGTGAGGTTATTTTGCAGGTTATTAATCATGCCAAGCGTTGAGAATTTACTCACCGTAAATTCCGTATCAGGACGGGCGTCAATCGCCTCTACCTGCATCGTCACGCCGTCTTTATTGAGTGGCTGGCCCACAACGCCCTGAGCGCTAAATCCGCCGTCGCTAACCAACTGATAACGTTTGTCGCCCAGCACTTTGAGGGTGAAGATCTGTCCGCTCATCGTCTCTGGTCGGGTGAATGTCGTGACTTTCACTCTTTCATTCTGACGTCCCATCAGCCGCTCCCACCCGGCGCCGAACAGCGGAAAGGTGTTTTTGGTGACGGCAATATCCAGATCCAGATCGTCAACGGTCTTCCCCAGCACCAGACGCGATCGAATGAGCTGAATTTCCGCATCGGAAGCCGGCGGCTTATTCGCTAATGCGCTGTTGATATCCTGTACCAGCGAATTACCGGCGTTTTGTTCAATCTGCACCAACGCATCGGCGCTATAGATGGGCGTGGCGAAGAACGTATAAATTACCGCGCACAGCGCAAATATGGCCGTCGTCCCCAACACCCACCAACGCGCTTCAATCACCGTTCCGACCAGACGCCCGATATCGATTTCATCGCTACCCGTAACCGCCGCAGATTGTTTTACTTTTTCTGTCATGGTTTTCCCTGCTCTGCATTCAGTGCCTGCGCCCACTGGCGGGCAGACCTTTCCAGTAATGTGTACACCGCCTCAAACGCATCGCGGCTTTTGCGATACGGGTCTGGTATTTCACGCTCGCTGTCCCAGTGACCAAACAGCATTACCTTGCCGCGCATTTCCGGCGCAATGTCGCACAGGGCGGCGATGTGGCGTTTCTCCATCGTCAGAATCAGGTCATATTCCCGGCACAGACGCGCGGAAATTTGCCTTGCGCAGTGATTTTCCAAAGACAGATCGTGGGCGCTCGCCACGCTCGCCGCCGCAGGATCGGCTCCTTTGCCGACCAGCGCGCCTAACCCGGCGGACGCAACCGTCAGCGAGGGATGAAAGCGCTTTAGCAAACGTTCTGCCGTCGGGGAACGGCAAACATTCCCCACACAGACCACTAAGATTTTGTTAAACATAACGATTACCAGGAATGAATGTCGCTGGCCGTATCCGTCATATAACGGACACCGCTAATGGTCGGCAGCAACTGATTGATCAGACGGTTCCAGCGAGCAACCGGCGCGGTCGTGACGTACACCACATCGTAAGGCTGAAGTCGGAATTCCGTCGCCATCACTAATGACGTGGCGTCAGACATATCAAGCTGGTAGATATTGGCGATCTTGCCGCCGCGTCCCCCCTCGCCTTTCAACGGACGAATCACAAAAATGCCGCTGGCGTTGGAGGTGGTCAGATCGATGCCTTCCGCATTGCCTAATGCTTCGGTGAGCGTCATGCCGCTGAAATCCATTTTGAGGGTGCTCTGTTTTTTCACTTCGCCCATGACAAAGACTTTCAGATCGTCATTGCGCGGCACATACAGAATGTCGCCAGGGTAGAGCAAGCGGTTCTGGCTAAGATCGCCATTTTGCATCAGCGCCTGTAGCGAAATGCGCTGTTCTTTGCCGTTGTGCGTCAACACGACGTTGCGCCAGTCCGCCATATCGGTCAGACCGCCCGCGGCGTTAATCGCATCCAGGACGGTTAGCGGTACGTTAGTAATGGCCTGCTGACCGGATTTATTCACCTGGCCGGAGATGTACGCTTTTTGCGAGCGGAAAGCGGCGATATTGACATCCACCTGCGGGTCCGCAATGTACTTCGCTAAACGCCCGGTAATATCGCTGCGAATCTCTGACAAAGTTTTACCGACGACGCTAACCTTGCCAATGTAGGGATAAAACATGGTGCCGTCCGGCTGAACCCAGTTGCCGGTATCGCTTGAGCTACGGTACTGGCCCGCTGGCGTGGTCAATTCCGGGTGATCCCAGACGGTGACATTCAGCACATCGCCAGGCCCGACACGATACTGATAGCTGGCGATCTCCTGGTCCAGCGACATATTCGGTTGCGCGACATTGGGCCGCGGGCGTAATTGCTCAACCAGCCGTGGCGTCAGCGGATACACATTGACCATCCGGTCGAGATCAAAGTCAGCGTCTTGCTGTTTGATCACATCTTTCCCCATCGTAGACATATTGCTGCCCGGAAGTACTGTGCAACCACTTATCAAGCTGAGCGACGCCAATAATGGCATCAATTTCATTTTGGATTTCATCATTGATTATTTATCACTTTGGCAGAGTCATTATCCTGTGCAATTTAAATAGCGGCTTCGTCCGTGCACATTTACCTTGCAGTTAATGGCAGAGAAAATTAACTGGCATCATTCTGAAAAAAAATCAATTCATCCGCAGGCTATTGACAGAATAATAAAGGCTTATATTCAGGCTTTCAGGCACGCTACCGCCCCTGGCTTCTTAGCTACCAATACACTGATTATTCTAAATTTTCGCATTCCCCTCCGATTTCATCCTCGTTCAGATAAAAATCTTCAGCGAAATAAAGGTTACGTATTAATAGTTTTCTCGATGTCGTGACAGGATATTTAAGAGCGCTATCTTAATCCTGCAAGAATTGTTGCAGCTAACCTAATGACAGGCAAGGTAACAAACCCGCCATTCTATATTTTTAAGATTAATATTAAATGAATTAACAGATGATTTTAGGATTTTATTGATGTTGACAATATTTATTTACTCCACTCCACCTGCGATATTTCCTAAATATATTCTTGACATTATTTAGTTTCCGACAGAAACATTACGGCTATTTTAAAGTTATTTTATAGCCGCGTAACAAAGATAAATTGCTCTGCGGCATTGCATTTTTCCGCCGTATTATCCATGATCGAATTGTGACAATTGTCATATTACAGAAGGTATTGCTCTTACTATGGAATGGATTGCCGATCCGTCAATCTGGGCCGGACTGGTGACGTTAATCGTTATCGAACTTGTTCTCGGCATTGATAACCTGGTCTTTATTGCCATCCTCGCTGAAAAACTACCGCCGGGGCAGCGCGACCGCGCGCGCATTACCGGCCTGATACTGGCGATGATCATGCGCCTGCTGCTGCTGGCGTCAATCTCGTGGCTGGTCACCTTGACTAAGCCGCTCTTTAGCGTACAGGCGTTAAGCTTCAGCGCCCGCGATCTGATTATGCTGTTCGGCGGCTTCTTCCTGCTCTTTAAAGCCACCATGGAGCTCAACGAACGGCTGGAAGGGAAAGATAGCGCCAACCCTACCCAGCGTAAGGGGGCGAAATTCTGGGCGGTGGTCGCGCAAATCGTGGTGCTGGACGCTATCTTTTCTCTCGACTCCGTGATTACCGCCGTGGGGATGGTCGATCACCTGGCGGTCATGATGGCGGCAGTGATAATCGCCATTAGCCTGATGCTGCTCGCCAGCAAGTCCCTGACCCGATTTGTGAACAACCATCCCACCATTGTCATTTTGTGCCTTAGCTTCCTGCTAATGATCGGCTTTAGCCTGGTGGCGGAAGGGTTTGGTTTCCACATTCCGAAAGGGTATCTGTACGCGGCTATCGGCTTCTCGGTAATGATCGAGGCGCTCAACCAACTGGCTATTTTTAACCGCCGCCGTTTTCTTTCCGCTAACCATACGCTGCGCCAGCGCACAACGGAGGCCGTGATGCGGCTGATTAGCGGTAAAAAAGAGGATGCCGAACTGGATGCGGAAACCGCCGCGATGCTGGCAGACCATGACGACAGCCAGATTTTTAATCCGCAGGAGCGCAGGATGATTGAGCGGGTGCTGAATCTCAACCAGCGCACCGTAAGTAGCATCATGACGTCGCGTCACGATATCGAGCATATCGATCTCAACGCGCCGGAAGCGGAAATCCGCGCTCTGCTGGAAAAGAACCAGCATACGCGTCTGGTCGTGACGGGTGAAAATGAACAGGAAGATTTACTCGGCGTCGTCCACGTCATCGATCTGTTGCAACAATCGCTGCGCGGCGAACCGCTCAACCTGCGGGCGCTGATTCGCCAACCGCTGGTTTTCCCGGAAACATTGCCGCTGCTGCCTGCGCTGGAGCAGTTCCGTAACGCCAGAACCCATTTTGCCTTTGTCGTAGATGAGTTTGGCTCGGTTGAAGGCATTGTGACATTAAGCGATGTCATGGAGACTATCGCCGGTAATCTGCCGAATGAAGTCGAGGAAATTGACGCCCGCCACGATATTCAGAAGAACCCGGACGGTTCCTGGACAGCAAACGGCCATATGCCGCTGGAGGATTTGGTGCAGTACGTGCCGCTACCGCTGGATGAAAAACGGGAATACCATACGATTGCAGGATTATTGATGGAATATTTGCAGCGCATACCGCAAACCGGTGAAGAGGTTCAGGTGGGCGATTATTTGCTGAAAACATTGCAGGTAGAAAGCCATCGAGTGCAGAAAGTGCAGTTAATTCCGCTGCATAACGGCGAGCCAGACCAGGAGATGTAACGTCTGTTCGCCTGCCCCGGCCTGCTTACCAGGCAGGCCGGAGGCGCGTTAGCCTCGCCATCCGGCGCTGCCCTTTGGCCAAAAACTACAGCTTATTCAGCAGCTTCTTCACATCTTTACCGTTGCGGGTATCTTTATTGCGATCCGCCCAGTCATTGAGCCGACGCTTCGCCTCATCCTGTAAATGCTTACGCAATAACTGATCCACTTGCAGGGTATAGTTCAGCTCCTGCCACTTGCCATAGACGCGCAACGGCACCGGCGTCTCTTTCAGGAAGGTGATCAGGTTGCTATTGCCGTTCCAGCCGCCCAGCACACGCAGATTAAATTGTGTATCACAGCTCTGCTTAACCAGATCCAGCGTTCCGCTGCCGGTTAACGCCAGCATAGAAGATTGCCCGACCATGTCGTCGAGCGTCAGCGTGCCCTTATTTAGCGTCAGATCGGTCGTGAAGCGATCCAGTCGGGTCGCGTTGTCCATATTTTCCTGCGACTGCTGCGCGTCGCCGCCGCTTCGCTCTACGGCCTGCTGCACCAGTTGCTGGAAATTCATTCCTTCGAGGCGCGTATTGCTCATGTCAACATGCGCTTTTCCTTTCCAGCTGTGGCGAAATGCCTCTGCGTCAATATCCGCCCCGGAGAAATCGCCAACCAGCGACATCTTACCGGTCAGGCTAATCGGATAATTGAAGGCTTTCAGGATAGTCCCAATCTCAACATGGTTGAGGCGAGGATGGAACTCGATGCGTGGACTGGCGGTGCGGGCGTCCAGCGTGCCGGGCAGCGACATCTCTCCGTCGGCCAGTTTCCCCTGCAACTCGGTGATATCCAGCAATCCGGCCTGATTAGACATCTTCGTCGAAACCTGGGTAAAGTCCATTCCCCGCCAGCGAACTGAATCCGCCTGTAAAGCAATCTCCGCCGTAAAGCTTTGCAGCCCCTGATAAGGCGGCGCACCAACACGCGACGCGATAACTGGCCTGGTCAGGGGGAGCGTATTTTGCCCCTGCGACACCGCGCCGCCCGTCTGTGCCACGGCGCTATGATGCGGCAACAGGTTGTCCAGATTAAGCTTGCTGGACCGGAGGTCAATTTGCCATTCCGGCTGCTCCGCCAGCGTTACCTGAACATGCCCGGTCAGAGAACTGTCATTCGCCGTTAAATTTAAGTGGTTAAATGAAAGACGTTTTTGCGCCTCCTGCCACTGCGCCTGCAATTGTCCCTGCCCCTCAATCCCCTGCGCCGGTAGATCCGCGCCCTGCAATTGCCAGCGCAGTTGCTCAATACCCGCGGTTAAATTATGCGGATAATCGGAAGCATCCACCGTTCCGCTGAACGATAAAGCAAGATCCCGCTGATCGCGGTTCACGCGTCCCGAAAAATCAAACGTGCCGCGATGCTCGGCATCTTGTTCCATATTCAGACGAATATCGCGCACCGTGACCTGATCATCATTTTCATGTTGGAAAACCAGCACGCTGTCGGCAACGCGCAGGCTACGAATATCAAACGACCAGCCGCGATCTTCCGCTACGTCCGGCAAGGTATTATCTTTCGGCGCGACCGGCGCATCATCACTGCGTACCGCTTCCGTTTGCGGCGTCAATTGAATCACCCCGCCTTTCAGCATCACCTGCTTAACATGAAGCTGATGACTCAACAGCGGCCATAAAGCGACATCCAGGCGCATATTGTCAGCCCGCACCAGCGGTTCGCTGGCGCCTCGCGCCGTTAGCGTCATTCGCCCGGAAAGGATGCTGAGTTGCGGCCATACGTGCCAGCGCAGCGGCCCGTCAAGTTGCAACTGATATTCACTACGCGCGGCAACCTGCTGCACCATATAGGCGCGGAAATCATTCGGATTGACCAACAATACCAACGCAGAGAATCCGGCCACCAGCACGACCAGGAGAATCATCAGCGTCGTCAGAAATCGTCTCATGCTACCCTCAATGGACCGGCAGTATTGCGCCGAATGGCTCAGTCTTTATCAATCCGGCTGGCAACAGCGCCCTGCTGATCGCGATATTTGGCATCCTGACGGCGGTTATAAGGCCGCGCCGCCGGGCCGGACAGCGGCTCAAAGCTCAGCGCGCCGATGAGCATACCCGGACGCAACGCCAGCGGCAGCTTCCCGGAGTTGTAAAACTCAAGCACAATGCAGCCCGACCAGCCGGGATCGATACGGTGCGCCGTCACATGCACCATCAATCCCAGACGCGCCAGCGAGGAGCGACCATCCAGCCAGCCCACTAAATCCGGCGGCAGGGTAACGGATTCAAAGGTGACGGCCAGCGCCAACTCGCCCGGATGCAGATAAAATGCCTCGCCGTCCGGCAAAACGATTTCATCGCTCATCACGCGATCCAGCGCCGCGCTGACCTCATCTTTCGGCCCGCTCAGATCGATAAACGCCGCCGTATGGCCACGGAAGGTTCGAAATTTATTGCCAAGACGTACATCGACCGTCGCGCCGTTAATGCGCTCTACGGGAGGTCGCGGGGTGATAGACAAACGGCCTTCATCCAGCCAGGCTTCAATATCTCGGTCGCATAAACGCATGGCACTTTCTCCTTTCGCGCATCAAGCCCTTAAATCAAGCACATCAAGGGCTAACCAGGTTATCACTGAACGGTACACAATTCGCCAGATTTATTCAAAGAACTGGCTGATTTTCGCTTTCAGAATATCAATAGCGATGCGGTTTTTACCGCCGCGCGGCACGATAATATCCGCATATTGTTTGGAAGGCTCAATAAATTGCAGGAACATCGGACGTACCGTTTTCTGATATTGCGCCATCACCGAATCCATTGAGCGACCACGCTCGTTCACATCGCGTTTGATACGGCGCATCAAACAGATATCCAGCGGCGTATCGACAAAAATAGAGAAGTTCATCTCTTCACGCAAACGCGCGTCGGTCAGTAACAGAATACCTTCAAGAATAATCACTTTCTTCGGTTCTACGCGAACCGTTTCCTGCATACGGGTATGCTCAACATAACTGTATACCGGTAATTCAATCGCCGAACCGCGCTTGAGCGCCTGAAGATGCTGAAATAGCAGGCTGTGATCCATCGCATTCGGATGGTCATAGTTGGTTTTTACGCGTTCTTCCATCGACAGATGGCTTTGATCTTTGTAATAACTGTCTTCGGGAATAACGCCAATATGTTCGTCACCCACTTGTTCACGCAATTCACGGTAAAGGGTACTGGCAATAAGACTCTTGCCGGAAGCCGATGCGCCAGCGATACCGATAATGACGCACTGATGAGACTGATCAGTCATAAATTTAGCGACCTGATTAACCTGGATGTAAGGAAGGGGGCGCCGAAACGCCAAACGCGGCAATTATAGGGATTTCAGCAGCGCGATACCAGTCCGGCGCTATGCCACGGTGAATTTGTTGGCGGCGCATTCGACGTCGCGACGTAAAAGCGTTCAGTTTTAACGCGGGCAGCGGTTTTATCGACCCGTCTGGAGGAGGAATACGCCGGGAGCCACAATTTATATTCAGCCAGCGTATAAATCATTACGCGTTTATACTAGCATAATCACAGAGTAAACTGACGCGTCCGGTATTCCGCGACGTTACCGGCGATTCGGATAGAGTGGTAATGAGTAAACCATCCCAACATGTTTTCGTTACCGTCCCCCACCCGCTATTGCGTCTGGTCAGTTTAGGCCTGGTCGCGTTTGTCTTTACGCTCTTTTCGCTCGTATTATCGCGTGTCGGCACCCAACTGGCGCCGCTGTGGTTCCCCACCTCCATTATGATGGTCGCGTTTTACCGCCATGCGGGCCGTCTGTGGCCTGGGATCGCGGTCGCCTGCTCGCTCGGCAGCATCGGCGCCTCACTGACTTTATTTCCGGCCGCCTCGCTTAACTTTAGCTGGACGGCGATAAATATTATCGAGGCGGCCACTGGCGCGATACTGCTGCGAAAACTGCTGCCCAGCTACAACCCCTTACAAAATTTGAATGACTGGTTTCGTCTGGCTATCGGCAGCGCCGTGATTCCGCCGCTACTCGGCGGCCTGTTATTTTGGCTGATAGCGCCGGAAGCGGTCGCCTCGAAAGCGTTTCTGATTTGGGTATTATCGGAAGCCATCGGCGCGCTGACGCTGGTGCCGTTAGGTTTACTGTTTAAACCACACTATCTATTGCGTCATCGCGACCCGCATCTGTTGCTGGAAACGCTATTGACGCTGGTCATTACGCTGGCGCTAAGCTGGCTCGCTATGCGCTATATTCCGTGGCCGTTTACGTGCGTTATCGTCCTGTTGATGTGGAGTGCGGTGCGCCTGCCGCGAATGGAGGCGTTTTTAATTTTTTTAGCTACCGTTATCGTGGTCTCGCTCATGCTGGCCAATGACCCCACGCTGCTCGCCACGCCGAAAACCGACGTGATGGTTAATATGCCGTGGCTACCTTTTTTAATGATCCTGCTGCCTGCCAATATGATGACGATGGTGATGTACGCGTTTCGCACGGAACGTAAACATATCACCGAGAGCGAATCCCGCTTTCGCAACGCGATGGAGTATTCCGCCATTGGTATGGCGCTGGTCGGTACGGAGGGTCAGTGGCTACAGGTCAATAAATCTCTGAGCCATTTTCTTGGCTATAGCCAGGATGAATTACGCACGATGACATTTCAGCAATTGACCTGGCCGGAAGACCTGAATAACGACCTTGAACAGCTAAACATGCTGGTGCGCGGCGACATCAATAGCTATTCCATGGAAAAACGCTACTACACCCGCAACGGCGATATCGTCTGGGCGCTGCTGGCCGTCTCGCTGGTTCGTCATAAAGACAATAAACCTCTCTATTTTATTGCTCAGATCGAAGATATTAACGATCTCAAGCAAAGCGAGCAGGAAAACCAGCGGTTGATGGAGCGTATTACACAGGCGAACGACGCGCTGTTTCAGGAAAAAGAACGGTTGCACATCACGCTTGACTCTATCGGAGAAGCGGTGGTGTGTATTGATGTCGCGATGAATATCACCTTTATGAACCCGATCGCCGAGAAGATGAGCGGCTGGCGGCAAGAGGATGCTTTAGGCGCGCCATTATTAACGGTTCTGCGCATTACGTCAGGTGATAAAGGGCCGCTGCTGGAGGATATTTATCGCGCCGACAGGTCGCGATCGGACATGGAACAGGAGATAGTGCTCCATTGTCATAACGGCGGTAGCTACGATATTCATTACAGTATCACGCCGCTCAGTACGCTTGACGGCGATAAGATTGGTTCGGTTCTGGTTATCCAGGACGTTACCGAATCACGAAAAATGTTACGCCAGCTCAGCTACAGCGCAACGCATGACGCCCTCACCCATCTTGCCAACCGCGCCAGTTTTGAAAAACAGCTTCAACAGCGCCTGCAAACAATACAGGAATCGCCTCAACATCATGCGCTGGTGTTTATCGATCTGGACCGTTTTAAAGCGGTTAACGACAGCGCGGGACATGCCGCCGGCGATGCCTTATTGCGCGAGCTCGCGTCACTGATGCTCAGTATGCTTCGCTCCGGCGATCTCCTGGCCCGTCTGGGTGGCGATGAGTTTGGCCTGTTGCTGCCGGATTGTAATAGTGACAGCGCGCGCTTTATCGTGACGCGGCTTATCAACGCCGTTAATGAGTATCACTTTATGTGGGAAGGACGCCTGCATCGGATCGGCGCCAGCGCCGGGATCACAATGATAAATGAACATAACTGCCAGCTCACAGAGGTCGTGTCTCAGGCCGATATTGCCTGCTACGCCGCGAAAAATAGCGGTCGAGGCCGTCTGACCGTGTACGAACCGCAGCACGCATTAACCTCCTCAAAGGGAATGATGCCGCTGGAAGAACAGTGGCATATGATTAAAAATAACCACCTGCTGATGCTTGCCAGAAACGTCGCGCCGCCGCGTACGCCGGAGGCCACCAGCTTTTGGCTGGTCTCACTCAGGCTGTGGACCAGCGAAGGGGAAGTGATGGAAGAGCGCGCGTTCCGGGCAGGGTTAGCCGACTCCGCGCTGCATCACGCGCTTGACCGACGGGTATTCCATGAGTTTTTCCACCATGCGGCGACCGCCGTCGCCAGCAAGGGATTAAGCGTTGCGCTGCCGCTGTCCGCCGCGGGATTATACAGCGCGACCCTTATTGATGAGCTGCTGGAACAACTGGAGCATAGCCCACTGCCGCCACGGTTATTACACCTGATTATCCCGGCTGACGTTATCGTTAAGCAGGCGCAGACCGCCGCTGCGACTCTGCGAAAACTGCGGCAACGCGGCTGCCAGGTGATTCTCAGCCATGTCGGGCGCGATTTACAGCTGTTTAATTTACTGCCCCCGCATATCGTCGATTATTTACTGCTGGATAGCGACCTTATCGCCAACGTTCATGAAAGTTTAATGGATGAAATGCTGACCTCGATCATCCAGGGACACGCCCAGCATCTGGACATCAAAACGCTCGCCGGGCCGGTACAAAACCCACAGGTGCTGGATACGCTCTCCCGTATTGGCGTGGATCTGATTTATGGCGACACTATCGCCGAAGCACAACCGCTGGATTTATTACTGAATACCAGCTATTTCGCTATCCATTGACGGTTGCCAGCCGTGGGTATACCAGATATGCAGTAGCGCGTAGGAACGCCACGGTTTCCAGCGCTCCGCGTAGCGACGGATCTGCGCGGCCGTCATCCCGGCGAAGCGCTGCTTAATTAAGTAATCATCGGGTAAAAAGATATCTTTTGCCTGCCAACCGCGCAGGGCGAAATAGTTCGCCGTCCAGCGGCCAATTCCCGGAAACGTTTGTAAATTTTTAACGCTCTGCTCAATATCCGGCGGCGCGGCGAGCGCCAGTTTTCCCGCCAGCGTCGCCTGCGCCAGATGAATCAGCGCTTCGGCGCGCCGCAGCGGCATCCCCAGAGCTTTAAGCGCCAGCGGATCGGCCAACGCCAGCGTTTCCGGACCGGGAAAACAGACATAATCGGGCGCATCCGGCAACGCCTCGCCATAGCGGCGCGCCACTTTCGCCGTCAACCTTGCCGCCATCGCGACACTCACCAGTTGCCCCAGTATCGCCCGCACGCCTTGTTCAAACGTATCAACCGATCCCGGTAAACGCAGCCCCGGTCTGTCCTCGCCCAGTGGCCCCAGCACGGCGGCAACCTGCGCGGGCTGGCAGTCAAGATCAAACAGACGCGAAACCTTCGCCAGACACGCCGGCGCGACGGGAAGTAATCCGGCGCTCACGCTGACCTGCACAGTGTGGGTGGGCAGATGGGGGCTCACGCTGATCAGTCCGCGATGCTCGCCCACCACCAGGCTGCGCGCATAAAAGCCCTCGCCTACCGTTTCCACGCCGTCCACCGCACGCGCGGCAAGAAAGCCCAACATCCACGACCAGTCGTAAGGCGGCTGCCAGCTCAGGGTAAACATACTTTTCTCCTTTATTTGACCTTTCAGCATAAACGCTAATCGCACGTAACGCCTTGCTTTCATATTCCAGTTGTCGCCGCGACGACATTTCGCTAAAGTCACGCCCCTTCTTCACTGGCATGGGGATTTTAAGGTGTTTATAGGATTTGATTACGGTACGGCAAACTGCTCGGTCGCCATTATGCGCGACGGGCATCCACAGTTGCTGACAATGGAGAATAACAGCGCATTACTGCCGTCTATGCTGTGCGCGCCGACGCGCGAAGCGGTGAGCGAGTGGCTGTATCGCCATCATGATGTGCCGGCAACGGACGAAGAAACCCAGGCGCTGCTACGCCGCGCGATACGCTACAACCGCGAGGAAGATATTGAGGTTGGCGCGCAAAGCGTACAGTTTGGTCTGGCGTCGCTGGCGCACTATATTGACGATCCCCAGGAGGTCTGGTTTGTCAAATCGCCAAAATCCTTTTTAGGCGCCAGCGGCCTGAAACCGCAGCAGGTCGCGCTGTTTGAAGATTTGGTCTGCGCCATGATGGTACATATTCGTCATACGGCGCACAGCCAATTGCCGGAGGCCATTACCCAGGCGGTGATCGGTCGCCCGATCAACTTTCAGGGACTGGGTGGCGATGACGCGAACCGCCAGGCGCAGGGTATTCTGGAGCGGGCGGCAAAACGCGCCGGTTTTCAGGAGGTGGTATTCCAGTATGAACCGGTTGCGGCGGGCCTGGACTACGAAGCTACGCTGCGGGAAGAGAAGCGTGTGCTGGTCGTGGATATTGGCGGCGGCACCACCGACTGTTCCATGCTGCTGATGGGGCCGCAGTGGCGTCAGCGCGCCGATCGTGAAAGCAGCCTGTTGGGGCACAGCGGTTGCCGCGTGGGCGGAAACGATCTGGATATCGCGCTGGCCTTTAAAAATCTGATGCCTTTGCTGGGCATGGGCGGCGAAACCGAAAAAGGTATCGCCCTGCCGGTGCTGCCATGGTGGAACGCCGTGGCGATTAACGACGTCCCGGCGCAAAGCGATTTTTACAGTAGCGCGAATGGTCGTCTGTTGAACGATTTGGTTCGCAACGCGCGTGAAGCAGACAAGGTCGCGTTGCTGCTCAAGGTCTGGCGTCAGCGGCTTAGTTACCGCCTGGTACGCTGCGCGGAAGAGAGCAAAATCGCCCTTTCCGGCCAGGCGGATGTTACGGCGAGGCTGCCATTTATCAGCGACGACCTGGCGGTCGCTATCAGCCAGCAAGGACTGGAAGCGGCGCTGGATCAACCGCTGGCGCGTATTCTGGAACAGGTGCAACTGGCGCTGGACAGCGCGCAGGAAAAACCGGATGTCATCTATCTGACCGGCGGCAGCGCCCGTTCGCCATTGATTAAAAAAGCGCTTTCCGAACAGCTACCGGGCATACCCGTCGCTGGCGGCGATGATTTCGGCTCCGTCACCGCAGGACTGGCGCGCTGGGCGGAGGTCGTTTTCCGCTAAGCGCCTCGCAAGCCCAGCGCTGATGGATTGACATTATTCTTGATGTGGCTTAACGTCAGGAGTGAGGGTAAGGGAGGATTCCTCCTCCCCCTGGTGTCTTAGTAAGCTGGTAGGCTAATCACTAAGAGTATCACCAGTATGATGACTACCTTCATCATAACCCTTTCCTTATTTTGGCCCCTTCCTCGGGAGGGGCTTTCCCGTTTCAGCGTCCTGCTGAAATCGGTGGCTTACCTTCATTGCCGTGCCGCCACTTTACCGCACTCCGGCGCGTTAACGATTTTCACCGATAAGAGTTGCGTAGCGCCTCGCAAAGCGGGCCGCCATTCAGAATAATCCCGGCCGTGTTCCATAATTCCTCCATTTTTCTCCCTTCCCTGCTGACTACAATAGAGGGAGCAACATTCCGCAAAACGTTTCAGGATGAGAAACTTATACCGATGAAAGGCAGTAATACTTTCCGCTGGGCAATAGCGATTGGGGTTGTAGTGGCCGCCGCCGCATTCTGGTTCTGGCATAGCCGTAGCGAAAGCCCGACCGCCGCGCCGGGCGTCGCCGCGCAAGCGCCGCATACCGCCGCCGCAGGTCGCCGCGGTATGCGCGACGGCCCTCTGGCGCCGGTACAGGCCGCGACCGCGACCACGCAGGCCGTACCGCGCTATCTGAGCGGGCTGGGTACCGTGACCGCAGCGAATACCGTTACGGTGCGTAGCCGCGTGGATGGTCAACTCATCGCCCTGCACTTTCAGGAAGGTCAGCAGGTCAACGCAGGCGATCTGCTGGCGCAAATCGATCCCAGCCAGTTTAAGGTCGCCCTGGCGCAGGCTCAGGGACAGTTGGCGAAAGATAACGCTACGCTGGCGAATGCGCGTCGTGATCTGGCGCGCTATCAGCAACTGGCAAAAACCAATCTGGTTTCCCGTCAGGAACTGGATGCGCAACAGGCGCTGGTCAACGAAACCCAGGGAACCATTAAAGCGGATGAAGCCAATGTCGCCAGCGCGCAGTTACAGCTCGACTGGAGTCGTATCACGGCCCCGGTCTCGGGACGCGTGGGTCTGAAACAGGTGGATGTCGGCAACCAGATTTCCAGCAGCGATACCGCCGGTATTGTCGTCATTACGCAAACGCACCCGATTGATCTCATTTTTACTCTGCCGGAAAGCGATATCGCGACCGTAGTTCAGGCACAGAAAGCGGGGAAAACGCTGGTCGTAGAAGCCTGGGATCGGACTAACTCGCACAAATTGAGCGAAGGTGTGTTGCTCAGTCTGGACAACCAGATTGATCCCACGACGGGAACGATCAAAATTAAAGCACGCTTTACCAATCAGGACGATACGCTGTTCCCCAATCAATTTGTGAACGCCCGGATGCTGGTCGATACCGAACAAAATGCCGTTGTGGTGCCTGCCGCGGCGGTGCAAATGGGCAATGAGGGCCACTTTGTGTGGGTGCTGAACGACGAAAATAACGTCAGCAAGAAGCGGGTAAAAATCGGTATTCAGGATAACCAAAACGTGGTGATCAGCGCAGGCTTGTCGGCAGGCGATCGCGTCGTTACCGATGGTATTGATCGGCTGACGGAAGGCGCAAAAGTCGAGGTTGTTGAGCCGCAAACCACCGTGGCGGATGAAAAATCCCCTTCCCGCCATGAAGGTCAAAAAGGAGCGCGCGCCTGATGCAGGTATTACCTCCGGGCAGCACGGGCGGCCCTTCGCGTCTGTTTATTCTGCGCCCCGTGGCCACCACTCTGCTGATGGCGGCGATTTTACTCGCCGGGATTATCGGCTATCGCTTCCTGCCCGTCGCCGCTTTGCCGGAGGTCGACTACCCCACTATTCAGGTTGTTACGCTCTACCCTGGCGCCAGCCCGGATGTCATGACCTCCGCCGTCACCGCGCCGCTTGAGCGCCAGTTCGGCCAGATGTCAGGACTGAAGCAGATGTCGTCGCAAAGTTCCGGCGGCGCATCGGTGGTGACGCTACAGTTTCAGTTGACGCTGCCGCTGGACGTTGCCGAGCAGGAAGTACAGGCGGCGATTAACGCAGCCACCAATTTATTGCCTTCCGACCTGCCGAATCCGCCGATTTATAGCAAAGTCAATCCGGCGGACCCGCCGATTATGACGCTTGCCGTCACCTCAAACGCGATGCCGATGACCCAGGTAGAGGACATGGTAGAAACCCGCGTGGCGCAGAAGATCTCGCAGGTCTCCGGCGTCGGACTGGTGACGCTTGCCGGCGGGCAGCGCCCTGCGGTGCGTGTAAAACTGAATGCTCAGGCTGTCGCCGCGCTCGGTCTGACCAGCGAAACGGTCCGTACCGCAATTACCGGCGCCAACGTCAACTCGGCGAAAGGCAGTCTGGATGGCCCCGAACGGGCGGTGACGCTTTCTGCTAACGATCAGATGCAGTCTGCCGACGAATACCGCAGGCTTATCATCGCGTATCAAAACGGCGCGCCGGTACGGCTGGGCGATGTCGCCACCGTCGAACAGGGGGCGGAAAATAGCTGGCTCGGCGCATGGGCGAATCAAGCGCCGGCTATCGTGATGAATGTTCAACGCCAGCCTGGCGCCAATATCATTGCGACAGCGGACAGCATTCGCCAGATGCTGCCCCAACTTACCGAAAGCCTGCCGAAATCGGTGAAGGTCACGGTCCTGTCCGATCGCACCACCAATATTCGCGCTTCCGTGCGCGATACCCAGTTTGAACTGATGCTGGCGATCGCGCTGGTCGTCATGATTATCTATCTGTTTTTACGTAATATTCCTGCCACAATTATTCCCGGCGTCGCCGTACCGCTGTCGCTTATCGGCACCTTTGCGGTGATGGTATTTTTGGATTTTTCCATTAATAACCTGACGCTGATGGCGCTCACTATCGCCACGGGTTTCGTGGTGGACGATGCGATTGTGGTGATTGAGAACATCTCGCGCTACATCGAAAAAGGAGAAAAACCGCTGGCGGCGGCGCTCAAAGGCGCGGGCGAAATCGGCTTTACCATTATTTCCCTCACCTTTTCACTGATTGCGGTGCTGATCCCGTTGCTCTTTATGGGCGATATTGTTGGTCGACTGTTCCGCGAATTTGCGGTGACGTTGGCGGTAGCGATTTTAATCTCCGCCGTCGTCTCTTTGACGCTCACGCCCATGATGTGCGCGCGTATGCTCAGCCAGCAGTCTCTGCGTAAACAAAACCGCTTTTCCCGCGCCTGCGAGCGGATGTTTGACCGCGTGATCGCCAGCTACGGACGCGGATTAGCGAAAGTGCTCAACCATCCGTGGCTTACATTGAGCGTGGCATTCGCCACGCTCCTGCTCAGCGTTATGCTGTGGATAGTCATCCCGAAAGGATTCTTTCCGGTACAGGATAACGGCATTATCCAGGGGACGCTGCAGGCGCCGCAATCGTCATCGTATGCCAGTATGGCGCAACGTCAGCGCCAGGTGGCGGAGCGGATATTACAGGACCCGGCGGTGCAAAGCCTGACGACTTTTGTTGGCGTAGACGGCGCTAACCCCACGCTGAATAGCGCGCGCCTGCAAATTAACCTCAAGCCGCTGGATGCGCGTGATGACCGCGTGCAGCAGGTGATCTCCCGGCTGCAAACCGCCGTGGCGACGATTCCCGGCGTGGCGCTGTATCTCCAGCCGACGCAGGATTTAACCATCGACACGCAGGTCAGCCGCACGCAGTATCAGTTTACCCTGCAGGCCACGACGCTCGATGCGCTCAGCCACTGGGTGCCAAAACTGCAGAACGCGCTACAGTCGTTACCACAGCTTTCCGAGGTAAGCAGCGACTGGCAAGATCGAGGATTAGCGGCCTGGGTGAATGTCGACCGCGACAGCGCCAGCCGTCTGGGTATCAGCATGGCGGATGTGGATAACGCGCTCTACAACGCGTTCGGACAACGCCTGATTTCAACGATTTATACCCAGGCGAACCAGTACCGCGTCGTGCTGGAACATAATACCGCCAGCACGCCGGGCCTGGCGGCGCTGGAGACGATTCGCCTGACGAGCCGCGACGGCGGCACCGTACCGCTCAGCGCGATTGCCCGCATTGAGCAGCGCTTCGCTCCGCTCTCCATCAATCATTTAGATCAGTTCCCGGTTACGACATTTTCGTTTAACGTGCCGGAGGGCTATTCGCTCGGCGATGCGGTGCAGGCGATTCTCGATACGGAAAAAACGCTCGCCCTGCCAGCGGATATTACAACGCAGTTTCAGGGCAGTACGCTCGCCTTCCAGGCGGCGCTGGGCAGCACCGTCTGGCTTATTGTCGCCGCCGTGGTGGCGATGTATATCGTGCTCGGCGTGCTGTATGAGAGTTTTATCCATCCGATCACGATTCTCTCAACGCTGCCTACGGCGGGCGTCGGCGCGCTGCTGGCGCTGATCATCGCTGGTAGCGAGCTCGATATTATCGCCATTATCGGCATTATTTTGCTGATCGGCATCGTGAAGAAAAACGCCATCATGATGATTGACTTCGCCCTCGCCGCCGAACGCGAACAGGGGATGAGCCCGCGCGACGCTATCTTCCAGGCCTGTCTGCTGCGTTTTCGACCGATTCTGATGACCACGCTGGCGGCGTTGCTCGGGGCATTGCCATTAATGTTGAGTACCGGCGTTGGCGCGGAATTACGTCGCCCGTTGGGGATCGCGATGGTGGGCGGCCTACTGGTCAGCCAGGTATTAACTCTGTTTACCACACCGGTGATTTATCTCCTGTTTGACCGCCTGTCGCTGTACGTGAAAAGTCGCTTTCCGCACCATAAAGAGGAGGCGTAGATGCGCTTTTTCGCCCTTTTCATCTACCGCCCGGTCGCCACCATTTTGATTGCCGCCGCCATTACGCTGTGCGGCATTCTGGGCTTTCGTCTGCTGCCGGTCGCTCCGCTGCCGCAGGTCGATTTCCCGGTGATTATGGTTAGCGCCTCGCTGCCGGGCGCCTCGCCGGAAACCATGGCTTCGTCAGTGGCGACGCCGTTGGAACGCTCTTTGGGACGCATTGCAGGCGTCAATGAAATGACTTCCAGCAGCTCGCTCGGCAGTACGCGCATTATTCTCGAATTTAATTTCGATCGTGATATTAACGGCGCGGCGCGCGACGTGCAGGCCGCCATTAACGCCGCGCAAAGCTTGTTGCCAGGCGGAATGCCCAGCCGCCCGACTTATCGCAAGGCCAACCCGTCCGACGCGCCGATTATGATTTTAACGCTCACCTCGGAGAGCTGGTCACAGGGCAAACTGTATGATTTCGCCTCTACCCAACTGGCGCAAACCATCGCGCAAATTGACGGCGTCGGCGATGTTGACGTCGGCGGCAGCTCCCTGCCCGCAGTACGTGTAGGCTTAAACCCGCAGGCGCTCTTTAACCAGGGCGTCTCGCTGGATGAGGTCCGCGAAGCGATCGACAGCGCCAACGTACGCCGACCGCAAGGCGCAATTGAAGATAGCGTGCACCGCTGGCAAATCCAGACCAACGACGAACTGAAAACCGCCGCCGAATACCAGCCGCTGATTATTCACTATAACAACGGCGCGGCGGTACGCCTGGGCGACGTCGCCAGCGTCACCGACTCGGTGCAGGATGTCCGTAACGCCGGGATGACGAACGCTAAACCCGCTATTTTATTGATGATCCGCAAGCTGCCGGAGGCCAATATTATTCAGACGGTCGACGGCATCCGGGCAAAACTGCCGGAACTGCGGGCAATGATCCCCGCCGCTATCGATTTACAAATCGCCCAGGATCGTTCGCCGACGATTCGCGCGTCGCTGCAAGAGGTAGAAGAGACGCTGGCTATCTCTGTCGCGCTGGTGATCCTGGTGGTGTTTTTATTCCTGCGTTCCGGGCGCGCCACGCTAATCCCCGCCGTCGCCGTTCCCGTTTCGCTCATCGGCACCTTCGCCGCCATGTATCTGTGCGGCTTCAGCCTCAACAATCTGTCGCTGATGGCGCTGACTATCGCGACCGGATTTGTCGTTGATGATGCCATTGTGGTACTGGAAAATATCGCCCGCCATCTGGAGGCGGGAATGAAACCTTTGCAGGCGGCATTACAGGGTACGCGGGAAGTCGGGTTTACGGTCATCTCCATGAGTCTGTCGCTGGTGGCGGTATTTCTGCCGCTGCTGTTAATGGGCGGTCTGCCAGGGCGATTATTACGGGAATTCGCCGTTACCCTCTCGGTGGCGATTGGCATTTCGCTGGTGGTCTCGCTCACGCTGACGCCGATGATGTGCGGCTGGATGCTTAAATCAAGCAAACCGCGCACCCAACCGCGTAAACGGGGCGTTGGCCGTCTGCTGGTAGCTTTGCAACAGGGTTACGGCACGTCGTTAAAATGGGTGCTTAACCATACGCGTCTTGTCGGTGTGGTTTTTCTTGGCACCGTTGCGCTGAACATCTGGCTTTATATCGCCATCCCTAAAACATTCTTTCCGGAGCAGGATACCGGCGTGTTGATGGGCGGTATTCAGGCTGACCAGAGCATCTCTTTCCAGGCCATGCGCGGCAAGCTACAGGATTTTATGAAAATTATTCGCGACGATCCGGCGGTGAATAATGTCACTGGTTTTACCGGCGGCTCGCGGGTGAATAGCGGCATGATGTTTATTACGCTGAAGCCGCGCGGCGAACGCAAAGAGACGGCGCAGCAAATCATTGATCGACTGCGGGTCAAACTGGCAAAAGAACCCGGCGCCAGGCTGTTTCTGATGGCGGTACAGGATATTCGCGTCGGCGGGCGGCAGGCTAACGCCAGTTATCAATACACATTGCTGTCTGACTCTCTGGCGGCGCTGCGCGAATGGGAGCCGAAAATACGCAAAGCGCTCTCGGCCCTGCCGCAACTGGCGGACGTAAACTCCGATCAGCAGGATAACGGCGCGGAGATGAACCTTATCTACGACCGCGACACCATGTCACGGCTGGGTATTGATGTTCAGGCCGCAAACAGTCTGTTAAATAATGCTTTCGGCCAGCGGCAAATTTCCACCATTTATCAGCCGATGAACCAGTATAAAGTGGTGATGGAAGTCGATCCGCGCTATAGCCAGGATATCAGCGCGCTGGAGAAAATGTTTGTTATCAACAGCGACGGAAAAGCGATTCCCCTCTCTTATTTCGCCCAATGGCGGCCCGCCAATGCGCCGCTGTCGGTGAACCATCAGGGACTTTCCGCGGCGTCCACGATTGCCTTTAACCTGCCGACCGGCACATCGTTATCGCAGGCGACAGAGGCCATTAATCGCACCATGACGCAGCTTGGCGTCCCCTCGACGGTACGCGGCAGTTTTTCCGGAACGGCGCAAGTCTTCCAGCAGACCATGAATTCACAGCTTATTTTGATAGTGGCGGCGATCGCTACCGTCTACATTGTGCTGGGGATACTGTACGAAAGCTACGTCCATCCACTGACCATTCTCTCTACTCTACCATCGGCGGGCGTTGGGGCGCTTCTGGCGCTGGAACTCTTCAATGCCCCTTTCAGCCTAATCGCCCTGATAGGGATCATGCTATTAATTGGCATTGTGAAGAAAAACGCCATTATGATGGTCGATTTTGCGCTTGAAGCGCAACGAAGCGGCGGCCTGACGCCGGAACAAGCCATTTTCCAGGCCTGCTTGTTACGCTTCCGTCCAATAATGATGACCACGCTGGCGGCGCTGTTCGGCGCACTGCCATTGGTGTTATCTGGCGGAGACGGTTCGGAATTACGGCAGCCGTTGGGGATAACCATTGTCGGCGGTTTGGTCATGAGCCAGCTCCTGACGCTCTATACCACGCCGGTGGTGTACCTCTTTTTCGACCGTCTGCGGCTGCGTTTTTCGCGTAAAAATAGCAAACCGGTAGTAGAGATATGACAGAACTTCCTGACAACACCCGCTGGCAACTCTGGATTGTGGCATTCGGCTTTTTTATGCAGTCGCTGGATACCACCATCGTCAACACTGCGCTGCCCTCCATGGCGAAAAGCCTGGGGGAAAGCCCGCTGCATATGCACATGGTAGTGGTGTCATATGTTCTTACCGTCGCCGTGATGCTCCCCGCCAGCGGCTGGCTGGCAGACAAAATCGGCGTGCGTAATATTTTCTTTGCCGCCATCGTGCTGTTCACGCTGGGTTCGCTGTTTTGCGCCCTCTCCGGCACGCTTAATCAACTGGTATTAGCGCGGGTTTTACAAGGCGTAGGCGGCGCGATGATGGTGCCGGTCGGACGCCTGACGGTCATGAAAATCGTGCCGCGCGCGCAATATATGGCGGCGATGACCTTCGTCACCCTGCCGGGTCAGATCGGGCCGTTACTCGGCCCCGCGCTGGGCGGGGTGCTGGTGGAATATGCTTCATGGCACTGGATCTTTCTGATCAATATCCCGGTGGGAATCGTCGGCGCTATGGCAACCTTTATGCTGATGCCAAACTACACCATAGAGACCCGGCGTTTTGATCTGCCGGGGTTCCTGCTGTTAGCTATCGGCATGGCGGTACTCACCCTGGCGCTGGACGGTAGTAAAAGCATGGGGATCTCGCCCTGGACATTAGCCGGACTTGCTGCGGGCGGCGCGGCAGCCATTCTGCTCTATCTCTTCCATGCTAAAAAAAACTCAGGCGCGTTATTCAGCCTGCGATTGTTCCGCACGCCCACGTTTTCACTGGGGTTGCTGGGCAGTTTTGCCGGGCGTATCGGCAGCGGTATGCTGCCGTTTATGACGCCGGTCTTTTTGCAAATTGGTCTTGGTTTTTCACCGTTTCATGCCGGTTTGATGATGATCCCCATGGTGCTGGGCAGCATGGGAATGAAGCGGATTGTGGTGCAGATAGTTAACCGTTTTGGCTATCGTCGGGTTCTGGTAGCGACCACGCTCGGACTGGCATTGGTTAGCCTGTTGTTTATGTCGGTCGCGCTGCTCGGCTGGTATTATCTCCTGCCGCTGGTACTGCTTTTGCAGGGAATGGTGAACTCGGCGCGCTTTTCTTCCATGAACACCTTAACGCTAAAAGACCTTCCCGATACGCTGGCCAGCAGCGGCAATAGCTTATTATCGATGATTATGCAGCTCTCGATGAGTATCGGCGTCACTATTGCCGGAATGCTGCTGGGTATGTTTGGCCAACAGCATATCGGGATAGACAGTAGCGCCACACATCACGTCTTTATGTACACCTGGTTATGTATGGCGGTTATTATCGCGCTACCGGCGATAATTTTTGCCCGCGTGCCGAACGATACACAGCAAAACATGGTCATTTCACGGCGTAAAAGGAGCCTGTAATGAAAGTCTGGCGGCCCGGAATCACCGGCAAGCTGTTTCTGGCGATTTTCGCCACCTGCATCGTGCTGCTGATCAGTATGCATTGGGCCGTGCGCGTCAGTTTTGAACGCGGATTTATTGACTATATCAAACACGGCAACGAGCAGCGGCTACAAATGCTGGGCGATGCGCTGGGCGACCAGTACCAGCAACACGGCAACTGGCGTTTTTTACGCAACAACGATCGCTTCGTTTTCCAGATCCTGCGTTCATTTGAGCATGACAACGACCGCGATAAACCCGGCCCCGGTATGCCGCCGCACGGTTGGCGCACCCAATTCTGGGTCGTCGATCAAAATGGCCGGGTGCTGGTCGGCCCACGCGGTCCGGTGCCGCATGACGGTACTCGCCGCCCCATTCTGGTCAATGGCGCCGAAGTCGGCGCGATTATCGCCTCTCCTGTCGAGCGGCTGACGCGCAATACGGATATTAATTTTGATATGCAGCAGCGGCGCGCCAGTTGGATGATCGTGGCGTTATCAACGTTGCTGGCCGCGCTGGCGACATTTTTGCTGGCGCGTGGCCTGCTCGCCCCGGTCAAACGGTTGGTCGAGGGTACGCACAGACTGGCGGCGGGGGATTTTACCACGCGCGTGACTCCAACCAGCGCCGATGAGCTGGGAAAACTGGCGCAGGACTTTAACCAGCTTGCCAGCACGCTGGAAAAAAACCAGCAGATGCGCCGCGACTTTATGGCGGATATTTCCCACGAACTGCGCACGCCGCTGGCGGTATTGCGCGGCGAACTTGAAGCCATTCAGGATGGCGTTCGCCAGTTCACGCCAGAATCGGTTACCTCGCTACAGGCGGAAGTCGGTACGCTTACCAAACTGGTTGACGACCTGCATCAGCTGTCGTTGTCTGACGAGGGCGCGCTGGCTTACCAAAAAACGACCGTCGATCTTGTTCCCCTGTTGGAAGTCGCTGGCGGCGCGTTCAGAGAACGCTTTACCAGCCGGGGGCTAACGTTACATTACGCGTTGCCGGATAGCATGACCGTCTTCGGCGACCCGGATCGCCTGATGCAACTGTTTAATAATCTACTGGAAAACAGTCTGCGCTACACCGACAGCGGCGGCGGCCTGCATATTTCCGCCGAACAACGCGACAAATCATTATTCCTGACCTTTGCCGATTCTGCACCGGGCGTCAGCGATGAACAGTTACAAAAGCTTTTTGACCGTTTTTACCGCACGGAAGTGTCCCGTAACCGCGCCAGCGGCGGTTCTGGACTGGGGCTGGCAATATGCGTCAATATTGTACACGCGCATAACGGTCATCTTCACGCCGCTCATTCGCCTTTTGGCGGGGTTAGCATTACAGTAGAGTTACCGCTGGATCGCGATTTACAGAGAGAAGTATGACTGAATTACCCATTGATGAAAACACGCCGCGCATTTTGATTGTTGAAGATGAACCCAAGCTGGGACAGCTGCTTATTGACTACTTACGCGCGGCGAGTTACGCCCCCACGCTCATCAATCATGGCGACAAGGTACTGCCGTATGTGCGTCAAACGCCGCCGGATCTGATCCTGCTGGATCTGATGCTGCCGGGTACCGATGGTCTGACGCTATGCCGGGAGATTCGCCGTTTTTCCGACATCCCCATTGTGATGGTCACGGCCAAAATCGAAGAGATCGACCGGCTGCTTGGACTGGAAATCGGCGCCGATGATTATATCTGTAAGCCTTACAGCCCGCGCGAAGTCGTGGCCCGCGTGAAAACCATTTTGCGCCGCTGTAAACCGCAGCGCGAACTCCAGCAGCAGGATGCCGAAAGCCCGTTAATGATTGATGAAAGCCGCTTTCAGGCCTCCTGGTGTGGTAAAGCGCTGGATTTAACCCCCGCTGAATTCCGCCTGCTAAAAACCTTATCGCTTGAACCGGGTAAAGTTTTTTCCCGCGAGCAGTTGTTAAACCACCTCTACGACGACTACCGTGTGGTGACCGATCGTACTATCGACAGCCACATTAAAAACCTGCGCCGTAAACTGGAATCGCTGGATGCCGAACAGTCATTTATACGCGCGGTCTACGGGGTGGGATATCGCTGGGAAGCGGATGCGTGTCGCCTGGTATAATGATTATTGGCATAACAATAACAAGGTCGTAAGACGATATTTTCCGCCAACGCTATTCTGGCGGAATTAACACACTGCCCTCTTTCATTTGGCCGAGCGGTATCCCGAAAACCACGACGAACGCGATCGGGGACAATAAATTATTTGGCCGCTCTTTTTAGTTTACCGATATACTGTGAGTAGTTTTTTAAACTTATTGCGCATTAATTCATTAAGTGAATCTAAAAATACATAAACATAATACCAGCTTAATTATACATGGATTTTTATGACAGAAACGTCATCTCACCGCTATAAACCACGCAATATAATAAATGCGCCAAATGTAAAATCGTCTATTTTTTCCCGGAGCCAACAACGCGGCGACAGCGAAAATATCCAGCGCTGGTTAAGCAACCATTTTTATCGTTGGATCATCGGTGACTTTCCTCATGTTTATCCTGTGCGTTCCGTCGCCGATTATGCCGTTTATTTTAGCGCTGATGCAGAAATCCCCGCCTGGCTGGCGCCAAAACTGGGTGGCGATGAGCGCTTTTACTACCTTAACGTTCAGCACCCGCAACTTATGGCAATGGAAAGAGATTTAGTGGAATTTCTTTCGCGTCAGGAAGGAAAGCGGCTGGAAACTAAACTGCAGCGCATCAACTGCTTTACCGTGCTGGCAATGCGCGAAGCGGAGCATCAAAAAATGCAGCGCCTGCGTGAACAAGGTTGGTATCCCTCCAACAGCGAGGCGCTAAAACCGGTGATGACGGTGAATAACGGTGTACTGGTTGAGCTTGATGCAACAAACCCCGGCCTGCGCAGTGAGATGGCGTATGAATCCTGGCATATGCAACACTGCGTCGGAGATTTTGATAATAAAGGCGCGCTTTCCGGCGGCTACGGCGATTACTACGCCCGGCAAATTGAACAACAAAAACTTCGCCTGTTCAGCCTGCGCGACGGCAATAATATTCCCCACGTCACAATAAGCCTGGTGGTTGGTAATAACGGCCTGAGCATTGATCAGATTAAAGGTAAGCAAAATCGCCACCCTATTAAGAAATATGCTAACGATGTTTTATCTCTGTTACGCCATCTGCAACCACTTCCTGAACGCCACGCTGATTGCGAAGGGATGGGAATAGTTTATGAATCGACGCCGGAATATTCAGGTTGGAAATTTATTACTCATATTCATGACCTCAATTTTCTGCTCAATGTGCTGCATGACAATTTTCATTTAATGGAACACTTCCCCACTCCCCCGGTAGCTTTACAGTGGCTGCTGCTGCACAGCGCCCCGGAGGCACTGCGCTACCTTCAGGTTGTTGATCCTAACGTGGCGACGGCTGCGGAAATGCTGTTTCCGCAGCATGAATGGCATCCTACGCTTGCCGGGAAAAACACCAGTAGCGAACCTTTCGAAATTGAAAGCCTGACGCTACAAACCACGCGCTATCTTTCTGCAACCAGGGAGGAGCGCTAATGTTCTGGATTGTTCTTATTATTGCCGCCCTATTTTTTAGCTGGCGCAACTACAAAAAAAACAAACCGCTGATTGCGGCCCGTATCGCCGAGGAGAAAGAAAAAGATCGTCTGAAGGATCTGCGTCGCGATACCCGGCGGCGGCAATGGGCGCTGGCGCTAGCCGATATCCTCGCCCGGCGCAACGGGCTACCGACCAAAGGCGTTGAACTGGTCTTCAAACTTGACGATGACAAACGCCGCTATCTGGCGCAGCAGGTAAAAAAAGAGCTGGGCTTGAGCGAAAACCTCGACGGCGCGGCGTTACGCCACAAGGTTGAGGATATCTTACGCCGCTGGCCTGCGGGCATCGGCAGCTCGCCGCGCACGTTTTATCATCATCTGGCGGCCCAGGGCCAGGTCCGCGACGCGCTGGCCTTCGACTGTATGCGCACCGCCTTTCTGACCCGCTGTATCGCCGGGCTCGACTGGTGCGACGTACATCAGGCCTGGCTGGTGTTATTACTTAACGCCCAGCGCGCTCAGGACTGTTTTGATTCCTGGGAGGATTACGCCACCGCCTACGTTCGCGCCCGCCGGGTATGGCTCACGCTACGTGACACGCCAACAGCGCTTGCCGGACGGGATTTACAGGAAGCCACCCATTATTTGCAAGACCCGGTCAGCCGCTGGCGACAACTGCCGTGGAATGAATTCAAAATTTTCGAGCCGATTTAAAGGACGCTTTATGGAACAGGATGATCGTCTGCTCAACGCTATGTTTGAGATGTGCAACCACAAAAATCCCCTCAATGACGGGCAACGAGAGTGGCATATTGCCGATATTCCCGGCCTGCTGCGCGAAGAACGCTATGACGAACTGGACGAACGCTACAACCAGGCGCTGACGGAGAGCTTTACCAGCCGCGAAGCGGAAAAGCGCTATTTCTTCGCCTGGAATCAAATGGACAACCCTTTTTACGATATGGACACGCTGGTTGAGGCTGGGCCGCAAGGATTAGCGCTGATCAAAAAGTGGCAGCGCGCTCGTCCCCGCTCCACTCACGCCTGGCTTGCCGAGGCGCAATACTGGAATCACCGTGCGTGGCTTTACCGCAGCTATGGCTGGGCGAGAGAAACCACCCGAGCGATGTGGATCTGCGCCGCCGCCTGCAACGAACGGATGGTCATCGCCGCGCTCAATGCTATCGACTGTGAACCGCGCCAGTGGATGGCGGCGGCCCTGACCAGCACCAACTCAAAAGTCTTCGGCCAGCCCGACTGGCTGGTTGAGTTCCTCGTGGGCGCGGATGTTGCCGGGCAGCCATTAATGGAGGATCTGGCTGAATATCATCGCCATTCACCGCAGGAGGTGGACGCGCTGATGGCCCATTCCGGGCTGTCGTTTGCCGACGCGGTTTGCCCAAATTTGCCGCGCCCGTCCGTATTGCCGGAGTGCGATGACGATGCCGGGCAAAAATACTGGCTCGCCGTCTGCCTGGCTATTTTCCCGACGGCATTTTACGTGCTGGATGAATATATCCCGTTTCGTATGCCACGCTGGAGAGGGTCTCACGAGGAAATCCGCGAATTTCTGGAATCAAGCGTATGCGATCACCTTTCTGCCGCAGAACGTGAACATCTGGAGCTATTAATCTGGTGGGACGATCACCGCGATCTGCGCATCAAAGAGGTTGACTCCCCGGCAGAACAGGAACGTATTATCGCCAAAGCCGAAGAGATTAGCCTACGAGCGCATATCCAGGAATCTCGCCACAACGCGCTGGAGTGGCTGCGGGTCTGCTATAGCGATCTGGACGATAATGACGCGCTCTGGCGAACCCTTCAGCGTTCGATCGTGGAAAAAGTTAAGCTCAACAATTACTTCTCTGATGACACGATAAAGTTCGCCCTGCGCGATTTTCCTGACACCTGGTGGATGTATAACTTTCTCTGTCAGAATGCGCAGCAAACGGAATTCGCAGTGCCGAAAATCCGTCGTGGCTACTTTCAGTACGCCGGGTTATTGGGTTTCGAAAAGGATGAGGCGCAAGGCCTCGCCTGGCTCGATAGCGTCGCCGACATTCAATATAACCATAGCTGGCGGGCGGCGATTAAAAATTTCAACTGGTTCGGGCTCCCGGAACATTTCGTGCCGCTGGCAGAGCTGGGCGCACAAAGAAATATACCCGCCGCGCTAAACCTGCTGGGCCTTGAACACAATAATAAAGAGAACAACGGCCTACTACCTTACGATCCTGCCATCGCGTTAGGGTATTTTCAGCGCGCGGCGGAGATTTTGCACCGGCAGTTAGCGCTGCGCGAGAGCACCCCGTACAAATTAATAGATAACGGAGGCTATACCGACTATGAAAATGACCTGCAAAATATTCATTTCAGCATCGGCGTCTGCAACCAGCGTCTGAGTAAACAAGAACCTGATACCGAAAAACGTTCCGCTTATGAAAAAGAACTGCTCGATAATCTCTGGCTGGCGCATCAGTTCGGGCATAAAGAGGCCTGGGGCTTGTTCCTGCTGAATATTTTTGAAGTGAAGGATATTACGCTGGCGCATAAGCATCTGGAACTGGTGCAACAAGAGGCCAACAAAGGCACGCTACATGCTATGGTGACCCTATCGCGCCTGCACGGTAATAAACACGATCGAACGCTGTTTAATATGAAGCTAAGCGCACGCTGGGCGCATTTTGCCTTCACACTTTACCCGGATAATGAAATCGTTATGGACTGCCTGGTCCACCTGCATTTCGATTCTTTCTGGAAACGCTTTCGTTTCGCCTGGTATACCGTCCGCATCCCGAATTCAGAGCTGCCGGGACAGGTCAACTCAATGGTGTAATGGAGTGATAATACAAAGAAAATCTCTATTTCTTTGCGCCCTGCTTCTACTCTGCGCCACCGCCAGGGCTGAAATTACGGAGCAGCAGATCGAGGCCGACTGCGCAAAAATTCCAGTTTTGGCCAGCCAGGGCGAACAGCTTTACAAGACCCAAAAATATGCCAAAGCGCGCGACGCTTTTGAACAGCAGGCCGCATGGAGCGAAAGCTGCGCCCTTGACGACAACGCCATCGCGACGGCCTACAACAACGTGGCGCTAACCTGGATACACGAAGGCGAGTGGCGTAAAGCCCGCGCCTGGCTAATGCTAAGGCCGAATGATAGCAAGTCGATCTACAACCTGAAACTTATCAAAGATAAGCTATCGGCCCTACCGCCACCGGTTTTTGCGGCGGGTGAATACTGGCGCTATGCCGGACGCGCCTCCTGGAACGTGCTTAACGTGAAGGCATTACCCACCCCATCACGCTATCAGGTTAATTTTCAGGGTTACTGGTTCGGTTTAATGGGGATCTACTTCGGCCCCAATATCGGCGAGTTCTCCGCAACGGTAACGCTGGAAAACGATAAAGCCATCGTGGCGCTTCGGGAAGGCGATGATATTCACTGTGACATTTCACTGGCTTTTTCTTCTGAAACCATTGATGCCAGCACCGATACGTTTGTGGACTGCGGTTTTGGCGCAAATGTCCGCGCCGACGGGCACTATTTGCGCGTTGAATAAATCTGGCGCGGAAACTGAAATTTCATGATTAACCTGAGTTCAGTTGAAATTAACAATCTATTTATAATTCTCATAACGTTCCTCATTCTTTCCTGCTATCCATATTAACTTAACACCTCCATTACAATTATTAATGTCGTAAGCATGATATATTTAACGCTCGCTTCTTTTTTTTACCCTGTGATACTTCATTTCTGGATATCAATTTGAACCGACCATTTTCCATTTGATATTGTTCCTTTATATAAATCTGAGGCGCCTGATCTTTAAACTTTATAGTTACAAGCTGACCATCTTTGCTGTCTTCATACCACCTATATATAACATAACTATCAATGCTTATTGTGTAATCCTGGCGGATGACAAAATCAGAAAAACGCACGATATCTTCATAAGCAAAAAAGCTACTAAGCAATAAAGCATCCACCAGGTTTCCTTTTGCATCATAACTATTTATTTGTACATTAAGCAATAACGTATCAGACTCTCCAATTTTATTATAAATTATCAACTTGTAAGTATTACCATCATGTTCAAAGTACCCTAATTCATAATAACGAACACCATCACCAATATACGGAGAAAGAAAATTCTCACCTTTTACCGGCACCTTAATTTCCTGTTGATTAAATAAGTTAGTTTTCTCTTTATATTCACCTGGTGATTTTAACTCCATTACATTATCATCGGAATTAATATCCTTATAATAACAAGCCAATTGCGCAAACTGCGTGGAATCAACAGGAAGAACCAATTCTTTACTCTTTTGATTATTACAACCAACACTTGTTAAAATAATGCCAAACAATATGGCCGAACGCAGTAAACATAAAGAAAAAGTTAATCTATAACTATTCATAGTCGGCATTAACATTGGATTATATGTTGAAAACTATATAATAAAATATTGTCATCATACATTGTTGTATTTTTCAATTAAAGACTCATGATATGATTGCTAAATAAGCGTCAATTATTAAGATGTGCAGATGACGGTGTTGATACCAATTTTTAGTGTTTTTGCTGTATCGCGCACGTCAGCACCATTAAAGGCCATATCAACAATGTGTTCTTTGACGCCGGGCTTACGGGCTTCACAGGTATAAGACAACTGGAAAACGCGTCTACATGACCGGCAACGAAAGCGCTCGTGCCGGGAAGAACTATGACCATGACGATAAATTTCATCTGAATGGCAACAGTAACCATAGAAAACCTAAAATAACAGTACATACTATAAATTCTATCGATTGAAGGCATTACCCCTGTATCCCCCACAAAACGTTGCCCCGGAGGATAGAGCTCGTTTACAAAACACCACATTATTCACACTTTATTCTTTCTGTACTATTTAAAGAACTTCCAAACTCATAAAAATAGTTCATATTAGTAATATAATCATGATAATTATCATCATTTAATTCACGTTCCTTCTGCATAACCAACGAAAACAATTCGCTGTCAGACTTAACATCATAGCAACCATGAACTGACATCACAGATAACAAATATATAATTGTCATTTTTTCAAAAGAACTATTTGTGGTGGAAAGTTTGTCTCTCAATAGAGGAATAGCCTTCGATCCCATAGGGGCAATACCATCAGCCATCCATAATGGATATGGTCTTTTAGCACGTGTACCATAATAATAAAAATCATACCTTTTATCTAAAGGCAATCCCTTCATATACACCAAAACATCCTGGATAGAGTGCCCGTTGAGGGTACTCCTGACATATTCAGGAATAGAAGACTGGCAAGCTGTTATCGCCGCAACGAATGATATGACCATAATTATAGAGAAAAATTTTTTTGACATAAATTATCACCTGCATCAGTTATTTTTTTCATATCAGATTTTATTTTATTCCCTGTCGCATAGGCATCCTTTTCAAAACCAATATTTCAAAGTCAGAAAAAATGCACGGCACGATAAGAACATTAGCTGGTATCTGACAATCAATCACTATCACTAAATTTGCGTCATTACCGGATTCTACATATTTAAATAAATACCATCATGATTTCCCAAAATTCCTCCAAGCCAGAGCATGTTCCTTAGATTTTACTCCCAATAACCCCTCTATTTCCCCCCATAAATGTTGATTGGCGTCTGTCGATGTAACTATTGCCTCAACAAGACCTGTTGCTATGGCAGTGGCTAATTCATCATTATCTGAAGTTATTCCATCTTCAATATATTTAAACAATAACTCTTTTTTAACACAATCAAGTTCAGAAAATATCGCTACCAAAGACTTACCAATCTGCGAAAATAGCATAATCAACGGTGACTCATCAGGAATCCAATACTCATTAACGGACCCAATTGTTTCTGATATAGAGTCCGAAAAAGAACTAAGTTTATCCACATAGTCAGCAATAATTTTATCCATTACTCTCCCCTTAAAGCTCGCTGTAAATCTTTCAATATATTCTCTGCCGCCGACCTTCTCACCAGTAGACAATTCATAAAGCACAGCATCCGCAGTGCTTCTGCAAATAGCCCCATTTTAGTTCAATGCATTTTTTGAGAGCCCGGCCAGATTGACCCTGGTTGAGTTGTATCCATTTCTTGTTTGGACCAACATCCCCCCCCAATGCTCTACTTTTCCATCAGAATATGGTCACAGTGGCAAAGGTAGAGTTTTCTCTCCAGCTCATGGTGTGGCTCCAGTTGCCCCGTCATCTGCTCCGGCGTCAGTCCGTCCCTCTTGACTGAAATTCACACAACTCATTGATAATAAAAAAATATTTACATCATAGCTAATTCTTTAATTTTTTCAGTTCTTGTAGCTTGTTTTGAGCACCTATATCACCATTTTTTGAAGCCAATCCCATCCAATAAATAGCTTTGTCCAAATCATAATACTTTGAAAAGGCTGGATTTGTATTGGATAAATAAATACCATAATTATATTGAGCTATGATATTTCCTTGAGATGCAGATATCTCCAAATACCTTAATTGTTCGTCAATGTTATTTATGGTGAAGCAATAATATTGATATAATCGAAATGATGCTTCCGAGTCTCCATCTTTCGATTTGTTTTCAAGCTCGAATTTTTGCCCATCCGTTAGATTATAGATGGTGGAAGTGGATTCCGACCTCCATTTATTACCGTCTTTAGACTTAGTCATTTTGCCACCAAATGTGTAAAATGATACTATTAACATTATAAATACAATAACAAATCGCATTTATTTCCTCATCATATAAATTTATTTTATATCTCCTGGTGTCTGAAGCGCTCCAGTGGTCGTTGATACGGGTTTAATCCCTCCATAAGCCCTATCGGGTCCTGTATGATATTCCTCCTTTGCAGCAAATCATACCATCGACATCAGTTGTAATCTCGACACCAGATAATTTTATATCTCATTAGCAGTAGCACAGATAGACTATTATTCACAAACATTTTCTTTTATTTTTTTTATCGATTCATTAATTTTATCTATAATACGTTCATCTCTAAATTCATTTAATAGTTCATTTAGAATAGGAAGTAATTCTTTACTCCCGGCATTCCCGGCTGCAATAATAATTTCATCAAAAATCACATCTTTCTTAAGTTCTTTAATTATGGTTTCCAGAACACGTTCATCCTTTCTCTCTGCCAGACCTGATATAACCTCAATTCTTATATCATCATTCGTATCCAATAACATCCCCACAAACTCCTCTCTGATATCCTCGGTGTCATATTGATTGAAATTTATAGAAAATGCAGCCCAATTCTTCACGTCGCTATTATTATCACGAAGTAAACATAGCAATAAAGGTATTGTCGAGTTATCATTAATATTTGATAGTGCTGCTGCAATTGCACATCGAACATTTGCCGATTTATCATGAATTACTTTAGTGCATAAATTAATAAATTCCTTTTCGAAATGTTTGTCTTTTTTACAAAAACACCCTAACGCATTGATAATAGAGGCTCTTATCAAGACTGATTTATTGAGTTGGAACATGTTTTCTAAAAAACAAAAAGATTTTCGCAGTTTCTCATATGACATGGTCATTTGACTTAAAATAGTAACTCCAATTTTCTTTTTATAGTTATCCCTGGAATGACAAAGATTCATGGATAAATTAAAAACATCGTCTCCACTTAATATTTGCAGGCAAAATATAGCAGCATTTCTTTTTAAGGGGTCATTATCATACAAAATAGGAGTGAGTTGTTCTATTGTGTAGTTTTTATACTTTTCATATAGAAAAATCTCTCTTCTTTCTTTTTTTTGTTTGTATTTTTCAATAACTTTCATAACGATTATCACTTGGTAATTTTATCTTTGGATTGCCGTGTATGTTTGCATCCCCATGCCTTCATGGTGTACTTGTCTCCAGTGCAGTAAATCTACCATCTGCAATTAACTCTTCGAGCATCTCACATCGGCCAGGTTTCTTACCTGTACTTTGCCCTCGCTCACTTATTAATGAATCAACCAGCTTCTGTATTCCTGTGTTAGCTTGATTAGGCGCGGGTGAGTATGAACGGCAGCGGGCCGGGCAGCGTGAAGTCGGTCTCACCCGGCAGCACCTTCGCCCCCGGCAGCGGGTTTACCGGCCTCGCCGGACGTCATTCCGCCCGGACACACCGAGCACGCCACGCCTGTCGGCGCGCCTATCAGCCCCCCCCCGCAGCCCCTGGACTATCGGGCCACCTTCTGCTGTCATATCATTCTGGCGCGCCGCTGGTTTTCCGCTCATCACTCAATTCCTTTTATTATTTAATTTGATGTGAGGAATAAGGTATGTACGTATTTATCACTTGTGATACTCCTCGTTTTTTATCATTTTCCCCACCAAACAAAACCATTGAACATATCCACCAAATAAAAACCACCCCCATATTGCCACTGTCAAAACATATTCACTGTGAATGGTTGTAAAAATAAAACCAAAAGACAATAAAAATAAAAACAAAACAATAGCAAATATTATTCCTGTCGGAAATGATATTATTACCATCCCATACATCATAATACTATTCAGTTCACTTATATCGTAATTTGAATCTAACTGAGAAAGTCTAAGTAAAGAAACACATAATATAGAGATTGACATTGTTATCCAGATCATTTTTATACTTCTAATAAAGTGTTTCATTATAACACTCCAGTTAAAATAAATCTCATAAGCCGTCCTGCATTATTCCCGGAACATTTCATCTGACATGTTTTTAAAGTATCATTAGACCAATCCTGACAATTATTGACCAATCCAAATTTCATCGGGAACATCCAGTCGGGTAATACGGTATAAAAAGGCCTTGCTCCTTTAAGTTTTTCTTTTAGGCAGCTTTCAATACAATCATTATCTGGTTCGACCGATTCGCACCGGCTAGCATCTTCTCTCGTATCGTTGCTCGCTTTTCCTGGTCCTAACATTCCATCAGTTGGCCATTCTCCTCGTTGATCCTGACCACCACAAACATATCCATTTTCCCCGTCAGGAACACAAAGATATTGATGATTTAAAGGATTACCCCATATATCAGGGCCACTTTTTTCACCCGTACCTCCTAGTGAATGCAATGGTTTAGTACATTTTAGTGTTTCCAATCCTAATGGATCTATATCTGTGACCGGATTCAGCGGATATTTATAAAGGTTTCATCCCCCGGCTAATCCGATAGGATCCTGCGTGATATATATTCCCTGTTCCGGATTGTAATAACGGTACCGGTTGTAATACAGTCCCGACTCCTCATCGTATTGCTGCTCCGGCAGCCGTATCACCTGCTCCAGGTGCTCAGGGTTTTCCTCACCCGACAGGTTTTCCCATTCATTAAACGCTACTAACTTATACAATACTTCTATTAACGCCGATTAACATCTGCGATAGTCTCTAATAACCACGATAATATAGGTTTTTACCTACTGGTCACGATGCAAGCCTCTACTAGCTCTCCTCGTTTGCTGCGTTTTTTCATCACGTAAGTTTTCGATAAGAGCGTCGACATCACGATCAAAGTGTGATGACTTTTTTATATATCGAATGATATCTTCCGATAAAAATTGGTCGGGATCAATAAGTGCCAACCTAACTAATTTCATCAATTCATCTTTAGATGGTTTCTTCTTTAACCACCAATGAAACGCGCCATTCCGATCATGTTCCGAACTATCCTCATGACCAACCTCATATCCATTAAGTTGTTTTAAAAACAATAAATCAGGATACATATCAAGGTCTAACCACTCCATTGGAAAAGACATTAATGTTATAAACTCTATTTTGTTCATAAACCACCTTATTAAACAGGATCCGCACCAGTATATTGAATTTCTCCACCTAACCTTTCGAATATCTCACACATCGACACATCCCCACGCAAACACCCTTCTCAAGCAGCCCCCATTGATATATATTGTAATAGTAAAAGGTCAGCACTTAATAACTTACCAAATTTAAAAATCATCTTCTGCCTGGCAGATAGAATTTTCTTACTTGCATCAGATAGTTTTCTACAAAATGAGCTTTGTTCCTTTGTCATTTTAGTTGAATCTGCTTCAGAAAGAGGTTTCCATGTATCGGTACTTACACGAGGACCATCATTTTTCCCTAAGTGAATATGATCTGGAGCATGGTCAGGCCGAAATCTGTGGCCTCTGGGCCAGGGTTCGCATGTACCGAAGTAGGACCATTAGCCCCAGGGATACCTTGTCCAAGGTTAACCAGCCCCAAAGGGTCACTTCTGCTAATCGGATTTAGTGGATACTGGTACAGGTTCCATCCTCCCATCAGCCCAATCGGATCCTGCGTGATGTACCTTCCCTGTTCCGGATTGTAATAACGGTGCCGGTTGTAATACAGCCCCGATTCCTCATCATATTGCTGCCCCGGCAGCCGTATCACCTGCTCCAGGTACGCCGGATTTTCCTCACCCGACAGGTTTCCCTATTCACCATATTTCCGCACGTCGACAAAGTTATCTTAAATATCAGATCAGTCATGCCTATAGATTGTGTACCATGCGAAACATCGAGCCAACCTATCTGGAATGTATGGAACATGATCTTTTACCCATTTTTCTATATTTTTTTCCTCTGATATTTCAGCCGCACCACTCCATATTGTGATAAAATCATCCTTAAACTCATCTCCAGAATAAAAAATAAACGCCTCATCGGCACCATATGTTTCTATATAGACGATTGAACTATTTTGCTCTTTAAAAAATTCGAGTATATTTAATCGTTCTGTTTTTAGTTGTCTTTTGATATTATTTTGCAAAGAATCTCTTTGTGCAGCACTTAATTTATCAGACATATTAGTACATGGTGTTTTTGCAAATGAAAAACCACAAGCCAGGCAAAATACTAACGTACATTTAAGTATATTTATTCTTATCCATCTCATTATCTCACATCCCCAAATTTCATATTCACCCGATTTTATTATTTCAAAAAAGCTCTTGACATTTCCCCTTCTTATCCTGCAATCATCCTCGTTCATCGCCACATCCAAACGCCAGTACAATTTATTTCTCACATTCCAATGATTTCTCATCGCATTAGAAAATTTTTCTGATGTTAAATCCGATGAACTTATATAATATCTCACCCAACATTTCCTGTTCTTTCTTTCCGCTATGTTTCTCTGAACGAAAAGATACCGTCACACATAGTTTTTTAACCCCTCATTCAAATGTAAAATCAATTAGCTCATCCGGAACATCACTGACAATATGAGTCACATGTTATTTAACATTAAATGAGAAATATATTTCTTTGTAATCTTTAAATAAGGGTGAATCCCCTACGCCCATAAAAATGAACATTATTTTTGTTGGTGGTAATGCCACCTCTGCCTGAAGGCACTGATCTATCAGGGAAAGATCATAACAACCATAACTCAAACATTAATTTATGAATTTAGTAATAACGCAACATTAATCTGTAAAATCCAGCACTGACTTGTATTTAAAAAGTTGTATTTAACGTGCTAAATATACGACCCCTGGTTATTTTATTCTTTATCCAGACGTGTGCAAAAATATACTTTCATACTCTCGTCATGATGCTGAAGGTTAAATTTAATTCATTTTAAAAGGCTAAAACCCGGATGAAGTTCTACCTCGTCACCAAATCAATTTACCACCACCACCTATATAACTTCGGCCTGGGTATGGAAGTATAAACATGTCATCACATTTTTCCCTGGAACACCCCCAGTATATCGTTTCCTTACCATCGGACCATTCTGCCGTGGCAGCAGCATTAATAGAAAAATGCCATTTTTTCTTATTATAAATCAACTCACCCGTTATTTCACAGGGAAACCAGAGCCAAAATCCAGTCATGGTATCACTCATTTCCTTGTATTTATCACTTAACGAAAATATTTTTTCTATCTGACTTGCATTTAAAACCCATTTATTGCATAAGTTTCTATCCCCAGGCTCTTTATTATAAGGACTCATATAATGGGACTGATTTATTTTTAATATCTTCATATCAGCAAAACAATAACTCACAGAGGATAAAAATAGAATCACAAAAATAATCACATTATTCGCTTTCATATTAACACTCTATCCAGGTCGAACGCATACCATTGTCGTTTAGTCGAGCGACGGCGGGCATATAGTTTTCCTCATTATATATTGATGTGATTTTGTATCATTGCAATTATAATATTAAAGTTACCTTACTCAGTTTAGTAAAAAAAGGCAGAACATGTTTGACGTCAATATTATTTAACATTCTATGAAGAAGTACAAATTCAAACTAACAGTTTGCACTTGCTTTTTGAATAAATAATGAGAAATTTTTTATCTGACTTGTTCTTTGCCCTAATTACTACAAATCCGTGAGTTTGTACTCGATTTTACATTATTGTCGATAGTCAGGAATTATTGATATATAATTCAGTAAATTTGACAAATTCGTTTCAGAATGACCTTGCTTTTATGTGAACTTCATTCATTTTTCAAACCGTTTCATATAATCTTTTCATGCAAATTTTCTTGTCATACACATTGAAAACATATAACAAAAATATGTTCACGATATATCCAATTAATATTTCATACCATCATTAACTTCATCATCATAATTTATGAAATATAGAATTATTTTAGTGTGACACGTTTGAGTGGCAACCACTCACCAGGCTGAGAATATGAAAACATTTTCCCTTTTATATAATATGCTTTTCCTTTATTGCTTATCTCAAATTGCGGTGATGGATATGGACATGCATTTTCTTCGTCGCCGTTATAGTATAATGCCAAAACACCAGAATTGATTTTTAAAGAGTAGTCACCAATGCATGTTATCCCCGCATGCCAGGTTGTCATGGATAAAGAAGCACGATTATTTTTACTATCTATCTTTAAATTATATTGTAAAAAAACCTGACTCCCATCATTTAACTCCTCGCCAAGTTCCTCGACTCTAAAGTTACCATCCCATTGTGTTTGAGTAATCGCAAAAGAATTTGCGCTCCATAAGCAAGAAAAAATAAATAGATACTTTATAAAATCGCCCATACCACTAACCCCTGATTTAATATGTAGAAGGTTTCAATTCAGTATTCAGCATTGTCACACTATACACAAAACCATTCAAGTTGCATCAGGGCGGCAAGGATTTGCTATTGCGCAATGCGTAAAAAACATCAAGAAAAATATATTTTTTATAATAAAATCTACTAATAAGTAGATTCAATGGATTCCATCTTATCAATAGGTATTTATCATTTTCTTTTCAACCTCAACCTGATTTCCTCTTAGTACTGAGTATCGTCTGCGATCGTTAATTCTACCTCTGATGATATCTCGTTAAAAAATAACGCTACCGCCATACCCTGGTTTACAAACCTGCACACCCTAAGATTACTCTCTTATCTGCATTAAGAATATCATTGTGTTTTTTTTCGGAATATATAAAGATTACCCATAGTGGATACATAACGTGAGCCAAATTAGTCAAAGACGGGATCACTGACGCTATAATAAGTCAAATGACCTTTTGTATTTTCTTTAATGCATGTTGCCGAGGTGATTTCACCTTTATTTTTTAGTGAATTAGTTTCATATTCAGGAAATGCTTTATTTAAATTCTGAATATTGAGGGGGTGCCATAACATCCTGATAGCAGAAAGATATAAATAAGCAGCCATTTACCCTGATTAAACATATATGCCTCACGCACTACAATCTTCCGTGACCAAATCCAGCAGCGTTAAACTCCACCCTTTGCCCAAGCCATGAAGCTCGCTCAGATGAAAAATCAAACCATCACCCCATTCTTTCGGCACTGCCACCACTCGCTCTGATTGCAGCTCAAGCCGCCTGGCGTTTGCTATACGGGTATCAGACGCCTGATCCCCATTATCCGCTCCATTCACCATGCTAAACGTCAGCAGCGCATTATTAGTACCGGTATAGCTGACAAAAAAACCGGCGTGATCCCATCCCTTTTCACAAACGTACTCAACCTCCGTGTGGTGATCAAATTCGTTATCCACAGGAATATGCTCTGAAAACCAACCTACCTGCCCCAACAGGTAGTTAAAACCGGGTATCGGCTTATTAATATCAAAACTTTTCATCCACTTATAATCAACCCCAGCCCCAATTCGGTACAGCACATACATCCCAACTTTTTTATCAATCAGGGCATTAATTTTCGCGTTGTCTCGCTGCTGAAAAGCGATAATCACCTGTCTTGCCGTCTCTTCAAACGACGGAGCGGCACAAACGGGATGCGCGACCATTCCCAGCAGACTCAACGCGATGGCCGTGCGGCTCATTTTCATCATTGGCTCTCCATTAACATCCGGTGTTCTATTAGCGCCAATATACTCTCGCAATATTTACTCGGCCTGTCCGTAAGCGTACAATGCCCGCCCTTAAAGTGAGGACTCTCCTCAAGCCGCCTCATCAGGTGAGGCGGATCTGACCTGTCATCAGAACGAGAAAATGATGTTTAAACCAGAACTTCTTTCGCCGGCGGGAACGCTGAAAAATATGCGTTACGCTTTCGCTTACGGTGCCGATGCCGTCTATGCGGGCCAACCACGCTACTCTTTACGCGTGCGTAATAACGAATTCAATCACGAAAATTTGCAGCTTGGTATCAACGAAGCCCACGCGCTCGGAAAAAAATTCTACGTGGTGGTGAACATCGCCCCGCATAACGCCAAGCTCAAAACCTTTATCCGTGACCTGAAACCCGTCGTCGAGATGGGCCCGGATGCGCTGATCATGTCCGATCCAGGGTTGATTATGCTGGTACGCGAGCACTTCCCGGCAATGCCGATTCACCTGTCGGTACAGGCTAACGCCGTAAACTGGGCGACGGTAAAATTCTGGCAGCAGATGGGGCTGACCCGTGTGATTCTCTCCCGCGAGCTGTCGCTGGAAGAGATTGAGGAAATTCGCCAGCAGGTGCCGAATATGGAAATAGAAATTTTCGTCCACGGCGCGCTATGCATGGCCTATTCCGGCCGCTGCCTGCTTTCCGGCTACATCAATAAACGCGATCCGAATCAGGGCACCTGCACCAATGCCTGCCGTTGGGAATATAACGTGCAGGAAGGAAAAGAAGACGTTGTCGGCAACATCGTGCATAAGCATGAACCGATTCCGGTACAGAACGTTGAGCCGACGCTCGGTATCGGCGCGCCGACGGATAAAGTGTTTATGATAGAAGAGGCCCAAAGACCGGGCGAATACATGACCGCGTTCGAAGACGAGCATGGCACCTATATCATGAACTCAAAAGATTTGCGCGCTATCGCCCACGTGGAGCGCCTGACGAAAATGGGCGTCCACTCGCTGAAAATCGAAGGCCGCACCAAATCCTTTTATTACTGCGCCCGTACCGCGCAGGTCTACCGTAAGGCCATCGACGACGCCGCCGCGGGTAAACCCTTCGACCCTACGCTGCTGGAAACGTTGGAAGGTCTGGCTCATCGCGGCTATACCGAAGGTTTCCTGCGTCGCCATACGCACGACGATTACCAGAATTACGAGTACGGGTACTCCGTTTCCGAACGCCAGCAATTTGTCGGCGAGTTCACCGGCGAGCGTAAAGGCCAACTGGCGGCCGTGGCGGTGAAGAATAAATTCTCCGTTGGCGATAGTCTGGAGCTGATGACACCGCAGGGAAATATCAATTTCACCCTGGAACAGATGGAGAATGCCAAAGGCGACGCTATGCCGGTGGCGCCTGGCGATGGCTATACCGTCTGGATGCCCGTCCCGCAGGACGTTACGCTGGATTACGCACTATTGATGCGTAATTTCTCAGGCGAATCAACGCGTAACCCCCATGCTAAGTAGTTAATTGCGGTTATTTTTTCATGACGGGAAGATTCTTAGAAATTGATCACATACCGCTTCGCTCAATGCGGGTATTATTCAACGCGCTGAAAAACATAACCCATAAATGCTAGCTGTACCAGGAACCACCTCCTTGGCCTGCGTAATCTCCCTTACGCAGGCTTATTTTTTGCGTTTAATCAATAAAAAAGTGGTACTTCCCGCCATATCCAAAATTGACCACACTAACCAAAGCGCAAATGGGCGCTTAGGTTTACAGACCTCCACTATTCATGGCCAGCCAGCAAGTCACAATCCTCCCGCATCCGGTCAGACTCAGGACTTAGCATTCTGACGTTTACGTTTAACATCAGTGAATTAAATCAATAACTGCTTTGTGCGGACTTACACAAAAAGTTTCCAGGTTATTAAATTAAGGTTAAAAACTGATAATTTAAGCGTGTAAAAATATGGCACGTTTTAATGCCGCTTTTACAAGGATTAAAATAATGTTTTCCCGGATTAGAGATTTGATTTCATGTCAAAGTAATACTCAAACCATCGCACCTACGCTCAGTCCACCTTCATCAGGCCATGTAAGTTTTGCTGGGGTTGATTATCCTCTATTACCACTAGATCACCAAACGCCGCTCGTTTTTCAGTGGTTTGAACGCAATCCAGATAGATTTGGTCAAAACGAAATTCCCATTATCAATACGCAGAAAAACCCTTATCTTAATAATATTATCAATGCTGCTATAATAGAAAAAGAAAGAATTATTGGTATTTTCGTTGATGGCGATTTTAGCAAGGGACAAAGAAAAGCATTGGGAAAATTGGAACAAAATTATAGAAACATAAAGGTTATTTACAATTCTGACCTTAATTATAGCATGTATGATAAAAAGTTAACGACGATTTATTTAGAAAACATCACCAAACTGGAAGCTCAGTCAGCAAGTGAACGAGATGAGGTCTTGCTTAACGGGGTAAAAAAAAGCCTGGAAGATGTCTTGAAAAACAATCCGGAGGAAACGCTTATTTCATCTCATAATAAAGAAAAAGGTCACTTATGGTTTGACTTCTACAGAAATCTTTTCCTGCTAAAAGGAAGCGATGTTTTTCTGGAAGCTGGTAAACCTGGTTGTCATCATCTGCAACCAGGCGGCGGTTGCATATATCTTGATGCAGATATGTTACTTACTGATAAACTCGGTACTTTGTATTTACCTGATGGTATCGCTATCCATGTAAGTCGTAAAGATAATCATGTTAGCCTTGAAAATGGGATTATTGCTGTTAACCGCAGCGAGCATCCAGCATTAATAAAAGGACTCGAAATTATGCACAGTAAACCTTATGGCGATCCCTATAATGACTGGCTCAGTAAAGGGTTGAGGCATTATTTTGACGGTTCTCATATACAAGATTATGACGCATTTTGCGATTTCATTGAATTTAAACACGAAAATATCATTATGAACACAAGCAGTTTAACTGCCAGTTCTTGGAGGTAATCATGATAGCCTTGTTTTACTCACCCTTCCCACCGTCACGTATAATCGGTATCCAGAGTTATTCCTTTATCCTGTAAAATGTGATACAGATTCTCCATTGATCTAATAACTACCTCAATTTCACATTCAAGTTTCTCTACAGAACTTTCATTGAGTGAGAAGTTGAGAGCCAGTAATAATGATTGTGAGTTATTATCATAACACAAATGTGGTCCATTATTCTCTGCAAACCATAAATTAGCATTGAGAAATTCAAAAGCAAGATTATTATTATCCGGAGGTCTTCCGCAAAAACCGTATATCATTATATACTCACTGTTAGTGCTTGTTAGTAAGATACGGTAACGGTTATCTATAATAAATGAGCATAATCTGTTTTCGTCAAAGACAATTGAATCGGTATTTAATTTTAGTGAAAACTGTCTTAATAAGCGATCGGCTCTTGAATACATAACACCCCATACTCTATTTAAAGCGTTTCTATATAAGTCATAAGCCTCTGGTCTGGACGCTTAACACCCCGTGTCATCGTCAGAATTCGTCTTTTCCCTATGACTTGCTGTGTTTGCTCATTTATGGCCAGGCTGGCCGGGTTCTGACGCCATTTGCGCTAAGGTATAGTCCGGCGCATATTCCCATCATACCAATTCCCCCCATGCCAAACGATGCGCCTAAAACCGTCAGAGCGGTAGTATATGCAGCACCACTACTGACACTGGCGACAGCCCCTGAGCATACCCCACTGAAAATACCTGTAAACAATGCCGTGGTTCCCACGCATATTAAACATCTGGGTTTATTGCCGTGAGCGTTAAACTCAACGATTTCAGCTGCCGGAATTTCTTCATTACACCGTTCAGAAGGGGAGAGCAATGGCGTTTGCGCATTCACGCCTGAAGTAACATTCATATAAACCTCTTCATGCACATGCCTGTTTATGTTTATGATAAAAGCGATACCTCAGGCAACGGTACGACTATAAGACACCGCGCTAAGTCATCATCTAAATAGGTTTTATTTGATAACAAGAATAGTGTACTGCTAATAGTGCGCCTTGTTCCTGCCAAAGCAGTCTAAAGAACATTTCGATTTTATGCTATTAAAAAGTATGTTTGGTAATAAATATCAGGTTTTTATCTGATATTATGAAGTTTGAAATTAATACTGATAACTGACGTATGTTCGTCTTGTTAATTCTCCGTTTCGTTATTAAAGGCGCTATATCGGAAAGCGTCTGACTACCCCTTGTGGTTTCCTTGCACTCTTACAAGCGATACTCAATGCGCATACCGGCATCTCTCTTGTCGCCATTTGCCTTAAACCATGCTTCACTTACCGCTGCGTACAGCAGGAAGAAAAACGGTAAAGCAATAAGTGCGCAACATTTCAATTTTCATCCTGTTCTGACCTCGCTTTTTCATTTCTGCTATACACTTTCTGGAGATTGTTGTTCAACCTATTAAGGCATAACGGATGGCTAACTTTCCCGCCAGCTTACTGATCCTCAATGGCAAAAGCGCTGATAACCAGCCGCTACGTGAGGCCATTACTCTACTTCGCGACGAAGGTATACAGATTCACGTTCGGGTAACCTGGGAAAAAGGCGACGCGCAGCGTTACGTTGATGAAGCCCGTAGACTGGGCGTTGAAACGGTGATTGCCGGCGGCGGAGACGGTACCATTAATGAAGTGTCGACCGCGCTCATCCAGATCCGCGACGGCGTAGCCCCTGCACTGGGCCTTTTGCCGCTCGGCACTGCCAACGATTTTGCCACCAGCGCCGGTATTCCTGAAGCGCTGGACAAAGCGCTGAAACTGGCGATTGCCGGAAACGCGATGGAAGTTGATATGGCCAGGGTCAATGATAAAACCTGTTTTATCAATATGGCGACGGGCGGTTTTGGCACCCGCATTACCACCGAAACGCCGGAAAAACTTAAAGCCGCGTTGGGCGGCGTCTCCTATCTTATTCACGGTCTGATGAGAATGGATACGCTGACCCCTGACCGCTGCGAAATACGTGGCGAAAACTTTCACTGGCAGGGAGATGCCCTGGTGATCGGCATCGGCAACGGTCGTCAGGCCGGCGGCGGGCAGCAATTATGTCCCACCGCGCTGATTAACGACGGGCTGTTACAGCTACGGATTTTTACCGGCGAAGAACTGCTGCCGGCGCTGTTTTCCACACTCACGCAGTCAGATGACAATCCGAATATTATTGACGGCGCCTCAGCGTGGTTTGATATTCATGCGCCGCATGAAATCACGTTCAATCTGGATGGCGAACCACTCAGCGGACAAGAATTTCATATTGAGGTGCTGCCTGGCGCATTACGCTGTCGGCTGCCGCCAGACTGCCCGTTGCTACGTTAATAACACCTGTCGCTGGCCGGATGCGCTCACATCCGGCTTTTCTTCGTTGAACTCAGGCGATGGTGACTTTGCTATCCAGATAGACATCTTGTACGGCGTTAATCAACTTCACGCCATCAGCCATCGATTTCTTAAAGGCTTTACGTCCCAGAATTAGCCCCATTCCACCGGCTCGTTTGTTGATCACCGCGGTACGAACCGCGTCGCCGAGATCAGTGTCACCGCCGTCCGCGCCGCCGGAGTTGATAAGCCCGGCGCGTCCCATATAGCAGTTCGCCAACTGGTAACGAACCAAATCAATCGGGTTATCGCTGGTCAGTTTGCTGTACACGCGATCGTCGGTATAGCCGAAGTTGACCGCTTTATAACCGCCATTATTCTCGGCCATTTTCTGTTTCACAATATCCGCGCCAATCGTAGCGGCCAGATGGTTGGCTTGCCCCGTCAGGTCAGCGGATACATGGTAATCAACGCCGTCTTTTTTAAAGGAAGAATTACGCAGGTAAGCCCACAATACGGTCACCATACCCAGCTCATGCGCACGCTCAAAAGCGGCGGAGATCTCTTCAATCTGGCGACGAGACTGTTCCGAACCGAAATAGATCGTCGCGCCTACCGCCACGGCGCCCATATTGAACGCCTGCTCAACGCTGGCGTACAGGGTCTGATCGTACTCTGTCGGATAGCTCAATGTTTCGTTGTGATTCAGTTTGACCAAAAACGGAATACGGTGCGCATAGCGCCGTGAAACTGAGGCCAGTACGCCGTAGGTAGAGGCCACGCAGTTACAGCCGGCCTCAATCGCCAATTCAACAATGTTTTTTGGGTCAAAGTAGCGCGGGTTGGCCGCAAAAGAAGCGCCGGCGGAGTGCTCCACTCCCTGATCGACGGGCAGTATCGAAAGGTATCCTGTTCCCGCCAGGCGTCCAGTATTATAGAGCGTCTGCATATTACGCAGAACGGCTGGTGGACGATTATTGTCAATCATCACCCGGTCAACGTAATCCTTGCCGGGTAGATAAAGCTGATCGGAAGGAATGGTCATACAACGATGCTGTAAAAGGCTGTCGGCGTCTTTGCCAAGCAACTGCGCAATATCAGTCATAGCTATGCTCCCGTAAGTTCCGATAGGGTATCGGAAGGTGAATAGTCCTGCCCCGCAGATTGCGGGTCGCAATAAGCCTGGTACTGACCGACCATTTTTGCCAACTTTAGCGCATTTTTTCGGCGCTATCTGCTGACTCGATTCACGTCCGAAAAAGTGTTAGATCGGTCAAAATTAATGCTCAATGGTATTTAAAAGGTACTATTAAATGGTATTGTCGTGGCGTACCTTACCTGTCATGAAGGATTCAAAAATGAAAACGACCTTTAAACTGTCGTTCATGATGTTCGTGGAGTGGTTTATCTGGGGTGCCTGGTTCGTCCCCCTGTGGCTATGGCTAAATAAAAGCGGGTTTTCCGCCGGTGAAATAGGCTGGTCTTATGCCTGTACCGCCATTGCGGCGATCCTGTCGCCGATTCTGGTCGGCTCCGTTACCGACCGTTTTTTCTCGGCGCAAAAAGTCCTGGCGGTACTGATGTTTGCAGGCGCCGTGCTGATGTATTTCGCGGCGCAGCAAACCACCTTTGCCGGATTCTTTCCGCTGCTTCTGGCCTATTCATTGACCTATATGCCGACCATCGCGCTGACAAACAGCATTGCCTTCGCTAACGTACCGGACGTTGAACGCGATTTTCCACGCATTCGCGTTATGGGAACCATTGGGTGGATAGCCTCCGGCCTCGCCTGTGGATTCCTGCCGCAAATGTTAGGCTATAACGATATTTCCCCCACCAACATTCCACTGCTCATAACCGCCGCAAGTTCAGCGTTGCTGGGCGTATTTGCGTTCTGTCTGCCAGACACGCCGCCAAAAAGCACCGGCAAGATGGATATTAAAGTGATGCTGGGGCTGGATGCGCTGGTCCTGCTGCGCGATAAAAACTTTCTCGTTTTCTTCTTCTGTTCCTTTCTGTTTGCGATGCCGCTGGCCTTCTACTACATCTTCGCTAACGGCTATCTGACGGAAGTGGGAATGAAAAACGCCACCGGCTGGATGACGCTCGGCCAGTTCTCTGAAATCTTCTTTATGCTGGCGCTGCCCTTTTTCACTAAGCGCTTTGGTATTAAAAAGGTATTATTACTTGGTCTTATTACCGCTGCGATCCGCTACGGCTTTTTTGTCTATGGCGGCGCGGAAACGTACTTCACTTATGCCCTGCTGTTCCTCGGTATTTTGCTGCACGGCGTGAGTTACGATTTCTACTACGTCACCGCCTACATTTATGTCGATAAAAAAGCGCCGGTTCATATGCGTACCGCTGCGCAAGGGCTTATCACCCTCTGCTGTCAGGGATTCGGCAGCCTGCTGGGCTATCGTCTCGGCGGCGTGATGATGGAAAAAATGTTTGCTTATCCGCAACCGGTTAACGGTCTGACATTCAACTGGGCGGGCATGTGGACGTTTGGCGCAGTGATGATTGCCGTCATCGCGCTACTGTTTATGATTTTCTTTCGCGAATCGGACAAAGAGATCACTGCTATTGACGATCGCGATATTGCGTTGACACAAGGGGAAGTAAAATGAAAGCAGAACGTATTCTCGGTGCTCTTTACGGGCAAGCGTTAGGGGATGCGATGGGAATGCCCTCTGAGCTGTGGCCGAGAACGCGCGTCAAAGCGCATTTCGGCTGGATTGACCGCTTTCTGCCCGGGCCAAAAGAGAATAATGCCGCCTGCTATTTTAACCGCGCGGAGTTTACGGATGATACCGCAATGGCACTCTGCCTGGCCGACGCGCTACTCGAATGCGAAGGCAGCATTGATCCCGAGATTATTGGACGTAACATCCTCGCCTGGGCGGAACGCTTTGATGCGTTCAATAAAAATGTACTCGGCCCGACGTCAAAAATTGCGCTGAACGCGATTCGCGACGGCAAACCCATCGCGGCGCTGGAAAATAACGGCGTGACTAACGGCGCGGCCATGCGCGTTTCGCCGTTGGGCTGCCTGTTGCCGCCAACTAACCTGACAGCCTTTATAGCAGAAGTAGCGTTAGCCTCCAGCCCGACGCATAAATCCGATCTGGCGGTGGCTGGCGCCGTGGTTGTCGCCTGGGCCGTCTCGCGAGCGGTTAACGGCGACACGTGGCAAAGAATTGCCGACTCGCTCCCCGCCGTCGCCCATCAGGCGCAGACAGCGCGTATTACCACGTTTAGCGCCTCGCTATCGTCACGTCTGGAACTGGCGCTAAACATTGTCCGCCGCGCCGACGGCGTCGAATCTGCCAGCGAACAGCTCTATCAGATCATCGGCGCGGGAACCAGCACCATTGAATCGGTTCCCTGCGCTATCGCCATGGTGGAACTGGCGAATACCGATCCTAACCGCTGTGCCGTGCTGTGCGCTAACCTCGGCGGCGATACCGACACTATCGGCGCGATGGCTACCGCCATTTGCGGCGCGTTGCACGGGGTAAGCGCCATTAACCCCCAGTTAAAGCAAACGCTGGACGAGGTTAATCAGCTGGATTTTGCGCGCTATGCCGTTGCGCTGGCGAGTTATCGTCAACGGCGGGAGGCACTATGAACGGCGCACGGTTGCTGACATTATTACCGACCCTGCATACCCGGCGTCCGCTCACCGTTATCGGCGCGGCAGTGGTCGATATCATTGCCGACGCCTGGACGTTGCCGCGTCGCGGAGGCGATATTGAACTGCAACAACAGAGCGTCAATGTCGGCGGCTGTGCGCTGAATATTGCCGTGGCGTTGAAACGACTGGGGATTGACGCCAGCAATGCGCTGCCGCTGGGCCAGGGCGTGTGGGCGGAGAGGATTCGCCGCCGTCTGGCAAAAGAGGAATTATCCAGCGTGATTGACGCGGTTGAAGGGGATAACGGCTGGTGTCTGGCGTTAGTCGAACCGGATGGCGAACGCACGTTTATGTCTTTTAGCGGCGTGGAAAACCAGTGGAATGCGGACTGGCTGTCGCAGCTCAGGACACCGCGGGACAGTCTTGTCTACCTGTCCGGTTATCAACTGGCCTCGTCCTGTGGCGAACCACTGATCCAGTGGCTGGAAACCGTCGACGATGTCACGCCTTTTATCGATTTTGGCCCACGAATCGGTGATATTACAGACGACGCAATGGCGCGCATTATGGCCTGCCGACCCATCGTCTCCCTCAACCGCCAGGAAGCCATCATCGCTGCGGAACGCGCCGGGCTTGCGACCGATACGCGCACTTTCGGCGAAGCATGGGTAAAACGCTTTTCCGCGCCGCTGGTGGTGCGCCACGATAAAGACGGAGCGTGGTATTTTAGCGCGCAATCTTCCGGCGTTGTACCAGCGTTTCCGGCAACCGTGGTGGATACCATCGGCGCGGGCGACAGCCATGCTGGCGGCGTGCTGGCAGGACTGGCGTCAGGCTGGCCGCTCGCGGATGCCGTACTGCTGGGAAATGCGGTGGCAAGCTGGGTGGTCGGGCATCGCGGCGGCGACTGCGCGCCCACGCGCGAGGCGCTACTCCTCGCACACAAAAACGTATAGGTCGCTACGACAATAACTGATGCTGTATTCAATAGGCCGCTGCTGCTGATCGAGCGCCACCTGCTTAATCACCAGCACCGGCACTTTACCATCCATTTGAATATGCGACTGAAACTCATCATCCGGCATCCGGGCGCTGACGCGGGATCGGGTACGCTGAGGGTAAATGTGCTGGCGACGAAAATAGTCATACAACGAAATGCCAATCGCGTCGACATCATGAATCAGATGCGCGGGCACCCAGGACTCTTCAATCGATACCGCGTCCTCATCAACATAACGAATGCGTTTGAGTAAAAAGACGTCGCTGCCTGCGGGGATCGCCAGGTGCTGCGCGACCTCATCCGGACAACTTACCACGCGTTTGTTAACCCATAGCGTATCCGGTTTTTTGCCGCGCAAGACAACCTGCTGAGAAAATCCCCGCGCCTCTTTCAGGGAATATTCAAAGATATTATTGATTTGCGTACCGTAGCCACGGGCGCGCGTGACGACCCCCTCTTCTTCCAGCGCCTGCATCGCTTTCCGTACCGTGATACGCGAGACGCCAGTAAGCTGGCTGAGATCGCGTTCGCCAGGCAAAATATTACCGTGCTCAAGAATACCGATGCGCACGGCATCCTTTACCGTCTGGGCGAATTTCATGTATAGCGGCGTATTATCCGCCGCTGAAATTCGTTCATTCAGTTGCGCGATGAGCCGGGTATGCGCTTGTTCCATTTATCTTTCCTGACGACGGGTCTGTAGGCAGTATACTACCACCACGCGTGGAAATGATGTACCGGACCAATGCCCTTCCCCACTTCCAGCGTGTCCGCCTGCGCCAACGCCGCCGAAAGCCATGCCTTCGCCTCGTTTACCGTCTCTCCCCAACAACGATGCCGGGGCCGTAACGCCGCCAGCGCCGCCGACAGCGTACAGCCCGTTCCATGCGTATTTTTGGTGTCCACACGCGGCGCGCTAAAACGTTGCTCGCCCTCACGGGTAAAGAGCCAGTCCGGGCTTTGCGCATCCTCTAAATGCCCGCCTTTCATCAATACCGCTTCACACCCCATCGCCAGTAACGCCCGCCCCTGCGCCAGCATCTCCTGTTCCGTACGCGCATGGGGCGCATCCAGCAATGCTGCGGCTTCCGGCAAGTTAGGCGTAATCAGCGATACCTGCGGCAACAGCCGGACGCGTAATGTTTCTATCGCAGAGGGCGAGAGCAGCGGATCGCCGCTTTTCGCCAGCATCACCGTATCCAGCACCACATTACGTACATGATGGCGCTGTAGTCGTTCCGCCACGGCCTCGACAATATCGGTTTCCGCCAGCATCCCGATTTTTGTGGTATCAATGCGCACATCGCTGAGCACGGAATCAAGTTGAGCGGCGACAAAGTCCGGCTCTATCCGGTACACCGACTGTACGCCACAGGTATTTTGCGCCACCAGCGCGGTGATGACCGAACAGCCATACGCGCCCAGCGCGGAAAAGGTCTTGAGATCCGCCTGGATACCGGCCCCGCCGCTGGGATCGGTGCCGGCAATCGTCAGCGCGTTAATTCGTTGCATTGGCCGCCTCCACATCCAGATGATAGAGCGCATCAAGAAAAGCCGGGATGAAGCTACCCGGTCCTTCGCTACGCTCTGCCGCGGCCTGTCCAGCCAGTTTCATCCAGCAGCAGGCCGACGCGACATTGTCCAGCGCGGCGCCCGGTAACGCGCAACTGGCGGCGACGACCGCCGACAACGCGCAGCCGGTGCCTACAATGCGAGTCATTAACGGATCGCCGCCAGGAATGCTCAGCGTGCGCTGACCGTTAGTGACGTAATCTATCTCTCCGGTAACCACAACGATGCAGTCTATCTGACGCGCCAGCGCCTGCGCCGCAGGCAGTGCGGCCAACGCCGCCTCGGTGGTATCTACGCCGCGTCCGCCCAGCGCCATGCCGGATAACGCCAGGATTTCCGAGGCGTTGCCGCGTATTGCCGCCGGGCGCAGGGGCAAGAGATCCAGGCAAAATCGCCGACGAAATTCCAGCGCGCCCACCGCGACAGGATCAAGCGTCCACGGCGTTTTGGCATCATAAGCGCTTTCTACCGCCGCACGCATCGCGTCAGCGCGTGAGGCGGTTAAGGTTCCGACATTAACCAGCAAGGCGTTGGCGATGACGGCAAACGGTCTGGCCTCGACAGGATCAATCACCATGGCGGGTGAAGCGCCCAGCGCCAGCAGCGTATTGGCGGTAAACGTTTGTACAACGTCATTCGTCATACAGTGCGTAAGCGGGGAGAGCGCGCGAAAGTGTTTTAACGTATGCGCCGCAAGCGTGCGGCAGTGCAGGTCAGGCTGCATGGTTCAGCTCCTGCCCGCGTGAAGAAGGGACACGAGCAGTGTCAGACTTCCCTACGCTGGCATTATCCAGATCAGGTGGTACGGGTATTTCTCAGCCTTCACAAAGAAGGGCACCCCGAGTCGTCAAGCCCCGCCGTGTTAAGCGGGGGTTTCGCTATTAAGCATACTGTCTGCGCCAGACAATGTAAATTTACAGCCAACAGCGGACGATAATTTCAGCGTTATCAGATAGTTCTCAAAACCTATTCGGTTCTGGCAAACTTGCTGGCGGATATGTTGCTGCACGACGCTTTCGTTTACACTTTTTACGAAAAGGGGCGTGAGATAACAAAATAGCGCTTGTCAGATACGCCACCAGCAGAAATGATACACACGATGTTAACTGACCCGCATATGTGGAGGGTAAAAGTATGAAAAGTAAGTTGCTGCCTTGCGCGCTGTTGCTTGCAACCAGTTTTGCATGGGCCGCCCCCGCGACAACGGGCATTGATCAATATGAGTTAAAAAGTTTTATCGCCGACTTCACCCACTTCAAGCCCGGCGATACCGTTCCGCAGATGTACCGCACCGATGAGTATAATATTAAACAGTGGAAATTACGTAATCTGCCCGCGCCAGATGCCGGTACTCACTGGACCTATATGGGCGGCGCGTATGTACTGATTAACGATACCGATGGAAAAATCATCAAAGCCTATGATGGCGAGATTTTTTATCATCGATAAAAAAGCACACTCTCCGTTAAGGAGAGTGTGCTTAGCATTGATTACTGATAACTTGTAATAATATAAACACTACTTTTTACATTGCCCGGTTGGACGTTACCATATTTATAGTATTGTACACCCAGCTTCAGTTCTGAAGCTTCAGTCATTTCTTTATTATATCCTAACAGTTGCCTTTTCTCATCAGAGTTTACATGAATAAGGTTATCATTAAGGAAAATTTTAAACCCAACATTTTTTGCACTATCGGCGCTTGTTAATTCATTTGCCAAATAATCTCCATTGGTTGCTGAAACGGCAGAAAAATGATAATTTACAATACTTGTCGTCATTCCCAGCCCTCCATCACATGTAAATTTCAGTGCATCAGGAAAGTATTCGACCTGAGCATTACCAGCCAACAGATCACTTAATGAAATAGGAGGCAACGTAATCTCATTATTAGACAAAGAACATGTTGTCTTAGTAAAAAATATTTTTATCGGCACTTTAAAACTATATTCATGATTGGTGTTATCATGATTACAAATAGCTGCTCCATGACAATCCAATGGTTTAACTTTGATATAATTTCCTAACAAAAAAGCTTCACCTGCAGATTTGGCTTCAATACTATTATCATCTGACTCCACTTTTACCACCTTAGCCAACACCTTGTATTTTAAGTTATTGTTTAGTTTACTGGCTTGAGAAGTCTCATTGGCTTTTTGTTTTCCTGTTTGGCTACCATCAACAAACAATGTCACATCAACATACAACCTATGTCCGCTATCATCTTTTATTTTATATCTTACAGTCTCCCCATTACCACTTGAATACGTTGTCTTAAAGCGGTTTTCTACAGCAGTCCCTCCCAAACAATGGAATCCAGAGAAAGAATCTGGAAATACCATTGATACTTCTTTTTCAAAAACATTCCTGCTATCTAATTTAATTTCAATTACATCCTCTATTTTTGTATTACTAGCAGATTCCGGATTTATAATATAACAATACGCTTGCAAATTTGAAGATATAAAAATCATAAATAACATCAATAAATATCTCATGACATTCCTCACCGACAAATATAAACTTTACTTTCATCAATCGTTTTGCCGAAAGTGATTGAGCATGAAAGTCCCTGTTGTTTATCAATCGCCACATTTATTTCCGGCGGTACTTCATTGGTGCGAATAAAGAGCTGGCTTCCCTGGCCTACCACGCCAATATTATGTCCATGAATATCCTCTACTTCGTAACCAAAGGTCAGCGGTGAACCATCGGGACGCTGCGCCCGGATATACCAAGGTTTACGTTGGTCGGTATCAAACGTCGCCAGAACGACTGCCCCCCGATATGGGGCTGTATTACGCCGATTCCCTTGCAGATCGGTTTCACTATTAGTGTTGGAGACATCCAGCATCAAGTGGTTTTCACGATACGGCGTTAAACCATCGTAGACCACCACGCCATTACGGTTGGTGGTGCGGTATTTCTGCCCATTAACATACGCTCCTTCCAGGCCCGGCGCATGCATCACGGCAAACGTTTCCGACAGTCGGTTGGCTAAATTCACGCCCCCAGACCAGGCCACCAGCCCCCCGGAAATACTGCCGCCAGTTTGCGTGTATTTAGAAGACTGACTGTAGCTACCGTTAAGCGTGGCGACCGGCGCATTCCACGTCAGATTCCCGCCAGCCGTTGTCTCGCTGTCCTGCCGTTGATGGCTGAGATTCACCCCATAGTTAAACTGATCGCGACTGCCTGCGGTGCCGGAAAGCCCGGTATTATTTGACGCAAAACCGTCATCATCAAAGGTCGTTGAGTTAGACACATACAAATGCCTGCGCGGAGCGCTAATATCATCTCCCCAATCGAACGGAATAGAGATAAAGACGTTAAAACGCTTATCTTCGTGATGATCTTCATCGTAAGTCTGGCTGGCGGAAAAGGTATAGCTAATCCGTTGCCAGCTATTGGAATAGCTCAGCTGATAATCTTTACTGTTACCGCTACGCCCCCAATAATCACGCCACAGCGTGCTCAAAGATACAGAGCCCCAGCCCTGCGGCAAAGATTGGCTGACGTTCGCCGAAAAACTGTTCTTACGACCAAAATCGTTCTGATAATAATCCGCAATGTCGTACACATCATTTTCATCACGATCATAGCTGTCTTTGTTATTGGCCCAAACGTGATCGTTAAACGTTCGGTAATCTCGTGACGAGTAACGATAGGCAGCAAGCCCAAAACGGGTGGCGGTTTGCGTCAAATACTTGTTATAGGCAATCTGGTAACTTTGCCCGTCAAACACATCACCATTGTCTTGCTTGCTATGCGATTGTGTCATATCGACGGAAATCGCGCCGATACGCGTATTCCAGCCAGTACCCAACGTAAATGCATTGTAGTTATCCGCCAGCATGGTGCCGCCGTACAGCGTTAAGAGATTATTCAGCCCGTATTGGTAGCTCATCTGCGCAAAATCGGTCTGGTTGCTGGCGCCTTCGATATGGCTACGCCCTGCCGCAAAATCATATTTTGAAACACCCGGCTGCAACATATTGGGCACCGCAGCATAGGGCACCAGATAGGTTGTTACCGATCCGTCAGCCTCTTTGATGCTAACATCAAGATCCGCACCGCCGCCTGCCAACTGTAAATCCGCAATAGAGAACGGGCCTGGCGGAACCTCTTTCTGGTAAACCACAAAACCGTTCTGTTCGATGGTGACCAGCGCGTTACTTTGCGCAATCCCCTGCACCAGCGGCGTAAAATTCTGTTTTGAGTTCGGCAGCATCTGCATATCGCGATACAGCCGTACGCCACGAAAACGCACCGCATCAAAAATATCTGATGAGGTATACATATCCCCGGCACGCAGAGTGCCCAGAATTTGCGGGATGCCGCGCTCCAGATACAGGGTGTTGCTTTTCCACTCCCCGCTGCTGTCATCGGTTTTGTTATAGCTGGCATCGGAATGCAGCTGCCAGCCCAGCAGGTTTAACCCGCTGGTGAAACGCGCGTAGGTACTTTTACTGTTGCCAGAATCCTTATAGTCGCTGTAATACTGGCTGGCATAGTACGAGGTATAGAAGGCATTAATGCCACGATCCCAGTTTTCCGGAGGAACATACCCTTGCTCAAGTTCATCGACAAACGCCTGCGGAACGCTAAGATCCAGACGAAACGTGCCAATATTCCAGGCATAACTGCCCCCTTGTACCGCCTGCTTCAAGGTTGGGCATTCATTCTGCTTGTCCAACGCTTGTATATTTATCCCCAGACGCGTTAATGCATCGCGGGATAAACAGGTGTCATCCGGATTATCCTTAACAGTAATATCATACTTACCACGCCACTGCTTATTGACGTAGATGTCAATATCATATTGGCCTGGCAGGGGTTGGTTATCATCGAGGCGAAAATCAGAAACCCTCTCACCTTTCATTCCACCCATCATAAAATTTGTATCAAACGATTCTTCTGCGGCATGGGCGTCAATGCCGAGTAGCAACAGTAATACCGCCGAAGCAATCGGAGTCATCCTTAACATAACCAGCTCCTGTTATTTTAAGCTGACGTTATCGCTAATATAATTACCGTGATCGTCAATAATGGTCATTTTATACTGATTGGCATTAGCACTTTTTAATGCCACATCTGCACTGGAGAGCGGTGCAAGCATAATACTTTCGTTATTTATTTTAACACCATTAACTTTAACTTCTATTATCGTGACCCAATTAGCTGTATCATTCTGAATAGAATAACTACTAGCAGTACGTTTCATGGACAGTTTCTGAAAAGTACCTCTATTAACTGGGGCAATTCCTTTAGGCCGATAGAATAATTTGATGCGATTCTGCATGGCAAATTTCAATACATTTTTACCGGTACTATTTGGATTGTTTGGTGGAATATCCAGTACGTTGAGATAAAACAAACTTTCTTTATTATTTGGTAGCATATTTGGCATTTTTTTAATTTTAATCTGCTGACCTGAATCCCCAGCCACCTTCGCAACAGGAGGTGTTAGCAAAAATGGAACCTTAATCTTTTCCGGTGGTAACGATGTATCTCCATCATCAATCCACGACTGAACCAATGAAGAACGCCCACCCTGATTCATTAACTGCACCAGTACTTCATTTTTCTCTGCTGGATAGATAATGCGAGTACCGTAAATAACCACACCGGCATTTGCCGTTGAAATGAAGAACAGCGAAAAAAAAAGAAGTTTTTTCATGGGTAACTACCTTATAAAAGGCCGGCAGGTTATGCCGGCCTACAAATCAATTATATGCAGCTTGCAGTGTTACGGTAGCGTTCACATCCCCTGACGTTACTGCGTCAGTACCTTGCTTAGCATAATAAACATCCAGTGGAATCGTATAGATCTTATCTGAGTCAAAATCTGTGGCTCCCACGATGATATTATTTGAGCTATGATCAACAGCTTTGTTTTTATATTTCAAAGCAAAACCGACACCTTTAGCACCATCAGGTAACGTATTTCCAATTACACCTTCAGCATCTAAAGTTGGTGCCTTGACAGTAATATTCAGACTTTTTCCTTCTTCAATACCTGGGCAGTAAATTTTGAGATGTGTGGTCTGTTCCGTGATTGGTGTATAAACCGAACCGGGACTCATCGTATCAAATACATTAGTTTCAACCTGACTTAACACCACATCCTCTGAATTATTTCCTGACACAAACTGGCATGATGTTCCAACTACGGTGCCAATAATGTTTAAAGTTCCGGTATCTTCAGCAAACGCCCCAGCACTCATAAATACAGCAGACAGTACAGCAGCAGAAATAATTGAACGTTTCATAGTATCTTCCTTAATAAAATAATTTCTATTTGTTAAGAGGGTTAACTCTTGGATTTAAATTCGCACACCAAAAACGTTACTGCAATGTAAACGTGTTGTTTTATTGATTTAAAACAAGTTACAAATATCAATATAGTTGTAGCAAATAAGTGAAGGTGAGTACTATTTTAAAATCTAATAAATTAGCGTAATTAATTGACAATAATTATTTGTATCGCAAATAAAAAAAGCCTCTATCATTCATCAAAATGATAAAGGCTTAATAAACAATATATTTTCTTAGTCGTAGCGATTTAACACTATCTGTCGTGTGGAATCCCCAGGAACAGCGACAATTTCAGTAACAATGCCTTGTGCAGGAGTGGGGGTAACATTGTTAATATCTGTATGATGAAGAGTCTGACCACATCGCTGCTGCACCGTATTATTCACAACATCAGTACTGCATGTTGGTTCAACAACCCTCCCGGTAATGGTTAAGGTTGCCGTATCAGAAGCCAAAGCCTGTAAACTCATTCCATAAGCCAAAGTTATAAATCCCAAGAATAAACTTTTCTTCATTGCGTTCATTATTCCTGTTTTAAGTGGAAAACAGCGTACAAGCCATTTTTCCGTTGAATTATGTATTAACGTCCCTGCTAAAACCAATTGGAATGGTAGATTAATGAGATAGGTTTGATCAATTCAAATGATGCATTGAGGCGAATTATTCAGAAAAAGACATGGATTATACAGGCAGGATAAACAATATTACGCAGCTTTTCCATTCCATATATTCACCGCATCAATATATCATTGATGCGGTGAATAAAATTTAACGCCAGAAATTACACCGCGCGGAAGGCGATTTCTCCCGGAATCACTTCACCCTGCCAGTAAAGCTGTGCCGCAACGCGATCGGCCAGTTCGCGATAGATCGCGGTAAAGTCGCTCTCCGGACGGCTAACCACCGTCGGCGTACCGCGATCAAGATCTTCGCGCAGACTAATATGCAGCGGCATCTGACCCAGAAGCTGAGTATGGTATTTTTCCGCCAGCTTCTGCGCGCCGCCCGTGCCGAAGATCGGTTCGTGATGGCCGCAGTTGCTACAAATATGCATACTCATATTTTCCACAATGCCGAGCACCGGCACTTCCACCTTCTCGAACATCACGATACCTTTTTTGGCGTCGATTAACGCGATATCCTGCGGCGTAGTCACCACCACCGCGCCGGTAACAGGAATGTTCTGCGCCAGCGTTAGCTGAATATCCCCGGTTCCCGGCGGCATATCCAGTACCAGATAATCCAGATCCGGCCACAGAGTCTCCTGTAACATCTGCATCAGCGCCTTACTGGCCATTGGGCCGCGCCATACCATCGCGTTATCGTCAGTCACCAGATAGCCGATCGAGTTGGTCGCCAGGCCGTGAGACATAATCGGCGCCATATGCGTACCGTCTGGCGATGTCGGGCGCTGATCTTCTGCGCCAAGCATGGTTGGGATCGACGGACCGTAAATATCGGCATCGAGAACCCCGACCTTTGCGCCTTCAGCCGCTAACGCCAGCGCCAGGTTTACCGCCGTGGACGATTTACCCACCCCGCCTTTACCGGAGCTCACGGCAATGATGTTTTTCACGCCATTAATGCCAGGCTGATTTTTGACGCGTTTCAGCGTCGCAATGTTGTACGACAGTTTCCAGTCGATCGCTTTTGCGCCTGTAATACGTAACAGATCGGCGCTGCATTGCTCTTTTAATACCTCAAACGCGCTGTTCCAGACGAACGGCATGACCAGCTCAACGTGCAGCGTATCATCCATCCAGGCGACGTGGTGCAACGCCTTAAGCGTGGTGAGGTTATGCTTCAGGGTTGGGTGCTGAAAATTCGCCAGCGTCCCGGCGACCATCGCTCGCAGGGTATCTGGTGATTTGGCCTGGGATTGTTCGTTCATCCCGACTCCTTTTGTAGTTCTGAAAAGTACGATTGTAACTTTGTAGTTTACTCCAGCGGTAACAATTATTCATTTACGGATAAATGCCCTTATCGATTGGCGCAGTAATTACCATTTTGGTACTATCAAAGCCCTTTTTTACAACAGAAGAAGTAATACCCACTATGACTCAAGTCGCGAAGAAAATTCTGGTAACGTGCGCGCTGCCGTACGCCAACGGCTCTATCCACCTCGGCCATATGCTGGAGCACATCCAGGCTGATGTCTGGGTCCGTTACCAGCGAATGCGCGGCCATGAGGTTAACTTCATCTGTGCCGATGACGCTCATGGCACGCCGATCATGCTGAAAGCGCAGCAGCTTGGTATTACGCCGGAGCAAATGATCGGTGAAATGAGCCAGGAGCACCAGACCGATTTCGCCGGTTTTAATATTAGCTACGACAACTACCACTCAACGCACAGCGACGAGAATCGCGAGCTGTCCGAGCTGATTTATACGCGCCTGAAAGAGAACGGTTTTATTAAGAACCGCACTATCTCTCAACTCTACGATCCGGAAAAAGGCATGTTCCTGCCGGACCGATTTGTGAAAGGCACCTGCCCGAAATGTAAATCCGCAGACCAGTACGGCGATAACTGTGAAGTGTGCGGCGCGACCTACAGCCCGACCGAACTTATCGAACCGAAATCCGTGGTGTCCGGCGCGACGCCGGTAATGCGTGACTCCGAGCACTTTTTCTTTGACCTGCCGTCATTCAGCGAAATGCTGCAGGCGTGGACCCGCAGCGGCGCGCTGCAGGAGCAGGTGGCGAACAAAATGCAGGAGTGGTTTGAATCCGGCCTGCAACAGTGGGACATCTCCCGCGACGCGCCGTATTTTGGTTTCGAAATCCCGAACGCGCCGGGCAAATATTTCTACGTCTGGCTGGACGCGCCGATTGGCTATATGGGCTCCTTCAAAAATCTGTGCGATAAGCGCGGTGACACGACCAGTTTTGATGAGTACTGGAAAAAAGACTCCGACGCCGAGCTGTACCACTTCATCGGCAAAGACATCGTCTATTTCCACAGCCTGTTCTGGCCGGCCATGCTGGAAGGCAGCCACTTCCGTAAGCCGACCAACCTGTTCGTTCACGGTTACGTGACAGTGAACGGCGCGAAGATGTCTAAGTCTCGCGGCACCTTTATTAAGGCCAGCACCTGGCTGAAACACTTTGACGCCGACAGCCTGCGCTACTACTACACCGCGAAGCTTTCTTCACGCATTGATGACATCGACCTGAACCTGGAAGACTTTGTCCAGCGCGTCAATGCCGATATCGTCAATAAAGTAGTCAACCTGGCATCCCGTAACGCAGGCTTTATCAATAAGCGTTTCGACGGCGTGCTGGCGGCTGAACTGGCCGATCTGCAATTGTATAAAACCTTTACTGACGCCGCTGCGGTGATTGGCGAAGCATGGGAAAGCCGTGAATTCGGCAAAGCTATCCGTGAGATTATGGCGCTGGCCGACGTCGCTAACCGTTATGTTGACGAGCAAGCGCCGTGGGTGGTGGCTAAACAAGAAGGCCGCGACGCGGACCTGCAGGCCATTTGCTCAATGGGCATCAACCTGTTCCGCGTGCTGATGACGTATCTGAAACCGGTACTGCCGACGCTTTCTGAACGCGTTGAAGCTTTCTTGAACAGCGAACTGAACTGGGATGCCATCGAACAGCCGCTGCTCGGTCACAAGGTCAACACCTTTAAGGCGCTCTACAATCGCATCGACATGAAGCAAGTTGAAGCGCTGGTTGAAGCGTCTAAAGAAGAGGTGAAAGCCGCAGCTGCGCCGGTTACCGGCCCGTTAGCCGACTTCCCGATTCAGGAAACCATCACCTTTGACGATTTCGCCAAAATTGACCTGCGCGTAGCATTGATTGAAAACGCTGAGTTCGTAGATGGTTCTGACAAATTGCTGCGTCTGACGCTGGATCTGGGCGGCGAGAAGCGTAACGTCTTCTCCGGCATTCGTTCCGCCTATCCGGACCCGCAGGCGCTGATTGGCCGCCAGACGGTAATGGTCGCCAACCTCGCGCCGCGCAAAATGCGCTTTGGCGTCTCCGAGGGAATGGTGATGGCCGCAGGACCTGGCGGGAAAGATATCTTCCTGTTAAGCCCTGATGACGGCGCGAAGCCTGGCCAACAGGTGAAATAAGCAACAAGCCGGAGCATGCTCCGGCTTTTTTAACCGCTTAATCCTGACTGGCATATCACCCCATCCGCGTGTTTTAACTTTTTCCTTAATAAGCAATAGCGTTAAGACTCCATATCCGGACTGCTAAATAACGGCTAAAAGTCATATTCTATCTCTCCCTGATACATTGCTATTACTGGGTTAAATTAATTCATTGAAATTATTTTAAAAACCCAATCATTATATAAAATGGAGTTTTAGATGAAAATTTCTGGCAAGTTATTGTCCGCGGCTTTGGCTTCCGTACTGGTGTTCTCTCTTGCTGGCTGTGGCGATAAAGAAGAATCAAAGACCTTTAACGCAAACCTGGCGGGGACAGAAATTTCAATTACTTACACCTATAAAGGTGACAAAATCATTAAGCAGACGTCTGAAAGTAAAATCAGCTATGCCACTGTAGGCGCTAAAACGAAAGAAGATGCCGCCAAAATTCTCGATCCGCTGAGCGCGAAATATAAAAATATCGCCGGAGTGGAAGAAAAATTAACCTATGAAGATACCTATGCCCAGGAAAACGTCTCTGTGGATATGGAAAAAGTGGACTTTAAAGCGTTACAGCAAATCTCAGGGACAATGGTGTCCGGCGATACCAGCAAAGGTATCAGCATGAAACAAACCCAGACGCTGCTGGAAGCAGCTGGTTTTAAAGAAGCGAAATAACTGGCAGGCATAATGTATTGCATCGACTGGTAAAGTCGCTCAGGGCGCTGCTTCGGCAGCGTCTTTTCTTTATGAATTCCGAAAAAAGACAGCCTCGCTGTAAGTCCCCTCGCCAAAGCCTATAATCCCTGAATTCCTGGCCACACCAATACTTAACGACAAGGAATTGTTATGCGGGTTCTACGCCTTATGGCACTGCCACTATTCGCGCTCTCTCTATCGGTTAGCATAACTGGCTGCGATCAGAAAAACGATACTCTCCAGGGAAAGCAAAATAACATGACAGCGTTTATCAAGAAGATAGCCGCTAACAAAGAGTCAGAGGAAACACAACGCTATGCAGGTAATCTCAACGATATTGAAATCAAGTTAACCTATTACTACAAAGGGGATATCGTTTTACGTCAAATATCTGAACATAAAATACTTTATAAAACCCTGAAAGCCAATAATAAAGAAGAAGCACAAAAAATGCTGAGTCAAGTCGGCGAAGCTTATCAGGGTATGCCGGGTTTGACTGAACGAATCGACTATTATGATAGCTATGCTACGGAATATGTGGATATTGATTTTACCCAGGCAAAAATAAGCGACCTCTGTAAATTGCCAGGATCATCAATTGACAACTGTTCCGCGTACTATCTGTCAATGATTCGCTCGCAGAAACTGTTGGAAGAGAGCGGGTATCATAGAATCAATTAGTATAATAATGCGTTTTCCCGGTCAGACAGGACGCTGCCGGGAACAATACCGCAGAATTACTTCGCCGCGTGTTCACGGGCCGCCAGACCGCGCAGAAAATAACGCATAAACTGATCGCCGCATTCGCGGAAGTTCTTATGATCCGGCGCGCGCATCATCGCAGTGATCTCTGGCATTGAGACACGAAACAACTGACCGGTAAGTATCGCCAGGATATCATCTGTTTTTAGCGAAAAGGCAATACGCAGCTTTTTCAGCACAATATTGTTGTTGATACGACGTTCCGCCGTCAATGCAGGCGCCGCCTCATCTTTGCCGCGTTTTTCATAAATGAGGCCATTGAGAAATGAGGACAACACGATATCCGGGCAACGCTGAAACCCCTCTTCCTCTTCTTTGCGCAACCAGATTGCAATCTGCTCCGGCGTAGCATCAACGTTACCCAGCGCCAGGATACGCGCCAGATCGGTATTATTAGCTTTTAAAATGTAGCGCACGCTACGCAGAATATCGTTACTCAGCATGAGGCCTTCGGTCGTTTCTATGGCAAAACGATATTCTAACAGTCTTTTACAGGCCAATCGCCTCTTTTAAACTTTTCAGATAGCGACGGCTTACCGGCACCGTCAGGCCGTTGCGTAAAATCAGCTCTGCCTGCCCATTATCCTCCAGCCGAATTTCCTGCAAATGGGCCATATTCACCAGAAACTGACGATGACAACGCAGTAGCGGCGTCCGGCTTTCCAGCGTGCGCAGCGTCAGCTCGGTAAACCCCTCTTTACCTTCACTGCTGGTCACATAAACGCCGCTCATACGGCTACTGACAAAGGCGACATCATCCATTTGCAACAAATAGATCCGGCTGTGTCCGGTACAGGGAATGAATTTAAGCGCCTGCTGGTTTTCCGGCAGCAACGAAACATCCTGTTTACTGCGCTCCTGACGCAGACGATGTAACGTTTTTTCCAGCCGTTTCTCCTCTATCGGCTTGAGCAGATAATCAAAAGCGTGTTCTTCAAAGGCTTTGATGGCGTATTCGTCAAACGCGGTTAAAAAAACGATATACGGGCGGTGTTCCGGGTCAAGCATTCCTACCATCTCCAGTCCACTGATACGCGGCATCTGAATATCCAGAAACAGCACATCAGGTCGCAGCTTATGTACCGCGCCAATCGCTTCTACCGCGTTCGCGCACTCTCCCACAATCTCAATGTCATCCTGCCCCTGGAGCAAAATCCGCAGATTTTCCCGCGCTAACGGCTCATCATCCACAATCAGCACTTTAATCATGCGTCCTCCTCCAGTGGAAGTCGTAATGTAATTCGGGTAAAACAGTCCGGCTCGCAGGCCACGCTAATACCATAATCATCGCCAAAGTGTTCGCGCAGACGTTTATCCACCAGACTCATCCCCAGCCCGCTACTGCCGGCGGAAGGCTGATACAGTCCCGCATTATCTTCAATATCTAACATCAAATGCTGCCCTTCGCGCCGGGCGCGAATAGCGACGTTACCGGTATCAAGCAGTTGCGACGTGCCATGTTTAATGGCGTTCTCAACAATCGGCTGTAATGTAAACGCAGGCAATTTCTGACGTGAAAGCGTCGATGGAACATCAAGCTGTACCTGCAGACGCGACTGAAAACGCGCTTTTTCAATTTGCAGATAAGCGTTCACGTGTTCAATTTCATCCGCCAGCGTGACAATTTCCGACGGGCGTTTTAAATTTTTGCGAAAAAAAGTCGACAAGTATTGCACCAGTTGGCTGGCCTGTTCGCTGTCGCGGCGAATCACCGCTTTAATGGTATTGAGCGCATTAAACAGAAAATGCGGATTCACCTGCGCGTGCAACAGCTTGATCTCTGACTGCGTCAGCAACGCCTTCTGCCGTTCATACTGTCCGGCCAGGATCTGCGCGGATAAAAGCTGTGCAATACCCTCTCCCAGGGTGCGGTTAATTGAGCTGAAAAGTCGGTTTTTCGCTTCGTACAATTTAATGGTGCCCATGACTCGCTGATTTTCGCCACGCAGCGGGATCACCAGCGTCGAGCCGAGTTTACACTGCGGGTGTAGCGAACAGCGGTACGGCACTTCGTTGCCATCGGCATAAACCACCTCTCCGGTTTCAATTGCTTTCAGCGTATAACCTGATGAAATGGGTTTGCCCGGTAGATGGTGATCGTCGCCAATACCGGTAAAAGCCAGCAGTTTTTCACGATCGGTGATGGCGACGGCGCCAATATCCAGCTCCTGATATAACACCTGCGCCACCTTCATACTGTTCACTTCGTTAAATCCCTGACGCAGAATCCCCTCCGTTGACGCGGCGACCTTCAGCGCGGTAGCAGAAAATGCCGAGGTATATTTTTCAAACATGGCGCGCTTATCGAGCAAAATACGCATGAACAGCGCGGCGCCAACGGTATTCGTCACCATCATCGGCGCGGCAATATTACTGACCAGATGCAGGGCATCGTCAAACGGCCTGGCTATCAGTAAAATGATCAGCATCTGCACCAGTTCGGCAACACACGTAATTGCTCCCGCCGTCAGCGGGCTAAACACTTTGTCCGGGCGTCCGCGACGTATGAGAACGCTGTGTACCAACCCGCCCAGCAGCCCTTCGACGATGGTGGAAATCATACAGCTCAGCGCCGTCATGCCGCCCATAGAATACCGATGTAACCCACCGGTCAGGCCGACCAGTCCGCCGACGACCGGCCCGCCGAGTAGGCCACCCATCACCGCGCCAATCGCGCGGGTATTGGCAATCGAATCTTCGATATGTAGCCCAAAATAAGTGCCCATAATGCAGAAGATAGAAAACGTGACGTAACACAGAAGCTTGTGCGGCAGTCGAACCGTGACCTGCATAAGCGGGATGAACAGGCGCGTTTTACTCATTAGCCACGCAATGACCAGAAACACGCACATCTGCTGAAGCAGCAGCAACACCAGATTAAACTCGTACATACCCGCAAACCACACTTCAATTAAAAGCGCGTAACATACATTGAGTACGATTAACTTTCTTTGAACTGTTGCATAAAAATATGAATTCGTGAATACGATCACTTAAACGCCGCGCCGCAACCCGCTACTTCGCGTTTTAATGCATAAAAAACAGGCAAAACTTCCTGGTTCCTAAAAGAGCGTCTAAAGTTAAACTGGGACCTCGCGAGCAAGGGTGAAACGATGGCGCTTTACACAATTGGTGAAGTGGCTTTGCTTTGTGATATCAATCCTGTCACGTTGCGCGCGTGGCAGAGACGTTATGGACTTTTAAAACCACAGCGAACGGATGGCGGTCATCGTCTGTTTAACGATGCCGATATCGACAGAATCCGCGAAATCAAGCGCTGGATAGATAACGGCGTCCAGGTCAGCAAAGTCAAAGTGCTGCTCAGTAGCGACAGTAGCGAACAACCTAACGGCTGGCGCGAACAGCAGGAGATCCTGCTGCACTACCTGCAAAGCAGTAATCTGCACAGTTTACGGTTATGGGTCAAAGAACGCGGTCAGGATTATCCAGCCCAAACATTGACCACTAACCTGTTCGTCCCGCTGCGACGACGGTTACAGTGCCAACAACCCGCCCTTCAGGCGCTGCTCGGCATTCTTGACGGTATCCTAATCAACTATATTGCGCTCTGCCTGGCGTCTGCGCGTAAGAAACAGGGAAAAGATGCGTTGGTGATCGGCTGGAATATCCATGATACCACCCGCCTGTGGCTGGAAGGTTGGGTCGCCAGCCAACAGGGATGGCGAATCGACGTGCTGGCGCACTCGCTTAGCCAGTTCCGTCCGGAACTGTTTGACGGCAAGACGTTACTGGTATGGTGCGGAGAAAACCAGACGCTGGCGCAGCAGCAGCAACTTTTGGCCTGGCGCGCCCAGGGACGCGACATTCATCCCCTTGGCGTTTAAACAGCAGCTAACAAATTCGCTTTAATGTATACTCCTTTTATTAACATAAGGAGTACATAATGCGCGTAGCGAAAATCGGGGTGATCGCCCTTTTCCTGCTGATGGCTATTGGCGGTATCGGCGGCGTGATGCTGGCAGGTTACAGTTTTATTTTGCGTGCCGGGTAAGCGCGCGCGTCAGCCTTTCAAACAGGCGATCGATAATGATCGCCGCCAGCGCCACCAGCAGCGCCCCCTGGATAACATAGGCCGTATTAAAGCCGCTAAGCCCGATAATGATCGGCGTGCCTAACGTACTGGCCCCCACCGTTGAAGCGATGGTCGCCGTACCAATATTGATAATCACCGAGGTTCGGATGCCCGCCAGAATCACCGGCGCGGCCAGCGGCAGCTCAACCTGATACAACTGTTGGCGACGGCTCATACCCATACCGCTGGCAACGCTCATCACGCTGGCAGGCACCGCGCCCAGCCCGGCCAGGGTCGCCTGCAGGATGGGCAACACCCCATACAGGATCAAGGCGATAATGGCCGGTTGCTGACCAAAACCCATGACGGGTACCGCGATCGCCAGTACCGCGACCGGCGGAAAGGTCTGCCCGACGGCAGCGATAGTCTCCACCAGGGGACGAAACTCCTTCCCACTTTCTCGCGTGACCGCAATCCCTGCGCCGACGCCCACCACGACGGCAAACAAACTTGAGATGCCCACCAACCAGAAATGGGCGAGCGCGAGGGCGGCAAAACTCTCCTGTTGGTAGACCGGGCGCGGTAAATCGGGAAACAGCGCGGCGAAGAACGGCTGGCTATAAGGCAATCCAAACAGCAGAAGCAAGAACAGAACAATAAGCCAGAGAAGCGGATCACACAGTCGTTTCACGGGGGGACGTCTCCGAAAGCAGATCGCGGAAATGGAGCGTACCGCAGGGCTCGCCCTGCTGATTCGCCACCGGCAGGACGTCGCACCGGCGGGCGACAAACATCGATAGCGCATCGCGTAACGTCATCTCTTCCACCAGCGCGTCGCCGCTGAGCTGTTCATGCCGACGTACATAATCGCCTACGCTACGTAACGAAAGCAGCCTTACGCCCAGCTCGCTGCGGCCAAAAAACGCCTGCACGAAATCATTTTCCGGCGAGGTCAGCATAGAAAGCGGCGATCCCTGTTGGATAACGTGGCCCCCGTCCATCAGCACCAGATGGTCGGCGAGGCGTAGCGCCTCGTCGATGTCGTGCGTCACCAGTACGATGGTGCGCCCCAGTAGCTGATGAATGCGGGTCATCTCCTGCTGCAATGCGCCGCGCGTTACCGGATCAAGCGCGCCGAAAGGCTCGTCCATCAGCAATACCTGCGGATCGGCAGCCAGCGCCCGCGCAACGCCGACCCGCTGCTGTTGCCCGCCGGAAAGCTGATGCGGATAACGATCGCGTAGCGCGCTTTCCAGACCCAATAATGCCATCAGTTCGTCAATACGATCGTTAATCCGCGCACGCGACCACTTTTGTAGTTGCGGTACGGTGGCGATATTTTGCGCCACCGTCCAGTGGGGAAAAAGACCGATAGACTGAATGGCATAGCCCATGCGACGGCGCAGTTCAAGCACCGGCAGGCTGCGGATCTCTTCCCCGGCAAAACGGATCGTTCCGCTATCATGCTCTACCAGCCGGTTAATCATCTTCAGAGTGGTCGATTTTCCCGAACCGGAGGTGCCAATTAACACCGAAAAGCTGCCTTCGCTAAAGTGCAAATTGAGGTCGCTAACAGCCTGTTGATCGCCGAAGGTTTTACTGACATGGTTAAATTCAATCATCGGTTGCTCCCTTCAAAAACGCGATCCATAAATCAAACAGCGCGTCGATCACTACCGCCAGCGCAATCACCGGAATGACGCCCAACAGGACTAAATCAATGGCGCTGCTCAATAGCCCCTGAAACACCAGCGCGCCGAAACCTCCCGCGCCAATCAGCGCGGCGACGACGGCCATTCCCACTGTCTGAACCATTACTACCCGCAGGCTACGTAAAAAGACCGGCAGCGCCAGCGGCAGTTGCACATGCCAGAAGCGCTGGCCGCTACTCATTCCCATTGCTCTTGCGCTCTCCAGCACATCGCGCGGCACCTGATTGAGCCCGGCGACCACGCCGCGCACCAGCGGCAATAACGCATAGAGCACCAGCGCTATCAGCGCAGGCGTCATGCCGGTTCCCGCGACGCCGAATGCGGCAAGCCACGGAAACTGTTTCACCAGCCCGGCCAACGGCGCAATCAGCAGGCCAAACAGCGCGACCGAAGGAATAGTCTGGATCACATTCAGCACGGTAAACACCGGCCCCTGGCGTGAGGCGGAAAAATAACACCAGACGCCCAACGGTAGTCCGATCGCCAGCGCCGGCAGCACCGTGCCCGCCAGTAACATCAAATGTTGCACCAGCGCGGCATCGAAAACATCCTGCCGATTGGTATACTCTTTTAGAAGCGAGAGGTTGTCGAACGTGCCTGAAAACAGCAGCGCCAGCGGGACAATGACAATTTGCGCGTGCAGCAACCAGCGCCACAGCGGCCCAGTGGTAATACGGCGGATCGCATCGCTACAGGCCAGCAGCATCAGACCGAGGCCCAGCCACAATCCACTTCCCAGACTGGTACGCGCCAGCGGACTGCCCTCCTGCGCCAACTGGGTCGCCGCCCTGCCGACTCCCCACAGCATGACAATAAAAAGCGTCTGCGCCATCATCAGCGTCAGTACGCTACCGCGTTTACCGGGTATAAAGCACAGCGTAAACAGCGCGCATCCCGCGCCAGTCAGCATCCAGATGGTCGTCGGCCAGATCTCCCATAACTGTCGCCCCTCGCCGCTCACCAGACGATTCGGGGCGTAATTAATGAAAGGCAGCGCGACAGCAAGCAAGGTCAGAACAACCAACAGCAACAGCACACGATTAACCGTGATTTTTTTGGCAGCATCACTCACAGATTACTTCACCCACCCTTTTTGTCGGAGGTAATCTGCGGCGACTTTTTTCGCATCCAGCCCTTCTACGGCGATTCTGGCATTCAACTGTTGCAGCGTTTTCTCATCAAGGCTGGCGAAAACGGGTTGCAGCCAGTCGGCTATCTGAGGATAGGCCTGTAACACCGATTCACGCACTACCGGCGCGGGCGCATAAATAGGCTGGACGCCTTTCGGGTCGCTCAGGGTTTGCAGACCCAGCGCGGCGACCGGGCCGTCGGTGCCATACGCCATCGCGGCGTTAACGCCGGATGTTTGTTGCGCGGCGGCTTTGATCGTGACCGCCGTATCGCCGCCCGCCAGCGACAAGAGCTGGTTCTGATTCAAGGTAAAATCATAGGCTTTTTCAAATGCCGGCAGCGCATCCGCCCGTTCGATAAATTCCGCAGACGCCGCCAGTTTAAAAGTGCCGCCCTCTTTCAGATAACGGCTGAGATCGGCAAGCGAGGAGAGTTTATTTTTTTCCGCGATGTCCTGGCGTACCGCGATGGTCCAGGTGTTATTTGCCGGCGCAGGCATCAACCAGACCAGCTTATTCTGCTCCGCATCCAGTTTTTTGACTTTCTCAAAGCCTTGCTTTGCATTCTTCCATGCCGGATCGTTTTCATCTTTAAAAAAGAACGCCCCGTTACCGGTGTATTCCGGATAGATATCCAGCTCTCCGGCGGTAATCGCGCCACGAACGACTGGCGTCGTCCCGAGCTGAATTTTATTGACCGTTTTAACGCCGTGGCTTTCCAGTACCTGCAAAATCATGTTGCCGAGCAGCGCGCCTTCGGTATCAATCTTTGACCCGACCGTCACGGGCGATGCCGCCTGTAGAGGTAAACTCACCGTCGCCAGCAACGCCAGCGAACTTACCCATAGCTTTGAGATCGTCATGATGCTTTCCTTATCCTTTTACGGCCTTTTTCAGAGACTTGAGAAAAAAGCATAGTTGAAAAGTCTGCGTTTAACCTGGGATTTTCCGGCAGTTTAAGTGACGTGGCAGGCAATAAAAGGGGGGACAGGAAAAGTCATTGCCAGACAGGGCGCTGCTATCGCGCCCTGTTGACGGCAGGCTTACAGTAGCTCGAACGATCCTTGTTTAACGCGAGCGGAATCCACGCCGATAAAGACGTTGAACTTGCCGGGTTCCGCGTCATATTTCATCTGCTGATTCCAGAACTTCAACGCCTCGATATCAATCGGGAAACTCACGGTTTTACGTTCGCCAGGCTTGAGGGTGATTTTTTCAAAGCCTTTTAATTGCTTCACCGGGCGGCTCATTGACGCCGTGACATCCTGTAAGTACATCTGGATGACCGTTGCCCCTTCGCGTTTACCGGTGTTCGTGACCTCTACGCTGGCCGTGACTTTGCCGTCGCGTTGCATTGTCGGTGAGGAGAGCGTGACGTCAGACACCGTAAATGTGGTGTAGCTCAGACCGTAACCAAACGGATAGAGCGGTCCATTCGCTTCGTCAAAATAACGTGAGGTGTATTTGTTTGGCTTTTCAGGATTATACGGGCGTCCCGTATTGAGATGGCTGTAATAGACCGGAATTTGTCCCACCGAACGCGGGAAGGAGATCGGCAGTTTGCCTGACGGGTTGTAATCGCCAAACAGCACATCGGCAATGGCGTTGCCGCCTTCCGTCCCGGCAAACCAGGTCTCCAGAATCGCATCGGCCTGTTGATCTTCTTTTACCAGCGCCAGCGGTCTGCCGTTCATTAATACCAGTACCAGCGGCTTACCGGTGGCTTTCAGAGCGGTGATTAAGTCGCGCTGACTCTGCGGAATGGTGATATTGGTACGGCTGGAGGCTTCATGCGCCATCCCCTGCGACTCGCCTACCACTGCGACCACTACATCGGCCTGTTTCGCCGCCTGCACCGCCTCATCAATCATCGCCTGCGGTGAACGCGGATCGATTTTCACCGCCTCTTCATACAGGTTTAAGAAATCGACGATATCTTTATCGTTAGTGATATTCGCCCCTTTGGCATAGAGGATCTTCGCCCCGTCGCCGACGGCATTTTGAATACCCGCCAGCACCGTCACCGACTGATTCGCGACCCCAGCAGCAGACCAGCTCCCCATTACATCACGTTGACTGTCGGCCAGCGGCCCAACAACGGCAATGGTGCCCGATTTTTTCAACGGCAGCGTTTCCAGCCGGTTTTTCAGCAGTACCACACTTTCCCGCGCCACTTCCCGCGCCTCTTTACGATGCAGGCGGCTTTCGGCATTGGTGTCCACCGGGTCGCTCTCTTTCGGCCCCAGATGGCTATAGGGGTCGTTAAACAATCCCATGTCATATTTTACGTTGAGCACATGGCGCGTCGCGTCGTCCAGTTCCGCCATCGTCACTTTGCCCGACTTAATCAGACCCGGCAGATATTTGCTGTAATACTCATCCGCCATGCTCATATCCACCCCTGCCTTTAGCGCCACGCGCACCGCATCTTCCGGGTCGGCCGCGGTACCGTGTTTAATCAGTTCTTTAATAGCGCCGTGGTCGGAAACGGTAATTCCCTTAAAGCCCCACTCATCGCGCAGGACATCTTTCAATAGCCAGGAATCTGACGTCGCAGGCGTGCCGTTCAGCGAGTTCAGCGCCACCATCACCGCGCCGCTCCCCGCATCCAGCCCCGCTTTGTACGGCGGCATATAGTCATTAAACAGACGCTGGGAACTCATATCCACGGTGTTGTATTCTTTACCGCCTTCAACGGCGCCATAGGCGGCAAAATGTTTCACGCTGGTCATCACCGAATAGCGATCCGCCGGACTTTTGCCCTGCATCGCTTTCACCATGGTTTCGCCCATGATGGAGGTTAAATATGTATCTTCGCCAAAGCCTTCGGAGGCGCGTCCCCAACGCGGATCGCGGGAGACATCCACCATCGGCGCCCAGGTCATATTCAGACCGTCGTCCGCCGCTTCATACGCCGATACGCGTCCTACGGTTCTTACCGCATCCAGATTAAAAGAAGAAGCCAGACCGAGGCTTATTGGGAAGACGGTTCGCTGGCCGTGTACCACGTCATAGGCAAAAAAGAGAGGAATTTTCAGGCGGCTCAATGCCATCACCTGATCCTGCATTTGACGGATATCCTGGCGGGTGACGGTATTGAAAATCGCCCCTACCTGCCCGTCTTTGATCATCTCGCGAATCGCTTCTTTCGGGTTATCAGGGCCGACGCTAATCAGACGTAACTGACCAATTTTTTCATCGACAGTCATTTTCTTGAGTAAATCCGTGACGAACGCGTCGCGCGCTTCGGGCGTCAGCGGGTGATTGCCAAACAGGTTTTCCGCCAATGCTGGCTGCATCGCCAGACTCACAGCAACACCTACTGAACATAACCATTTCATGTTGAGTCTCTCTTTATCTTTATCCCGACGAGGCGGTAAAAACAGAATAAAAACCGCAGTTTGCCATAAGCCTAAACGCGAGAGGAGAAGAAAGCGAAGGTTATTCTCCTAATTTTCCACACAGTCGAATACGCAACCGCCAGCAAATGGTATCAAGGCGGCAAATGAATACCACCAACACAGAGACAATTTGAATGAGAAAGCGTATTGTCATACCAAGCGCTATGCTTAACGCTGATATTTTGTCCCACCACAAGGAGTGGAGAATGTCTTCCATAACAATGACTGATAATAAAACGTTCCTGAATGAGCTGGCCCGCCTGGTAGGCCATTCTCACCTGCTGACAGACCCCGCCAAAACCGCCCGCTATCGCAAGGGTTTCCGTTCCGGTCAGGGCGACGCGCTGGCCGTTGTTTTCCCGGGTTCGTTACTGGAACTGTGGCGTGTGCTCAACGCCTGCGTTAACGCTGACAAAATTATTCTGATGCAGGCCGCCAACACCGGTCTGACGGAAGGCTCCACGCCGAACGGCAACGACTACGATCGCGATATTGTGATTATCAGCACCCAGCGGCTGGATAAGCTGCACTTACTGGATAACGGCCAACAGGTTCTGGCCTGGCCCGGTACGACGCTCTATGCGCTGGAAAAAGCGCTTAAACCGCTGGGCCGTGAACCGCACTCGGTGATTGGTTCGTCGTGCATCGGCGCGTCGGTCATCGGCGGTATCTGTAATAACTCCGGCGGCTCGCTGGTGCAGCGCGGCCCGGCCTATACCGAGATGTCGCTCTTTGCCCGTATTGACGAGCAAGGCAAACTGCAACTGGTCAATCATCTGGGTATCGATCTTGGGCATACCCCGGAGCAGATCCTGAGCAAGCTGGATGATGAACGGATTAAAGATGAGGATGTGCGTCACGATGGTCGTCATGCGCACGATCACGACTACGTGACGCGGGTACGAGATATCAACGCCGATACGCCCGCCCGCTATAACGCCGACCCGGACCGTTTGTTTGAATCTTCCGGCTGCGCCGGAAAACTGGCGGTTTTTGCCGTTCGCCTTGATACCTTTGCAGCGGAAAAAAATCAGCAGGTTTTTTATATCGGCACCAATCAGCCCGCGGTACTGACTGAAATCCGTCGGCATATTCTGGCGAACTTCGACAATCTGCCAGTGGCGGGAGAATATATGCATCGCGATATCTACGATATTGCGGAGCAGTACGGTAAAGATACCTTTCTGATGATCGATAAACTCGGCACCGACAAGATGCCATTCTTTTTCACGCTAAAAGGCCGAACCGATGCGATGCTGGAAAAAGTAAAATTTTTCCGTCCGCATTTCACCGACCGCGCGATGCAGAAATTCGGCCACCTGTTTCCCAGCCATCTGCCGCCGCGAATGAAAAACTGGCGCGATAAATATGAGCATCATCTGCTGTTAAAAATGGCGGGAGACGGCGTCGCAGAAGCGCAACGCTGGCTGAATGAATTTTTTAAATCCGCTGAGGGCGGTTTCTTCACCTGTACGCCGGAAGAAGGCAGCAAAGCCTTCCTGCACCGCTTCGCCGCTGCTGGCGCAGCGATTCGTTATCAGGCCGTACACGCTGATGAAGTGGAAGATATTCTGGCGCTGGATATCGCTCTGCGCCGCAACGATACCGACTGGTTCGAGCATCTGCCGCCGGAAATCGACAGCCAACTGGTACATAAACTCTATTACGGTCACTTTATGTGCCACGTTTTTCATCAGGACTATATCGTGAAGAAAGGCGTCGACGTCCATGCGCTGAAAGCGCAAATGCTGGAGCTGTTGCAGGCGCGCGGGGCACAATACCCGGCGGAGCACAACGTTGGACATCTGTATAAAGCGCCGGAAACGCTGACGCGTTTTTATCGGCAAAATGACCCGACCAACAGTATGAACCCCGGTATCGGCAAAACGAGTAAGCGGAAATTCTGGCAGGAAAATACGCCCGACGAAACGCATTAACACCGAGTGGTTTACCGTGAAGCCCGGCGGCGCGATGCCTGCCGGGCCTACGGCGACTTAATCGTTCTGTGCGGTTTGCGCTCCGGCGCTGGCGCTGGCTGCCGCCATTTGCGCGGCTTTTTGCTTTTTATAGCTCAGCGCGGCAGCCGGAACGGGCATGACTTTACCGGTTTCAATCCATGTACGCAGGCGACTGGCGTCCGCAAAGTGGGTATATTTGCCGAACGCGTCCATGACCACCAGCGCGACCGGTTTGTTATTGATCACGGTACGCATCACCAGGCAATGCCCCGCCGCATTGGTAAAGCCGGTTTTCGTTAACTGGATATTCCAGTTATCACGGTAGACCAAATGGTTGGTATTGCGAAACGGCAGCGTATACGCCGGATGCGAGAATGTCGCCATATCTTCGCGCGTGGTGCTTAGCTGGCCAATCAGCGGGTATTGCTTCGTGGCAATCAGCAATTTTGTTAAATCCCGCGCGGTCGAGACGTTATGAATCGACAGCCCCGTCGGCTCAACGAAGCGGGTATGCGTCATGCCCAGCGCTTTCGCCTTCGCATTCATCGCTTTAATAAACGCGTTATAACCGCCGGGATAATAGTGCGCCAGGCTTGCCGCCGCGCGGTTTTCGGATGACATCAACGCCAGCAGCAACATATTTTTGCGGCTAATTTCGCTGTTCAGGCGCACGCGGGAGTAAACCCCTTTCATTTCCGGCGTCTGGCTGATATCGACCTTCAGTATTTCATCCAGCGGCAATCGCGCGTCGAGCACGACCATCGCCGTCATTAATTTGGTTATCGAGGCAATCGGACGCACCAGATCCGGGTGGTTCGAATAGATCACTTTATTGGTGTTGAGATCAACAATCATTGCGCTACCGGAGGCAATCTCAGGTTGAGACGCCGCGGTTGTCGCTGCCGTTTTCGCCACGGCCTGCGGGGCAAAAGGTACGGCCAACATCAGAGCAAGGCTCAGGAATGAAGCTCGGAATTTCAGCATGATGAGATTTCTGATAATGATTCACGCGCGTCGTAACGCACACCGCCTGAGCTAAGATTATACTCAAGCTAGCAGTGGCATCATAGCGGCACGCCAGCGTTGCCGCTACAGAAGAATCGTCAGCAAATGCTGCATTGCTGGCTTTTGCGCCAGCCCTTTTCGCATCAGAACAGGCGGTAGCCGTATCCCCACAGGATCACGGTGATCGCCAGTAGCACCTCCAGGACCAGCACGCCGATAGCGAGCGTCGAACTGGAGAAGCTTAATCCTTCCTCTCTATTAATGTTAAGGAAAGTCGGAATACCCAAATACAGCAAATAGCCGGTGTAAAAGAGCGCGACAGCGCCGACCAAAGCGCATAGCCATACCAGGGGATAGAGCGCCACCAGACCACTTAAAAACAGCGGCGTCGCGACATAGCCGGCAAAAACCATACAGCGCGCAAGCGATGGCCGTTGCGGATAGTTTCGCGCCATCCACCAGATGACGCGTCCCATCACCGCGACGCCCGCCAGCATCACGCCGTAGAACAAGACCGCCAGCGCAAAAGCGGTAAACAGCGAGAGTTGTAACACGTTGCCGTCGCCAAAATTCCAGCCGATTTGCGTCGTGCCGATAAAGGCGCAGACGACGGGAATCGCCGCCATCAGCAAAACATGGTGCGTATAGTGATGCGAAACGGTTTCGTTTTCGCTTTTGATCACCTGCATTTCCCGATCGGGATGGGAAAAAAGCCCCCATACATGGTTCATACTGCCCCCTTCTGCTGCCTCAGATGCCAGTATGTTCAAGTATAATTCAGTTTCTGGTTATTTTATGAGCAATAGCAAAATAGTCTCCGGTAAAACGTCGGCTTTGCCGCGCACGCCTCTTGCCAGGGTGTATGCTTAATGCCGGAGGTGGTTTACGCATGGATATCAACACGCTTATTACGCATTATGGCTATGCGGCGCTGGTTATCGGCAGTATGGCCGAAGGTGAAACCGTTACCCTGTTGGGGGGCGTCGCGGCGCATCAGGGATTGCTCAAGTTTCCGCTGGTGGCGGCGGCTGTCGCGCTGGGAGGGATGATGGGCGATCAGCTACTTTACCTGTTAGGACGATGCTATGGCGGGAAGATCCTGCGTCGTTTCCCGCGTTATCATACGAAGATTCGTCGCGCGCAGAAAATGATCCAACGCCATCCGTATCTGTTTGTGATCGGCACGCGTTTTATGTATGGCTTCCGGGTGGTTGGTCCGCTGCTGATTGGCGCCAGCCGCCTGCCGCCTAAAATTTTTCTGCCGCTGAATATTGTAGGCGCGCTGATCTGGGCGCTGCTATTTACCACGCTGGGATATCTTGGCGGCGAGGTGATCGCGCCATGGCTGCACGACCTCGATCAGCATCTCAGGCACGGGGTCTGGCTGATTCTGGCCATCGTCCTGGTGGTGGGCGTGCGCTGGTGGCTGAAAAGACGCAGCAAAGCGGAGGCCCGTTAAACCCGATGGTATCCGGATGGCATAACGCCGCCATCCGGCACCCGGCGTTTATTTGGCGTTGAATTGCGGATTCGCCAGCATAAATCCGCCGTCGACAATCAGCGACTGACCGGTGGTATAGCTTGCTCCTTCCGAACACAGCCAGGCGACGAGGCTGGCTATTTCATGCGTAGAACCCGGTCGGGCAATAGGGATCGAGGGTTCCGATCCCGGCTCAATGTCGCTGTCATCCATATCATTCATCGGCGTGGCGATAGCGCCTGGCGCGACGGCGTTGACCAAAATATGATGTTCAATCAGTTCCAGCGCCATGGATTTAGTCAATCCGCCCAGCGCATGTTTCGCCGCGGTATAGGCGCTGGCTTGCGGAAGCGGCGTATGCTCATGGACGGAGGTGATGTTGATAATGCGCCCTCCCTCTCCTTGTTTAATCATATGCCGGGCGGCGATCTGCGCGCAGAGAAACGCGCCATCGACGTCCACGGTAAAAATTTGCCGCCACTGCGTAAACGGCATATCAATAAACGCGGATTTGGTCATCGCCCCGGCATTATTGACCAGCACGTCAACGCGCCCCAGGCGCTGAATAAGATGTTCAATGGCCTGCGCGCCCTCGGGTAACTGGCTCAGGTCAAGATGAATGGTCTCAGCCCGCACACCAAACTGCGCCGCTTTTTTCGCCGTCTCCTGCGCGCCGCGTTCATCAGAATGCCAGGTGATACCAATATCAAAACCGTTTTGTGCTAATAACAACGCACACGCTTTGCCAATTCCCGAATCTGATGCCGTTACAATTGCGACTTTGGTCATATTCCTCTCCGGATGAATCATACACAGCCTAAGTATAGGAACCCTGTCTGAATCATCCGGAAAAATCAGGAATGATAACCGCCGCCCAGCGCGCTGGTAAGCTGAATAGAGGCATCCAGCCACTGACCCTGCAACAGCAAGCCGTTACACTGCTCGCGCAGTGCCGGGATTTTGGCCTCGCTCACGCGGGAACCCGCAATAATGCCGGCATTAAAGCGCGCTTGCGCCAGACCGACCACACGCTGCGCGTCATGCTCAATCTGCTGCTGATGCTGATTTTTCTGCGCCAGCGTCTCTACCTGACTGGCGGCGCGCGCCACATCATTAACCGCATCTACCACCGCTTTGTTGTAGTTGGCGATAGAAAGATTGCTTTGCGCTTTGGCGATATCGAGGTTGGCATTCAGCCTGCCGCTGTCGAAAATCGGCAGCGTCAGCCCGCCGGTAATGCCATATTGCTGTGCGGAATGGCGGAACAGATCGCTCAGATGTAACGCATCCTGCTGTAAAAAAGCCATCAGATTGATATCGGGATAAAACGCGGCCTTCGCGGCGTCAATGCTGCTCAACGAGGATTCAATGTACCAGTGCGCGGCCTGTAGATCCGCCCGGCGCGCCAGCAACGAATACCCCAGTTGTGACGGTAACTGGCTTTCAACGGCGGGGAGACTCACCTGACGCAGCTTGAGCGCCGCCGATTGCGTATTGGTTAACGCGCTGAGCCGCGCTTCAATAACCTTCATTTTACCGTTAACGTCATTCAACTGCTGCTGGGTTTTGCTGGCGTCGATATCGGTCTCGACCCCTTCAACAGAAGAAGTAATGCCGTGTTGATACAGCTCCCGGTTTACCGTCACCACGTTTTGCTGCTCATGCTCGATTTGCATCAGCACATTTTTCAGCGCCGCCTGCGTCTGCCACTCCCAGTAGAGTCGCGCCACGCCGCTTGCCAGCAGTTGTCGGGTCTGCTCCTGCTCCGCTTCGCGCGCTTTGACCGCCCCGATCCGCGCGGTAACTTCAGCGCGGTTTTTCCCCCATAAATCCAGATCCCAGCCCGCCGTCAGGCCGAATGTACCGTTGGTATACCACGGCCCGGTCGTTCCCGCCGCGGGGTCGGTAATCGCGAATGGCCCCATCAGCCCTTCCGCGGACATTCGCTGGCGCTCAATGTCGGCAGAAAAGTCGAGCTGCGGGCCGTCCTGCGCCTCAACCGCTTTCGCCTGCGCTTCCGCCAGTTGAATACGCTGTTCAGCCACCTGCATATCCGGCGAATGCTGTATGGCATTATCAATCAGCGCGTCAAGCTGCGCATCGTGATACGCCTTCCACCACTGGCTATCCGGCCAACCGTTTTTCAATGCCGCCGGCAGGCTGGAATCAACATGAGAAGAGGGCGTCTGCTGGGTCAGCGACTGGCGGGTATCGTGCATAGGGGCGCAGCCCGCCAGCAAAATAAAAAGCGGTAAGCTCGCTGTCGCGGCAAGGAAAGAATTACGATTCATGGAGGTGTTCTGATAAAAAAAGGTGCGCAGAGAGTACGTCTTACGGCGATCTATTTTTTAGTTACGCGTGGCAATACATCATCAGACAACAAAAGACATATTTTGAAATTTATATGATTAGCAAATAATTTCATCTGATACATTTTTTGATGTAATACTTCAATGAAAAGTCCCACTAACCCGTTCATAAATGAACGATTTTGCTGCAATACGCGCCAGCAGCCTTCATGAGTTAAACGTCGCCGCGCCCAACAAGGCAGCAGATGGCTTAATACTTTCCTATACTTTGTTTGTATTTACCAATAAAGGGACAAACAATGAAAATTCTTCTATGGGCAATCTTAATTATTTTTCTGATTGGGCTGTTGGTGGTAACGGGCGTGTTTAAGATGATTTTCTGATTCCTGCGCCGGGCAGCAATAATGTCTGTCCGGCACACGTTCTGGACGCTGTAGAGATTAGATTTTAATAGCCTGAATCGCCCGCGCAATCTCGGATGAACGGTTTAACGCCCGAATCGACTGAAAGAGTTCCGTCGCCTCAATATATTCCTTACGTAAATATCCCAACCACTGTTTAATACGCGCGACATGGTATAAACCAGTATCGCCCTGCTTTTCCAGCCGGGTATATTTTTGTAATAACGTCACCACTTCCGGCCACGGCATACGCGGTTCGTTATACTTCACCACCCGGCTCAGGTTAGGAATATTTAACGCCCCACGGCCAATCATCACCGCATCGCAGCCGCTGGTCGCCATACATGCCTGCGCGCTCTGCCAGTCCCAGATTTCGCCATTAGCGATAACCGGAATAGTCAGACGCTGGCGTATTTCGCCGATCGCCTGCCAGTCGATATGCTCGGCGCGGTAGCCCTGCGCTTTGGTACGACCATGCACCACCAGTTCACTGGCGCCGGCCTGCTGCACCGCATCGGCGATTTCAAATTTTCTATCGCCGCTATCCCAGCCGAGACGCACTTTTACCGTCACCGGAAGATGCGACGGTACCGCGGCCCGCATCGCTTTCGCGCCCTGATAGATGAGTTCGGGATCTTTGAGCAATGTCGCGCCGCCGCCGCTGCCGTTCACCACTTTTGACGGACAGCCGCAGTTCAGGTCCACGCCATATGATCCCAACGCCGTCGCCCGCGCGGCGTTTTCCGCCAGCCACTGCGGATGCTGGCCCAGAAGCTGAATACGCACCGGCGTGCCGGACGGCGTGCGGCTGGCGTGAAGCAACTCCGGGCAGATGCGATGAAACACTTTTACCGGCAGCAGCTGATCCACCACGCGCACAAATTCGGTGATGCAGAGATCGTAATCATTCACTTCGGTCAGCAGCTCGCGCACTAACGCGTCGAGCACGCCTTCCATCGGCGCCAGTAAAACACGCATATCGGTATCCACAGCAAAAAAAGAGGCGCTATCATAACGCCTCTCTGCAATGAGCAAAACTTTTTGCCGGGTGGCGGCGCAAACGCCACGCTACGTCACGTAAGGCGCTCAACGCGGCTCAAGACAGTTATCTTCTTTCCAGCCGTACAGCCATTCGATACCGCGATAAAACGCCTCTTGCGATTTCCCTTTCCACAAAAGATTACGCACCTGACGCTCCACCCCGGCGGCGTGATAGAGACGCCCCATCTCGCGGGTAGACCAGACGATACGCGCCGTGCGGGGAATACGCACCGACTCATACAGCGCAAATGCCTGCTGCGCGTCGCCGTCGCAGCGTTCCAGCGCTTTGCCCAGCGTGACGGCGTCTTCCAGCGCCATACAGGCGCCCTGGGCCATATATTGCGCCACCGGATGCGCGGCGTCGCCCACCAGAGTGATACGCTCGGTTCCCCATTTCGCGACCGGCTCGCGATCGGCGGTCGACCAGCGGCGCCAGGAGGTCGGCTTATCCAGCATCTGGCGCGGGCGGGGATGAATGCCGGCAAAATAAGAGAGCACCTCTTCTTTACTGCCGTCTTTCACGCCCCACTCTTCTTGCTGGCGGCTGTGGAATGTCACCACCAGATTGTACTGTTGGCCTCCGCGCAGCGGATAATGGACCAGGTGGCAATGCGGGCCTGCCCACAGCACCGGTGCGTTAATACGTAAATCGTCCGGCATATCGTCGCAATCAATCACCGCCCGATAGACTACATGCCCCGTTACGCGCGGCGCGTCGCCGAGTAAACTTTGCCGCACGACCGATTTAACGCCGTCGCAGCCCACAAGAATATCCGCCGTCCAGCTATTTCCCTGCTCATCAAACACCGTAACGTCATCCGGCGTCTGGCGGATATCGACAATATGGGTCGAGGTACGATACTCCACGCCAGGGTGCGTCAGCACCGCTTCCCATACCGTTGCATGAATATCTACCCGGTGAATTACCGCATACGGCCCGCCAAAATGGTCGCAGAACGCCTGTCCGGTTTCAATGCATACCACTTCTTCGGCATTCACGGCATCCATCATGGTAATGTGATCGGTAAACACCGCACGCTGGCGGGCAACATCGCCCACACCGAGACTATCCAGCGCCGAAAAAGCGTTCGGCCCAAGCTGAATACCCGCGCCAATCTCGCCAATTTCGTGCGCTTTTTCCAACAGCATGACTTTTATTCCCTGGCGCGCCAGCGACAGCGCGGTCGCCGCGCCGCCGATTCCGCCACCTACAATAATTGCGCTTGTCACGTGAGTCATGGTCATTCTCCTTTTCAGGCCGGGATTTTATCTTGTTGATTTTCCGGCGCGGCGGCAATAAACGCCGGTAGCTGTACGCAGGCGTCATAAACGGCTTTACAGCGCGGATAGCCTGATAAATCGCAGCCCATCCTGAGCGCATTCGCCCACTGAGGAATCAGGCAGCAGTCCGCAAGGCCTGGCGCGTCGCCCACGCAGAATCGTCCGGACTGACTTTTACGCAATAGCTGCTCTACCGCGCTTAACCCTTGCTGTATCCAGTGGGCGTACCAGCGTTTTTTATCCTCTTCGCTAACCTTCAGCTCATCGGTCAGGTAGCGCAACACGCGCATGTTATTGATTGGGTGTATATCGCAGGCGATAGCGTAGACAATTTCCAGCGCCTGGCTGCGCGCCGGGTCGCTCGTAGGCAGCAGCGGCGTTTGCGGAAAATGTCGGTCCAGCCAGTCGACGATGGCCAGCGATTGCCCCAAGGATTCGCCGTCATCAGTGACCAGCGTCGGCACCAGGCCTACCGGATTCATCCGTCGGTAGGCCAGCGCATTCTGCTGGCCGATACGAATATTGACGCCCACTGTCTGGTAATCAATCCCCTTTAACGCCAGCGCAATACGTACACGATAAGACGCCGAACTATTAAAGAAACTGTACAGCTTCATCGTTCACCTCAGACAATTTTCACAGCAATCGGCGTCAGACCTTCTACGTTCCCGGTGATGACATCCCCTTTCACCACTGCGCCCACCCCCTCTGGCGTACCGGTGAAAATCAAATCGCCTGGCTGCAATTCAAAAAAGCCGGACAAATAGCTGATGGTTTCATTCACCGACCAAATCAGGTGACGAATATCGCTGCGTTGATGGTCTTCGCCGTTAACCTGTAGCCAAATAGGGGCGTTATCCACATTATGCGTTTCAGCGGCTTTGTGTAATGGCGCAATGGGCGCGGAGAGATCGAACGCTTTGCCGATTTCCCACGGGCGTCCCATCTGACGCATTTCCATCTGACGATCGCGACGCGTCATGTCCAGACCGGTGGCGTATCCCCAGACATATTCATGGGCTTTTTCGAGCGGAATATCGCTCCCCTTTTTACCAATCGCCACCACCAGCTCAATTTCATAATGGTAGTTATCGGTCTGCGCCGGATACGGCAGTTCCAGGGTATCCCCCTCCGCTACCGGGACGACAGCGTCCGCTGGTTTACAAAAGAAGAACGGCGGTTCGCGATCGGGATCAAAGCCCATTTCACGGGCATGGGCGGCATAGTTGCGACCCACGCAGTAAACGCGACGTACCGGAAACTGCTCATCACTGCCCGCCACGGGTACTGTCACTGGGGCCTGCGGCTGGAATACATATTTGGTCATGTTCTCTCTCCCTAATTAATAACGTGCTTCGCGGAACAGCCCCAGGGCTTCCTGAACCGGCTTGTCCGAAAAGCTGAATAACACCGTGTCTTCGCTGCTGCGAAACGACACCTCATGCCAGGTCGGCGCCACAAAAATGTCTTTTGCGGAAAAATGAAAAGTTTCGTTGCCGATAGTGACCTGCCCTGCCCCTTCAACGACGTGGTAGATAGTGCTGTCGGTGCTCCGCGCCACACGCGAGGCAAAGCCTTTTGGCAGCAGTTGCAGGAACGCGCCCATCGACGGCATCGGATAACCGCCGGTGACGGGATTAACGTAACGCAGCTTGTAACCTTCCCACTCATCCGGATCGCCCATACGGGTCAGATCGTGCAACGCCTCGCGGCTGCGGTCGTAACGGTAGTTGAAAATCGGCGACGAGTTCCCGCGCTGGTGGCGCAGCGGCAGCATATTCGCTGCATAGCGCGGCAGATAATCGCCCTCTTTTCGCGTCACCGGCTGCTGATCTTCGGGATAATCTTCCGCAAAACCACAGCCCAGGAGATTGACTAACGGCAGATCCAGACCATCCAGCCATACCACCGGCTCTGATCCCGGATTACCATGATCGTGCCAGCGCCACTGCGGCGTCAGGATAAAATCGCCGGTATGCATTGGCGTGCGCTCGCCGTCCACCGCGGTAAATGCGCCTTTACCTTCGACGATAAAACGCAGCGCCGACTGGTTATGGCGATGACTCGGCGCGACTTCGCCGGGCAGGATCAGCTGTAAACCAGCGTATAAGGTCGCCGTGATCGACGACTGACCGCGCAATGCCGGATTTTCCAGCACCAGCACCCGGCGGATCGCCTCTTTCGCGCCAATGACATTGCCGCTTTCCATCAGTAGCGGACGAATTTCCTGATAATTCCAGTAGGCCGGCGCGCAGTTGGCGTTTGGCGTCTGCGGTACCAGGTGATGTAACGATTCCCACAGCGGCGTCAGATTCTGCCCGGAAATATGCTGGTAATACTGTTGACGGCTATCTTTTACGTTCTGATTTATTTCAGACATGGAGATTCTCCTTATTCGTTTACGACGCTGGCACGCGGCAGGTCGTCAGGTACAGAAATCGAAAGGCGGACAACCACCGTCAGCAGGGTAAGCATTACCGCGCTGATAGCCGCCGGAATAGCAATGACAAAAAACAACGTATCGAAAGAGAAATTGAGGGCCATCATCATGCCGCCGGAGAGCGAACCGACAATCGCCCCGCAGCGTCCAATGGCGTTCGACCAGCTCACGCCCGTCGCCCGGCTTTGGGTGGGGTACAGCGTCGCCGTCAGAGCATTAAGCCCTACCTGGGAACCGCTAATACCGATGCCGGTACCAAAAATCGCCAGCGCCATCAGCCAAAGGCCGTTTTCGCTCAGGCCTATCATGACAATGCAAACCGCGCCCAGCGCATAGCTCACCGCCAGTACCCGGAACGGGTTAAGCCGATCCATCAACACGCCGAGTAACAGCGCGCCAAGCGTGCCGCCAACCTGGAATGCGGCAGTCACCCACGACGCCTGTTGCAGATTAATACCGCGATGGTTAAGTAACGTCGGCATCCAGCTGGAAAGCAGATAGATAATGAGCAGGCTCATAAAGAACACCACCCATAACATCAGGGTAATGACAAGCTGTCGCCCGGCAAAAAGCTGGCGAATACTGCCTTTGGCGACGGCTGCCGTCTCATGCAGAAAGAATTGCGTACCGTGATAGCGCTCGCCGGTAATGGCGCTGACCGTCCGGGCGACAACGGCTTGCGGTAGTTGGCGACGTACCTGCCAGCGGGGAGATTCCGGCAGCGCGAACAGCAGGCCGAAAAACAGCAGCAAAGGCAAGATGCCGCCTAACGCCAGAATTCCGTGCCAGCCAATCAGCGGCACCAGTTGCGCGCTCACAATCCCGCCCATCGCCGACCCCAGGGTAAAACCGCAGAACATCAGCGTGACCAGCGCTCCGCGTCGACGAGCGGGAAGGTATTCCGACGTCATGGTGATGGTATTAGGCATCGCTCCGCCCAGTCCCAGACCGGTTAAGAAACGCAGCAACACCAGGGTTTCTATATCCGGCGAGAAAGCGGAAAGCAGGCTCAATGCGCCGAATAGCGCCACGCAAAGCTCAATGACCCGCTTGCGGCCAAAGCGATCCGCCAGCGGCCCGCATAGCAGCGCGCCGGCCGTAAGCCCCAGCAGCCCTGCGCCAAACAGCGGCGCAAGTTCGCTGGCGCTTAGCTGCCAGTGAGTACGAATATCCGGGGCGATGAAGCCAATCGCGGCGGTGTCAAAACCGTCGAGCATAACCACCAGAAAACAGCAGATGATAACGCGCCACTGCATTTTGCCGACGGGCGCGGCATCAATAAGGGCTTGTAGATCACGTTGTTGAGTCATAGCTAATGCCTCAGTGCAGGGAGATAGATGTTGTTTTTATGTTTGCTATGTTACGAGTTTGTAGAGGGAGCGATAAAATGTACAATGGCTTTTCAGGCAGAGACATAACCTGGAGGTTATAGCGAATGGCGAACTGGGCGCAGAAATTGAAATTACATCACCTGCAAACGCTGGTTGCGCTGGGCGAACAGGGCAACCTGACGCATGTCGCCCGGATGATGAATATCTCCCAGCCGGCGCTATCGAAGTGGTTATCTCAACTCGAAGATGAGATAGGCATCACGCTTTTTGAGCGCCACAGTAAAGGGCTACGGCCCTCGGAAGGCGGTAAATTACTGCTCCAGCACGCCCAGCGCCTAATTAACGATCTGGAGCGTTCACAGTATGAAATCGCCCGTTTCAAGCAGGGCGGCCTGGTTGGCAGCCTGAAGATCGGCTGTTCGCCCGTGGCGACTGACTGCGTATCACAGGCGATTCTGAGCCTGCTTAACGAAATGCCGACGCTGCATCTGAATATTGAAGAGAAGGTAATGACGCCGCTGCTGCACGATTTGCTTGCCGGTCAGGTGGATGTGGTGGTAGGGCGTGTCGGCGGCCGCGCCCTGCAACTGCCGCTTAATTATCAGGTACTTTATACCGAGCCGGTCTGCTTTGTGGCGCGTCCGCACCATCCGCTGGCCGCGCGAGCGCAGATCGCCTGGAGCGATCTGGCGCACTGGCGGTGGATAGTCTGGCCAACCGGCACCCCTATTCGCATCAGTATTGATAACGCCCTCGTCGATAACGGCGTCATGCTCCCGGAAAACACCATTGAATCGGCGTCAATGAACGTCAGCACCAATTTGCTGCAAAGCAGCGATATGATCTCTATTCTTTCTTTACGGCTGGCGCAACGCTATGCCAGCCAGGGACAACTGGCGATTTTAAACTTGCCAAAAATTGAGCAAAAAGGCAGCGTAGGGATGTTCTGGCGTAAGAATGAGACGCCGTCTTTGGCCCTGAGTCGCTTTTTGTATTTTTTAGCCCAGGTTTAACGCCGCCGACCAGGGGCATTGCCCGATGTTCCTGCTGTCTATACCCACTATGCTAAGAATTCATGATGTGATCGGTAGCACGTTTTAACGTTTAATTGTATGATGAATCCATCTCATCAAGGGCTTTAAACATGAGTAAGTCACTGAATATTATCTGGCAATATATACGCGCTTTTGTATTGATTTATGCCTGTTTGTACGCAGGCATTTTTCTTGCATCACTGCTTCCTATCACTATTCCCGGCAGCATTATCGGGATGTTAATTCTGTTTGTGTTGCTGGCGCTGCAAATTCTGCCGGCAAAGTGGGTTAACCCCGGCTGCTATGTGCTGATTCGTTATATGGCGTTGCTGTTTGTGCCGATTGGCGTCGGGGTCATGCAATATTTTGATTTACTGCGCGCGCAATTCGGCCCGGTGGTGGTCTCTTGCGCTATCAGTACGCTGGTCGTTTTTGTGGTCGTAAGCTGGAGTTCACATCTGATACACGGTGAGCGTAAAGTGGTTGGGCAGAAGGGAACGAAAAAATGATGACATATATCTGGTGGTCGTTACCGCTGACGCTGGCGGTATTTTTCGCCGCCCGCAGACTGGCGGCGCATTTTAAAATGCCGTTGCTGAATCCGCTGCTGGTGGCAATGGTAGTCATTATTCCTTTTCTGTTGCTGACCGGTATTCCCTACGAGCACTACTTCAAAGGCAGCGAAGTACTTAACGATCTGCTGCAACCGGCGGTGGTGGCGCTGGCCTATCCCCTTTATGAACAGTTGCACCAGATTCGCGCGCGTTGGAAATCCATTATTAGCATCTGTTTTGTCGGCAGTCTGGTAGCGATGATTACCGGAACATCCGTTGCCTTGCTGATGGGCGCAACGCCTGAAATCGCGGCATCGGTACTGCCTAAATCCGTGACTACGCCTATCGCGATGGCGGTGGGCGGCAGCATCGGCGGCATCCCCGCGATCAGCGCGGTATGCGTAATTTTTGTCGGTATTCTGGGCGCGGTGTTTGGCCACACGCTGTTAAACGCGATGCACATCCGTACTAAGGCCGCACGCGGGCTGGCAATGGGGACCGCCTCACATGCGCTCGGTACTGCGCGCTGCGCCGAGCTGGATTACCAGGAAGGCGCGTTTAGCTCCCTGGCGCTGGTGATCTGCGGCATTATTACCTCGCTGGTAGCGCCCTTTTTGTTTCCGCTCATTCTGGCGGTAATGCGCTAACGACGGGACAAAAGACCGGGTTAAAATTTGCGATACGTCGCGCATTTTTCATTTAAGTTTCACAAGTTGCATAAGCAATGAGATTTAGATCACATATTAAGACATAGCAGGCCCGTAAACTACGGTTCCATTACATTGTTATGAGGCAACGCCATGCATCCACGTTTTCAAACTGCTTTTGCCCAGCTTGCGGATAATTTGCAATCAGCGCTGGCCCCTATCCTGGCGGACCACCATTTTCCCGCCATGCTGACCGCAGAGCAGGTCTCGACGCTTAAAAATACGGCGGGACTGGACGAAGACGCGCTGGCTTTCGCACTGTTACCTCTGGCGGCGGCCTGCGCCCGTACCGATTTGTCCCATTTTAACGTCGGCGCGATTGCGCGCGGCGTTAGCGGCAACTGGTATTTCGGCGCAAATATGGAGTTCCTGGGCGCCACCATGCAACAAACTGTGCATGCTGAACAAAGCGCGATTAGCCACGCCTGGCTACGCGGCGAAAAAGGGCTCGCCGCCGTCACCGTTAACTACACCCCTTGCGGCCACTGTCGCCAGTTTATGAACGAGCTGAACAGCGGTCTGGATCTGCGCATTCATCTGCCGGGCCGCGCGCCGCATACGTTACGCGATTATCTGCCTGACGCTTTCGGGCCAAAAGATCTGGAGATCAAAACGCTGCTGATGGACGAGCAGGATCATGGCTTTACGTTAACGGGCGATACGCTAACGCAAGCGGCGATTACGGCAGCCAATAAGAGCCATATGCCTTATAGCCACTCACCGAGCGGCGTGGCGCTGGAATGTAAAGATGGCCGTATTTTCACCGGCAGCTATGCGGAAAACGCCGCCTTTAACCCTACGCTTCCCCCGCTGCAAGGCGCGCTAAACCTGCTGAGTCTCAATGGCTATGACTATGCGGATATTCAGCGTGCGATTCTGGCGGAAAAAGGCGATGCGGCATTAATTCAATGGGATGCCACCGCCGCAACGCTGAAAGCGTTAGGTTGCCATAATATTGACCGCGTGCTTCTCGGCTAAGCAAATGTGCCGGATAGCGACGCACTGGCGTCTTATCCGGCCTGACTCTCCTCTCCCGCGACCCGATACAAGGGAAATCATGCTGAAAATCTCCGCAATCAGACGGCGGTTTCTTGCGCTACGTCTTCGGGTACAGTAGCCTGATCGTACTTTCATCCTGGTATCGAGTTTCCTGCATGTTAAAGCGCGTGTTTTACAGCCTGTTGGTCCTGGTAGGCTTGCTGCTGTTGACGGTGCTTGGCCTCGATCGGTGGATGAGCTGGAAAACAGCGCCCTATATCTATGACGAGCTACAGGATCTCCCCTACCGCCAGGTTGGCGTCGTGTTAGGGACAGCCAAATACTATCGCAAGGGTGTCATTAATCAGTACTATCGTTATCGTATCCAGGGCGCGTTAAACGCTTACAATAGCGGTAAAGTCAATTACCTGCTGCTCAGCGGCGACAATGCCCTGCAAAGCTATAACGAACCGATGACCATGCGCAAAGACCTTATCGCGGCGGGCGTCGATCCTGCGGACATTGTGCTTGATTACGCTGGCTTCCGTACGCTTGACTCCATTGTGCGTACCCGCAAAGTGTTTGATACCAACGACTTTATTATCATCACTCAGCGCTTCCACTGCGAACGCGCCTTGTTTATTGCGTTGCATATGGGCATTCAGGCGCAGTGTTACGCGGTACCTTCGCCCAAAAATATGCTGACAGTGCGCCTGCGCGAATTTGGCGCCCGCTTTAGCGCGCTGGCGGATCTCTATATTTTTAAACGCGAACCGCGTTTTTTAGGCCCGCTGGTACCTATTCCCACGCAGCATCAGGTGCCGAATGACGCCCAGGGGTATCCGGCCGTTACGCCGGAACAATTGCTTGAACTGGAAAAGAAAAAAGGGAAATGATCATGGATGTACAGACGATATTTGTCATATTAGCCTTTCTGCTACTCCCGCTTTTTTGCTTCCGTGAGGCCTGGAAAGGCTGGCGAACCGGCGCGGTAGATAAAGTTGTCAAAAATGCGCGAAAACCGGTTTATGTCTATCGCCATGCCGATCCCGTACAATATTGGTCTTATCTTTTTCTTTATACCGGTTGCGGTTTTTTATTTACGGGAATGATTATTTATCTTCTTTTTTATCGTTAATCTATTTATTATCCCTTTAAAATTGAGAATAGTTATTATTATGATATAAGGAACAAATGCTGTTTTGCATTCTGGTTTCATTTTTTTGTGAATTCTTTCACAGAATACCCTTCTTTCAATGCTTAGGCTGGCGGTAGATTTTAGATCATTAAAACGCGTTATTTGCGTTTCGCCTTAATTTATTCAAGCATTAAGGAAGATTATATGCCGCAACAAAATTATCTGGATGAACTCACGCCTGGTTTTACGCCATTACTGGCAATAAAAGAGGCTTCACGTTGTTTATTATGTCACGATGCGCCCTGTAGTCAGGCTTGCCCGGCGCAAACCGATCCGGGGAAATTTATTCGTTCTATTTACTTTCGCAATTTTAAAGGCGCAGCGGAAACTATCCGGGAAAATAACGCGCTTGGCGCTGTCTGCGCCAGAGTCTGTCCGACGGAAAAATTATGCCAGCGCGGATGTACACGTTCCGGAATAGATAAACCTATTGATATTGCACGCCTGCAACGTTTTATTACCGATTTTGAACAGCAGACTGCCATGCAGATTTATCAGCCCGGGAGTAAAACACGCGGGAAAGTCGCGATTATTGGCGCGGGTCCGGCAGGTTTGCAGGCAAGCGTGACGCTCACGCATTTAGGCTATGACGTCACCATTTACGAAAAACAGCCGCAGCCCGGCGGATGGCTGCGTCACGGCATCCCGGCATTTCGTCTGCCGCAAAGCGTACTCGATCAGGAAATTGCCCGCATTGTAGAAATGGGCGTCAATATTAAATGTAATTGTGAGGTGGGCGGGTCGCTATCGCTTGCGCAACTCAAAGCCGAATATCGCGCCGTGCTGATGACCGTCGGGATGTCCTGTGGCTCTGATTTACCGTTATTTGAGCAAGCCAGTCACGTAGAGATTGCCGTTGATTTTTTACAGCGCGCCCGTCAGGCCGACGGCGATATTAGCGTTCCGCGTAGCGCATTAATTATTGGCGGCGGCGACGTAGCGATGGATGTCGCCAGTACGTTAAAAATTCTCGGCTGTCCTTCCGTCACCTGCGTGGCGCGGGAAGAATTAGCCCAATTCCCCGCCAGCGAAAAAGAATTTACCAGCACGCAGGCATTAGGCGTATCGATTATTGATGGTTTTACGCCTGTCGCCGTCAGCGGAAATAAAGTGACCTTCCACCATGTACGCCACTCAGGAGAACTGACGCTGGAAGCGGAAAATATTATTTTGGCCGTGGGGCAGCACGCGCGACTGGATAACTTTGCGGAGATAAAAGCGCAGCGTAATATTATCGACACGCATAATTATCAAACCGACGACCCGGTGATCTTTGCCGCTGGCGATATTGTTAAAGGTGATAAGACCGTCGTTTATGCGGTAAAAACCGGAAAAGAAGCCGCTCAGGCTATTCATCATTATTTAGAGGAGGCCTGCTCATGTTAACAAAAGATTTGTCTGTTACCTTTTGCGGCGTTAAGTTTCCCAATCCGTTTTGTCTTTCTTCTTCTCCGGTAGGCAACTGTTATGAGATGTGCGCCAAAGCCTATGATACCGGTTGGGGCGGGATCGTTTTTAAAACCATTGGTTTTTTTATTGCCAACGAAGTCTCTCCACGTTTTGACCACCTGACGAAAGAAGATACCGGTTTTATTGGTTTCAAAAACATGGAGCAAATTGCTGAGCATCCGCTGGAAGAGAATCTGGCCGCCATTCGACGGCTGAAACAGGATTATCCGGATAAGGTGCTGATTGCTTCCATCATGGGAGAAAATGAGCAGCAGTGGCAAGAACTGGCGCGTCTGGTTGAAGAAGCCGGCGCGGATATGATTGAGTGTAACTTCTCTTGCCCGCAGATGACCTCGCACGCCATGGGAAGCGATGTAGGGCAAAGCCCGGAGCTGGTTGAAAAATACTGCCGCGCCGTAAAACGCGGTTCATCTTTGCCAATGCTGGCGAAAATGACGCCGAATATTGGCGATATGTGCGAAGTCGCGCTGGCCGCCAAACGCGGTGGGGCCGACGGTATCGCCACCATCAACACCGTGAAATCCATTACTAACATCGACCTGAACCGCAAAATCGGGATGCCGGTGGTTAACGGTAAATCCAGTATCTCCGGTTATTCAGGAAAAGCGGTGAAACCCATTGCGCTGCGTTTTATCCAGCAGTTGCGAATGCACCCTGAACTGCGCGATTTCCCGATTAGCGGTATCGGCGGCATTGAAACCTGGGAAGACGCTGCCGAATTTCTGCTGCTGGGCGCGGCGACCCTACAGGTGACGACAGGCATTATGCAATACGGTTACCGCATTGTAGAAGATATGGCGAGCGGCCTCAGCCACTATCTGGCCGATCAGGGATTTGCCTCATTACAGGAGATGATCGGGCTGGCGAATGGCAATATTATCCCGGCGGAAGATCTGGATCGCAGCTATATCGTCTATCCGCGGATTAATCAGGAGAAATGCGTCGGCTGCGGACGTTGCTATATCTCCTGCTATGACGGCGGTCATCAGGCGATGGAGTGGGATGAACACAGCCGCACGCCGCATTGCAATACGGAAAAATGCGTCGGTTGTCTGCTGTGCGGTCATGTCTGCCCGGTCGCCTGTATTGATTTAGGCGAGGTCAAATTTAAAAAAGGCGAAAAAGAACACGCGTTAACGCTGTAACTCCCGGTATGAAGCCCGGCGCGCAGTTTCGCTGCGCCGGGTTATCTGATAAGCAAGGTAATACGTCTGGATAACTACTTCTTACGCGCGTATTTCAGCGAGTCCAGCGCCACGGCGAAAATGATAATGCCGCCTTTGATAATGTACTGCCAGTACGGGTTTACCCCGATATAGGTCAGGCCATAGTTGATGACGGTAAAGATAATGACGCCGGTCACCACGCCGAAGACCGTCCCCACTCCGCCGCTAAACGATACGCCCCCGACCACGCACGCGGCAATCGCATCCAGTTCATACATAAAGCCGAGGTTGTTGGTGGCAGAACCAATACGCCCTGCTTCCAGTAAGCCGCCGAAGGCATAAAACACGCCGGAGAGCGCATAAATCATCAGCAGGTTCAGCGCCACGTTTACGCCAGAAACTTTCGCCGCTTCCGGGTTGCCGCCAATAGCAAAAATGTTTTTACCAAAGCGGGTCTTATTCCACAGCACCCAGACAAACGCTACCGCAATCAGAGCGTAAAAGGTGATGTAGGAGAGCCGGAAACTGCCCATCGCCACAAAGCCCTGCGCAAAGGTGGAAAAGCCGCTGTCAAAGCCGGAAATGGGCGAAGCGCCGACAAAGTCATAGTAAAGGGAGTTGATCCCATAAACGATAATCATCGTGCCAAGCGTGGTAATAAACGGCGTCACGTTCAGGTAAGCAATGATGATGCCGTTCACCAGGCCAATCACCGCGCCAATCGCGCAGACAATCAGGATGACCAGCGCAATCGGCATGGTCGCCATTTCCGGAAACACTTTGTTGGCGTTTTCCATTGATTGCAGTAATGTTGCCGCCACGACCGCCGCCAGCCCTACCTGACGCCCCGCCGACAGGTCTGTCCCCTGGGTGACGATGAGTCCCGCCACGCCCAGCGCGATAATAATACGTACCGAAGATTGCGTCAGAATATTACTTAAATTCAGCAAACTTAAAAAAGTCGGGTCCTGGAAAATAATAATCGCCAGCAACACTAAAAGAACGACGTAAATTCCGCCCTCTTTCAGCCAGGTCAAAAAGCTTTTCTTGTTTAACGCACTCATAAGGAGCCCCTGATCTTAAAGGTGCAAAGAAGCAAGACGCAAAATTTCGTTTTGCGTTGTTGTTTTAGTATCGACAATGCCGGAAACGAGACCGTTACTCATCACCAGGATACGATCGGTAATCCCTAACAGCTCCGGCATTTCAGAAGAGATAATGATGATCCCCTTGCCTTTTTTCGCCAGTTCCGCAATAAGCTGATAAATTTCAAACTTTGCGCCGACATCAATGCCGCGGGTCGGTTCGTCCAGCATTAATATTTCCGGCTGCGTTAATAGCCAGCGACCAATGATCACCTTTTGCTGATTGCCGCCGGAAAGCGAACCAATTTGCGTGCGATGCCCCGGCGTTTTTACCCGCATGGAATCAATGACCCATTGGGTGTCGCTTTTCATCCGGGAATTATCCAGTAACCCCACTTTATTTTTATAATTACGGATATTCGAAATTAATGAGTTAAATCCGATATCCAGATAGGCGTAAATTCCGGTGGAACGACGCTCTTCCGTCACCAGCGCAAAACCGTGGTTAATCGCTTCGTTCGCAGTGTGATTATTAATTTTCTTGCCATGTAAAGTGATTGTCCCGGACGACTTCTCACGAATACCAAACAGCGTTTCGACGATATCGGTACGCTTTGCCCCAACCAGGCCGGCAATGCCCAGAATTTCGCCCTTGTGCAAATCAAAGGAGACATCGCGAATGGAAGGCTGGCGCAGCGAGGTCAGGTGACGGACCTCCAGAATCACGTCGCCCGGCTTATTTTCTTTATCCGGAAAGCGCTGGTTCAGGGAACGCCCGACCATCATCGCAATGATCTTATCCATATCCAGCCCTTCCAGCGGCTGGGTGGCAATCCACTGACCGTCGCGCAAAATAGTAATTTCATCGCACAATTGAAAAATTTCTTCCATTTTATGCGAGATATAAACAATTCCGCAGCCGCGTTCTTTCAGCTTGCGAATAATGGTGAACAGATGATTAACCTCTTTCTCAGTTAACGATGAGGTCGGTTCATCCATAATAACGATCTTAGCGTTATAGGAAAACGCCTTCGCAATTTCGATCATCTGCATTTGCGAAACGGATAACGTTCCTACGCGCGCGCGTGGGTCAATATCGATATCCAGTTCATCAAATATCGCTTTGGTATCCTGGTACATTTTATCCTGGTCGACAAACATACCTTTGGTGGGATAACGTCCCAGCCACATGTTATCCATGACCGAACGTTGTAATACCAGGTTTAACTCCTGGTGTACCATCGAAATCCCATTCTCCAGCGCTTCTTTCGCCGAATGGAAGTCCACTTCTTTTCCCTGAAATACAATGCTGCCGGAATCTTTTTGGTAAATACCGAAAAGACATTTTAATAATGTTGATTTGCCTGCGCCGTTTTCGCCCATTAATGCATGAATAGAGTGCGGACGAACGTTTAAGTTGACATTATCAAGCGCTTTCACGCCGGGAAATGATTTGTTAATGCCACGCATTTCCAACAAATATTCACCCGACGACGGAGAGATCGTGCTGCCCATAATGATACCCTGTCGGCCTTTTTAATTATGACTATCCGCGCCGGATGGCAAAAGAAATACGTTATCCGGTCTGCGGCGCGTCACCCTTCCACGGTTTCAGGGCGCAACAAAATTGCGCCCACAGACGGAAAAGTTATTTTTGGGTAAATTCGCTCAGATTGTCTTTGTCCACGCCGACATAAGGCACGCGCACGATTTTGTTCTCAATCTTCCAGTTGGTGCCGTCAGCCGCGCCCTTGCCTTCGGCGAGGTTTTTCGCCAGATCGAATGTCGCTTTCGCCTGATTGTTGGCGTCATTCAGTACCGTACCGGCCATCGCGCCCGATTTCACCAGCGCCAGAGCTTCCGGTAACGCATCGACGCCAAAGACCGGAATCGACGATTTATTATGCGCTTTCAGCGCCTCTACCGCGCCCATCGCCATCGCATCGTTATTCGCGATAACCACTTCAATCTTGTTAGCGTTCGGGCCAGACAGCCAGGCATCCATCTTATCTTTTGCCTGCGCGGTATCCCACATGGCGGTGTCTAACGCCAGTTGCTCGGTCTGAATACCTTTATCATTTAATTCTTTCACCACATACGTCGTACGGGCTTCAGCATCCGGGTGCCCCGGCTCGCCTTTCAGCAGAACATACTGAATTTTACCGTCTTTATTCAGATCCCAACCCTGATTCGCCTGCCAGTGTTTGGCAATCAAGTCGCCCTGAATCACACCGGATTCTTTAGAGTCAGTCCCGACATAATACGCCTTGTCATAGCTGTCCAGCGCTTTGCGGGAAGGCTCTTTGTTAAAGAACACCACCGGCACATTTTGCCCGCGCGCTTTCTCAATCACCGTACCGGCGGCTGCCGGGTCGACCAGGTTAATCGCCAGAGCTTTAACCCCTTTCGCTAATAAAACGTCAATTTGATCATTCTGTTTAGATTGATCGTTTTGCGAGTCATTCATCAGTAGCTGAACATCCGGCGCGGATTTGCCATCTTTTTCAATAGCCTTACGCACCACGGACATAAAGTTATCGTCATATTTATAAATCGTCACGCCAATACGAGTATCAGCCGCGTGCGCGTGCGCGCCGAATAACAGACTTGCCATCACGGCAGAAAGGGTCAGTACCTTCTTATTCATGGTAGCTCCGGTTTTATTATGTAGGGTATAGCGTAAAAAAATGCCCGGCTGTTCAGCACGTTAACGCGTGTTACTGAACGCCGAAGCGTATTTAGAGCCTATCCCACCAGGCGTTATTGGCGCAGCCAGTTTGGACACGGACAGCGCGCAAAAACCGGAGCGTACACGTAGTACGTGAGGTTTGACTCGCTACGCTCGCCCTTCGGGCCGCCGCAAGCGGCGTTCAAAACGCTAACGCGTTTTGGCGAGCACTGCCCAGGTCCAAAATGGCAAGTAAAATAGCCCTAATGGGATAAGCTCTTATTCAACTCTTTATTTTTGTCCGGTAGTCGCGGGATATTGTGATAACGGTTTTTATAAGCGAAATACCCCAGCAAAACTGACAACTAACTGTTACACGTTAGTTACAGTGCGACAAACGTTGTCATCATAGCTATCACAATGTTAATAAACTGTGAATTTACTCACAGATTGAAAACGGTTACATGCGGGGCGTAATCAGTTAGTGATCAGTACCGCATTCTGTCGCCATGCCACCGAATGGCGCCGTACCAGGGTCGGCATGAAGCAGTGCGTCGCCGTGATATCCAGCGTACCTGCAGCCCCCTGTAACGCCAGCTCGGTCGCGATTTTCGCCATAGAAGCAATAGGATAGCGCACGGTAGTCAACTGAGGATCGGTATAACGAGCAATAGGGATATCGTCGAAACCGATGACAGACAGATGCAAGGGAATGGCGATGCCGTTATCTTTTAACGCCGTCAGCGCGCCCGCCGCCATGTTATCGTTATAGGCAAATACCGCCGTCAGTTGCAGATTGCGTCCCAGCAACTCAACCATTGCCGACTCGCCGCCCTGCATATCCGGCGTGCCGGTGCCTATCCAGCTCTCCGACGCAGCAATCCCCTGCTCTTGCAGCGCGTGTAACCACCCTTCTCTGCGCATCGCGTCATCTTCAATACGGTGGCTGGAGGCCAGGTAGCCGATGCGTTGATGTCCATTATTCAGCAACATTCGGGTCGCCATTCTGGCGCCGCTCACATTGTCGAGACAAACACAACGATGCGCATAACCCGGCACGATACGGTTAATCAGCACCATACCGGGGATCTGATCCATAAAGTCGCTCAGCTCGCGATCGGTTAAGGCTTTTGAGTGAACAATCAATGCGTTACAACGCTGACGGATCAAGACTTCAATCGCATGGCGCTCTTTTTCCGCCTCATGATAACTGTTGCCAATGAGAACATATTTCTGGTGCTGCTGCGCGACCAGATCTACGGCTTTCACCAGAGCGCCGAAAAAGGCATCGGAAACATCCATGACCACGACGCCGATGGTGTCGCTCACCTGAGTGGCCAGCGCTTGCGCATTCGCATTTGGCCGATATCCCAGCAGGGTGACGGCCTGCATAACGGCGTCACGGGTGTCGGGACTGACCAACGCGCTGTTATTCAGTACGCGGGAAACGGTCGCTACAGACACGCCAGCCTGGCGCGCTACATCACGAATGGTGATCATATTCACTGCCCTGTTTGAGTTCAAAAATGCTCACAAATGCCCCGTTAGCAGGCGGCTATTTTGTCAGCACCCTGCCCAGGGCTGCGTGAGAAACATCACAGGGATGGAAACGGTTACAGCCATTTTGTTAATGAATGTGATCCAGATCGTTATCTGAGCGATCCTGACGCGCGCAACGTGAGTTGACGCCATAACCACTCGACCGGTCCCTGTCGCCAGAAACGTAGCCAGATGACGGAAAAGAGAAGGTTTATTGCCCATACCGGAACGACAAAGAACAAGAGTTCCAGTCGATTGAATTTCATAAATAAGCCAAACTGATAAAACAGCGTGGTACAGATGATCGTCTGCAGCAGATAATTGGTCAGCGCCATTCGCCCTACGCAGGCAATGGCAAGCGTCAGTCTGCATCGGCTAAGCTGCGGCCAGAAGCCAAACATCAGCGCGGCATAGCCCAGCGTTTGCAACGGCGCGCTCAGTTCGCGCGGCGCCTGCAATAAGAAGGCGCACCAGCGGTACGCCCAGTCCAGCCGCCATTGTAAAATGACCGCAGGCAGGTTGATCATTAGCCCTAACGCCACCAGCAGAACCCCGGTACGGCGATAGTGCCGCAGACTGTACTGACCTTTCAGCCAGCCGCTACGCATTAGCGCGGCGCCCAGCAGCATCATACCTGCCAGTTGCCAGCCATACTGCGCGCCGAGCGCCAGTAAACTATTCGACAGCATCTCTGCCCGGTTGCTGATAGCCTCCATGCCGCCGTTCAGCTTCCAGTATTTTTCATACAATATTGCCGACGCATCCGGCGTCCAGGCGCGGCTGGTTTCGCTACTCGATACCACGCCCAGCAGCAGTAGCACGCCAATCCCGACCAGATAAAGGAGTATGCCGGTATTGAACAGGCTTTTTACCGAAGGCGCGTCGCGTACCAGTCGCCAGCAAATTAACCCGACCAGACCGTAGGCCAGCAGAATGTCGCCGTCCCAAAAGAATAACGCATGGATAAAACCTAACAGTACCAATAGCGTTAAGCGCGACTGAATCCACTGTTTACCACGCGGAAGCAGCATTTGTAGCCCCGCGCCAAACAACAACGCGAACAGCGTAAGAAACTTAGCCTGCGCCACAATATCGAGAATCGCCCAGGACCAGGCGTCTTCGGGAACGATCGCGCCGTACCAGGCGGGATTGAGATAAGCCGCCTTCGGCAATCCAAAGGCGCTAATGTTAAGAAGCAGGATACCGAGGATAGCGACGCCACGTACAAAATCCAGCGTGACATTACGCTCCATCGTCTCCGCCTTAATCATGGATGATGGCGAACGGCACGCAGAAACTCCTGGCGCGTATTCTGGCTGGACTTAAACAATCCGCCCAGCGACGTCGTCGTCGTGGCGCTGGTTGCGTCACGAATACCGCGCGCTTTCACGCAGTAATGCACCGCATCAATCGATACCGCTACATTATTGGTGCCGAGCAAGGTTTGCAGCGCCGTCAGAATTTGTTGGGTCAAACGTTCCTGAACCTGCGGACGCTGGGCGAAGAATTGCACGATGCGGTTAATTTTCGACAGGCCGATCACGGAATCTTTGGGGATATACGCGACGGTCGCTTTGCCATCAATGGTCACGAAGTGATGTTCACAGGTGCTGGTCAGCGTGATATCGCGGACGGTGACCATTTCATCCACCTTCATTTTATTTTCAATGAGGGTAATTTTCGGGAAATTGGCATAGTCGAGGCCGGCGAAAATCTCGTCAACGTACATCTTAGCGATACGATGCGGCGTTTCCATCAGACTGTCATCGCTCAAATCGAGATTCAGCAACTGCATAATCTCAGTCATATGCCCTGCGATAAGGCTTTTTCGCGTTTCATTATCCAGTTCATCCATAGGCGGGCGCAGCGGCGTTTCCAGCCCCCGGGCAACCAGCGCGTCATGAACCAGGGCCGCTTCTTTACTGAGTGATGGCATTAATCGTGTTCTCCTGCAGGTGTGGCGCCTCTGCCCTGCATGGGGCAAAGTTTGTCAATATTGTGACAGTGTGATTATTGTGCGTGAGGTAGCGCACATAATCCAGTATTCACGCCCATAATTGTTGAAATTGTCGCTGCCTTTCATGACATCTTTTCCGGTGCGAGAATGCTGGCAGGACAAAGGGCATATTTGTTAACGCAACGTTATTTAAATGATGAAGCATGTTTATGTATTACGGAAGTGAAAGTTACTCACAACGCGGTGAATAATCTGTATTATGAAGAATCTGCATACCTTATCAGGTTCACTATAAAAGGAGCCCCCGCATGGAAATGCTCGAAGAGCACCGATGTTTTGGCGGCTGGCAGCAGCGCTGGCGTCATCATGCCGCCACGCTAAACTGCGCCATGACATTCAGCATTTTTCTTCCGCCGACTCAGGATAATGAACCGCCTCCGGTACTGTACTGGTTGTCCGGGTTGACCTGCAATGATGAGAATTTTACCACCAAAGCAGGCGCGCAGCGTATCGCAGCAGCACTGGGCATTGTATTGGTGATGCCGGATACCAGTCCACGCGGTGAACAGGTCGCCGACGATAGCGGATACGATTTAGGCCACGGCGCCGGGTTTTATCTCAATGCCACACAGCCGCCCTGGGCCAGCCATTATCGCATGTACGATTACCTGCGCGATGAGCTTCCGGCGCTTATCCAGACACAGTTTAACGTCAGCGACCGTTGCGCCATCAGCGGGCACTCGATGGGCGGCCACGGCGCGTTAATCATGGCGCTGAAAAATCCGGGCAAATATACCAGCGTCTCTGCTTTTGCGCCCATCGTCAACCCCAGCCGCGTGCCGTGGGGAATCAAAGCGCTTACCGCTTATCTCGGCGAAGATGAATCAGCCTGGACTGAGTGGGATAGCTGCGAATTAATGCTGGCCAGCCAGCCGCAGGACGCCATTCCTGTGCTCATCGATCAGGGCGACAGCGATCAGTTCCTCGCCGATCAGCTTCAGCCCGCCGTACTGGCGGAAGCCGCGCGGCAAACCGCCTGGCCGATGACGCTACGAATCCAGCCTGGCTACGATCATAGCTATTATTTTATTGCGTCCTTCATCGAGGACCATCTGCGCTTTCATGCCCGGTATTTACGGGACGAGCGTGAGACGTCACCAACATAATGAATTTTCCAGCGCCGCGCTGTAATTCACCTCCTCCGACTGCGGCGCGGAAGATTTATTATTTAAATCCGCGGCCTGCTGGCGTACCTGAAGGCGGCCGCTGCCCTCTCCGCCTTCATAACTTTCGTGAAAATTACGCAGCTCGGATTCAAACAGCACCGCATCGAGGTTATGCAACTTATCCAGCGCCCGCAGGAGAGAAATTAACGTATCAAGATTGAGCCCTCCCCCCTTCTCGATACGCTTGATGGTAGCGATGCCAACGTGCGCGCGATCGGCAAGCTGCTGCTGGGTCATCGAAAGAGACAGACGCGTCTCCTTTAAGCGGGCGCACAACGACAGGATAATCTCGTCGTTATTCATCGTATTGTATTTCACGCTGTTACCCTCTCTTGCGCGGCTGAATTTTCCCCAGCGAACCATGATACGTTTCACGGTATTTAGCGCTCATGTCTTTACCGGTCTCGTACATCGCAGCAATGATCTCATCGAGCGAAATACAGGGTTCGCTTACGCGACTCATCGCCATCGTCGCTGCGTTTATCGCTTTCACGGCAGAGATGGCGTTTCTCTCTATGCAGGGAATTTGTACCTGCCCGCCCAGCGGATCGCAGGTCAATCCCAGATGATGTTCCATGGCAATTTCAGCGGCGCTCAGCGTTTGCTCCACGGATGCGCCCATCAGTTCAGCCAGGCCCGCCGCCGCCATTGAGCACGCCACGCCGACTTCCCCCTGACAGCCAACTTCAGATCCCAGAATAGAGGCGTTTTGTTTAAACAATATCGCGATAGCGGCGGCGGTCAGGAAGAAACGGGTCAGAGCACCGGGCTCCAGCGGCGTGACAAATTTATCATACCAGCAGAGCGCTGCCGGAATGATGCCGCACGCACCATTGGTTGGCGCGGTAACAATCTGTCCGCCGCTGGCATTTTCTTCGCTTACCGCAATCGCGAAGGCATTGACCCAATTCAGCGCGGTGAAAAAATCGCTGGCGGAACGGTTCGCCTGTAACGTCTTATGTAACGCACAGGCGCGCCGCGGTACCTGATAGGGACCGGGTAATACCCCCTCAGTATGCAGGCCGCGATAAACCGCCTGCTGCATCACGTCCCATATTTGCGCCAGATAATTCTGCAACGTCTGTGGCGAGTGGCGGCACAGCTCATTTTTCATCATCAGCGCCGCCACGGACAGGCCATTACGTCGACACAGCGCCAGCAACTGCGCGGCATGACTAAATTCAAAGGGCGACACTGTACGCAAAGGAAGCGATGGCGTCAGCGGCTCGCCATGTTTGCGAACTTGTCCGGCGCCGGTCGAAAACCAGGTCTCTTCATACACCGTGAAATAATCATCTCTGGCGCGAAACGTCATGGCATAAGGATGGCCTGGATGCGCCTGGTGATTGGCGATAATCTTGACTTTTATCGTGATTCCGCCCGCGTCGGAGAGCGGGAGTTCGATTTTGTTTTCATTTTCCGCACGCTTAATCACCGTCATATGCGAACGGAGATCGACATTCTCCGGCTGGCAACCCAGCAGCCCAAGATACAGGGCGGTATCCACATTGTGGCACTTGCGGCTTAACGATAACGCGCCATACAGCTCGATTTCAATTTCCCGAATTAGCGGCAACGTCTCTTGTTCTCTGAGCAATGAAATAAAGTGACAGGCGGCGCGCATCGGCCCTACGGTACGTGAGCTGGATGGACCTATTACTATTTTGAATATATCAAGGCAACTCTCCATCGTTATATCAATCCTTTCAGTCTCATTCGCGTTCAGTAATAAATAACATCCTCGCACAGTTGGCATATCAAAAGTGATACCTTTTGTGTCTGAACTTTACCTGGTATCAAAAACAACGCTTTTTTAGCCCTTTTCTGGCTGTGATATCTGTGATAGCACGAGATTCCACGCCGCAAAAGAGCCATTATAATACCCGTAAATTAAGGGAGTTATCATATGAGCATTATTTATTTTATTACTACACAGGATATCGATACGTTTCAGAAAAAATTACAGGAAACGTTATTTAATGCCGTCACCATGCCGTTTCCGCTATTATTTGATAAACGTTATGCCGCGCTTATCAATACCGTTTATTTAAAGCTTACGCTGCCAGCGGAATGTCTGACGCCTGAATTTTATCGCTATTTACGCGAACTCTCATTGCAATGGCAGTTTGATTTTTTTATTAAGCCGCAGCCACTGCCTGCTAACGGTATTATCGTGTTTGATATGGACTCGACATTTATTGCGGAAGAAGGCGTGGATGAAATTGCCCGCGAGCTTGGCATGTCGACGCAAATCACCGCCATTACCCAACAGGCGATGGAGGGCAAGCTTGATTTTAACGCCAGTTTTACCCGACGTATCGGAATGTTGAAAGGCACACCGAAAGCAGTGCTGAACGCCGTATGCGATCGCATGACCCTTTCGCCAGGCCTGTTAACTATTCTGCCAGTCATCAAGGCCAAAGGATTTAAAACCGCGATTATCTCCGGGGGACTGGATATATTCACCCAGCGTCTAAAAGCGCGATATCAACTGGATTATGCCTTTTCGAATACGGTTGAAATACGCGATAACGTTCTGACGGATAACATTACCTTACCGATTATGAACGCCGCAAACAAAAAACAGACGCTGGTTGACCTGGCTGCCCGGTTAAATATTGCCACGGAGAATATTATTGCCTGCGGCGATGGCGCCAACGATCTGCCGATGTTAGAACATGCTGGCACCGGTATTGCCTGGAAAGCGAAGCCGGTTGTACGGGAAAAAATCCACCATCAGATTAATTATCACGGTTTCGAATTGCTTCTTTTTCTTATTGAAGATGAATTATAACGCGACTCACCTCGCCGGAAGGGAATTTTAAAATGAGTATAAAAACATTTATTTTCAGCCAGCCCGATAAGCCGATTGTAAAAGAGAAAAAAGAGATAGACCAGACCTATAAAAAATTTCGTTTTGAGATTATCGCCTCGGTCTTTATCTCTTATGCCGTCTTTTATCTTACCCGTAAAAACTTCTCCGCCGCGATGCCGGCCATGCTGACGGAAACGTCGCTGACCGCAGAAGACTTCGCCATTATGTCTTCTATTTTTTACATTCTTTATGGCGCGATGAAGTTTGTCGGCGGGATGCTGGTCGATAAAATTAACCCGAAAGCCATGACCGGCCCGGTGCTGATTGGCGTGGGGATTGTAAATATTCTGTTCGGCTTTTCCGACAGCGTGGCGGCATTCTACGTGCTGTACAGTCTCAACGCGATCTTACAGGGCACCAGCTTTCCGCCGATGGCGAAAATTATGGCCTCGTGGTTTTCGAAAAACGAACGGGGACGCTGGTGGGCTATCGTTGAAGCGGCGCACAATATCGGCGGCAGCCTCGCGCCGCTGCTGACCAGTTTTGCTATCGCCTTTAGCGGTAGCTGGAAAATGGGATTTTATGTTCCCGGCGCCATTTCGCTGCTGATGGGGATAGTGGCGCTATTTACCATTAAAGATCGTCCCGGTACGTTAGGTTTGCCCAACGTGGGGCAGTGGCGTAACGACCCGACGGAACTGGCCCAGGTCAAGGCCAGCCCGGTCAACCTGAGCTTCTGGCAGATTTTTGTGAAATATATCCTGACCAATCCACTGGTATGGATCATTATTATCGGCGATATGTCGGTTTATATTGCGCGCACTATTCTTAACGACTGGCCGCAGATTTACTATTCGCAAGTTCACGGCTGGAGCCTGATAAAAGCGAACTCGATTATTTCCTGGTTTGAGGCGGGCGGACTGGCGGGCGGGTTGCTGGCAGGCTACTTGTCTGACTTTATGTTCAAAAGTAACCGCTGGATGACCGGATTAATCTTCGCGTTAGCGCTGTGCATATGCATCGTGCTGGTGCCGCTGGTTCAGGATACCTCTTACACCCTCACCGCGATTCTGTTCACCATCATGGGCTTCGCCTTATACGGACCGCATATGCTTTTTGCCGTCGGCTGTCTGGATGTGACCCATAAGGATGCGGCGGGATCGATTACCGGCTTTCGGGGATTGTTCAGCTATGTCGGCGCGGCAATGGCCGGTGTGCCGGTAATTATGGTGAAAAATAGCTGGGCGTGGTCGGGCGTTTATATCTATGCGGTGATCGCCATTCTGCTAACGACTCTGTCGCTGGCGCTGCTCTCCAGGCTGCATCGGTTATAACATTCTGGCGACAGCGGCAAAACGCAGCTGTCGCCAGTCTCTGTCAGAAACGGTAATCCACCGCCATAAAGTAACGACGTCCGTCTTCGGTATAACCGTAGTCGTCGCGTTTGAGATCTTTATCGCCCACGTTCAGAACGCCCGCACGCAGTTTAACGTTTTTCGTCGCCTGCCATGCCGCGCCGGTATCCCAGACCACGTACCCGCCCGGCGTTTTCGCCGTTGCGCTGTCGGCCCGCTTACGCCCGGTATAATTCCCTGATACGTAGAATGACCAGTCTTCGAGCTGCGCCGGTTTCCAGTCCAGCGTACCGTTCGCGGTGTGGAACGGCAGATCGGAAAGCGGCTTGTTCCCGCCATTACTGACGTCGCGTCCGTCGTTATAGGTGTAATTCAACGACAGTTTCCACGCCTCGTTAAACGGAACTTTCAACTCGGTTTCCACGCCCTGAATACGCGCTTTATTCACGTTGTAATAACGGAAGACCGGAACGCGCTGTCCCCGACTGTTGGTTTCGAAACCGACAAAGTTGGAATAGCCGGGCGCGGCGTTAACGTCAGGGGTACGGCTAATGCTGATGCGATTGTCCACATCGTTACGGAACGTGGTAACGCTCGCTTCCACACCCTCCAGTATGCCTTCTTCGCCCCGGTAATAAAGGCCGAGCTCCCAGCTTTCACTGGTTTCAGGTTTCAGATCCGGGCTACCGATAATGCGGCATCCGCCACGGCAGGAGTTGGTCGCCCAGTCCGGACTTAATTGCAATAGCGACGGCGCTTTAAAGGCCGTGGCCCACCCACCTTTCACCGTCAGGGTATCCGTTGCGTTATAGACCAGATAAGCACGCGGGCTCCAGTGATCGCCATAGGTTTCATGGTCATCCATACGAATACCGGTGGTCAGCGCCAGCGGTTCGAAGATGCGCCACTCATCTTCAAGGAACAGAGCATACTGGCTGGCGGAGGTTTTAGTACTGGAACCGCCGGTCAGGTTCACCGCATCGCTCAGTTTATCGTGACGCCATTCGCCGCCGAAGGTGAGGAACTGGTTGACAGACGCTAACGGCAGAACGTATTTCCCGTCAATCGAATTGCTTTCTGACGTGATAGGGCTACTGTTGCCGGGGTTTTTGTTTTCCACTTTTTCGCCGTAGAATTTGAGCTCACTATTGCCGAGATCCCAACGTCCGTTATGGCTCAACGCATAGTTTTGTCGTTCCAGACGGTTTTTATCCAGCGAGTCGGAGTCCCGGTCCTGGCGATCAAAACCGTAGCCTGCGGTAACGTCATGATTTTCGTTTGGTGTCCAGGCAAACTCGACGTTTCCATCCCGGCTGGTAAATCCTTCAATGCGCGGCGTTTCACCCGTAGCGGTGGTGGCGGAACTCTGCTGCTCGTCTTTTTCGCGTTTCGCCAGGCTACCGTAGGCTTTCATTCCCAGCACGCCGTCGATCAGCGGACCGCTGGTAAAGAACTGACCGTTATAGGTATCGCCACGGTCGCGATGTTCCTGAATAGTGGAGTCAACCGTGACGCTGCCGTGCCATTTCTGACCAATTTTTTTGGTGATAATGTTGACCACGCCGCCCAGCGCATCGGAGCCATACAGCGAGGACATGGGGCCACGCACCACTTCAATGCGTTCGATAGCGTCAACCGGTATCCAGTTCAGATCAAAATCATTATGGCGGAAGACCGCGTTACGGGAGTTAACGCGCTTACCGTCGATCAGGATCAGCGTATAACTGCTGTCCAGACCACGAATACTCACACCTTTACGGTTATCCCCTTCGTTAGTGAGCTGTACGCCCGGCACCTCTTTCAGGACATCTTTCAGGTTTTGCACGGGCCTGCGCTGTAAATCTTGCTGGGTAATGACGCTGATACTTGCTGGCGCATCTTTCAGATTTTGTTCGATGGCGGACGCGGTAACGACCATAGTTTCACCATCATCCGTTGCCGCGGCAACCGGCCAGGCCAACGTAACTGCGGACATACAAAGCCCTACCCGAACGAAAGGGTTAAACCTAAACATTCCATTTCTCCATGAGGTAAATACGACAAAAAAAATCGGTTATCGCTCACAACGCATTACGTTTCGCCTGCGATAACGGTTATCACGGCGAACTCTTTTTATGCAGGCGAGTCGGGCTCATGAGTGACGGTCGCGCCCGAATCTTCATCCTTTCTGATTTCGATCGTAACGATAAAGCAAACGATAATAATTATCAATTTAATTGTTAATAATTATGTCATTTGAACCAATCATAAAGAAAAAACAAAAAACCCTCTCGAATGAGAGGGTTAGAAGGGTCAGGTTCAGGCAGTCAGTGCCGGATAGCGGCATAAAGCCTATCCGGCCTATGACGAGAATACTACGTTACTTTTTAACGCGTTCCGGGAAGTGCATTTCGCTATAGCGCACGAAATGCGTACCTTTTATCAGCTTGTAGCCGAACCAGATAAGCAGGAACAGCGGAATACCGATATAGGTCGCCGCGACGCCGCCCCAGTCGATGGTATCTTTCAGGAACGCTTCATAGTTCTGCCCCAACGTAATAATCAGGCACAGTACAAAGGCGAAAATCGGCCCCAGCGGGAAGAACCCGGAACGGTACGGCAAATCATTCACATCATACCCTTGTATCACGTAACCGCGACGGAAGCGATAATGGCTAATGGCAATCCCCAGCCAGGCGATGAAGCCCGTCATACCGGAGGTGTTCAACAGCCACAGATAGACCGTCTGGTTGCCGAACATTGAGGTCAAAAAGCAAAGACCGGCAATCACGGTGGTGGCATAAAGCGCATTGCGCGGTACGCCGCCGCGGGACAATTTCGCAAAAATACGCGGGGCCTTACCGTCACAGGCCAGGGTGTAGAGCATACGGGTCGAGGCATACATCCCGGAGTTACCCGCAGACAGTACCGCCGTCAGGATAACCGCATTCATTATCGCCGCCGCAGACAACAAGCCCGCATGCTGGAACACTAAGGTAAACGGACTGACGCTAATGTCTTTGACGTCGTTACGCAGCAGGTTTGGATCGGTATAAGGAATGATCAGGCTGATAATCAAAATCGCGAAAACATAAAACAGCAGAATACGCCAGAACACCTGACGCACCGCGCGCGGAATATTCTTCTCCGGGTTTTCAGATTCCCCGGCGGCAATACCAATCAGCTCAGTTCCCTGGAAAGAGAAGCCCACGATCATCGCGACGCCAATCATTGCCGCAAAACCGCCAGCAAAAGGCGCATCGCCTGTCGTCCAGTTGCTCCAGCCGACCGGCTCGACACCTTTAAAGATACCGATAATCATCGCTACGCCAACGATGATGAAGATAATAACGGTCGCGACTTTAATTAACGAGAACCAGTACTCCGCCTCGCCAAAACCGCGTACAGAAATGTAGTTCAGCAAGAAAATGACGCAGAGGAATAGCGCGCTCCAGATCCAGCCCGGCGTGTCCGGGAACCACCAGCCCATCACCAATTGCGCGGCAACCAGGTCAACAGCGATAGTCACCGCCCAGTTGTACCAGTAGTTCCAGCCCAGCGCGAAACCAAAGCCTTCTTCCACATAGTTCTGACCATATGTCGCAAACGAGCCAGATACCGGCATATAGGCCGCCAGCTCGCCAAGACTGGTCATCAGGAAGTAGACCATCAAACCAATCAGAATATAAGAAAACAGCGCGCCGCCTGGCCCCGCCTGAGAAATTGTCGCACCAGATGCAACGAAAAGACCTGTCCCGATGGAGCCGCCAATGGCAATCATCGTCAGGTGACGCGCCTTTAATTCGCGACGTAGCGCGGGCGCTTCTGTGGTTTTAGTTTTGGAACCCATGTGAAAATGCTATCCATCCAAAAAATGAGGCGCGATTGTAACAGACGAAATACTATCCTTCCGACACAAATGCGCGGTTATAAGAGACCTTCATGACCGGCCACGGATTATAAGTAAAGCAGAGAATAACGTATACGTAAGCGGATACTAAAAATGGCGATGCCGCCCGGGCAGCCCTCCTCTTCACCTTTATTCACAGTAACTCAAAAAACGCTGCAACGCGTTAGAAAGATGTTTCTGCCGATGATGAACACGCCACAACGTGCGCACCAGGCGCGGTAACGGCACCGCGACTTCGCCCAGGGTTCCCGCCTGAAGTTGTTCAGCAATCACCCGGCGCGATAAACAGCTTATCCCCAGTCCATGACGCACCGCATGTTTGATCGCTTCTGAATTCCCCAACTCCATCGCCATATGAAAGCGCGGCAAATGCGACAACAGCAAATAATCGACAATTTCCCGCGTACCGGAACCGCGCTCGCGTAAAATCCATGGGGATGCCGCAAGCTGTTCCAGCGTCACCGGCCCCTGCGTCAGCGGCGAGGACGGCGCGGCAAAGACCACCAGCTCATCTTCCAGCCACGGCTCAGAAATAATCTCTGTACTGTGACATGGTCCTTCAATCAGGCCGATATCAACCCGAAAATCCAGCACCGCGTTAATCACGTCCTGGCTGTTTCCCACGCTGAGTTCCAGCGGTAAGGCCGGATAATGCTGGCGATAGCGGGCAATCATGGCGGGTAAAATGTAATTGCCGATGGTGCTACTGGCATAAACCCGTATCGCGCCGTTATCTTCACGAAATAGCTGCTCAATTTCTACCGCTTGCTCCAGCAACGCCAGCGCGCGCGGGTATAACAAGCGCCCATGTTCGTTGACCACCAGCCGTTTCCCCACCCGATCAAACAACTGTACGCCGAGCTGACCTTCCAGATCGGTGAGCGCGGCGCTAACGGCGGACTGCGATAATGACAGCATGACCGACGCCTGGGTTGTTGAACCGCTTTTCAGTACTTCAGCAAACACTTCAAGTTGTCGTAGCGTAATATGCATAGTCGTATCCCACCGATAGCGTTTCACTTACCACTTATAAAGATTAATTATAAATATATAATCAATTTTATTTTTAAACCAGATCACCGTAACCTTATTGTCCATATACAGGAGAAGGTTATGACAGAACTCACCTTGCAGAATCATCGTCGTACAATGTGGCATTTTATACCGGGGCTCGCTCTGAGCGCCGTCATTACAGGAGTCGCCCTGTGGGGCGGCGCTATCCCTGCCGTTGCAGGCGCGGGGTTCAGCGCCCTGACCCTGGCTATCCTGCTGGGTATGGTTATCGGGAATACCGTCTATCCACAAATATGGAAACAATGCGACGGCGGCGTGCTGTTTGCAAAACAACATCTGCTGCGTTTAGGGATTATCCTTTACGGCTTCCGCCTTACCTTTTCACAAATCGCCGACGTGGGCATTAGCGGCATTGTGATTGACGTATTAACGCTTTCCAGCACGTTCATGCTGGCCTGCTTCTTAGGCCAAAAAGTCTTTGGTCTGGACAGGCACACCAGCTGGCTGATTGGCGCCGGTAGCAGTATCTGCGGCGCGGCGGCGGTACTGGCGACAGAACCGGTGGTAAAAGCGGAAGCCAGTAAGGTTACTGTAGCCGTCGCGACTGTCGTTATTTTCGGCACCATCGCTATTTTCCTTTACCCGGCAATGTATCCGCTGCTGGCGCACTGGTTCAGCCCGGAAACTTACGGCATCTATATCGGCTCAACCATGCATGAAGTCGCGCAAGTGGTCGCAGCGGGTCATGCCGTTAGCCCGGATGCGGAAAATGCGGCAGTTATCGCTAAGATGCTGCGTGTCATGATGCTGGCGCCGTTCCTGATCATTCTGGCGGCACGCGTTAAACAGCTTTCACCGGCGACCGGCGCGGAAAAAAGCAAAATTACCATTCCGTGGTTTGCTATTTTCTTCATCGTAGTGGCGATCTTCAACTCTTTCCACCTGCTGCCGAAAGCCGTGGTGGATATGCTGGTGACGCTGGACACGGTGCTGCTGGCGATGGCAATGGCGGCGTTGGGTCTGACCACTCACGTTAGCGCATTGAAAAAAGCGGGGGCGAAACCGCTGCTGATGGCGCTGGCATTATTCGCCTGGCTGATTATTGGCGGTGGCGCCATTAACGTCCTAATCCATAGCCTTATCGCATAAATTATTACGTTTCACGCCTGTTAACCCGTTATCATAGCGTTCGTAATGAACCGTTAGCGGGTTTAACAGGAGTCTTTTATGAAATACATCGGAGCGCACGTCAGCGCTGCTGGCGGTCTGGCTAACGCCCCTGCCCGCGCGGCTGAAATTGGCGCAACGGCCTTTGCGCTTTTCACAAAAAACCAGCGTCAGTGGCGTGCCGCCCCCCTTACTCCCCAGGTCATTGATGACTTTAAAATCGCCTGTGAAAAGTATCATTTCTCGGCGGCGCAAATCCTTCCCCACGATAGTTACCTGATTAATCTGGGCCATCCGGTCAGTGAAGCGCTGGAAAAATCACGCGATGCCTTTCTCGATGAAATGCAGCGCTGTGAACAACTCGGCTTAACCTTGCTTAATTTTCATCCCGGTAGCCATCTGATGCAGATTGCACAGGAGGATTGCCTGGCGCGGATCGCGGAATCCATCAATATTGCCCTCGCGCAGACCGAGGGCGTTACGGCGGTTATCGAAAATACAGCCGGTCAGGGCAGTAATCTGGGGTTTGAGTTTGAACAGTTAGCCGCCATCATCGACGGCGTGGAAGATAAGTCGCGCGTTGGCGTCTGTATCGATACCTGCCATGCCTTTGCCGCCGGATACGATCTGTGTACGCCAGAGGCGTGCGAAAAAACATTCGCCGAATTCGGGAAAATTGTCGGATTTCAGTATTTGCGCGGAATGCACCTGAACGACGCCAAAAGCGCCTTCGGTAGCCGCGTTGACCGTCATCACAGCCTGGGTGAAGGCAATATCGGCCACGATGCGTTTCGTTGGATTATGCAGGATGGGCGTTTTGACGGTATTCCGCTGATACTGGAGACCATCAATCCTGATATCTGGGCGGAAGAGATTGCGTGGTTAAAAGCCCAGCAAATTGCCGAAGCGGTGGCCTGACGCTTAATGTTCTTCAGGCAATAAAAAAGGCAGAGCGCGCTCTGCCTTTTTTAGCGTGTTTCTCTTACGCCGCTTTTGCCGCGACTTCCGTCTCCGGACGTTTCAGGACGGCATAAGCCAGCCCTGCCACCAGCGTACCGGCCACAATTGCCAGCAGGTATCCCAATACCGGCGTAATTGCGCCTGGGATAAGCAGAACAAACAGACCGCCATGCGGCGCCATCAATTTTGCGCCTACCGCCATAGAAATGGCCCCGGTCAACGCGCCGCCAACGATACAGCACGGCAGTACACGCATCGGGTCGCGCGCCGCAAACGGAATAGCGCCTTCAGTGATAAAGCACAGCCCCAGCACCAACGCCGCTTTACCGCCTTCCTGCTGCGCTTTGTCGAACTTACGACGCGCCACCATCGTCGCCAGACCCAGCGCTAACGGCGGTACCATACCTGCGGCCATGATCGCCGCCATCGGCGCGTAAGTTTGCGTACTCAGCAGACCAACGCCAAACGCATACGCCGCTTTGTTCACCGGGCCGCCCATGTCGGTACACATCATCCCGCCGAGAATCGCGCCCAGCAGCACCGCGTTTGCCGTCCCCATGGTTTGCAACCAGTGGGTGAGCCCTTCCAGAATCCCGGCAACCGGTTTACCGATCAGGTAAATCATCGCCAGCCCCACCACCAGACTGGAAATTAACGGGATGATCAGGATTGGCTTCAGCGCTTCCATACTTTGCGGAAGTTTCAGTTTGGTACTGATAAGCTTCGCCATATACCCGGCAAGGAAGCCGGCAATGATCCCGCCGATAAAACCGGAACCGGTGCTAACCGCCAGCATACCGCCAATCAGACCTGGCGTAAGGCCAGGGCGATCCGCGATGGAGAAAGCGATATAACCCGCCAGTACCGGCACCATCAGCGCAAACGCCGAACCGCCGCCAATCTGCATCAGCGCCGCCGCCAGCGTGTCCGGCACCTTAAAGGCTTCAATACCAAAGGCGAAGGAAAGCGCAATACACAGTCCCCCGGCAACCACCATAGGCAGCATGTAAGAAACGCCCGTCAACAGATGCCGGTATGCGCCAGCGCTCTCTTTCTTCCCTTCGGTCGCCGCTTGCGATGCCTTACCCGCCGGTTGATACGGCGTTGCTTCCGCTACGGCTTTATCCAGCTCCTGCGCCGTCTTTTTCAGCGCCAGGCCGGTCGACGTGCGGTACATCGGGAGACCGGCAAACTTCGCCAGATCCACTTCGATATCCGCCGCCACAATCACTAAATCCGCTTCCGCCACCTCTTCCGGGGTGATGGCATTGCCGGCCCCCACGGAGCCGCGCGTTTCGACTTTTACCCACCAGCCGCGTTTTTTCGCTTCCGTTTCAATGGCTTCAGCCGCCATAAAAGTATGGGCGACGCCGGTCGGGCAGGCCGTTACCGCGACCACGCGTTTCGGACCGCCGCTCGCCGCAGGAGCAGCCGCAGCAGGGGCGCTGTAAGGGGTCGCATGGCTTTTGGCTTCACTCAGAAACAGTTCCGGATGCGCAACGGCGCGACCAATATCCCCCAGCCAAACCTTTTTGCCGTTCAGAGCATTGTCGTTCGGCAGAGATTCGCCCAACACGATCGCCAGCTCAGCATCATTCGGATTATCGATAATTTCCAGATTTGCTTTATGCGCCGCCGCTCCAAGCAGGGTTTTCGCCATGTAAGCGCGAGCCTGGCCGAGATTAGCGTCAATTATCAGCAGCGTTTTCATTATGCCTCTCCTGCTGTCAGTTAAACGGTTGTAAGTCGACACGCGCCATCATTGCGGCCAACTGAGGACGATCGGTAATACCCACATTGCTCTGGCTGACCGCCAGCGCGGCAACCGCCGTCGCCAGACGCAGCGTATGTTCGCTGGACTCGCGCATCAGCAGGCCGTAAATCAATCCGCCAACCATGGAATCGCCTGCGCCGACGGTACTTACCACGTCAACTGCCGGTGGTTTAGCGATCCATTCTCCTGAGGCGTTAACCCACAGCGCGCCTTCCGCCCCCAGCGAAATCACCACATGGGCGATACCCTGTTCGCGTAACGCGTGCGCCGCATCAATCACATCTTTCATTTCCGGGAGCTTACGACCCGCCCAAATTTCCAGTTCGCGGCGATTCGGTTTCACCAGCCACGGCGCAGCTTTAAGACCGGCGACTAACGCTTCACGGCTACTATCAAAGATAATGCATGGACACTGGCTGCGCAGACGCGTCATCCAGTCGGTGAACGCTTCCGGACTCACGCCAGCCGGTAAGCTACCGCTGACGCAGACCATATCGAACTGGCCCAGCCAGCTCAGGGAGTCGTTAACAAAGCGTTCCCAGTCTGCGGGGGTCACGTCAAAGCCGGAAAAGTTGAAGTCGGTCACTTCGCCATCTTTTTCCGTCAGCTTCACGTTGATGCGAGTCCGGCCCTGAACCACCTGAAAGCGGTTAGCGATACCCAGTTCGCTGAACAATTGCTGAAAACCGTCCTGGTTATCTTTACCGAGAAAACCGCCGACGGTGACGTCGATGCCTAAGTCTTTCAGCACCTTGGCAACGTTAATGCCTTTGCCCGCCGCGTGCAGACCCGTGGTTTTCACCAGGTTCACTTCGCCGCGTTCGATTTCAGGGCAAAACCCAACCAGATCATAAGCCGGATTAAGGGTAATGGTGGCGACACGCCTGCTCATTATGCGCCCTCCCCGAGACCGGCGGCGATCGCATCGCCAATCGCTTTCAGCGCCTGTTCAGCATCTTCACCCTGCGCGGTAAAGCGCAGACGATGGCCTTTCTTCACGCCTAATGCCACCACTTTCATCAGACTACGTCCGTTTGCCGGTTTGCCGGTTCCATCAAGGTTTGTCACGGTAATTTCACTGTTAAATTGTTTAATCGTATTCACCAGCATGGTGCCCGGACGGGCATGGAGACCATGCTCATTACGCACTACAAATTCCGCGCTCAGTACGTCATCCGTCAGCGCATCATCACTGGTCAGCAACGCCAACAGCGTCGCGGCGTCGGCGCTCAGCAGACGATCGGCTTTATTGTTCAGCAACAGGTCGCCGAGGCGTTTTAACACGGCAATCGGCTGCTCATCGTTCATCGCGACAGTGACTAATAAGGCTGCTTTTTCACCCTCTACGTCAAACGCCTGGGTCGCACGGCTTACCGCAACAGCGCTGCGCAAATTGCCTTCCGCGCTGTCGTTCAGCCAGATGCCTTGCCCCAGATTCATCGGACTATCGTTAATCGTTTTTGCGACGAACGCCGCATCAACCGCTCCCGCCTCTTTCAGACGCGCCGCATTTAGCGCCTGCAATGTGACCAGCGAGCTGGCGATGACATCCAGCGTCATCGTCTCGTTATCAAGTTTTAATTGTTCACTTTGCTTCTCGCCCATCAGCAATGCGCGCAGCTCTTCCGCCGTTGTCGCGGATTTCAGCTGTTCAGCCACGGAGTCATCGCTCAGCACATGCGTCAGCTGACGCAGCAGGCCAAGGTGTTCGTCCGAACTGGCGGCAATACCAATCGCCACGTAGGCGACCTGGCCTTCTCCCCAGGTAACGCCCTGCGGAAATTGAAAGACCTGGACGCCGGTTTTCAGCACCTGATCGCGCGTGTCTGTTGTGCCATGGGGAATCGCAATACCATTGCCAAGAAAGGTTGAGGTTTGCTGTTCGCGCGCCAGCATACCGTCAACATAGCCGCCCGCCACATTCCCCGCCTGCGCTAACGCGGCGGCGATTTGCCGAATGGCCTCTTCTTTATTTCCGGCCTGCTCGCCCGGATGAATGTCCTGAACCGATAACTGGAACATGTGTCTCCTCTCCTGCTGAATTGAAACGATTCAGCCACTATGAGAAAAAAAGCGCCAATCTGAGTTATCAAAAAAACCAGATCGCGCTGAAACGTTTCAAGAAGTCTGGATCTTTCTGCTTCAGCACGCAAGAAAAGTTACCGGTTTTGTAGCAATTTTTTGAGGTGAAGCACATTTTTTCTCCAACAGACCCTCAATAGCTGACGCATAAAAGGCTTCAGCTTTTTTCTTTCAGCTTGCGTCAGCACCCCCCTGGTAACAAACTGGAATGCTATTTTGATTTTTCGTGTCGATTTTGATTCAGACGCCTGTTTATTTTCTGACGGGCAGCGTAAACTCCGCCTCTCTTCACACCACTGATATAGAAACATGCACAACAGTCCCGCCGCCGCTGCGCCTAAATCGTTTGACCTGGCGTCTACCGCCTTTTTGATCGTCGCTTTTCTCACCGGTATTGCCGGTGCGCTACAGGCGCCGACGCTCAGTATTTTTCTGACGGATGAGGTTCACGCCCGTCCCGGCATGGTGGGATTCTTTTTTACCGGCAGCGCGGTTATCGGCATTATCGTGAGCCAGTTTCTGGCGGGTCGCTCAGATAAAAAAGGCGATCGCAAAAAACTGATCGTTTTCTGTTGCGTGCTGGGCATGTTGGCCTGCGTGCTGTTTGCCTGGAACCGCAACTACTTTATTTTGCTGTTTATCGGCGTCTTTCTCAGTAGCTTCGGCTCTACCGCCAACCCGCAGATGTTTGCGCTCGCCCGTGAACATGCCGATCGTACAGGTCGTGAAGCGGTGATGTTCAGCTCAATCCTCCGCGCCCAGGTCTCATTGGCCTGGGTCATTGGGCCGCCGCTGGCCTATGCGCTGGCGATGGGTTTTAGCTTTACGGTGATGTATTTGAGCGCGGCGGTAGCTTTTATCGTCTGCGGCGTCATAGTGTGGTTCTTTTTACCGTCAATGCGCAAAGATGCGCCGCTGGCGACCGGCACGCTGGAAGCACCGCGTCGTAATCGCCGCGATACGCTGTTGCTGTTTGTCATCTGTACGTTAATGTGGGGAACTAACAGCCTGTATATCATTAATATGCCGCTGTTTATCATCAATGAGCTGCATCTTCCGGAAAAACTTGCAGGCGTGATGATGGGCACCGCCGCCGGGCTGGAGATTCCCACAATGCTGATTGCAGGTTACTTCGCCAAACGGTTGGGAAAACGCCTGTTAATGTGCATCGCCGTTGTCGCCGGACTGTGCTTTTATGCGGGGATGTTGCTGGCGCACGCACCGGCGACGTTGCTCGGCTTGCAGTTGCTGAACGCGATTTACATCGGCATTCTTGGCGGGATTGGCATGCTCTATTTTCAGGATCTCATGCCAGGCCAGGCGGGTTCAGCCACCACGCTGTATACCAATACCATTCGCGTCGGCTGGATCATTGCCGGTTCGTTGGCGGGAATCGCCGCAGAAATCTGGAATTACCATGCGGTCTTCTGGTTTGCGTTAGTCATGATTGTCGCCACCATGTTCTGCCTGGCGCGTATTAAAGATGTTTAACTTGCAAGCCTGATACTTTTACTCTTCGACACATTTCAGCGCAGAGTTTATCTCTGCGCAATGTTCATGCACGGTCATTCATTGTCTTTTTCTCAATACGATATTCTGTTAGCGCCCTCCTACATAAAAGACCGGTTATTGAGAAAATTACGCCCATCAGCCCGCAAAGGACCAGCACCAGCCGCATCTTATATTTTGGTGTAACAGCAACATCTATCACTTCAATGTTAGCATTATTTTTAACCGCCTCCGACAACAATGATAGCTTTGCATATGTTTCCGTTTGTAACATATTTTTATGCACGCTATAACGTTTAATGTCACCGTCATCGATATACCATGCTGCCATTTTATCGACACTATTTTTCAGGGTGGAAATAATATTATTGACACTTTCTTCCCTCCCCTGCGCCTTAAAAATGACAAGCTGTTTTTTCGCGTCAAAACTTATTTTATTTTTATATTCCGTAGGCAAGAAACGGCTAAACTGGTTAAGGATAACCGTTGTTTTACATTGAATATCATTAGTATAGCCACATAACGCATAGGTAGCAGGCGTATCCAGATTAGGTTTGATTGTCATACTCACAACCTTTGTATCATGCTGCACGCTCACAAAAACATAGCCAATGGCAACAAAAATAAAGGTAGCGATCATGATACTTAGCCATTTTCTTATAAGGAATAAGGAAACGTCGACTAAATCAATTTCACTATTTTCTCCCCGCATTTCACATCCCTTTTAAAACGCTAATAGTCAACCCGAATACTGAAATAACAAAAAGCAACACCAGCGTAAAAATAAACGCCCTGGCTGCGAACGTATATTTCTTCATAAGATAAAACCCACACATAAGAATTCGAGTATTTTAAAGGAAAATAACAATACATTCACACTGGTTATATCGATCGGTAAATACATCAATGATAGATATAAACTATCAAATTCATGATATCGATCGTTACAAATAATTAAAATCGATCAAAATTCCTCTTTTTAATAGATAAAAACTATCATATAAATAAAATTGATCGTTTTTGTTTTATGTGACGGTTCATTCGGTACACGTTCAGGCACCAACGGGGTTGAGCGGCGACATCTACCGCTTCAGAAGCCACGAAATAAGGGAATCATGTATTACGCTATTTAATGGTAAAAGGAGGTAATTTGAGGCGCAGCTTTTGCAGACTATTTCGGGATATAACGTAAGCCCCTGCACGTTTATCAAAAACGGCTTAGCTCATGGTAAGGTTTTCTGTTCGAGTTCCAGCAAATAAATAATGGCCTCTTCCCGGGTCGTTAAACACATGTCCCCTGTCGGTTGCAAACCAGAGCACACTTTTGGGCGTAAAGGCGAGCCAAAGATAAGGCACAAGTTATCTTCCGAAAGCTGCACGCATCTGGTATTCATCGGCTTGCCATACGGCATTCCGGGTATCGGCGACGAAATTGAAGGCGCAATACAGCAAGCGCCACAACCGCTACGACAGTCCATGCTCAGCCCTCTATTTATAACCAAATGAAAGATAACAGAATTTGTCCAAAGAAAAATCCAGATTTAAAATGTGGACGTCATCATGATCAGGCCTGCCCTCAGACATTCCGAAGACAAGGCTGGAAACAGAAGGGACAACACAGCACACTTCCCCCCTCCGGGCGACATGCCATCGCGTATTCTCGTTGAACGCGGAGCGGAAAGCGGGCGAACAGTATCACCTTTTTTGCACCAGCAAAAGTGACAATTCCACTTGCCTGGACGGCCCGGCGCGAGTAGTTTTACGCGATATTTTAGATAATCTCTACAACAGGATCTCCTCGATGCCAAGAGCGAACGAAATCAAAAAAGGTATGGTACTGAACTACAACGGCAAATTGCTGATTGTGAAAGATATCGACATTCAGTCGCCTACCGCCCGTGGCGCCGCCACACTGTATAAAATGCGTTTTTCCGATGTCCGCACCGGTCTGAAAGTGGAAGAACGTTTCAAAGGCGACGATATCGTTGATACCGTCACCCTGAGCCGTCGCGGCGTTGACTTTTCTTATGTCGATGGCAACGAATATGTGTTCATGGATAAAGAAGACTATACGCCGTATACCTTCACCAAAGATCAGATTGAAGAAGAGTTGCTGTTTATGCCTGAAGGCGGAATGCCGGATATGCAGGTTCTGACCTGGGACGGCCAACTGCTGGCGCTAGAGCTTCCGCAGACCGTGGATCTGGAAATCGTCGAAACCGCGCCGGGTATTAAAGGGGCGTCCGCCAGCGCACGTAACAAACCCGCGACATTAAGCACCGGTCTGGTGATTCAGGTTCCCGAATACCTGAGCGCAGGTGAGAAAATCCGCATTCATATCGAAGAGCGCCGTTATATGGGGCGCGCGGATTAAGTTTCGCATTTTTCGGCTGCGCCCCAGGGCGCAGTCTGACCCTTTTCTTTATTGATTGTTCTGCACCAGGCAAGAGAAACGTTAAAAATTTAACATTTTCTGCTCTTAAGATGGCAGAAGCACGACTTCGTCAACTCAGCGCTTCTCTTTTTCACGTTTATTCGCCAGGATTATTAAAAGTTGTTATGTTGTATCAATATTCTGGAGCTGACGTGACCAAAACCAATCTTATTACTGGATTTCTCGGTAGCGGAAAAACCACCTCTATCCTTCATTTATTAGCCCATAAAGATCCGGCTGAAAAGTGGGCCGTCCTGGTCAATGAATTTGGCGAAGTGGGTATTGACGGCGCGCTGCTTGCCGACAGCGGCGCACTGCTAAAAGAGATCCCCGGCGGCTGCATGTGCTGCGTCAACGGATTGCCTATGCAGGTGGGGCTCAACACACTGCTACGCCAGGGCAAACCTGATCGGTTGCTGATTGAACCAACCGGACTGGGGCACCCAAAACAGATTCTGGATTTATTAACTGCGCCGGTTTATGAGCCGTGGATTGATTTACGCGCTACGCTCTGCATCCTTGACCCTCGCCTGCTACTGGACCAACAGAGCGTCGCCAATGAAAATTTCCGCGATCAGCTCGCCTCAGCCGATATTATCATCGCCAATAAGACCGATCGCGCCACGGCACAAAGCGATGCCGCCCTGCAACAGTGGTGGCGACAGTACGGCGGCGATCGTCAACTGATTCATGCCGAACATGGACAGATAGACGGTAAGCTTCTGGATTTACCGCGACAAAATCTGGCGGAACTGCCGGCCAGCGCCGCGCATTCTCACACTCATGCCAGTAAAAAAGGACTCGCCGCGCTAAATCTGCCCGCCCAGCAGCGCTGGCGACGCAGCCTTAATAGCGGACAGGGTCATCAGGCCTGCGGCTGGATTTTCGATGCCGATACCGTGTTTGACACCATTGGCCTCCTCGAATGGGCGCGTCTGGCGCCGGTGGGCCGGGTGAAAGGCGTTATGCGCATACAAGAGGGGCTGGTACGCATCAATCGCCAGGGCGATGACCTGCACATCGAAACACAGAGTGTCGCGCCGCCGGACAGCCGGGTTGAACTTATCTCAAACACAGAAACCGACTGGAATACGTTACAGACGGCCTTGTTGAAGCTTCGTTTAGCGACGCACGCGTAAGGTTGCCACCGTTTAAAAACTATGGCGAAATGACGATGAAAACCCGCTATTCCTTGATAATTCTGCTTAATGCCGCCGGTCTGGCGCTGTTTTTGTCATGGTATCTTCCCGTCAATCACGGTTTCTGGTTCACCATTGATTCCGGCATATTCCACTTCTTTAACCAGAAACTGGTGGAAAGCCACGCGTTCCTCTGGTGGGTCGCTATTACCAATAATCGGGCGTTTGACGGCTGTTCGCTGCTGGCGATGGGCGGACTGATGCTCAGTTTCTGGCTAAAAGAAAACGCATCGGGCCGGCGGCGCATTGTGATAATCGGATTGGTCATGCTGCTAACAGCGGTGGTGCTTAACCAACTCGGTCAGGCGCTGATCCCCGTCAAGCGCGCCAGCCCAACGCTCTCTTTTGAGCATATTTATCGCGTCAGCGAGTTGCTGCACATCCCGACAAAAGACGCGTCAAAAGACAGTTTCCCAGGCGATCACGGTATGATGCTGCTGATATTTTCCGCCTTTATGCTGCGTTATTTCGGCAAAACGGCGGGGATTATCGCCCTTATTATATTTGTGGTTTTCGCGTTTCCGCGCGTTATGATTGGCGCTCACTGGTTCACCGATATTGTGGTCGGGTCGCTCACGGTTATTTTGATTGGCCTCCCCTGGTGGCTGATGACCCCGCTCAGCGACCGGGCGATAGCGCTTTTTGAGAATTATCTCCCGGGCGGAAATAAACAAATTTTAAACAAATAACCCATGTAATTAACATTACCTTCAGCGATAGTTTTACATCGTTGAAGGTAATTTATGATGATATTCCCCCAGCCCATCATTTTTCGGTCATATTATTCCTCTGCAAAATGAACAGATTGCACGATTTTTAAACGATTTGCGCTTAATTTGACCCGTACTGAAAGTTCACTTTTCGTATCATAAATTCTTATAAAAAATCACGCGAAATCGCTCGCAATGACAGCAACAATCGGGTAATCTCAAACTCGTTTTGCCTCGCCAGATAATTATTCTCATTGCGAATAAATTTGTGCGTTCCGCCACAGATTTGTGCACAAAGAATTGTCTCAAGCTGTGCAGGTAATTAGTCTCATCACGTTTGGCATTTTTATAACGATATTTATCGTTAAGGACTTCAAGGGAAAACAAACAACATGGTCAAATCTCAACCGATTTTGAGATATATTTTGCGCGGGATTCCTGCGATTGCAGTTGCGGTTCTGCTTTCTGCTTGTAGCACAACCACCAATACCGCAAAGAATATGCATTCTGAGACGCATGCTGTGGGCAATAGCGATAGCTCTTCACTGCAAGCCTCTCAGGATGAATTTGAAAATATGGTGCGTAACCTCGACGTTAAGTCGCGGATTATGGATCAGTATGCTGACTGGAAAGGCGTGCGTTACCGCCTGGGCGGCAGCACTAAGAAAGGCGTCGACTGTTCCAGCTTTGTACAGCGCACCTTCCGTGAACAGTTTGGTTTAGAGCTTCCGCGTTCAACCTATGAACAGCAGGAAATGGGCAAAGCGGTTTCACGCAATAACCTGCGTACGGGCGATCTGGTTCTGTTCCGCGCCGGTTCCACTGGTCGTCATGTCGGTATTTATATCGGCAATAACCAGTTTGTCCATGCGTCTACCAGTAGCGGCGTCATTATCTCCAGTATGAACGAACCGTACTGGAAAAAACGCTACAATGAAGCGCGTCGAGTTCTGAGCCGCAGTTAATCTTCATCAGGCAGCACCTCCCTTGGCTTACCTGATGAGACGGCATAAAAAGCACTGCTTCGGCAGTGCTTTTGCTTATTATCCCTTCTGAACCCGTTTTACCGAATAGCGACGTGTCGCCTCTTATCCAGCCTACAACACACGAACATAGGCCTGATAAACATAGCGCCATCAGACATTCAGGTCGTTTCCGCCAACGACTACTGCGACAATACGCTTTCCTGCGCATCACAGAAAAGCATGACTATCCGGGGTAATCCAGGCTATAGTCTTATAAATCAACCAGTTTAACCGGCATCCGCCTTTTCAGGTCACACCAGGAATTATGCTAACACGCGACTCCTCTTCCGGTCGGAAAATCCTGCTTACCTGTATCATTACGGGGATGGCGGCAGCATTACTTATTGGTAGCCTGCAATTTTTCCTGTCGTGGCATAAACGGGATGTTAAATACAATACGCTCCTTTCTGATGTACAACATTACCTGGCCAGCTATTTCGCCGACCTGAAAGCCACCACCGATATTCTTCAACCGTTGACGATCAACACCTGTCAGCAGGTTGGCGCAGAACTCACCTCAAGAGCCGCTTTTAGCCTTAATGTCCGCGCCTTCTTATTGATTAAAGATAAAAAAGTGTTCTGCTCTTCCGCCACTGGCGCCATGAATATGCCGCTTCAGCAATTGGTGCCGGATATAGATATCCGCAAAGACGTTGCTATGGCGATTCTGCCCGGCACGCCAATGATGCCCAACAAACCGACAATGGTGATTTGGTATCGAAACCCATTACTAAATGACAGCGGCGTATTCACATCGCTGAATATTAACCTGACGCCCTACTTACTCTATACCACGCGCCAGGACGATTTTAACGGCATCGCGCTGATTGTCGGCAATACCGCGCTGTCGACCTTTTCTTCGCGTCTGCTGGCCGTCGCGGAGCTGCCGGGCACGCCATCACGACAGACAACTATCAACGGCCTGCCGCTTAAAATACAGCTTTATGCCGATAGCTGGACCTACAATGACTTGTGGTATGCGTTGATGCTGGGCTGCATTAGCGGCATCGTAGCAGGGTTTATCTGTTACTTTATCTATGCCCTCCGGACGCGACCGGGCAAAGAGATTTTAACGGCGATCAAACACGAGCAGTTTTATGTGGTTTATCAGCCCGTCGTCGATACTCGTACGCTAAGCGTCACCGGGCTTGAAGTCTTACTGCGCTGGCGTCACCCTACGGCAGGAGAGATTCCGCCGGATGCCTTTATCCACTATGCCGAAGCGCAGCAACTTATCGTACCGTTAACGCAGCATCTGTTCGAGCTGATCGCCCGCGATGCACCCACGCTACAGAAGGTGATGCCCGTCGGTGCCAAATTTGGCATTAACATCGCGCCGGAACATCTGCACAGCGACAGTTTTAAAGAGGATATGCACCGGCTCAGGGACGCCCTGCCCGCGCACCATTTTCATATCGTGCTGGAAATCACTGAACGCGATATGCTCCAGCAGTATGAAGCGGCCAAACTGTTCGAATGGCTGCATTCCGCCGGGTTTGAAATCGCTATAGATGATTTCGGTACAGGCCATAGCGCCCTGATTTATCTGGAGCGATTTACTTTAGATTATCTGAAAATCGATCGCGGCTTTATCCAGGCGATCGGCACGGAAACCGTCACGTCTCCGGTTCTGGATACCGTGCTGACGCTCTCCAGACGCCTGAATATGCTGACGGTGGCCGAGGGCGTTGAAACGCCGGAGCAGGCCCGTTGGCTACGCGATCACGGTGTTAATTACTTGCAGGGGTACTGGATTAGCCGTCCTTTACCCCTTAAAGATTTCGTGCTGTGGATGTCGGCGCCTTCCGTGCCTGAATGGTAGCCCCCTTACGGTTTTAACGGATTCACATCAGACGCAACGTCACTTATTATTCAGCGAAACGCCTGCCGGTTTGCAGCGGGCAATACGATAAGGAAACCGCCTTCAGATGATTGCGCGCGTAATGCTTCTGCTTGTCGCACTGGTTAGCGCTGGCGCCCAGGCCCAGGAAATCAAAGAAAGCTACGCTTTCGCCGTACTCGGCGAACCTAAGTATGCTTTTAACTTTGATCACTTTGATTATGTGAATCCTGCTGCGCCGAAAGGCGGTCAGATGACGCTTTCCGCCATTGGTACGTTCGATAATTTCAATCGCTATTCGCTGCGCGGCAATCCCGGCGTACGTACCGAAGCCCTTTACGATACGCTTTTTACCACCTCGGATGATGAGCCCGGAAGCTATTACCCGCTGATTGCCGACCATGCCCGCTATGCCGCCGACTATTCCTGGGTGGAAATCTCGATTAACCCCCGCGCTCGTTTTCACGATGGCACGCCCATTACCGCCCGCGATGTGGCTTTTACCTTTCATAAGTTCATGACCGAAGGCGTACCACAGTTCCGTCTGGTCTATAAAGGTACTACCGTGAAGGCGATTGCGCCTTTAACCGTGCGAATTGAGCTGGCGAAGCCTGGTAAAGAAGACATGCTTAGTCTGTTTTCACTACCGATCATGCCCGAAAAATTCTGGAAAAATCACAAACTCAGCGATCCACTTTCAACGCCGCCCTTAGCCAGCGGGCCATACCGGATTACTCAGTGGAAAATGGGCCAGTACATTGTCTATTCACGCGTCAAAAACTACTGGGCGGCTAATCTGCCGGTCAATCGTGGACGTTTTAACCTCGACACTATCCGCTACGATTACTACCTTGATGACAATGTCGCTTTCGAGGCGTTTAAAGCGGGCGCATTTGATCTACGGCTGGAAAACGACGCTAAAAACTGGGCAACGCGCTATATCGGTAAAAATTTCGATAATCATTACATCATTAAAGAAGAGCAGAAAAACGAGTCGGCGCAGGACACACGCTGGCTGGCCTTTAATATTCAGCGCCCGGTATTTAAAGACCGGCGGGTACGTGAAGCTGTCACCCTGGCCTTCGATTTTGAGTGGATGAATAAAGCGCTGTTCTATAATGCCTGGAGCCGAACCAACAGTTACTTCCAGAATACCGAGTACGCCGCCAGAAATTACCCTGACGCCGATGAGCTGGTATTACTCGCGCCGATGAAAAAAGATCTTCCTCCTGAAGTCTTCACCCAGATCTATCAGCCGCCGGTCTCTAACGGCGACGGCTACGATCGCGAAAATCTTCTTAAAGCTGACGCCTTGTTAACGCAGGCCGGATGGGTGATCAACGGACAGCAACGGGTCAATAGCGTCACCGGTAAGCCCCTGACGTTTGAACTTCTCCTTCCTGCCAGCAGTAATAGCCAGTGGGTTCTGCCCTTCCAGCATAATCTTCAGCGTCTGGGCATTACGATGACTATCCGTCAGGTTGATAATTCTCAACTCACCAACCGGATGCGTAGCCGCGACTATGACATGATGCCGAGGCTATGGCGGGCGATGCCCTGGCCCAGCTCCGATCTACAAATCTCATGGGCATCGGAATACATTGACTCCAGTTATAACGCTCCCGGCGTACAAAGCCCGGTGGTGGATAAGCTGATCGCGCAAATTATCGCAGCGCAGGGTGATAAAGCGAAACTGGTGCCGCTGGGACGGGCGCTGGATCGCGTGCTGACCTGGAACTATTACATGCTGCCGATGTGGTATATGGCGCAAGACAGGCTCGCCTGGTGGGATAAATTCTCCCATCCGGCGATTCGCCCGGTATATACCATCGGGTTAGATACCTGGTGGTATGATGTCAACAAAGCCGCCAAGCTACCGGCAGCCAGGAGGTAGTAAGAATCAATGGGCGCCTATCTTATCCGCCGTCTGTTACTGGTGATCCCCACGCTATGGGCCATTATTACCATTAACTTTTTTATCGTGCAGATCGCTCCCGGCGGCCCTGTCGATCAGGCGATTGCCGCGATTGAATTTGGCCAGGGCGGCGCGTTGCCCGGCGCCAGCGGCGAAGGCGTTCGCGCCAGTCATGCGCAAACCGGCGTCGGCAATATCAGCGACAGCCATTATCGCGGCGGCCGGGGACTCGATCCGGAGGTGATCGCGGAGATCACCCATCGCTACGGCTTCGACAAACCGCTGCATGAGCGTTATTTCAAGATGCTACGGGACTATCTCTCTTTTGACTTCGGCGACAGTCTGTTTCGCAGCGCATCCGTGCTGACGCTGATCAAAGATAGCCTTCCCGTCTCCATTACTCTGGGATTATGGAGCACGCTGATTATTTATCTGGTGTCTATCCCGCTGGGGATCCGCAAAGCCGTCCATAACGGCAGCCGCTTTGATGTATGGAGCAGCGCGTTTATCATTATTGGTTATGCGATCCCCGCCTTTCTGTTCGCTATTTTATTAATCGTCTTTTTTGCCGGCGGCAGTTACTACGATATCTTTCCGCTACGTGGCCTGGTCTCCGCCAACTTTGACACGTTACCGTGGTACCAGAAAATCACCGATTATTTGTGGCATATTACGCTACCGGTGTTGGCGACCGTCATCGGCGGTTTTGCCGCCCTGACGATGCTGACGAAAAATTCGTTTCTCGACGAGGTACGTAAACAGTATGTCGTTACCGCTCGCGCTAAGGGCGTGAGTGAAAAAAACATTCTCTGGAAACATGTTTTTCGTAACGCCATGCTGCTGGTGATCGCCGGGTTTCCCGCCACTTTTATCAGTATGTTTTTCACCGGCTCGTTGCTAATTGAAGTCATGTTCTCGCTCAACGGCCTGGGGCTGCTGGGTTATGAAGCAACCGTTTCGCGCGACTATCCGGTGATGTTCGGTACGCTTTATATCTTTACCCTGATTGGCTTATTACTGAATATCCTGAGCGATATCACCTATACGCTGGTCGATCCACGCATTGATTTTGAGGGACGATAATGCCGCGATTAAGCCCGGTCAATCAGGCCCGCTGGGCGCGTTTCCGCCATAATCGCCGGGGCTACTGGTCACTATGGATTTTCCTGGTCGTGTTCAGCCTGAGCTTATGCGCGGAACTGATTGCTAACGATAAGCCATTGCTGGTGCGCTATGAAGGCCAGTGGTATTTTCCGCTGGTAAAAAATTACAGCGAGCGCGATTTCGGCGGCCCGCTGGCGACAACGGCAGATTATCAGGACCCCTGGCTACAACGACAGCTTGAGAATCGGGGCTGGGTGTTGTGGGCCCCCGTACGCTTTGGCGCCAATACCATTAATTTTGCCACTACGCAGCCTTTCCCCTCCCCGCCTTCGGCGAAAAACTGGCTGGGCACCGATGCGAATGGCGGCGACGTTTTCGCCCGCATCCTGTACGGCACCCGCATTTCTATTTTATTCGGCCTGATGTTAACGATTTGCTCCAGCGTCATGGGTGTACTGGCGGGCGCGCTACAGGGCTATTATGGCGGCAAAGTCGATTTATGGGGGCAACGTCTCATCGAAGTCTGGTCGGGGATGCCGACCCTGTTTCTGATTATTTTACTTTCCAGCGTAGTGCAGCCTAACTTCTGGTGGCTGCTGGCCATAACCGTGCTGTTTGGCTGGATGAGTCTGGTGGGCGTGGTGCGCGCCGAGTTTTTACGGACCCGCAATTTTGACTATATCCGCGCCGCGCAGGCGCTTGGCGTCAGCGATCGTGACATTATCCTGCGCCATATGTTGCCTAATGCGATGGTCGCTACCCTGACATTTTTACCGTTCATTTTATGTAGCTCCATCACCACCCTGACGTCGCTGGATTTTCTGGGATTTGGTCTGCCGCTTGGCTCCCCTTCTCTCGGCGAACTTCTTTTACAGGGGAAAAACAACTTACAGGCTCCCTGGCTGGGGATCGCCGCCTTTCTGTCTGTCGCCATTCTGCTATCGCTGCTGATTTTTATCGGCGAAGCGGTACGCGACGCCTTTGATCCTGCTAAGGCGGTATAAGATGACATCTCCATTGCTTGCGATTGAAAATTTATCGGTAGGTTTCCGTCAGCAACAGCACGTGCGCCCTGTCGTTAACGCCATTTCGTTACAGGTGAACGCCGGGGAAACGCTGGCGCTGGTCGGCGAGTCCGGGTCAGGAAAAAGCGTGACGGCGCTTTCCATTCTGCGTCTTTTGCCTACCCCTCCCGCCGTCTACCTCTCCGGCGATATTCGCTTTCACGGCGAATCATTGCTTCATGCCAGCGAGCAGACGCTACGCGGCGTGCGCGGCAATAAAATCGCCATGATTTTTCAGGAACCGATGGTTTCACTTAACCCGCTGCATACGCTGGAAAAACAGCTCTATGAAGTGCTGTCGCTCCATCGGGGAATGAGTCGGGAGGCGGCAAGGGCGGAGATGATCGGTTGTCTGGATCGGGTCGGTATCCGCCAGGCGAGCCAGCGTCTGCGCGATTATCCGCATCAGCTTTCCGGCGGCGAACGCCAGCGCGTCATGATAGCCATGGCGCTGTTAACACGGCCGGAATTACTGATCGCCGATGAGCCGACCACCGCCCTCGACGTCTCCGTACAGGCGCAGATTTTATCTCTACTGCGGGAACTCCAGCGCGAGCTCAATATGGGATTGCTGTTTATCACCCATAACCTCAGCATTGTAAAAAAACTGGCGGATTCGGTGGCGGTAATGCAACACGGCAAGTGCGTAGAGAACCAACGCGCCGACACGCTGCTCTCCGCGCCGACCCATCCGTACACGCAAAAACTACTCAACAGCGAACCCACAGGCGATCCGGTTCCGCTCCCCGCCGGGCAGACGCCGTTGCTGGAGGTGGACAGGCTGCGCGTCGCCTTCCCGATCCGCAAAGGCATTCTGAAGCGCGTCGTGGATCATAATGTGGTGGTTAACAATATCAGTTTCACCCTGCATCCAGGCGAAACGCTGGGTCTGGTCGGCGAGTCAGGATCGGGAAAAAGTACCACCGGTCTGGCGCTGTTACGGCTTATCCGCTCCGAAGGCCGCATCGTATTTGACGGTCAATCGCTGGATACGTTAAACCGCCGCCAGCTTTTACCTGTTCGCCACCGTATCCAGGTCGTATTCCAGGACCCAAACTCATCGCTAAACCCGCGTTTAAACGTGTTGCAAATTATCGAAGAAGGCCTGCGCGTCCACCAGCCTACGCTTTCAGGCGCGCAGCGCGAACAGCAGGTGAAAGCGGTCATGATGGAAGTCGGCCTGGACCCGGAAACGCGGCATCGTTACCCCGCTGAGTTTTCCGGCGGCCAGCGTCAACGTATCGCCGTCGCCAGGGCGCTGATTTTAAAACCGTCGCTTATTATTCTGGATGAACCGACCTCATCGCTGGATAAAACCGTTCAGGCGCAGATTCTTGCCCTCCTGAAATCGCTCCAGCAAAAACACCGTCTGGCCTATATCTTCATTAGCCACGATCTGCATGTAGTACGCGCGCTGTGCCATCAGGTTATCGTGCTGCGGCAGGGGGAGGTGGTTGAACAGGGGCAATGCGAGCGCGTGTTTACCGCACCGCAACAGGCCTATACGCGTCAGCTACTCGCGTTAAGCTGACGCCTAAAAAGGATTATTGTTAGAAAAAGGTTCCGCTATCGCCACGCCGAAATTTTTCAGCCGACAGGTGGCGGCAAACTCATCCTGACGATTAACGAACAGGCACGGTTCCCCTTCGCATTCCAGCACGGAGCAAGGAACTTCAATATCGCTTAGCGCCTGGCTGAGCTTATGCATCACTGACCACGCGCTATCGCCTGCCGGACTCAACAGTTTAAGCGCCACCAGACTATTCTCGGTGCTCTGCCCGTTTTGCGGAATCGGTTCAACCTTTGACCCCGCAAAACCCGCCGACCAGCGATAGTTTTGCGGCAGACGGTGAACAATTGAGAGCTGTAATGTATTCACTTTCTTTCCCCGGAAGCACAATTACTTCACAATTTACTTACATTTATATTAACACATCATTGACAACCCGTCCTTAAACAGATTGCTAACGCCCTTCTCTCCGTCAGTGGCTCTACAGCAAGCGGGAGTTAAAATAGTTTTACCGACGCGGAGATAGCGGCGGGCTATATGTACCCGTTTCTGCGATCTAACTCAACCTTTTTAACTACAATGATGTGACTTTTTACATAAATGGATTTTACATAAAATAAACATAAAGGAGGAAAATGATGAATTGGTAATTGATATACATCAACTATGAAAGCCGCTTGGCTTTGCCATCGTGTAGCGGATAGCGTCCCCCAACGCCGCCTGCGCATTCTTCGGCGCCATTGAGGGACAGCGCGCCCGTCACCGTTTTTTGGGACGGCTGGCGTAGAGATAAAACAGAATGGAACAGGCGGCGCAAAGCGCAATCGACCAAATCATCGGCCACGCACTGGTAAAGGTAGCCAGCGACAGCAACGCGCCGACGATAGCGCCAATACCAAAGCGGAAAGTGCCCGCCAACGAAGACGCCGTTCCGGCCATATGCGGAAACTCATCCAAAATGACCGCCATCGCATTGGACGAAACCATCGACACACAGCCGACAAACGCCGCAACGCCGACCACCAGCGCCCAGAATCCAATGCCCATCAGCGCGCTGAAAACCATCCACACCGCCATCGCAAACTGAATCCATAGCCCGGCCCGAAACATGTTTAGCGCCCCTACCCGTCTGACAAAACGGCTGTTGATAATCGTCATCACAAACAGAAATACGATGTTCAACGCGAAGTAGTAGCCGAAATCCTGCGGCGGAACATGATTAATTTCGATATAAACAAACGGCCCCGCGCTCAAAAAAGAGAACATACCGGCAAAACTAAACCCGCTCGCCAGCATATAGCTCAGTACGCGTTTGTGGCGAAACAACGCGGCAAAGTTACCTATTGTGGTACGAATATGAAAAGGCTGACGCCGCTCAACGGGCAGCGTCTCTTTAATCAGAGCAAAGATCATGACTGACGCCAGAATCGCCGCAATGGCCAGTATCCAGAAGATATAGTGCCAGCTTAACCATACCAACACCCAGCCGCCGACAATGGGCGCCATTAACGGCGCTATCGTAGTGACCAGCATGACAAATGACATCATGCGCGAAAACTCTTCCTTTGGATAAATATCCCGCATCAGCGCATTGATGACGACGCTTGCCGCCGCGGCCGCCAAACCGTGGAAAAAACGCATCACGATCAGTTGATCGATAGTCTGCGCCAACGCACAGGCGACCGCCGCCGCGGCAAATACCAGCGTCCCGCCCAGGATGACCGGCTTACGCCCGAGGCTATCCGCCATCGGTCCATAGATAAGCTGACCCAGCGCAAACCCCAGAATATAGGTACTGAGCGTCATCTGCGCGCTACCGGCAGGCACGCCGAATTGCGCAGAAATCACCGGCAGCGCTGGAAGATACATATCAATCGACAGCGGCATTAACATGGCCAACAGGCCAAGGATAAAGACAATGGCAAAGGAAGAGTGCTGCCGGGTGGTCACATCGAACTCCTGAATTTAACGAGATAGTTAGCCGACGCTGGCGATTTCTTCTTCAGTCAACGGGCGATACTCGCCGGGAGCCAGATTCTCATCCAGCGTAATGGCGCCAATCCGTTCGCGGTGCAGTTCCACAACGCGATTGCCTACTGCGGCAAACATCCGCTTCACCTGATGATAACGGCCTTCGCTGATGGTCAGACGGACCTGCACAGGTGTTATCACCTCCAGCGTAGCGGGTTTAGTGAGATCTTTTTCATTATGCAACTGCACGCCTTTCGCAAATTGCGCTGCCGTATCGTCGGCCACCGGCGACTCCAGGGTCACCAGATAGGTTTTTTCACAGTGATGGCGCGGCGACGTAATGCGGTGCGACCACTGACCGTCATCTGTCATTAACACCAGACCGGTAGTATCGATATCCAGACGTCCTGCGGCATGCAGCTTATACGCCACCGGCTCATCCAGGAAATACAGCACTGTTGGATGATCGGGATCATCGGTTGAACAAACGTATCCCTGCGGCTTGTTAAGCATAAAATAGCGTGGCCCGTGTTGCTGCGCTAAGGGATTGCCGTCATACGCAACCGCATGTTCCGGGAGCAGTTTGAAGGCCGCATTTTTAATGATGTCGCCATCGACGGTAACGCGGTTACCACGAATTTCACGCCCGGCAATAGCGCGGCTGACGCCAAGCTGCTGAGCGATAAATTTATCAAGTCGCATGTGTGTGATTTAGCCTGTAATAATACGGAAATCGGGCATTCTACCCGAAAAAAGGGAATTGCTATCCGCTCAGTATAGCGGGCTAACTATATCCCTCAAGGGAAATGATTCATGGCATACTATTCCCGGAACCGTTTAACGTAGTGAGACCATGATTTTTACACTCCGCCCCTACCAGCAAGAAGCCGTAGACGCCACGCTCAACCACTTTCGCCGCCACCGTACGCCCGCCGTGATTGTTCTGCCGACCGGCGCAGGTAAAAGCCTGGTGATCGCCGAACTGGCGCGCGTCGCCCGCGGACGGGTACTGGTGCTGGCGCATGTGAAAGAGCTGGTCGCGCAGAACCACGCCAAATATTGCGCGCTGGGGCTGGAAGCGGATATTTTCGCCGCCGGACTCAAACGTAAAGAGAGTCAGGGCAAAGTCGTGTTCGGCAGCGTACAGTCGGTGGCGCGTAATCTTGACGCCTTCCAGGAGGAGTTTTCGCTGTTGATTGTCGATGAATGCCACCGCATCGGTGACGATGAAGACAGTCAGTATCAGCAAATCCTCACTCACCTGAGTAAAGTTAATCCTCACTTACGTCTGCTTGGGCTCACCGCCACGCCTTTTCGCCTCGGAAAAGGCTGGATTTATCAATTTCATTATCACGGTATGGTGCGCGGCAACGACAACGCTCTATTTCGCGACTGTATTTATGAACTGCCGCTGCGCTATATGATTAAACACGGCTATCTGACGCCGCCTGAGCGGCTTGATATGCCAGTGGTCCAATACGATTTCAGCCGCCTGCAGGCCCAAAGCAATGGGCTGTTCAGCGAAGCCGACCTGAACCGCGAGCTGAAAAAGCAGCAGCGGATTACGCCGCACATCATCAGCCAGATTATGGAATTTGCGCAAACGCGCAAAGGCGTGATGATTTTCGCCGCCACGGTCGAACATGCGAAAGAGATTGTCGGTCTGCTTCCGGCGGAAGACGCGGCGCTGATTACCGGCGATACGCCAGGGCCCGAGCGCGATGCGCTGATTGATAATTTCAAGGCGCAGCGTTTTCGCTATCTGGTTAACGTCTCGGTGCTGACCACCGGCTTTGACGCCCCACACGTTGATCTCATCGCGATTCTACGTCCCACCGAGTCAGTTAGTCTTTACCAACAAATTGTCGGGCGTGGTCTGCGCCTTGCGCCGGGAAAGACCGATTGCCTGATTCTTGATTACGCTGGCAACCCGCACGACCTGTATGCCCCCGAGGTCGGTAGCCCGAAGGGAAAAAGCGATAACGTCCCTGTCCAGGTATTTTGCCCGGCCTGCGGCTTTGCCAACACCTTCTGGGGGAAAACCACTGCCGACGGCACGCTGATTGAACACTTTGGCCGTCGCTGCCAGGGCTGGTTTGAGGATGACGACGGCCATCGCGAGCAGTGCGATTTTCGCTTTCGCTTCAAAAACTGCCCGCAGTGTAATGCCGAAAACGATATTGCCGCCCGACGCTGCCGGGAATGTGACGCCATTCTGGTCGACCCGGACGATATGTTAAAAGCGGCGCTCAGGCTCAAGGATGCGTTAGTCCTGCGCTGTAGCGGAATGACGATGCAGCATGGGCAGGATGAGAAAGGCGAATGGCTGAAAATCACTTACTATGACGAGGACGGTGCGGATGTCAGTGAGCGCTTCCGCTTGCACACGCCCGCCCAGCGTACCGCTTCCGAACAGCTATTTATTCGCCCGCATACCCGCACGCCCGGCGTTCCTTTACGCTGGATCACGGCGGCGGATATTGTCGCGCAGCAGGCGCTGTTGCGGCATCCCGATTTTGTGGTCGCGCGGATGAAAGGCCAGTACTGGCAGGTGCGTGAAAAAGTGTTCGACTATGAAGGCCGCTTCCGCCGGGCGCACGAATTACGTGGTTAATTGTACTTTTCATTGATGTAACGGCGATTTGAGTATAGAATCCCGCCCGCCTTTGCATACGCAAAGCAGATCACTTACCTGTTGCTGGGTCGCCTGTAGCAGGAATTATTAAAGAGAGATTTAAATGTTTACTATCAACGCAGAAGTACGTAAAGAGCAGGGTAAGGGTGCGAGCCGCCGCCTGCGCGCCGCTAACAAGTTCCCGGCAATCATCTACGGCGGTTCTGAAGCCCCGATTGCTATCGAACTGGACCACGACCAGGTGATGAACATGCAAGCTAAAGCTGAATTCTACAGCGAAGTTCTGACCCTCGTTGTTGACGGTAAAGAAGTAAAAGTTAAAGCTCAGGCTGTACAGCGTCACGCTTACAAACCGAAGCTGACTCACATCGACTTCGTTCGCGCGTAATCGCCTGGAAGTTGAAGAAAAACCCCGCCCCGGCGGGGTTTTTTTATGCGTTTAATTGAATTTGACGACATGCAAAGCAACGAGAACCCACTTTGCTTTTCTGCTTTCTTACACCTCGCCATATTCAATTAGCGCCTCCCCTAATCGAGGATCTGTAGTTTCCGCCGCGGTATTCATACCTTTAAGCCGATTGAATAATGCCCGTTGACGAACGCTGGCACTTTCTGGTTTCCATGGCAAAATTCGTATTGGTATCGTTTGCCCGTCATTCAACGCATCAAATACCTTTTCATTGGTCAGTAAGTCGCCGCAGCTCCATGTCTTGCTATCAAACTGAAAATCAAATAAGACATGGAGCTCCAGTTCATCTACACGCACTTGACGCTTTGCATTATCGATGCGTATTTCCACCTTCTCTTTATGCGTCAAAGTTGCATCAAGATTGAGTCCATACCGTTTCAACTGCCCCTTGTCGTAATAGTAACGTATGCTGGACCAGGTTGATTTAAAAGCAAATCCAGTAATGAATAAACCACTTAACAAGAACAGCGGGCATATGAACAAGCTCAGTAACCAGTTGGCGCCATAAGTATAAAACAGTACCAACGAGAGAACGGTGAACACCATCCCGAGCACCAACATCATCAAAAATGCGACAATGTGCGCATACAAAACCTGCCGAAATAAACTGAAATTAACAGGCGGCTTCTGACGTATTCCTTTACTCACTACAGCGTCCTTTTATGTCGTATGCCTTTATTTCCCGCCCGACGTGCGTCGCTGCAACTGATCGCGCAGATTCGGCGGCGTCCCTTTGATAGTCAGGGTATCGGTCGCCGGGTCCCAGAAAATCCGCTCGCCCAGCAGCATCGCATCAAAGTTAATCGTTAACCCGCCGCCGCTGCCGGCATATTTGGTTAGCTGGCGCAGCGTACTGCGATCCGCCGGGAAGCTCTCTTCCAGCTCATAGCCTTTTTCGGCGGTAAATTCGCTGAAGCTGACTTCACTGACGCCGGAAAGCTCTTTAGACAGCGATTCCAGCTCAATCTCTTCCCCGGCTTGTAACTGCTCGTTGCAGTAGCTGTACACCTGCTGACGCACGTTCTGACGTTCCGCTTTATCCAACTGCGCTTCTGCGGTGAAATCATCCACTGCCTGCAACAGGCCGCGATTCTGCGCTTTGGCGTTCAACCCTTCGCTGGCGCCGAGGAAATCCATAAAGAAGTCAGCGACCTTGCGCCCTACCCGACCTTTCAGGAACGTCAGATAGCGGGTCGATTGCGGATTAGTTTCCCACTCGGTAAGATCGATACGCGCCACGATATCCGCATGGTTGATATCAAGATAATGCGTCGGGTTAATGTCCAGATTTTCATTGACCCGCATACTACTCAGGTTGTTCAGTACCGTAACCAGCAGATACTCCACCGCCAGGTAGCGATAATGGCAGAACAATACAATGCCGCCGTCCGCAAAGGGATATTTCGCCAGTTCGTCACGCAGGCGTCCGGTCGCCGCCCGGCTAAAGGCAAGAAAATCTTCTTCCCCCTGACGTTGCAACCGCAGCGCTTGCGCCAGTTCACTCTCTTCATTAAACAGGCCATACGCCTTATTCTTGGCGCTATAGACCCGATGCAGTTCAGCCACCATCTCGACAACGGTGGTTGTCGGCTCCAGCAATGAATCGCGCAAGACCAGCTCAAGATTTTGCTCATCGCGCTTGATAAGCTGGTGCAGGGCAATCTGGTTGATATCCAGACTCATGATAAACTCTCCTTTAAGACCGGGCGGTATTCAACCACCGCCTGCCGGAAGACGCAAGCAATCGCCCTGTCATTTCAGGCGTTATCCGTAACGCGAATGATTTAGGGGATAAAAATGCAGAAAAAAAACTGTTGCTACGGTAATATGTTGCCCTTTCATGAACAAACAGATTTTGATTTATGCCACAACTCTCCCGCTATAGTGATGAACATGTTGAACAACTGCTGAGCGAACTGCTCAGTGTACTGGAAAAACATAAGGCGCCGACCGATCTTTCCCTGATGGTGCTGGGAAATATGGTCACCAACCTTATCAACACCAGCGTTGCGCCGGCTCAACGCCAGGCGATTGCGAACTCTTTTGCCCGCGCCTTGCAGTCTTCGATTAGCGAAGACAACGCGCACTAAAAAGCCGACTCCGGAGAAACAAGCGACAGGTATGGTAACTCATCGTCAGCGCTACCGTGAAAAAGTCTCCCAGATGGTTAGCTGGGGGCACTGGTTCGCTCTGTTCAATATACTGTTGGCTACGTTGCTCGGCAGCCGTTACCTGTTTGTCGCCGACTGGCCGACAACGCTTGCGGGTCGCATATACTCCTACCTGAGCATTGTCGGGCACTTTAGCTTTCTGGTGTTCGCCACCTATTTGCTTATTCTTTTTCCGCTCACGTTTATCGTGATGTCCCAGCGGCTGATGCGGTTTTTATCAGCCATTCTGGCGACCGCGGGTATGACGTTGTTGCTTATCGACAGCGAAGTCTTTACCCGTTTTCACCTGCATCTTAATCCCATTGTCTGGGAGCTGGTCATCAACCCTGACCAGAACGAAATGGCGCGCGACTGGCAGCTTATGTTTATTAGCGTGCCGGTTATCTTATTGATTGAGATGCTATTTGCGACATGGAGTTGGCAAAAGCTGCGCAGTCTCACGCGCCGTCGCCATTTCGCAAGGCCGCTTGCGGCATTCTTTTTCGTCTCCTTTATCGCATCGCATCTTATCTACATCTGGGCAGACGCTAATTTTTACCGGCCGATTACCATGCAGCGGGCAAACCTGCCGCTCTCTTATCCGATGACGGCGCGACGTTTTCTTGAAAAACACGGTCTGCTGGATGCGCAGGAATATCAGCGCCGTCTGGTAGAGCAAGGCAATCCGGAAGCGGTCTCCGTTCAGTACCCGCTCAGCAATTTGCACTATCGCGATATGGGCACCGGTCAGAATGTGCTGCTCATTACCGTAGACGGCCTGAACTATTCTCGCTTTGAGAAGCAGATGCCGGAGCTGGCTACATTTGCCGAGCAAAACATCGACTTCACCCGTCATATGAGTTCAGGGAATACCACTGATAACGGTATTTTCGGCCTGTTCTATGGCATATCGCCAGGCTATATGGATGGCGTGTTATCCACCAGAACCCCTGCGGCGCTCATTACCGCGTTGAATCAGCAAGGCTACCAACTGGGACTGTTTTCTTCGGATGGCTTCGCCAGCCCGCTTTATCGTCAGGCATTACTGTCCGATTTCTCGATGCCAACAGCGCAGACGCAGTCTGATGCGCAAACGGCCAGCCAGTGGATAGACTGGCTTGGGCGCTACGCACAGGAAGATAACCGCTGGTTCTCATGGGTATCGTTTAACGGTACTAACATTGATGACAGTAATCAGAAGAATTTTGTTAAGCGTTACGCCAGCGCCGCCAGCGACGTGGATGCGCAAATCAATCGGGTTCTGAACGCGCTGCGAGAGGCCGGTAAATTCGACAATACCGTCGTGATCATTACTGCAGGACGCGGAATACCGTTGACGCCGGAAGAAAATCGCTTCGACTGGTCGCAAGGTCATCTGCAAGTACCGCTGGTGATCCACTGGCCGGGGACGCCTGCGCAGCGTATTAATGTGCTTACCGATCATACCGATGTGATGACCACGTTGATGCAACGCCTGTTACATGTCAGCACGCCAGCGAACGAATATTCACAGGGCCAGGACATCTTTACCGTTCCACGTCGTCATAACTGGGTAACGGCGGCAGACGGCAGTACGCTGGCAATCACGACGCCGCAAATGACTCTGGTGCTCAATAATAACGGTCACTATCAGACCTATGACTTACACGGCGAGAAGATCAAAGATCAGAAGCCGCAGCTCAGTCTGCTGCTGCAAGTGCTAACAGAAGAGAAACGTTTTATCGCTAACTGATTAATTATAAATCAGTTAGCACCGTTTCCCCTTGCATTCGCGTTGGAAAGAGGTAGTATTAGCACCCACAAGTCGGCACGTAGCGCAGCCTGGTAGCGCACCGTCATGGGGTGTCGGGGGTCGGAGGTTCAAATCCTCTCGTGCCGACCAAAATTCCCCTTAAAAACCAGCCTCTCAGGGCTGGTTTTTTTATGCCTACAATTAAAAAGTTAGCTGATGCCAGAGACGTTATTTTGCATGAACTGATTTTGCATAAACTGATCGGACACCTTTCCCGTGCAGTGGTCAACGTAAAGTCAATGCAGGCAAATAACGTAAACCATGTTTGTACTAAAACAGAAAAAGCGCATCTACACCCTATGCTGGAAGAAATGTTTGCAGTGGCAGGTAAATGAGTAAGCAATCTGTCGCAGCAATAATAAAACGTTCTGGTAAGGTAAACGGCCTACCACTTCTTTGTCACTAACAATTAGCCTCCCTGTCGCCATAGGGCCGATAATGATCGGCTAGTCACAACACGTTTTTGTAGACAACGTACGGTGATTAATTACTCCTTCAGCCAGCAACTCGCTAATTGTTATTCAACTTCAGAAATTATAACTAATTGAAGCACCTACAAAATTATGCCCTGAATTTTTATCCGTGAGTGATCCATTCGAGAAATGCCGGATATAAGCTTCTGTAGAAAAAGCCCCAAAGTTCCAGCCAAGAAACGCTTTTTCTCCAAAGGTAAATGCAGAATTGACACGCATATCATCTCGCGACTTAGATTTTATATAAGCCCCCAGACCAATACCGGTATAGATGCCAGCGAAATGAACCAGCGCCACATCCTTCGAGATACCCAATACGCCCTGGTTATATTTATTGCAGGGAACGCTGCCAGAATGTTTACTGCAATCATCGCTACCCTTAGCCTTAAATCCTCCTAACTCCAGATTATTTCTTGCCTGTAAAAAGAAAAAATCGCTGGGTTCACTGTATGTCAGAAATGCCGTATATAAGTGCTCAACCCCTCCTCTTCTTATACTTTCTCCCGCAGCAAAAGAGATCTGATGCTTGTTGCCCTTGCCAAAAAAAACATTATCATTAGCAGAACATGCGAATGCACAAAGTAATAATATATATATAAATATTCTCTTCATATACACTCCACCACCATTTCAATGTCAATAGTTATTTTTAACCGGCTAACATATTTAAAATTTTCTACGCCACGCTTACGCTCACAGAAACGGCTGCTATAGCATCCAGTATTAATATTATTTTCATAATTACTCCAACCAGCATTTTTGATGCAAACAGGCTGGACATGGACTGTGTGCAGAAATCAAAACATACTCACTACGCTCTCCCCTTGAGTCGCCCCAACGGGTGCTCAAAACGCCGCGAGTGTTGTTCAAGCACATCCAGGATAAGTTATAAGTGAATGACTCTCATTCCTGACCACATTTTCATTTATGATAAGAATATCGTCAGAATCTCTTTATCGCATAAAAATACCTCTGCTATTGACTTAATATTTAATTTAACAGATGTCGCGGTTTATTCGTTCTGCTCAGATGTATTTCATTGACATTAATAAAACCATAAATAAATTCAGTTAAAATAATTTGTTAATAATGAAAAGTTTTAGACGCTATGACTTTTAATAAGGAATTTCCTGCCAGTAAAGATAGTCTGGACTTACGGGTGCAAGGGCGCAGCAACATATGCCACACTTCTGTTATGTCACATTGTCCGAAAAAAGCGTCCAGACCAGTATTCAACTTTAGAGAGTATTCTGTTTTCTCTCACAACGGGTTGTTTTATCCTTTCTATCGTTCAGCTAATTACTAGCCTGTCACAGGTTTTACTACTTACCCATGCACTAATTAGGGTAAAATTTACGCGCTTGACAATGTGGCAAATCTGGACGATTTCCGCGCTGAAAACAATAATCATTCTAATAAAACTCAGGAGATATAGCATGCCTGAAGTAACACCTTTTCAGGTGCTTATTGTGGACGACCATCCACTTATGCGGCGAGGTATTCGTCAATTACTGGAACTGGACCCGGCTTTTTATGTCGTTGCCGAAGCGGGTGACGGGGCGAGTGCGATCGATCTGGCGAATCGCATTGAGCCCGATCTGATCCTGCTGGATCTGAATATGAAAGGTCTGAGCGGGTTAGATACCCTGAACGCGCTACGCCGGGATGGTGTGACGGCGCAAATTATTATTCTTACCGTCTCGGATTCCGCCAGCGACATCTACGCGCTGATCGACGCCGGCGCCGACGGTTATCTGCTCAAAGATAGCGATCCGGAAGTGCTGCTGGAGGCCATTCGCAAAGGCGCTAACGGCGGTAAAGTCTTTAGCGATCGGGTCAATGAATATCTGCGTGAGCGCGAACGGTTTGGCGCGCAGGAAGATCCCTTTAGTATCCTGACCGAACGAGAGTTAGATGTCTTGCATGAGCTGGCGCAGGGGCTTTCTAACAAACAGATTGCGTCAGTACTGAATATTTCTGAGCAGACGGTTAAGGTGCACATTCGTAATCTACTTCGCAAACTAAACGTGCGCTCGCGCGTCGCGGCGACCATTCTATTTTTACAAACACGCGGAATGCAGTAACAAGCCAGGCCCAGTGGCGCCACGCCACCGGGCCGTCAGGGTCTTATTTCTCCTGCGCCAGCCGGATACTGCGCTCTATCACCGCCCGCC